>NZ_JBITCR010000007.1:211569-272257 GCF_044453405.1 Nocardioides sp. NPDC051685 | reverse complement strand
CCGGACGATAAGTGCGAGCCATACCGAAGTATTTCGCAGCACACGCCAACCATCACGGACCCGACTCGGCGATTTTCAAATCGCGACAGCCACCACGCTGCGGGTGCGTCGCAGTCTTCGGCCTGGCAGCACTTGTCGCGTAACCGGAGGGCGCGGTGTTGGATCGGGTGCGCCAGCCGGGCGGTGCGGCCGAAGTCGAGGATCTCGGAGTCGGTGCCCAACACCACCGGCACCAGATCCGCGTTGCACGTCATCCGGCGAGCCTCAGCGGCGGTGATCTGCTCCCCATCGAAGCCGAGCGCGGCGGTGCCGAGGTCGTTGCGGAGGTCCTCGACGCTCATGGTGATGAACACCGTGGTGCCGTGGCCACCGTGCCTGGGGAGCTGGTCGACGTCGTAGGTCTCGACCACGCGAGCGAACGCCTGACCCAGCAACCGGTCATAGGGGGCTCTGCGGCCCTTGTCCTCGGCGGAGAGCTTCCGGGGCTGGGCCAGGGAGTCCAGCAGGGTCCGCAGCCGCATCCCGACCGCACGGGAGACGCGGGCGTGGATGTCGATGGTGCCGTCACCGTTGTCGCGGGAGGAGAAGAAGGTACGCCGCTGGGCGTGCTCCTCCTCCCGCTGCAAAGCCTTGGCTTCGACGGCTTCGAATCGTTCCGGGTCGATCTCGGCGAGGATCCGGCGTCCGACGATCTTCAGCTCGTTCGCCGTCAACCGGGTCGCGTAGTCCACGAGCAGCTTCTCGGCCAGGATCAGGTCCTCGCCGCTGGCGGCGGGGTCGTTCTCGATCTGGTCGAGGGCCTGGGTGATCACCCGGGCCTTGTCCTGGGACACCACACCCTCAGCGAGGCCGGCGGCGACGAGGTCGTACTTGGTCACCGCTGCCGCGAGCTTCACCTGCGAGCGAGCCACGCCCTTGTCGACCAGGAGCTCGGTCCGCATCCACCCGGAGGCGTCTTTCGCGCCGGTCTCCTCAGCGATGTCGCCGGCCGTGGCGAGCACCCGCAGCTTCAACGCGGCCTGCTGGGCTTGGAGCTTCTCCAGCCGTTCGAGCAGGTCCTTCTTCTGCCCGGTGCGCCAGTAGGCGGGGTCGCTGGCGAGGAGCTCGTGGAGGGCGGATTCGATGGCGGTCAAGGCAGCGTCGATCGCATCGCCGGGGTTGGTTCCCCAGTGGTCGATCTCGCGGCCGAGACTCATCGCGTTCCCTCTCAGAGGTGTGCTGTGATGGGTCTGATTTTACGCTTCGAACGCGCTCATGACTATCTATTTTCCCTGGTCAAATTCCTTATTAGCGGTGAGCGAACGGCCTCGTTCTTGTGGATGGTAAGTGGCCCGAAGGGCCACCCTCCACCCCCTCGACCTCAACGTGTCGCGTACGAATTTCTCCGCGCCACACCCGGGCCGCCGCCCCGATAGCCAGCGAAATCTTTTATCGATCTGGTCCGGAGTCCAGGACCGCGAAGCGGCCGGCGAAGCCGGCGCCCGAAGGGCGTCCTTGACGCCGGTCCAGATCGATAACACCCTCACAACAGGGTCGGCGGCCCACCCCAACCACTAGAAACAGTCAGCGACAGGGTCCAAGAGGGAGACCAAGAAGCCCTAAGCCGCCGGATGCTCGTACGCCTCCGCGACCCGCTCGCGGAGCTTCGCGTGGATCTCCTCCGGCGTGCGCTGCGTACGCTGGCGGTGGTTGCGCGCGATGATGACACCTGTCGCGGTGACCCCGGCCAGGCCGGCGAGGCCGACGATCTTCCACACGCGTGCACTGCTCCAACCCATTGAGGACCCCCTGCTCGAGATGTCTGACGACACCACTATCTCCCTCGAAGACGCCGTGGACCAGACCCGCACCGGTGATCTGTGGCTCTTCCGCGGCCGTTCGGTCGCCGACCGGGCGATCCGGGTGCTCAGCAACGCCCCGGTCAACCATGTCGGGATGGCGGTCGTGCTCGACGACCTGCCGCCGCTGATGTGGCACGCAGAGCTCGGCAAGGGGCTGCTCGATCTCTACACCGGCACCCACCAGCGTGGCGTACAGCTGCACGACCTACGGGCCGCGGTCGAGCAGTGGGCCGGCCGCTACGAGCAGCAGGTGTGGCTTCGTCAGCTCACCGCCGACATCGACCGCACGCGCGAGGACGCCCTGCTCCGTACGATCGCCCGCCTCGACGGCACCCCGTTCCCCTCGACGGTCGCGCTGGCCGGACGCTGGGCGCGGGGGAGGATCCGGTCGAAGGCCGGGCTCGAGCAGGTCTTCTGCGCCGAGGTCGTCGCTGCGACCTACCAGGAGATGGGCCTGCTCGGCGACGAGCGGCCCACCAACTACTACGACCCGGGTCGGTTCTGGTCCGGCGACCATCTGACCCTGCAGGACGGCGCGGTCCTAGGGAGCGAGGTACGCGTCGTCGGCTGACCCGCGGTCGGCGAGCCGGAGGGCGACCTCGATCTCCCCGCTCTCGACCAGGGTGCCGATCACGAGGGCACGCAGCCCGCGCAGCAGACCGTCGGGATCGACCAGGCCGGGGGCCGCGAGGGCGTGCAACAGATAGCCGTGCACGAGGGCGAGCACGGAGCCGGGGTCGGTCCGGGTCGCTCCGGCGACGGTCGCCGCGCGGTCCGCGACGGCGCGCCCCGCGGTGAGCACCTCGGCAACCACCGGCCGGAAGTCCGGGTCGCGGGCGGCGTGGAGCAGCCCCTCCAGGAACGCGAGCGCGTCGGTCGGCGGCGACGTCAGCGCCGTCACGAACGCCTCGGCCATGGCGTCGGTGCCGGGCGAGGTCTCGGCGAGCTCGTCGGCGAGCGTACGCAGCCGGGCGACGTCCTCGGCCACGCCCGTACGCAGCGCCTCGGCCGCCAGGTCGGTGATCGAGTCGAAGAAGTAGCCGACGGTCGCCAGCGGCAGCCCGGCGCGCTCGGTCACCGCGCGGTGGGTGACCCCGGCCATGCCCTTCTCCGCGGCCACCTCGATCGTGGCGCGGACGAGCGCGTCGCGTCGCTGCCTGGCGCTGTCGCCGTGCCGTCGTTTCATGGGAGCCAGCATAAAGTGTGGAAGATCTTCTAGACTTTTCGGAGCGGATCCAGCACGCTGTCCGGCATGACCGCACCGGCCCGCGTACACGCCTTCACCGACGACGCCCTCGCCGACCACGACGCCGTCGAGCTCGCCCGCCTCGTCCGGACCGGCGAGCTGAGTTCGGCGGAGGTCGAGGCAGCGGCGGTCGCCCGGCTGCGACATGTGGCCCCGGAGCTGCACGCGATGGCGTACGAGGCCTACGACGCGCCCCGTCGCGCGGACACCGACACGGGGTTGCTGCACGGCGTGCCCACCCTGCTCAAGGACAACACCGACCTGCTCGGGATGCCGACCAACCATGGCTCGGAGGCGTTTCGGGCGCGCCCGGCCACCCGCGACGGGCGCTACACGACCCAGTTCCTCAGCACCGGGATGACGGTGCTGGGCAAGAGCCGGATGCCGGAGTTCGGGCTCAACGCGACGACGGAGTTCCGCAGCGGGCCGCCGACGCCCAACCCCTGGAACACCCGACACTCGGTCGGTGCGTCCTCCGGCGGGGCGGCGGCCCTGGTCGCCGCCGGGGCCGTTCCGGTCGCGCACGCCAACGACGGCGGCGGCTCCATCCGGATCCCGGCCGCGGCCGCCGGCCTGGTCGGCCTCAAACCCAGTCGCGGGCGGCACATCGACGGTGAGACTGCCCGCACGCTGCCGATCAACATGGTCAGCGAAGGCGTGCTGACGCGCACCGTACGAGACACCGCGACCTTCCATGCCGCGCTCGAGCGGCACTGGCGAAACCCTGCTCTTCCGCCTCTCGGGCTGGTCGAGGGTCCAGCGCGGCGCCGGCTCCGGGTCGCGATGATCATGGAGTCGGTGACCGACGCCGTCGTGGACACGCCGACCAAGGCGGCCGTGGAACGGACCGCCACCCTGCTCGAGGAGCAGGGCCACAGCGTCGAGCCGGTCCCGATCCCCGTCGACGCGCGCTTCGGCGACGACTTCCTCAGCTACTGGGGCCTGCTCGCCTTCCTCGCCGGCAACCTGGGCCGCCTGACCATCGACCGGACCCTCGACACCGCTCGCCTCGACGGGCTCACCGACGGCCTGCGCCGTGCCTTCACCGCCGGTGGCTGGCGACAGACGCCGGCGGCACTGCTCCGCCTGCGGCGGGCCGCGGCGGCGTACGCTGCGGTCTTCGACCATCACGACGTGGTCCTGTGCCCGGTCGTCGCCGGGGTCACCCCGCCGCTGGGCCACCTCTCCCCGAACGTGCCGTTCGAGGAGCTCGTCGACCGGCTCCGGCGGCACGTCGCGTTCACGCCGCTGCAGAACATCACCGGGGCGCCGGCGATCTCGCTGCCGATGGCGCTCAGCGAGGACGGGCTGCCGATCGGGGTCCAGCTCTCGGCGGCGTACGGCGACGAGCGGACCCTCCTCGAGCTGGCCTATGCCCTCGAGGAGCAGTCGCCGTGGCCCCCCATCCAGGACAACTGAGTCAGCTCTGAGACGTCCTCAGAGCATCGTCGAGGCCTTCTCCAGCACCCGGCGCAGGATCTGCTCCATCTCGTCGAACTCGGCCTGACCGACGGTGAGCGGCGGGGAGAGCTGGATGACGGGGTCTCCGCGGTCGTCCGCACGGCAGTAGAGACCTTCGGACCACAGCGCCTTGGAGACGTACCCGTACAGGATCCGCTCGCACTCCTCCGCCGTGAACGTCTCGCGAGTCCCGCGGTCCTTGACCAGCTCGATGCCGTAGAAGTAGCCGGTGCCGCGCACGTCACCGACGATCGGCAGATCCTTCAGCTTCTCGAGCGTGGCGCGGAAGGCGGCCTCGTTGCGACGTACGTTGCCGAGCAGGTCCTCGGCTTCGAAGAGGTCGAGGTTGGCCAGCGCCACCGCGGTGGAGACGGGGTGACCGCCGAAGGTGTAGCCGTGGTAGAAGGTCTCCTCGCCCTCGAGGAAGGGCGCCATCAGCCGGTCGGAGATGATCGTGGCGCCCAGCGGCGCGTATCCCGAGGTCAGCCCCTTGGCCGAGGTGATGATGTCGGGCACGTAGCCGAACCGCTCGCAGCCGAACATCGTGCCGAGCCGCCCGTAGGCGCAGATGACCTCGTCGGAGACGAGCAGCACGTCGTGCTCGTCGCAGATCTCCCGCACCCGCTGGAAGTAGCCCGGGGGAGGCGGGAAGCAGCCGCCCGAATTCTGCACCGGCTCGAGGAAGACCGCGGCGACGGTGTCGGGGCCCTCGGCGCGGATGGTGACGTCGATCTGGTCGGCGCACCAGCGGCCGAACGCCTCCGGGTCGCTGCCGTCCATCAGCCCGCCGGTGATCTCAGAGGCCCGGTAGATGTTGGTGTTCGGCACCCGGAAGGTCGAGGGCACCAGCGGCTCGAACGGTGCCTTGATGTCGGCCAGACCGGTGATCGACAGCGCGCCGTGGGTGGTGCCGTGGTAGGCGATGTTGCGCCCGATCACCTTGTGCTTGCCCGGCTTCCCGCGCAGCTTGAAGTAGTTCTTGGCGAGCTTCCACGCGGTCTCGACGGCCTCGGAGCCGGAGTTGGTGAAGAAGACGCGGTTCAGATCGCCGGGAGCGAGCGAGGCCAGCCGGGCGGCGAGCTCGATCGCCGGCTCGTGGGCGTAGGACCACAGCGGGTGGAAGGCCAGCTGCTTGGCCTGCGCAGCGCCGGCCTCGGCGAGCTCGGCACGCCCGTGGCCGACCTGGGTGACGAAGAGTCCGGCGAGACCGTCGAGGTAGCGGTTGCCCTCGATGTCGTAGATGTAGGCGCCCTCGCCCCTGGCGATGATCGGCACGTCGGCCTCGGCGTAGCTCGAATGCCGCGTGAAGTGCATCCAGAGGTGGTCCTTGGCGTCGCGCTGCAGCTGCTCGTGGTTGCCGGTCATGACTCCATGGTCACCTACCGCATCTTGCTTTCGCAAGCGAATCCGTTTCAAAGGGCGAATATCACTGCGGATTCAGTTGTGACATCGCTGTTACAGGAAGGAGTTAGTCTCTACCGCATGGCCGACCAGACCTTCAGGAACGTGATCGCGGGCGAGCTGTGCGAGGCAGCCGACGCCGCGACGTACGACGTCGTCGACCCCGCCACCGGCGAGGTCTACGCGCAGGCCCCGATGTCGACAGACGCCGACGTCGACAAGGCGTACGCCGCCGCAGCAGCGGCCTTCGAGACCTGGGGCGAGACCACGCCCCAGGAGCGCAGCCTGGCCCTGCTCCGGATCGCCGACGCGATGGAGGCCCGGGCCGAGGAACTGACCGCCGTGGAGGTCAAGGACACCGGCAAGCCGTTCCAGCTGACGCTGGAGGAGGAACTGCCCCCGACGATCGACCACTTCCGGTTCTTCGCGGGCGCCGCGCGGACCTTGGAGGGAAAGAGTGCGGGCGAATACATGACGGACCACACCTCCTGGATCCGCCGCGAGCCGATCGGCGTGATCGGGCAGGTCACGCCCTGGAACTACCCCCTCGCGATGATGTCGTGGAAGATCGCCCCGGCCCTCGCCGCCGGCAACACGGTCGTGCTCAAGCCCTCCGACACCACCCCGGCCAGCTCAGCGCTCCTGGCCGAGCTGGCCCAGGAGTTCCTGCCGCCCGGGGTGCTCAACCTCGTCACCGGCGACCGCGACACCGGCCGCACGCTGATCCGCCACAGGACGCCGCAGATGGTCGCCATCACCGGCTCGGTGCGCGCCGGCATGGAGGTCGCGGCGAGTGCCGCACAGGACGTCAAGCGGGTCCATCTCGAGCTCGGCGGCAAGGCACCGGTGATCGTCTTCGACGACGCCGACATCGACAAGGCGGTCGCGGGCATCGCCGCGGCGGGCTACTTCAACGCCGGCCAGGACTGCACCGCGGCGACCCGCGTGCTGGTGCAGCAGGGCATCCATGACGAGTTCGTCGCCGCCCTCGCCGAGGCGGCCCGCAACACCACCGTGGGGCTCCCCGGCGACAACACGGACGTCGGCGCGCTCAACAACCCCGGCCAGCTCGCCCGCGTCAAGGGCATGGTCGACCGGCTCCCGGACCACGCCACGATCGCGGCCGGGGGAGCGCCGGCGCGGGTGGAGGGTGGCGAGAACGGCTACTTCTACCAGCCCACGGTCCTGGCCGGTCTGCGTCAGGATGACGAGCAGATCCAGCACGAGATCTTCGGTCCGGTGATCACCGTGCAGCGGTTCGCCGACGAGGCCGAGGCGCTCCGGTGCGCCAACGACGTCGACTACGGCCTCGGCTCGAGCGTGTGGACCAAGGACCACGCCACCGCGCTGCGGGTCAGCAAGCGCCTCGACTTCGGCGTGGTGTGGATCAACACCCATATCCCCTATATCTCCGAGATGCCCCACGGCGGCTTCAAGCACTCCGGCTACGGCAAGGATCTCTCGGTCTATGGGTTCGAGGACTACACCCGGATCAAGCACGTGATGTCCTTCATCGGCGAGTAATCCGCTAGACAAACATGTGAGCGTGCGACCCTCGATGTGCGGGCCGGAGGCGTCCGTGAAAGCATCGAGGACCGTTTCGCGTACCTCCGCGGCACGGACCCAGCAATGGAAGTCGATCCCCCCACACGAGGTGCACCCCACATGTCAGCCAAGCAATGGCGGACAGATGTCCAAGGTCTCCGGGCCGTCGCCGTAGGCCTGGTCGTCGCTGCCCATGCCGGGATCCCGCACACCGAGGGCGGCTTCGTCGGAGTCGACGTCTTCTTCGTGCTCTCCGGCTTCCTGATCACCACGCTGCTGCTGCGCGAGGCCGGTGAGTCCGGCACCGTCAGCATCCCGCAGTTCTATGCCCGCCGTGCCCGGCGCATCCTGCCGGCGGCCACGCTGGTGATCCTGGTCGTCCTGGCGTACGCCGCCTGGCAGCTGCCCGCCACCCGGCTCACCGACGCGGCCCGAGACGGCACCTGGGCGGCGTTCTTCCTGGCCAACGTGCACTTCGCCGCTGAAGGCGTGCAGTACTTCCAGCCCAGCGAGCCCTCGCCCTTCCAGCACTACTGGTCGCTCTCGGTCGAGGAGCAGTTCTACCTGGTCTGGCCGGTGCTGGCGCTCCTGCTCATCCCCAGGCTCGGCCGGAAGGGCTTCACGATCGTCGCCGCGGTGATCGCCGTCGCGAGCCTGGCGTGGTCGGTCCACGCCACCGGTGAGAACCCCACCGCCGCCTACTTCTCCACCCCCGCCCGTGCCTACGAGCTCTCCGCCGGTGCGCTGCTGGCCTGCTGGGGCGGCCGGCTCAAGGGGGCGGCCAGCATCGTGGCCGGCCTCGGCGGAGCGGCCGCGATCGTCGTCTCCACCGTCGTGTTCAGCGAAGCCACCCCGTTCCCCGGGTGGCAGGCACTGGTGCCCACCCTCGGCACCGTCGCGCTGCTCGCCTCCGCCGCCGACGCGCCGACCGCGAAGCTGCTCGCGCTCCGCCCGCTGCGCTATGTCGGCGACATCTCCTACTCGCTCTACCTGTGGCACTGGCCGCTGGTCGTGCTCGGCCCCGAGCTTCTCCACCTCGGCAACGCGGCCCTCGAGATGACGGTCGCAGTCCTGGCCGCGTTCGTGCTCTCCGCGCTGAGCCACCGCTTCATCGAGCTCCCCTTCCAGCGCAAGCAGGTGCCCGTGCTCTCCCACGGGCTGCGCTCGCTGGCCCTGTGGCCGGCCGCGCTCGTGCTCGCGGTCGGCAGCGGCTGGCTGACGACCGGCTATGCGGCGTACGCGGAGAGGGAGCGGGCCGCCGAGGCGCAGGCGTGGTTCGCGGCCAACGAGGTCCCCACTGGGCCCACAGAGGGCGCCGCGGAGACCGGCGGCCCGCCGCAGGTGCAGCGCGAGCTCCGCGCCGCCCTCGAGATCGCCGACCGCGGCGGCCCGATCCCACCGGCCGTGATCGGCCAGGACGTCACCGATGACCGGTGGCAGAAGTCCTACGGCGACTGCTACGCCAACTACGGGGACACCCGCGCCGCCGACTGCACCCTCGGTGACACCGATGCAAAGAAGACCGTCGCCGTCGTCGGCGACTCCCATGCCGGGATGTGGCTGACCGCCTTCGACGAACTCGGCAAGGAGAACGGCTTCCGGGTCGTGCCGGTCGTGAAGGTCGGCTGTGCGCCCTACCCGGTCCAGCACCGCGGCAAGAGGATGACCCAGGCCGAGTGCGACGACTTCCGCGACTGGTCCGCGGACCGTCTCGAGAGCCTGGACCCCGACGCGATCGTGTCCACGGCCCGGGGCCAGCTCTTCATGCCCAAGACGTATGACGGGATGAGCCGTGACGAGCAGTGGTCGCGAGCGGTGCGCAGCACGGTGAAGGTCTATCGGGAGATCTCCCGCAGGGTGATCGTCCTCGGCGACGTGCCCAAGGTCGACCACAATCCCGCCGACTGCCTCAGCGCCGCGGAGGCCGACCAGCGTTCCTGCCTCAGCGACCCGGACTCGCGCGAGACCAGCAGCAACGAGCTCACCCAGGCGGCCCTGAAGGGCACTCGGGCGGCGTACGTCGACACCCAGCGTTTCGTGTGCGCCGACGACCGCTGCCCGCTGGTCGTGGGGGAGAAGGTCACCTACTACGACGACTCGCACCTGACCCAGTCGTGGGTCCGCCACGTCGCTCCTCGGCTCGGTGTCATCCTCGAACCGCTGATCTGACGCGGATTTAACTGGGACACAGGTTTCAGGGTTTGCTTTCGCGTGCCTCTTTGTGGCTTAATTGTGGCCAGACGTTGCAAAACGTTTCATGCACAGCCCTGGACCCGTGGGGGAGTCCGGGGCTGTTGCTATTTCCAGGGCGTTTCGTGGTCGCCCGAACGGGCCCAACTTGACGGCACGCGGTTTATTCGTCCTCCGAGTCGAATAACCTTCACTAGACTCCCGGCCGGTCGAATCGATGCCTGCAAGGAGAGTCAGATGGACCAGTTGCGGGACCTGATGGGCGTCAGGCCCTGGGCGCGGACATCGCTCATCGGTGGCGTCGGCATCGGCGTATCCGCGTTCGTCCAGGCCGCGCTGCTGGGACGGGCCGAGCCGCTCACGATCGCCATCGGCGCAGGTTGCGTCGTCCTGTCGGTGGTCCTGTACGCAGTGCTGGCATGGCGTCGACGGATCGAAGACCTGATCCCGGACGCCTCGCCTGCCATCAAGATGACAGCAGTGGTGAAGGGTCAGCCCGGCGCGCCCGAGCCCGGTTACGCGTTCCCGGTGACGAAGCGACATCTGATGACCTCGAAGACCGTCGTGCTGGCGGCGAGTGGAGGAGAGCCGGTCTCGGGCGGGCTGTTCCTCGAGGTCACCTGGAAGTTTCCCGAAGAGTCCCGCAGGGTCGCGGTGACCTCGGTCTCGGACAGCTACGTCCTGCTCACGCTGGTGCCCGAAGCCAAGCTTCCGCGCAAGGTGAAGCTCGCCCCGCTGGTCCGCAGACACTCCGAGAACGCGCTCCTGGTCGCTGAGGCGTGGCACCAGAACGGCAACAGAAGGATGGGCGGTCGCGCTCATCATGTCGATGAGCGCGACCGAGTGGTCGACCTCGAGGCCACGTCTGCGACCGGGGAGGAGATGGTCGGCGCGCCGCTGGTCCAGGAGGGAAACAGGAGGGTTGCCGGGCTGCTCGACGGAAAGGACAGCCTGGGGCCTCGCTACCTGCCGTTGACCCAGGAGAAGGCGCGTACGTTGGTGGGCGAGGCCTCCTGGTGGCGGAGCACCGGCTGGCTGGTTCCGGCGGCGGTCACAGCGATCGTCGCGTTGGTCGCCGTTCTGCTGCCGATCCTGTGGAACGGCGACTTCGGCGGCGGACTCGGGGCGGCGTCGTGTGAAGGTGAGGCGACGACGCTGAGAGTCGTGGCCAGCACGGAGAAGGATGGCCTCATCAAGGACCTCGCCGCTGACTTCGAGGATCAGTACCAGGACGAGGACGGCGCCTGTGCCGACATCGACGTGATCGGCGTCAACTCGGGCGAAGCGGCCGAGGCGATCGCCGACGGGTGGGTTGCGCCACCCGACGACCGGCTGGAGTGCCCGGTCGACGACCCGGAGGACTGCGACGTCGTCGAGGCGCGCAAGCCGGACCTCTGGCTGCCGACCGAGTCGGTCTGGCCGGAGCTCCTGGCCGCAGGCGAGCTCGGTGAGAACGGCGCCGACGAGCTGGCCCAGAACGACGGCGAGTGGACCTCGGTCGCCTCCTCCGTCCTGACGATCCTGATGCCTGCGGGGAAGCGGGAGAAGCTCTCGGGCTCGCCCGACTGGGACGAGCTCCTCACCAAGGCCGCCGGTGGCGACCTGTCGATCGCGATCGACGACCCGATCGGCTCGACCTCGGGGATGGCGACCTCGGTCGCCCTCAACGAGGCGCTGGTCGCCGACCACGACGAGGAGGACGCGGTCGGGCTGCTGCGCGACGCGATCGCCTCGGTGCCCGATGAGCTGGCCGGCGAGGACATCACCCGGCTGATGAACCGCGTCTACCAGAACCCGGACCTGCTCGCTCAGATGGATGCCGTGGTGGCCCAGGAGCAGACCGCCTACCTCTACAACTGCCAGGACCCGCTCGGCTCCGACGACTTCTCCTGTCGCGACACGGTCGACGAGGACCGCCGGATGGTCGCGGTGAGCCCGGACGACACGATCTACGCGTTCGACCACCCCGCGGTCCCGATGGCCTCGCTCGACTCCGACGAGGCCAAGCGGACGGTGTCGGAGGCCTTCGTCGAGTATCTGAGGACGAAGCAGGCGCAGCAGGAGTTCCGAGCCTGGGGCTTCCGTGCCGCCGGTGAGCCGGAGAAGGTCACCGATGAGCTCGAGGACGTGGTCGGCGCCGCCGACGTCAAGACCGTTGCCCCATGGCCGGAACCGAAGCGGGTCAACAAGTGGCGGCACCAGTGGCAGAACGTACGCCTTCCCGTACGCGTCCTGCTCTCCGTCGACACCTCGGGCTCGATGGAGCAGATCAGCGGTCAGGACCGCCGGGTCCGTCTCGACGGGTTCACCGACGCCTGCACCGACGAGACGACCGACAACCCGACGTATCTCCAGGTCGCGAAGAGTGCGGCGCTCAACGCCATCGGGGAGCTCAAGGACGGCCGCGACTCGGTGGGCCTGGACTGGTTCCCGCCCGCCGGCAAGGACACCGCCACCGAGATCGAGCCGCTGAGCGGCACGACCCGTGCGCGGCTCGAGCGGGAGATCTGTGCGCTGGCTGCCTTCGGCGAGACGCCGTTATACGACGCGATCCGCGACGCAAGCGCCTCGATCAACGCTTCCGAGACCGAGGTCTCGGACCGTACGGTGATCGTGCTCCTCTCCGACGGCGGCCAGAACCCGCCACAGAGCCTCGACGCGCTGATGGACGAGATCGGCGGTGAAGGCGCGATCCCGGTCATCGCGGTCGGAATCGGCGATCAGGCACCCATCGACGTGCTTGGCAGGCTGACCGGGGAGACTGGGGGAGCGCTGCGCAACCTGAGCGAACCCGCGGACGTGGCCAACCTCGACCGTGTCCTGGTCGACGTCTTCCAGGGGCTGGCTGGAAAGGTCTCCTGACGAGACCCGCCGCTTGGCGCCTTCTCAGTCTCTCCTGGGAGGATGGGCGGGTGAACGATCAGCGACCACGCGACGTGGTGATCCTTGGCTCGACCGGGTCCATCGGCACCCAGGCGCTCGACCTGGTGCGCGCCAACCCGGATCGGTTCCGGGTCGTGGCACTGACCGCGGGCGGGTCGAACAAGGAGCTGTTCGAGGCCCAGGTGGCCGAGTTCGCGCCCAAGCTCTCCGGGCTGGGGGAGGAGGCCTCGGTCGAGGCTGCCGCCCAGCCGGCCGACGTGGTGCTCAACGGCATCACCGGCGCCGTCGGGCTCCGTCCGACGCTGGCCGCGCTGGAGGCCGGCAACACGCTCGCCCTGGCCAACAAGGAGTCGCTGATCATCGGCGGACCGCTGGTCAAGCGGGTCGCGCGCGAGGGGCAGATCGTCCCGGTCGACTCCGAGCACTCCGCGATCGCCCAGTCGTTGCGTGCCGGGCGTGCCGAGGAGGTGCGCAAGCTGGTGCTGACCGCGTCCGGCGGCCCGTTCCGTGGCCGTTCCCGCGCCGAGCTGGCCGAGGTCACCCCGGCAGAGGCCCTCCGGCACCCCAACTTCGCCATGGGCCGGGTGATCACGACCAACTCCGCCACGCTGGTCAACAAGGGGCTCGAGGTCATCGAGGCCCACCTGCTCTTCGACGTACCCTTCGACCGGATCGACGTCGTCGTCCACCCACAGCAGTACATCCACTCCATGGTCGAGTTCACCGACGGCGCCGTGGTCGCCCAGCTCGGGCTGCCGACGATGCTGGTGCCGATCTCGATGGGGATGGCCTGGCCCGATCGGGTGCCGGACGCCGAGACCCCGATCGACTGGACCAAGGCCGCCGACTGGCGCTTCGAGCCGCTCGACGACGAAGCCTTCCCTGCGGTGCGGCTGGCCCGCGAGGCCGGCACCCGCGGCGGCACCCACCCCGCCGTCTACAACGCCGCGAACGAGGTCTGCGTGGACGCCTTCCACGAGGGCCGGATCCCGTTCACCGGCATCGTCGACACGATTGCTGAGGTGATGGCAGCCCACCACGGCGTACGCTCGGAAGGCAGCCTCACCATCGAGGATGTGCTCGCCGCCGATGCCTGGGCGCGCGAGGAAGCCACTCGGATGCTGGAGACCCGTCGATGAGTGTTCTGCTGTACACGCTGGCCGTGATCGGCTTCGTCGTCGCGATCCTGGTCTCGATCGGGCTCCACGAGCTCGGCCACATGATCCCGGCGAAGGCGTTCGGCGGGAAGGTCACCCAATACTTCATCGGCTTCGGGCCGACGGTGTGGTCCAAGCAGGTCGGTGAGACGGAGTACGGGCTCAAGGCGATCCCGCTCGGTGGCTACGTCAAGATCGTCGGCATGCTGCCGCCCGGCGCCGACCAGCTGGGGGAGCGCACCGAGGACGGCGCCCTGAAGGTGCGCAAGTCCAACACCGGTATGTTCACCCAGCTCATCAGCGACGCCCGCTCGGCCGAGTGGGAGCTGATCCGTCCCGAGGACGAGCCGCGCCTCTTCTACAAGATGTCGTGGTGGAAGAAGGTCATCGTGATGGCCGGCGGTCCCACGGTGAACATCGCGATCGCGTTCTTCGTGCTGTGGGGCGTCTTCGGCATCTACGGGGTCCGCGAGAACGTGGTGAACGAGGGGCATCCGGTCGTCTCCAGCCTGCAGGAGTGCCTGCTGAGCTGGGAGGACCAGGGCCGCGAGTGCCGCCAGAGCGACAAGCCGACGCCGGCCGCCGACGCCGGATTGAGGCCCGGTGACGAGCTGGTCTCGTTCAACGGCACCGAGCTGACCTCGTGGTCGGTCGCCCAGAAGCTGATCCGCGACAACATGGACGGCGACGCCACCATCGTGATCAAGCGCGACGGTCGGGAGATGACGCTGCGCACCCAGACGGTCGTGCAGGAGCGCGTCAAGGACGTCAACGACACCAGTGCAGACCCGGAGACCGCCAAGGTCGGATTCTTCGGGATGTCTCCCGAATCGCACGTGGTGACCACGAAGGAAGGGCCGGTCTACGCGCTGAAGGAGATGGGTTCGATGGCCGAGAACGCCGTCCACTCGCTGCTCCGGCTCCCGGTCAAGGTCTGGCACGTCGCGCTCGCGATCGTCGGCGTCGAGGAGCGCGCGGCCGACAGCCCGATGAGCATCGTCGGGGGCGGCCGCATCGCCGGCGAGATCGCCGCCGACGACGGACTCCATGTCGGCGAAAAGGTCGCGAGCTTCGCGTTCCTGGTCGGCGGATTCAACCTGTTCATCGGCATCTTCAACTTCGTCCCGCTGCTGCCGCTCGACGGCGGTCACATCGCGACCGCACTCTGGGAGGGCATCCGCCGCGCCTTCGCCCGGGTCTTCCGGCGGCCCGAACCGGGACATGCCGACCCGGCGAAGCTGCTGCCGGTGGCGTACGTCGTGGCCTCGGCGCTGCTGGTGATGGGTGTTGTCCTGATCGTCGCCGACCTCGTCGTCCCGCTTCATCTCCAGGCCTGACCCGCACGTAGAATCGGTAGACATGACGTCGATCCCCACGCCGACAAGCCTCGGTATGCCGGAGGCACCCGCCCCGGTGCTCGCTCCTCGCCGCAAGACCCGCCAGATCAAGGTCGGTTCGGTGGGGGTCGGCAGCGAGAGCCCCATCTCCGTGCAGTCGATGACGACCACGCTGACCTCCGACGTCAACTCCACCCTGCAGCAGATCGCCGAGCTCACCGCGTCGGGCTGCGACATCGTCCGGGTGGCGTGCCCGAGCCAGGACGACGCCGACGCGCTGCCGGCGATCGCGAAGAAGTCGCAGATCCCGGTGATCGCCGACATCCACTTCCAGCCGAAGTACGTCTTCGCCGCCATCGAGGCCGGCTGTGCGGCCGTCCGGGTCAACCCGGGCAACATCCGCAAGTTCGACGACCAGGTCAAGGAGATCGCGGCCGCGGCCAAGGACCACGGCACGAGCATCCGGATCGGCGTCAACGCGGGGAGCCTCGACAAGCGGCTGCTGGAGAAGTACGGCAAGGCCACCCCCGAGGCGCTCGTCGAGTCGGCGATCTGGGAGGCGAGCCTCTTCGAGGAGCACGGCTTCCAGGACTTCAAGATCTCGGTCAAGCACAACGACCCGGTCGTGATGGTGCGCGCCTACGAGCTGCTCGCCGAGGCCGGCGACTGGCCCCTCCACCTCGGTGTCACCGAGGCCGGACCGGCGTTCCAGGGCACGATCAAGTCCTCGGTCGCCTTCGGCCACCTGCTCAGCCAGGGCATCGGCGACACCATCCGCGTCTCGCTCTCCGCGCCGCCGGTCGAGGAGGTCAAGGTCGGCATCCAGATCCTGGAGTCGCTCAACCTCAAGCCGCGCCGCCTCGAGATCGTCTCCTGCCCGTCCTGCGGCCGCGCTCAGGTCGACGTCTACACCCTCGCGGAGCAGGTGACCGCGGGCCTCGACGGCCTCGAGGTCCCGCTGCGGGTCGCCGTCATGGGCTGCGTCGTCAACGGGCCCGGCGAGGCCCGCGAGGCCGACCTCGGTGTCGCCTCGGGCAACGGCAAGGGCCAGATCTTCGTCAAGGGCGAGGTCATCAAGACCGTCCCCGAGGCCGCCATCGTCGAGACCCTGATCGAGGAGGCGATGAAGATCGCCGAGGGCATGGAGCCCGTCGAGGGCGCTGGGGCGCAGGTGTCGGTCAGCGGCTGACTGGGTGGATGTTCACCGAGGTAACTCGGTGAACGGTCGCTCCCTTCGCGGAACTCCACGAGGGAAGTGCGCACCGAGCGAGTTACCTCGGTCAGCATCCCGCGGCTCCCACGCAAGAAGGCCCGGTCCGAACCTCGGACCGGGCCTCTTCGTCTGCTCCGCGGCGTCCCCCTCGCGTACGTCGCGAAACTGTGTCGGCGGTATCACCAGTGCATCAGCCTGGAGACCACGCCGAGGAACCCGAGGTGGAGCAGCGCTCCGAGCGGGTCCGTGGTGACCAGGTGGCCCCAGGCGAGTGCGGCCTGGCCCATCTGGGTTCCGAGGGCCGTGGCGAAGCCGTCCAGTCCGCCGTGGGTCCACAGGTAGACCACGACGAACCGGAGACCCGGCACGACCAGGAACAGGACGAGTGCGGCCTTGACCGGAAGAATCCAGGACAGCGAGCCGCTGCCGGTGGACCTCAGGTTGCTGCTGCGCACCCAGCTGGTCCCGCTGCTGCCGTTGAAGCGGACCTTGGTGCGGCCTGCGGCGGTGGCGACGACGACACCGCGCTTTCCGGAACGGACGCCGCCGCGAGCCTTGACGGTATCGCCGAGGCGCATGAAGTTTCTGGTCATGACAGCGCTCCTTCCGTGAGGACGACGGACACGGACGAGGTGCCGGCGGTTGCCTGGCACGTGGGCGGCTCGGCGCTGAGCAGCTGGTTGAAGCCGAACACGACAAGAAGCGTGACGGCGAAGGTGGCGATGCTGAACTTGTGGTTCCTCATGGTCATCATCTCCTTCAGCGGTGGGGCCCGTAGGTGGGGCCGGCGCTGTCCCTGATGGGGACATCTCCAAGGTGGCGGAGGCCACATGTGTCTCGCCAGAGGGCGGGCGGGAGTGGGGACGATGTGAAGACAGTCCCAGGTGAGTTGGGACGTTTCTGGGACAGAATTGGGACGCCTGCGGGATACTCTCAACCGCGAACGCGGGCGACTCGGCGAGGGGCAATGACCGACGAATCTCTCTCACCAGAGCAGTTCAACAGCGAATTGCGCGCCTGGGTCCGGCAGGTGACCGGAAAAGCTGATGGCGGCGCCGGTGTGGCGATGGCCAGGAGCACCTTCTACCGGCGTACGTCCGGCTCGAAGCTGATGCCGCTCGACGAGCTCATCCGCGTCGTCGGAGGGTCGGTGCCCCGCACCCTCGACCCGGCCCATCGCGGGGAGTGGATCCGGAAGAACACCGGCATCTGGCAGGCGAAGTGGTGGAAGGCGTACGCCTGGCGCGATGCGGCCGCGGAGCCGCCCGGTCCCGTGCTGGCCCCCGCGCTCGCGGCCCCCGCGCCTGCGTCGGCCACCAGCTCCCGGCTGACCTTCCCCCGAGCGCGGGTGGCGGCGCTGAGCGGACTGATGACCGAGCAGGCCACGATCCCGCTCGTCGAGGCGCTGGGCAGGTGGCTCGAGAACACCGAGTCCAACCTCTTCTTCCTCACCGGCCCCTCGGGCTCGGGCAAGACGATCGAGGTCAGGGAGTGGACCTCCTCGAAGGAGCAGGTGCGCTACATCAGCCTGCGCGACGGCGCGGTCGACTACGGCGACCTGGTCGGCGAGGACCGCTCGCCGATCGTCATCGACGACTTCGACCTGATCTCCTCCAGCGCCGAGGAGCACGGCGTCACCCGCCCCGACCTGAGCGAGCTGCGCTCGGCCTTCGGCCGGGGCGGCCGCTTCGTGGTGATCAGCAAGCGCAACCTGCAGACCGAGCGCGACGAGCTCGCCGAGCAGCTGCGCAGCCCGGCCAGGCTGGAGGACCTCGGCGTCGAGGCGCCGATGGTCGTACGCGTCGAGCCGATCTCCCCGGTCGAGGTGCGCGCCCTCGGCGAGGAGCGCGGTGGCGACGACAAGCTGCGCAACCTGGCCGCGGAGATGGAGCGCGGCGGCGGGTTCTTCCCCGCGACCCCGATGGTCCTCAAGCAGCTCTACGCCTCCGTCGAGGAGGGCGTGGCGGCTCCCCGCACCCAGTGGGACGGCTACACCGTCCATCTCAAGCACGTCTGCGGTCAGCCCTGGGACCGGAAGAGCTCACGCATCCCCAGCCGGGTGCGGTTCCAGACCTACCGTGACATCGCCTGGGACCTGTTCACCGGGATGGACGAGCCGGCCTCGCAGGAGCAGGACCTGATCCCGGTCCCGCGCGTCTCGGAGTGGCTCTTCGCCAACCTGCAGCGCGACCTCGACATCACCCGGCAGCGGGACTTCCTGACGTACGAATGGATCGCGGACCTGCTCGACCACTCCGAGGTCTTCGGGGTGACCGGACGGACCAGGGATGGGGTGGAGTCGGCGGAGTTCGCCCACGAGACCTTCTACCAGTACTTCGTGGCCGAGGGCATCCGCGACCGGCTGCGCGACGGGCACGGCATGGCGCTGGACGGTGCCCGCTTCGCCGACATGCACATGGGGCCGTTGGTGATGACATTCCTGAAGGCCGGGTTCCAGCCCGGTGACCTCGACGCCGTGGCCCGGCTGAGCGTACGCGAGAGCCTGTCGTGGATGGACCGGCTGATCTGCCTCTACCTGACCGAGGAGCGCGAGGACTACGGCGACCTCCTCGACCAGGCGCCGGAGCGCTACTGGGACGAGCTGGAGTTCGTGCTCGAGGCGTTCCGGTCGTTGTTCCTGCGCAAGGCGGCGATGTTCCAGCTGATCCTGCGGGGCCGAGTGCCGGTCGACGGCTATCTCGAGATCCTGGACCGCGAGGAGGATCCGGGGGCGGTCGCCCGCGAGCGTGACGTGCTGGGCTGGGGCACCGACATCACCGAGGCGCTGGTTCGCCGGCTGCACCATCCGGTCCTGGCTCCGGCGATTCCGATTACCGCATACCGGCTCGGGCAAATGGGTGATATCACTTGCCTGAGCCATCTCGAAGGTCTCACTGATCTGCCACCCGCCCATCAGGATGTGGTGAGGTCGGCGATCCACCGGATCAAGGAGCGCCATGAGCACAGCGTCTGAGTCAGGCACCCCGCCGCGACCTCCCGTGCTCGTCCTCGGCGCGACCGGCGACCTCGGCAGCGCGGTCGCGCGTCGGCTCACCGCGGAGGGCACCCCGGTGATCCTGCACGCCTACAGCCGCACCACCGAGCTGGCCTACCTGGCCGACGAGACCGGTGCCGTCGCCCGTGTGGACGGCGACCTGACCACCGACGTCGGCGTGGACGCCCTGGCCGAGACGCTGGCCGGGTTCGAGACGCTGTCCGGGCTCATCAACTGCTCCGGCGTCAACCCCAGCCCCGACACGGTCGCCGAGATCGACCGGTCCGAGTGGCAGCTCACCCTCGACCTCAACCTGACCTCGGTATGGCGCACGGCCTCGCTCGCGCTCCCGAAGCTCCGCGCGGCGCGGTCCGGGGCGGTCGTCCTGGTCAGCTCCGTCTTCGGGATCCGTACGCCGTCGCGACGGGCCGCCTACGGCGTGTCCAAGCACGCGCTGACCGGGCTCGCCCAGGCGATCGCGCAGGAGGAGGAGGGCATCGTCCGGGCCAACGTCGTCGCTCCGGGCCCGATGTGGAGCGAGTCCTCCCGGCAGGTCTTCGTCAAGCACGCGCGCAAGGAGGGGGTGACCGTCGACCAGTACATCTCCTACCGGGCGGCGCGCATCCCCGGCCACCGGTTCGTCACCGCCGACGCCGTCGCGAAGGTCTGCGTCTTCCTCGCCTCCGATGTCTCCGGCGCGATCAACGGGCAGTGCATCGTCGCGGACGGCGGGGAGTACTGACGTACGCGCGACGCGACCCGAAATCTTCAATTCACACAAGATGCCGGTGATGCGCGGTCGCTCTGCTTAGGCTTCGCCTAGCGCCTCCACACGCCTACTTCCTCCCTTCTCAGACTGGCGACAACAGTGACCAATTTCTGGCTTGCCATCGATCACGCGGACGACGCGCTGTTCCGCACCCCGGACTCCTCCGACATCAGGCCCGGCATCCTCGATCTGGTGGCCGACACTCCCGGCTGGGGCATCGTCGTGCGTCCCGCGCAGGGGCACGGCGACGTACGCCGCGAGCTCGCCTGCGCCGGGCTCCCGGACATCGACGCCGTCGATGAGCTCGTCGTCCCGGAGAGGTCGACGGACGCGGTGAAGGTCGGGTTCGACGACCGCCAGGCCGCCTGCGCGCCGATGGCGCTGGCCATCCTGGAGCGCCTCCCCGGCTACGACCGGGTCTTCCTCGAGCCCTACTGCACGACGCCGGGCTGCCTCGACGATCTGGCCAGGCTCGCCACGCGGTCGCGCTGCGGCGGCATCGTGCTCAAGCTCAAGGTCAACGACGAGGGTCTCGCAGCCATCGACCGAGCCGACATCGCCCGAGCTTCCTGGGTCGCGCGCTCCGACGGGATGGGCTGGGACGACTTCAGCGGGCGCCTGCCGCAGGTCCGCGCGCTCGGCGCGAGCGGTGTGATGGTGGGCCGGGCGGTCTGGGGGGACACCGGCGAGGCCGGTCAGGACGTACGCCTCAAGACCATCGGCGAGCGCATGCACACGATCGAACGGATCTTTGCCTGATCCGGCCAGCGAGCCGCAGGGCGACGTACGACCAGATTGGCCCTAGGCTCGGTGACATGCTCACGACGCGCCAAGGGATCCGCCCGCTGCATGCGGGTGATCTCGGTGCGTTCCTGGAGCTGACCGCCCAGGATCCGGTGGTGAACGTGTTCGCGGAATACCGCGCCCGCACCACCAACCTCGAGCCGCGCTGGCTCGGCGGTGAGATCTGGGGGCGCTGGGACGGCGGCGACCTGGTCGCGGCCTGTCACGTCGGCGCCAACCTGGTCCCCATCCAGGCCACCGAGGACGACGCCTTCGCGTTCGGTGAGCGGGCCCGCAGCCGCGTACGCACCGTCTCCACGATCGTCGGGAGACAGCCCGCGGTCCGGGCGCTGTGGGGGGCGATCGGCGAGTCCTGGGGCGAGCCACGCGACCAGCGCTGGGAGCAGCCCCACCTCGAGCAGCAGCTGCAGAGCCTGGTCGACCCCGACCCGTTCGTACGCCGCACGGTCCGCGCCGACATGGAGGTCCTCTACCCGGCGTGCGTGGCGATGTACACCGAGGAGGTCGGGATCTCGCCCGAGACCGGTGGCGGCCGCGACCTCTACCGCGCCCGGGTGCTCCAGCTGATCTCGCGGGGCTGGTCCTTCGCGCGGATCGAGGACGGCGAGGTCGTCTTCAAGGCCGAGGTCGCCTGCGCGACCCCCGAGGCCGCCCAGATCCAGGGTGTCTGGGTGCCCGCGCACCGACGCGGCGAGGGCCTCGCCGCCCGCGGCATGGCCGCGGTCTGCGACATCGTCCGCAACGAGATCGCCCCACGCGTCTCCCTCTACGTCAACGAGTGGAACGCCCCCGCGCGTCGTGCCTACGAGCGGGCCGGCTTCCTCGAGACGGCCCGCTTCTCCACCATCATGTTCTGATCGAGCTCCGCTGTCAGTACGCCCGCCAGGCGCGCTCGCACTCGGCGCCCTCGCACCGCACCAGCCAGTTGATGCCTGTCTGGGGTGCGGACTCGAGCAGGACCCGGGTGCTGTTCTCCCAACCGTGCACCCAGACGCCGTTGGGGTTGCGGTAGGTCGCCAGCAGCGTGCCGCGGACGCTGCGGCGCTGTACGACCGAGCTCACGTCTCGCCACGGGATCGCGTTGGTGGCGATCCGGGCACCGTCGGGCGAGAAGGCCCCGACCGCCTCCGCGCACGATCGCCACAGCGCCGTGCCCGGCTGGGAGATGGTCGACACGACGGTGCAGGCGTCGGTGTCGTACGGCTTGTCGGTGTAGGTGGCCAGCCGGTCGATGCCGAAGGCGCCGGCGTAGGCTGCCCGCGAGGCGATCGTCCGGATCGTGCCGGTCTGCCAGTTCCACGTCATCGTCCGCGCCGGGGAGAACCCGCCGAGAAGCACGCGGGTGCCGCTGACGTCGATGGGGTTCGGTTCGGTCGTGTTCCGGAAGGTGTGCCGGGCGAGGACCGCACCGGTGACCGCGTTCCGGACCTGCAGCTGCGTGCCGCTGGAGACGAAGGTCGTCATGAGCAGGTATCGATTGTCGGCCGACAACCTGCTCCAGGCCTGGTAGTGGAGCCCGTCGAAGATCGTGCGCTGCGGCCTGTCCAGCTCGACCCGGATGATCCGGTCGCTCCGGTTGCCGATCCGCAGCAGGAACCCGCTGCCGGACCTGCCCAGGAGCATGACCGAGTCGGTCACGTCGATGCCGGCGATCGGGGTCTTCATGCCCGTCTTCGGGTCGACCACCGACCAGGCGTCCTCCGAGGGATGGTGCAGGTAAGGGATCGTGGGTGCGCTGCCCTGCGGCAGCGTCCAGGGGCGTACGTCGACGGTCGGGGCCGCCGCAGAAGCCGGTGACAGGAGCGTCGCCGGGAGCATGAGAGCAGCAAGGATGGCCGTGGCCAGTGCCGGGATTCGGATACCTCTCATGAAGGTAAAGATGCGCGGGGTGCCGCCGGGGTTGCAACGCCAATTCCAACCGGTTCGCGGGAGCGGTCCGGTGCGCCGTACGCTTGCCCGCATGATCGCCCGTATGTCGACCCTTTTCGTGCGGACCCTGCGTGAGGATCCCGCCGACGCCGAGGTCGCGAGCCACAAGCTGCTTGTCCGTGCCGGCTACATCCGCCGCGCCGCTCCGGGGATCTACTCCTGGCTGCCGTTGGGCCTGCGCGTGCTCGGCAAGGTCGAGGGGATCATCCGCGAGGAGATGGCCGCGATCGGCGCCCAGGAGGTGCACTTCCCGGCGCTGCTGCCCCGTGAGCCCTACGAGGCGACCGGCCGCTGGACGGAGTACGGGGACGGCATCTTCCGGCTCAAGGACCGCAAGGACGCCGACTACCTGCTCGGGCCCACGCACGAGGAGATGTTCACCCTCCTGGTCAAGGACCTCTACGGCTCCTACAAGGACCTGCCGCTGGCGATCTACCAGATCCAGACGAAGTACCGCGACGAGGCGCGTCCGCGCGCGGGGCTGCTGCGCGGCCGTGAGTTCATCATGAAGGACTCCTACTCCTTCGACGTCTCCGACGAGGGGCTGGCCGCGGCCTACGAGGCCCACCGCGCCGCGTACGTGAAGGTCTTCGACCGCCTCGGGTTCGAGTACGTCATCGTCAAGGCCACCTCCGGCGCGATGGGCGGCTCGGCCTCCGAGGAGTTCCTGGCCGTCTCCGAGGCCGGGGAGGACACCTTCGTACGCTCGCCCGGCGGCTACGCCGCGAACGTCGAGGCGGTCACGACGCTGGCCCCCGAGGCGCTCTCCTACGAGGGGGTGCCGGCTGCCCATGCCGAGGACACCCCCGACACCCCGACGATCCAGACCCTCGTCGACCACCTCAACGAGGCGTTCCCGCGGGAGGACCGGCCCTGGGAGGCCGGCGACACGCTGAAGAACGTGCTGGTGATGCTGCGTCACCCCGACGGCACCTCCGAGCCGCTGGCCATCGGCCTGCCCGGCGACCGTGAGGTCGACATCAAGCGCCTCGAGGGCCAGCTGGAGCCGATCGAGGTCGAGCCCATGGACGACGTCGAGCTGAAGAAGCACTCCTCGCTCGTGAAGGGTTACATCGGGCCCGAGGCGCTCGGCGAGAAGTCCGAGTCCGGGATCCGCTACCTGGTCGACCCGCGCGTGGTCACCGGCACCCGCTGGGTCACCGGCGCCAACGTCGAGGGCAAGCACGTCATCGATCTCGTCGCCGGCCGTGACTTCACTCCCGACGGCACCATCGAGGCCGCCGAGGTGCGCGAGGGCGACCCGGCTCCCGACGGTTCGGGCCCGTTGACGCTGGCGCGCGGCATCGAGATGGGCCACGTGTTCCAGCTCGGCCGCAAGTACGCCGACGCGCTGGGTCTCCAGGTGCTCGACGAGAACGGCAAGCTCGTCACCGTCACCATGGGCTCCTACGGCATCGGTGTCACCCGCGCCGTCGCCGCCATCGCCGAGGGCACCCTCGACGACATCGGCCTCGCCTGGCCCCGCAACGTCGCTCCGTACGACATCCACCTGGTCGCGACCGGCAAGGACGCCGCCGTCTTCGAGGCCGCCGAGAAGCTGGCCGGTGAGCTCGAGGCCGCAGGCATCGACGTGCTCTACGACGACCGTCCCAAGGTCTCGCCCGGCGTGAAGTTCAAGGACGCCGAGCTGATCGGTGTGCCGACCATCGTCACCGTCGGCAAGGGCCTGGTCGAGGGCAAGGTCGAGGTCAAGGACCGCAAGAGCGGCGAGCGGGCCGAGATCGCCCTCACCGACGCTGTCGCCCACCTGACCGAGGTCGTCCGCGGCTGAACCACTCGCCGAATCCGTAGTTGTGGGCGACGAAACTCGAGTTTCGTCGCCCACAACTACATTCTCGGCCGCCACAACTGCGGATTCGGGGTGCGCAGGTGAGGCAAGATCGACCCCATGACGGGGGACAGGATTCTTGACCGTACGCTCGCCGGACGGGTGATGAGCGCGGCAGAGGCGGCCGCGCAGATCGGCCCGGGGGAGACCGTGGCGCTCTCTGGGTTGACCGGGGCCGGTCACCCGAAGGCGGTGCCGGAGGCGCTGGGCGAGGTCCGGGAGTGGCCGGAGGGTGTCGACGTACGTCACTCGCGGGTCGCCCAGTATGCGCTCTCCGGGTTCTACGGCGCCCTCGACGTCGCGGTGGTCGAGGTGGCGGCGATCCTGCCCAACGGGCTGCTCGTCCCCGGGAGCAGCGTCGGCAACAACCAGGCGTGGCTCGACCTCGCCGACAAGGTGGTCCTCGAGGTCAACAGCTGGCATCCACGCGGGTTCGAGGGATTCCACGACATCCATCACGGCTCCCGGCTTCCGCCGCTGCGGGCGCCGATCCAGCTGACGACGCCGACGCAGAGGATCGGTGACCCGTTCCTCCTCGTCGATCCCGACAAGGTCGTCGCAGTCGTCGAGACGGATCGTCCCGACCCGGGCACGCCGCCGAGCCCGATCGGGGAGGAGAGCCACGCGCTGGCCGACCTCGTCGTGGACTTCCTCCGCCACGAGGTACGCCACGACCGCCTCCACCACAGCCTGCTCCCGCTCCACGCCGGCGCCGGAGACGTCGGCGACGCCGTCCTCACCGGTCTGCAGAAGGCCGAGTTCGAGCACCTGACGGCCTACACCGACACGATCCGGGACGGCCTTCTCGACCTGCTCGACTCCGGGAAGCTGATCGGGGTCTCGGCGACCTCCTTCGGCCTCTCCGAGGCGGGTGCCCGCCGGTTCAACGGGGACGTCCACCACTACAAGGGCCGGATCCTGCTGCGTCCGCAGGAGATCTCCAACCACCCCGAGGTCATCCGCCGGCTCGGCCTCATCGCGATCGACCCGATGGACGAGGCCGACATCCACGGCAACGTGAACGCCGCCGGAAGCTCGGGAGACTTCGCGAGCAACGCCCATCTCAACTTCTTCGTCGCGCCCTCCACCGCCGAGGAGGGCACGGTCTCGCGCATCGTGCCGTTCGTCCGCCACGTCGACCACACCGCCCACGACGTCCAGGTCGTCGTCACCGAGCAGGGCGTCGCCGACCTGCGCGGCCTCTCCCCGGCCGCGCGGGCCCGGCGGATCATCGACCGCTGCGCCCACCCCGGCTTCCGCGAGCAGCTCGCCGAGGCCGCCGACTCGGCGCGACTGTCCTGAAAATCCCTTCCTGGTCAGCCGGGAGACGCCGCTAGGGTCGGGCCATGGCGATCGACGCGGTGATCTTCGACTGGGGCGGCACGTTGACGAAGTGGCACGACATCGACTTCCACGCGGAGTCGCTGGCGCTGGCCCAGGCGGTGAAGGGAGCCTGCGACGACGACCACCCGGTCAATGCGACCAGGCTGCACCAGGCCGGTGACACGATCTGGGCCCGCAGCCGCGACCACCAGCAGAGCTCGGTGATCGGCGATCTCTTCGACGAGGCCGGCCTCGAGCACGACCCGGAGCTGCTCGACGCCTACTACGAGTTCTGGGAGCCGCACACCCTCACCGACCCCGAGGTCGGGCCGCTGTGGGAGGCGCTCCGCGCCGATGGCGTACGTGTCGGGGTGCTGTCCAACACGATCTGGCCGCGCGCGTGGCACCGCGGGTTCTTCGAGCGCGACGGAGTGCTCGACCTGCTCGACGGTGACGTCTACACCTCGGAGGTCCCGTGGACGAAGCCCGCCGAGGAGGCCTTCCACGCGGCCATGGACGCCGTGAAGGTCTCGGATCCGTCTCGATGCGTCTACGTGGGGGACAGGCTCTTCGATGATGTGTACGGTGCTCAGAAGGCCGGTCTGCGGGCGATCCACATCCCGCACAGCAACATCCCGAGCAGCCAGGTCGGCCACAGCGAGGGCTCCCCGGACGCTGTGGCCCAACGACTGAGCGACATACACCAGATCGTTCGCTCCTGGGAATGACGCCGGGAGAAGTTGCAAGTTCTTGCAATGCGCTTTTGCGGGTCTGGGCCATTCTGAGCGGGGATTGCATACTTCTGCAAGAGAGGTTCAGCCCCAGGCGACTTCTCAGGCCTCGTGTCCAGGCCACAACCTGGCCCGCGAGCCGCCCGGTCTCGGGAGACATCTCGGGAGTCTCCCGCGCCGGACGGTTCGCGGGCCAAGGCCGTTTTCGGGCGCCGGGCCTCAGGTCCCCGGGAACGCGACCGGCCTGGCGCCCAGGTCGAGCTGCCGCGCAGCCGCCCGGCAGAGCAGCTGGATGAGCAGCGTCCGGTCGGAGCCGGCCGCCTTCGGGACCAGCGAGAGATAGGTCGCGGTGGTGTCCTTCTCCAGCCGCAGGGCCGCCTCGCCGATGCGGGCGTCGGACCCGATCCGGGCGGGCAGGTCGTAGACGGCGGAGGGCGCCACCGGCTCGATCCCGGCGGCCACCACGTGCGCGGCCAGCGCCTCCCGGGCGTTCACGTGGTCGTCGTACGCGTCGGTGAGCGCCCGTGCCAGGGCCGGCGAGGACGTCGCCGACGTGCGCCCGCCCAGCGCGCCCAGGACGTAGATCGAGGCGTGCTCGACCGCGAGCGCCGCCTGGACCGCCTCCGTCGAGGCCGAATTCGCTGCCGTCATGCCAGACCCCTGCCGTGCAGGAGCTGCTGCTGCCCGGCGGCGGCCGAGGCGAGCAGCGTGATCAGCTGCGGGTCGGCCGCCTGCCCTGCAGCGGTGGTGAGCGTCGTGACCAGGGCGAGCTGGCGGTCCTGCCAGCGCCCCTTCGCCGCGACCGCCGCCACCCCCTTGGTCGGCGCCAGCGCCTCGATGTGCACGCGATGGAGCTGCACGAACGCCGAGGGGGCGCCGTCGTCGGCGCCGAGGATCTCCGCGACCGTGGCATCGATCACACTCTGGTCGGGGTTCGCGGGGGCCGGGGGAGTGCTCGGTGGGGGTGCTTTGACAGGATCCAGCACCTCCGAGGCCGAACACGCCGAGGCGGCCAGCGGGGCAACCACGGCGACACCCACGGCGGTGCGTCGCGAGAGCATCCGGAGGGCACGTGCGCTGGTCACGTGAGGAACCCTAACGACACCCGGTGGGAGTCGCGTCAGCGGCTTTCCAACACAGCCGCGCGGCGTTCGAGACACCCGAGGCGTACAGGTATGGTGTCACCAGAAGCGCCGCGTGCTCGGAGGCGCAACACACAACAGGACCGGACAACAGGATGCAGGGGGAGATCGCGTTGAGTGCTGAGCGGAAGGACGCGATCACGAGTGCCATCGAGAAGGCCCTCGGAGACCCGCTTCTGGCCCTGGGTCTCGACATCGAGGCCGTGGAGATCACGCCGGCCGGCAAGCGCCGGATCCTGCGGATCGCCGTCGACAAGGACGGCGGGATCACCCATGAGGAGGTCACCGAGGCAACCCGTGAGGTCAACCGGGTCCTCGACGAGTCCGACGTCATGGGCGAGCAGCCCTACACGCTCGAGGTGACCTCGCCCGGTGTCGACCGGCCGCTGACCCTGCCGCGCCACTGGCGCCGCAACAAGGGTCGCCTGGTCAAGGTCACCGCCACCGACGGCTCCGCGTTCACCGGGCGCGTCAAGGAGTCCGACGAGGAGCGGGTGAGCCTCGAGGTGAGCGGCAAGCGCCGCGAGGTGGCGTACGCGGACGTGAAGAAGGCGCTTGTGCAGATCGAGTTCAAGCGGATCGACGAGGGGGAGTAGGCCATGGACATCGATATGAGCATCCTGCGGATGCTGGAGCGGGAGCGGGAGATCTCGCTCGATGTGCTCGTCGAGGCGATCGAGCAGGGGCTGCTGACGGCCTACCACAAGACCGAGGGCGCCCAGACGAAGGCGCGGGTCGACCTGGACCGCAAGACCGGGCACGTACGCGTGCTGGCCTCCGAGGTCGACGACGAGGGCAACGTCGTCGGGGAGTACGACGACACGCCCGAGGGCTTCGGCCGGATCGCCGCCACCACCGCGAAGCAGATCGTGCTGCAGCGGCTGCGCGACGCCGAGGACGACGTGAAGTTCGGTGAGTTCTCCGGCAAGGAGGGCGACATCCTCTCCGGCGTCATCCAGCAGGGCCGCAACCCCGACGACGTGCTCGTCGACCTGGGCCGGCTCGAGGGCGTCATCCCGCTCTCCGAGCGTGTGCCGGGCGAGGACTACAGCCACGGCACCCGGATCAAGGCCCTGGTGGTGAGCGTGCGGAAGGGCATGCGCGGCCCGCAGATCACGCTCTCGCGCTCCCACCCCAACCTGGTCAAGAAGCTCTTCTCCTTCGAGGTGCCCGAGATCGCCGACGGCACCGTCGAGATCGCCGCGATCGCCCGCGAGGCCGGTCACCGCACCAAGATCGCGGTCAAGTCGACCGTCCCCGGCGTCAACGCCAAGGGCGCCTGCATCGGCCCGATGGGCCAGCGGGTCCGCCAGGTCATGTCCGAGCTGCAGGGCGAGAAGATCGACATCGTCGACTGGTCCGAGGACCCGAAGGTGCTCGTCGCCTCGGCGCTCTCGCCGGCCCGGGTCTCCTCGGTCGAGATCATCGACGCGGCGACCAAGTCGGCCCGCGTCGTCGTCCCGGACTACCAGCTCTCGCTGGCCATCGGCAAGGAGGGGCAGAACGCCCGCCTCGCCGCCCGCCTGACCGGCTGGCGCATCGACATCCGTTCCGACGAGGAGACCCCGGTCGCCTGATCGTGCGTGAGACCACTCTGACCGAGTCGGAGGGCGTCCTGCTGGAGCCGGAGGGCGCCACCACGGGCGTACTCGTGCTCTCGGGGTCCTCGGGACGGATCGAGACCGACCGGTGCCGGATGCTGGCCTCGCACGGGGTCGCCGCGGCCTCGATCCGCTACTTCGGTGGTCCCGGCCAGCCGGACGAGGCCCGGCTGATGCCGCTGGAGACGTTCGACGACGTCCTCGCCGACCTCCACTCCCGCTACGAGCGGCTGGTGGTGCTCGGGACGTCCTGGGGCGCCCAGGCGGCGCTGCTGCTCGGCACCCTGCACCCCGAGATCGACGCGGTGGTCGGGATCTCCCCGACGTACGTCGCCTGGGCCGGCCTGAGCGACGAGCGGCCACAGCGGTCCTCGTGGACGCTGCGGGGCGAGCCGGTGCCGTTCGTGCCGTTCGACGACGAGGCCATCGAGGCCGCGGTGAAAGAGGCCGAGGCAACCGGAGCGAGGTCGAGCGGCGAGCTTGCTCGTCCGCTCGCGCCGAGCGAGGGAGCAAGCGCGCGAAGCGCGCACGGGGAGCTGCCCTCGTTCTGCGAGGCCTACCTCTCGGCCCTGGAGAAGTACGCCGACCGCGTCCCCGCCGCGACCATCCCGGTCGAGCGCATCGCCGGTGAGGTCGTCCTGGTCGCCGGCGGAGCCGACGCGCTGTGGCCATCGGTCCTCTTCGCGGAGGCGGTGCGGCGGCGACGTACCGCTCATGACCTGGAGACGATCGTGGTCTCCCATCCCGACGCCGGTCACCGGGTCGTGCTGCCCGGCGAGCCGGTGCTCCCGCTCAGCCGCAGGATCGCGTGGGGCGGATCGGAGGAGGCCGACCGCGAGCTCGGCCTGCGAGCGTGGCCGGAGATCGCCGCCATCCTGTGAGGATGGGTCACGGAATAAGAACGACCTGTGCCCCGGTTTCGTCTACCGAACCCCGGAAGCGGTAGTGTTGAGGATCGGTGGCACGCCTCGAAGAAACTACGCAGAACGGACCCGTCCGTACGTGCGTGGGTTGCCGGAAGCGAGCCGCCAAGCGCGAGTTGTTGCGGGTGACCGCCGGCTCGGACCGCAACGGCCAGCCGGCCGTGGTGCCCGATCCGACAGCCACCGCACCCGGGCGAGGGGCGCATCTGCACCCCACGCGTGAGTGTTACGAACTCGCGGTGCGCCGGAAGGCGTTCACCCGGGCCCTGTACCCGAAAGGTAAGGGGGCCGAGGGCGGGCTTTCCAGCGCACCGGTGGAGGACTACCTCGACACGCGCCAAACACCCACGACCGTCGTCGACGGTCAACTGACCAGGAATTGGAGCAAAAGCTCATGAGCACTCGATGAGTACTTCGCGATGAGCGTGTTCTACACCCACTAGTGGTCACAGTTTTCACCCGGATTTGGGTCTGTGGCCAGAAGGAGAAGCGTGGCTAAGACCCGAGTCCACGAACTCGCCAAAGAGTTCGGAGTCGAGAGCAAGTTCGTTCTCGAGAAGTTCAAGGAGATGGGTGAGTTCGTCAAGTCGGCGAGCTCGACCGTCGAGCTGCCTGCGGAGATGCGTTTCCGCAAGGAGATCGGCCCCGGCCTGAAGGCCGGCGGCAAGGGTGGTTCCGCGTCCACGGACGAGAAGGCCGCCCCCAAGCCCGGCCCCAAGCCTGGCCCCAGATCGGTAGAGCCCAAGCCCGCCGCCCCCAAGCAGGCTGCGGACACGGCGCCCGAGAAGCCCGCCGAGGCTCCCGCGGCGACCAAGCCGGCTGCGCCCAGGCCAGGCCCGAAGCCCCCGGCCAAGAAGGCCGAGGCTCCGCCGGTCGCCCCTGCGGCGTCGGCTCCGGCCGCGCCCAAGCCGAGCCCGAGTGCTCCGGCAGGTGGCGACCGACGTTCGGCCGCGCCCAAGCCGGGTGCGCCCAAGCCTGGTGCCCCGAAGCCCGGCGCTCGTCCGCAGGCCCCCGCGGCTCGCGGTGGCGCGGGTGGTGCCGGCGGTGCTGGTGCCGGTCGTCCCGGACCGCGTCCGGTCGGCAAGCCCGGCGCTCCGCGCCCGGGCAACAACCCGTTCTCCTCCAACCAGGGCATGGGGCGTCCGCGTCCCGGCGGCCAGGGTGGGGGCCAGGGTGGCCAGGGTGGTGCCCCGGCCGGTGGCGACCAGCGTCCGCCGCGTCCTGCTGCTGCCCGTGAGGGTGGCCAGACCGGTGGCCGTCCCGGCATGCCGCGTCCCAACCCGGCGATGATGCCGAAGTCCCCGGCCGCGTTCGGTGCCCGTCCTGGTGGCGGTCCCGGTGGTCGTGCCGGTGCCCCGGGTCGTCCCGGTGGCGGCGGTCGCCCGGGCGCCGGTGGGCGTCCCGGTGGCGGTGCTGGTGCCGGTCGTCCCGGTGGCGGCGGCTTCGGCGGCGGTCCCGGTGGCGGTCGCCCCGGTGCCGGTCGTCCCGGCGGTCGCGGAACGACCCAGGGTGCCTTCGGTCGCCCGGGCGGTCCCTCCCGTCGTGGCCGGAAGTCGAAGCGGGCGCGTCGCCAGGAGTTCGAGGCCATGGAGGCCCCGACGATCGGTGGCATCCGCGTACGCAAGGGCAACGGTGAGACCGTTCGCCTGGCTCGCGGCGCGAGCCTGACCGACTTCGCCGAGAAGATCAACGTCGACCCGGCTCAGCTGGTGCAGATGCTGTTCGGCCTCGGTGAGATGGTCACCGCGACCGAGTCCGTCAACGACGAGACCCTCGAGCTGCTCGGTGAGGAGCTCAACTACATCGTCCAGGTCGTCTCCCCTGAGGACGAGGACCGCGAGCTGCTGGAGTCCTTCGACATCGAGCTCGGCGACGAGGGCGACGAGTCCGACTGGACGGTCCGTCCGCCGGTCGTCACCGTCATGGGTCACGTCGACCACGGTAAGACCAAGCTGCTCGACGCCATCCGTGACGCCAACGTCATCGAGGGCGAGGCCGGTGGCATCACCCAGCACATCGGTGCCTACCAGGTCTCGACCGAGGTCGACGGCACCGAGCGCAAGATCACCTTCATCGACACCCCGGGTCACGAGGCGTTCACCGCCATGCGTGCCCGTGGTTCGCAGTCCTCGGACCTCGCGATCCTCGTGGTCGCTGCCGATGACGGTGTGATGCCGCAGACCATCGAGGCGCTCAACCACGCCAAGGCGGCCGGTGTCCCGATCGTGGTCGCGATCAACAAGATCGACAAGCCGGAGGCGGACCCGACCAAGGTCCGTGGCCAGCTGACCGAGTACGGCCTCATCCCCGAGGAGTACGGCGGCGACACGATGTTCGTCGAGATCTCGGCGAAGTCGCGGATCAACATCGATGGCCTTCTCGAGGCCGTCGTGCTGACCGCCGACGCCTCGCTCGACCTGCAGGCCAACGCCAGCCAGGACGCGCAGGGCATCGTGATCGAGGCTCACCTCGACCGCGGCCGCGGCCCGGTCGCGACCATCCTGGTCCAGCGCGGCACGCTGCGCGTGGGTGAGTCCATCGTTGCCGGTCCGGCCCACGGTCGTGTCCGCGCGATGATCGACGAGTACGGCAACGAGATCACCGAGGCGACCCCGTCGCGTCCGGCGATGGTCCTGGGTCTCTCGGCGGTGCCGGGTGCGGGTCAGAGCTTCCTGGTCGTCGAGGACGACCGGATGGCTCGCCAGATCGCCGAGAAGCGCGAGGCACGCGAGCGTGCCGCGCAGCAGGCCAAGCGCCGCGTACGCCGCACGCTGGAGGACTTCATGGCCTCCATGGAGAAGGGCGAGAGCCAGGAGCTCAACCTCATCCTCAAGGGCGACGTGTCCGGTTCGGTCGAGGCGCTCGAGGACGCACTGGCCAAGATCGACGTGGGTGGCGACGAGGTCTCCATCCGGGTCATCGACCGCGGTGTCGGTGCGATCACCGAGACCAACGTCGACCTGGCTGCTGCCTCCGACGCGATCATCATCGGCTTCAACGTCCGCCCGCAGGGCAAGGCGACGGAGATGGCCGACCGCGAGGGTGTCGAGATCCGCTACTACTCGGTCATCTACCAGGCGATCGAGGAGATCGAGGCGGCCCTCAAGGGCATGCTCAAGCCGGAGTACGAGGAGAAGGTCCTCGGCAGGGCGGAGATCCGCGCGATCTTCCGCTCGTCGAAGGCCGGAAACATCGCCGGTTGTATGGTCACCGAGGGCCTCATCCGCCGCAACGCCAAGGTTCGCGTGCTGCGCGACGGCGCCGTGGCGGCCGACAACCTCGACCTGGCCTCGCTGCGCCGCGAGAAGGACGACGCCTCCGAGGTCCGCGAGGGCTTCGAGTGCGGTCTGGTCCTGAAGAACTTCCAGGACATCAAGGAAGGCGACATCATCGAAGCCTTCGAGATGGTGGAGATTCCCCGGGGCTGAGTTGGTTGTTCCGCCGGGCCCAGGGCGCTTCGCGCCCGGCCCGGCGGTTCGCCGTCTCTGGAGGACAAGTGCTGCGGAGGCGGCCCGGCCAACGTCTCGATTTGCTTCGATTATTTGAGAGAGTGTGAACATGAGTAGCCCACGGGTTCGCCGGATCGCTGACCGGATCAAGGTCATCGTGGCGCAGATGCTGGAGCGGCGGATCAAGGATCCGCGGATCGGGTTCGTCACCGTCACCGACGTACGTGTGACCGGAGACAGCCAGCAGGCGACGATCTTCTACACGGTGCTGGGCGCCGACTCGGAGGCCGAGCTGGCCGGCACGGCCGCGGCGCTGGAGTCGGCCAAGGGCCTGATCCGCTCCGAGGTGGCCAAGCAGCTCGGCACCCGCACCGCGCCGACGCTGGAGTTCATCCACGACGCGCTGCCGGAGACGGCCCGCCACCTCGACGACGTGCTCGCCCGCGCCAAGGCGCAGGACGACGCGGTCGCCGCTTCGCGTGGGGCGACCTACGCCGGTGACGCCGACCCCTACAAGAAGCCTCGCGAGATCGAGGACGAGTGGGACGAGGACGACGAGGAGTGACCGCTGCCGTCTCCGGGCTCGTCATCGTGGACAAGCCCGCCGGGGTCACCTCCCACGACGTCGTCGCGCGCGTACGCCGGCTGGCCGGCACCCGCAAGGTCGGGCATGCCGGCACGCTGGACCCGATGGCCACCGGCGTACTCGTGCTGGGGGTGGAGCGCGCCACCCGGCTCCTCGGCCACCTGATGCTGACCGAGAAGTCCTACTCGGCGACGGTGCGGCTCGGGATCTCGACGACCACGGACGACGCCGAGGGCGAGGTCACGGAGACCCGCTCGGCCGCCGACCTCGACGAGGAGCGTGTACGCAGCGTCTTCGCGACCCAGGTCGGCGACATCCTCCAGGTGCCGACCGCGGTGTCGGCGATCAAGGTCGATGGCAAGCGGGCCCACCAACGCGTACGCGACGGCGAGCAGGTCGAGCTGAAGGCACGACCCGTCACGGTCCACGAGCTCACCGTCGGCGAGCTCCGGCGCGAGGGCGATCTGGTCGATGTCGACATCTTCGTCCGCTGCTCCTCGGGCACCTACATCCGGGCGATCGCCCGGGACGTCGGCGCGGCCCTCGGGGTCGGTGGACACCTGACCATGCTGCGCCGCACCGCGGTCGGGCCCTACGACCTCGAGGTCGCGAGGACGCTCGACGAGCTCGGCGAGGAGTTCGCGGTGCTGCCGCTGGCCGACGCCGCCCGTGCCGCGTTCACTCCCTACGACCTCTCCGAGGAGCAGGCGCAGGACGTCCGCTACGGCCGCAAGCTGAAGCTGGCGCTCGACGGGCTGACCGCCGTCTTCGCCCCCGACGGGGAGTTCCTGGCGCTCTACGAACCGGTCGGACCGCAGAGTGCCAAGGCGGCCGCCGTCTTCGTCGGGTGAGCGACCACGGGCCCGTGAGCCCGATGGACGGCAAAGCCTGCGAGGATGACGCTCTTGTGGAGCAGAACGGATCGGCCGAGACGCTACGGCTCACTGACTCGTGGTTCCGGCACAACGGGCTCACCTACTTCGTCCCGGAGGAGCGCGAGGCGGTGCGAGCGGCGATGCGGCCGCGGCGTACGGTCCGGGTCGGTCTGGTGGTCGTGATCGTCGCGGTGGCTGCGGGTGTGGCCCTGGCGTGGGTGACCGGCGACCTCGGAGCCGCTCCGGCGCTGCTGCTGACCCTGGGCGGGGCCGCCGCCGGGTGGTACGCGCTGACCGCGATGCGGTTCCGGCCGATCCTGGTGTGGGCGATGGGACGTACGTTCGGGTCGCTGCACCGGCTGCTGCCGATGGCGCTGCGCGCGCTGCCGCTGCTGCTGCTCTTCATGACCTTCCTCTTCATCAACGCCGAGGTCTGGGAGATGTCGGCCAACCTTCGCCCGGGTGCGTTGTGGCTGGTCACGCTGCTGTTCGGTGGGTCAGCCGTGGCGTTCCTCCTGGTCCGGTTGCCCGAGGAGGTGGACCGGATCGACGACGACGTGGACGCTGCGTTCCTCCTCCGCACCTGCGCGCGTACGCCGCTGGCGACCGCGTGCGCGGAGCTGGTCGAGGAGGCCCGCGACGACGGGGGCACCGACCCGGCGGAGTATGCCCAGGTCACCGGCTTCGAGCGCTGGAACCTGGTGCTCGCCCTGCTCGTCATCCAGGCGACGCAGGTCGTGCTGATCGCGTTCGCCGTCTTCGCGTTCTTCCTGGTCTTCGGGGCGATCGTGATGACCGACGGCGTCCAGCTGGGCTGGACCGGGCAGCAGTCCCTGCACAACCTGTCCTGGCTGCCCAACGTGTCGGGCGAGCTGGTCAAGGTCGCGCTGTTCCTCTCCGCCTTCTCCTCGCTCTACGTCACGGTCTCGACGGTCACCGACGAGACCTACCGCGAGCAGTTCTTCGGCACGGTGCTGCGTGAGATCGAACGGGCGGTCGGGATGCGCGCCGTCTACCTCGCTCTCCGCGCCCGTCAGTCGGCCCAGGTCCCATCCCCGTGAGCAACCACCGATATTCTGTCCGGGTGTTGTGGCGAAGTCTCAGTGAGGTGCCATCCGGTCTCGGCCGTACGGCCGTCGTGATCGGCAACTTCGACGGCGTCCACCTCGGGCACCAGCATGTGCTCAGGCGGGGCCGTGAGGTGGCGGACGCCAAGGAGCTCACCCTGGTGGCGGTCACCTTCGACCCGCACCCGATGGCGGTGCTGCGGCCCGAGCACGCCCCCGGTGTGCTCACCACGATGGAGGAGCGCGCCGAGCTGCTGCTCGCCGCCGGCGCCGACGCCGTGCTCGCGCTGCCCTTCGACATGGAGATGGCCAACTGGTCGCCCGACGACTTCGCCCAGCGGGTGCTCGTCGACGCGCTGCACGCCGAGGCGTGCGTGGTCGGTGCCAACTTCCGCTACGGCTGCAAGGCCGCCGGCGACGTGGCCGACCTGGTCGCCTACGGCAAGATCCACGACTTCTCCGCCGAGGGGATCCCGCTCGACGGTGGTCCGCAGGTGTGGTCCTCGACCTACATCCGCACGTGTCTGGCGACCGGTGACGTCACCGGCGCCGCCGAGGCGCTGGGCCGCCCCTACTCCGTGCGCGGTGTCGTGGTGAAGGGCGACCAGCGTGGCCGCGAGCTCGGCTTCCCGACGGCCAACGTGCCCACCGACTCGCTGACCGCGGTGCCGCCCGACGGCGTCTACGCGGGCTGGCTGACCCGGCGCGACACCGGCGAGCGGTTCCCCGCCGCCATCTCGGTCGGCACCAACCCCACCTTCGAGGGCGTGGTGGGACGCCGGGTCGAGTCCTACGTCCTCGACCGTGACGACCTGGAGCTCTACGGCGTCGAGGTCGAGGTCGCCTTCGTGGAACGCCTGCGCGGCATGGTCGCCTTCGAGGGGATCGACGCGCTCGTCGAGCAGATGCACGCCGACGTGGTGCGGGCGCGCGAGATCCTCCAGCAAGGTCTTACCGAGTCGTAGATCCCGGCGGCCTGTTCAGCGGGGTCCAGGTGCGGTTGAATTGCTGGTTATGGATCCCCACTCCACGCCCACGTCCGTCTACGAGACCGAGGTGGAGGCCGAGCGCCCCCGCGGCGGCATCCCGGCCTTCCTCAACGCGGTGCTCGTCACCGGTGGACTCTGGGCTCTGCAGTTCCTCTCCGGCTCCGCGCCGTTCTCGACCTGGGCCGAGGAGAGCGGGAGCGACTCGGCCGGCTGGGTGGCCGCGCTCCTCGGTGACCGGCTGACCTACTTCGGCGACGGCGGGTTCGGTGGCCTCTTCTCCGGTGGCGACCTGGTGCACTCCATCGTTCTCTCCGCGACCGTCTTCGTGCTGACCTGGCTGCTGACCTGGCTCGCCACCGTCGGCATCTGGCCACGCGCGTTCTGGCCGGTGTTCCTCGGCTGCTGGTTCGCCGCGATCGTCGCCACCGCTGCCGGCCAGATCGCCGACAGCCTCTACACCTACCTCAGCGACGGCCGCGAGGCCTCGGTGGTGGCCTCGCTCGGTGACGTGCTCGCCGCGGGTGGCGCGTACGGGCTGACGTACGGGTGGGCGATCGGGTTCCTGATCGCACTGATCTGGCTGGCGATCCCGGGCAAGACCGACGAGGTGGAGGAATACACGCCGATGTCCTCGCTCATCTCCGGAGGCTCCGGGGGAGCGCCGGGTGGGACGCCGGGTGGGGCACCGGGCGGCGCGCCCGGCGGCTACGGCCAGCAGCTGCGCGCCGGCGTCGCGGTGCCGACCGCACAGACCGGCCTCGCCCGTGCGACCACCCAGCCGGCGCAGCCGGTCCAGGTGCGCACCTTCACCGGACCGACGCGCGGCCAGGGCCCGGCCGGTGACACGGCCGCCTGGAAGGACTTCGTACGCGACGTCCGCGGCCGGTCCTGACCCGGCCCGCCTTCCGGCGTCGCTGAGCTCCTCGGCGGCGCGCGGTGCAATGCTCTGGCAAGTAGTGCGCACTGCGTAGTAGTGTGCCAAGCATGGATACCACCCAGCTGCTCAAAGGGGTGCTCGACCTGACCGTCCTGGCCGTCGTCGACGGCGAGGACGCGTACGGCTATGACATCGTCCGCAAGCTCCGCGACAGCGGGCTCACGGACGTCGGCGACGCGTCGGTCTACGGAACCCTGCGGCGGCTGTACGCCGCGGGCGCCCTGACCTCCTACGTCGTGCCGTCGGAGTCCGGTCCGCACCGCAAGTACTACGGCATCACGCCTGCCGGGCAAGGCCAGCTCAAGCAGCAGAGCGAGGACTGGTCCCACTTCTCCACCACCGTCACCGAGATCCTCCGAGGGGCAAGCGCATGACGACCACAGATGCAGAGGCGAACGTCGCGCCGGAGGTGCGGCTCTTCCTGGCCCGCGTACGCCGCGAGCTCGCCGACCTCGACCCGGAGGTGCTCAGCGACATCACCGACGGGCTCGAGGCCGACTTCACCGAGCTCCTCGAGGAGCGCGGTCCCGATGCGCTCGGCGACCCTGTCGAGTACGCGAAGGAGCTGCGAGCCGCGGCAGGCATCCCGGCAGGCGTGAAGGCGCCCCGGGGCTTCGCCGAGCGGGTCGACGGTCTGCTGGACGCCGGCCACCACCGCTTCGACGAGTCGGTCGCCAAGCTCGGTGAGCTGCTGCGTACGGATCTGGGGCCTGTGGTCGCCTGGCTGCGGCCGCTGTGGTGGATCGTGCGTGCCTGGGCGGCGGTCTGGCTGGTCGCGGCACTGTTCGGGTGGGGCATGTCGAGCGCCGCGGTGGTCCTGCTCCTCGTCGTCGCGGTGGCGGTCAGCATGTTCATCGGTGCCGGCCGGGTCTGGCCGGGTGGTGAGCGCGGGACGCTCGCGCGCGTCGTGCTGCTGGGGCTGAACACCTTCGCCGCGTTCGTGCTCTTCATGACCTGGGCGAGCGGCGGCGTCGGCGGCACCGACTACGACCGTGGCTGGAGCGACGGTTTCAACGAGGCCGGAGGTGGCGGTGGCTACGCTGCGCCGATCGACGAGCAGGCCGGGATCTACTCCGGCGGGAAGTGGGTCAGCAACATCTACCCCTACGACGCCTCGGGCAAGCCGCTGACCGGCGTCCAGCTCTTCGACCAGGACGGGAAGCCGATCGACGTCGTCACCCAGCCCGACTGCACCTCGACGAGCGCCGCCCCGCTCCCCCCGCTCGCCGTCGACGAGATCGACATGGCCGAGGTCGCCTGCACCGACGAGATGACCGGGGAACCGCTGCAGCCACGGATCTTCTACCCCTGGTCCAACGGCGCCGCGCAGCTCTACAACGTGTTCCCGCTGCCCAGCCGGATCCAGCCGGGCACCGAGCTCGACCCGAACGCGTTCGCCGAGGGGAGCGAGGGCGCGCCCGCCATCCAGGAGCCACCGCTGGCGACCGTGCCGAAGGTGTCGCTGCCCGGGGTCGTGACGGGCTCGCCGAGCGCCTCGCCGAGCGCCTCGCCGAGCGCCTCGCCGAGCGCCTCGCCGAGCGCCTCGCCGAGCGCCTCGCCGAGCGCCTCGCCGAGCGCCGCTGAGAAGCCTTGAGCTGATCGATGCAACCGAACCCGGCTCCACAGCGTCGAACCCAGTGGTGGGAGAGACGAGGGGGAGGGCGATGAAGTTCTGGTGGAGGTTGCGCCGGCTGGTGGCGCGCCTCGTGCTCGTGGCCTGATCCGGCGGCGATTCGGGGCGCGCACGGGCTCGCTGTTAATCTTCTCGGGTTGTCGGCCCATGGGGGTCGGCAGCTCAAGCCGTGAAATCGGCCGCGGACCAAGAGTGCCCCGGTGAACAGGCCCGGGCGCGCCGCGCAACGAGTAGGCCCACGGGCCGGAAGGGAGCCTTCGCATGGCAGTTGGAACTGACGCGGAGACCAAGAAGAAGATCATCGCCGAGTACGCCACGACCGAGGGTGACACCGGTTCGCCGGAGGTGCAGATCGCGCTGCTGTCGCACCGCATCTCCCACCTGACCGACCACCTCAAGGAGCACAAGCACGACCACCACAGCCGTCGTGGTCTGCTGCTGCTCGTCGGCCAGCGCCGCCGCCTTCTCAACTACCTTCAGAAGAAGGACATCGAGCGCTACCGCTCGATCATCGAGAAGCTCGGCCTTCGTCGTTGATCTCCTGATCTTCGTGAGCAACGGGCCGCCCCCACATCGGGGGCGGCCCGTTCGCCTGTTTTGGTGAGGTTCGGACAGGTGCATCAGGCGCAGTCTTGAGACCGTGCATCGACAGATTGCGGGCAAGCTGACCGGACCCAGGACCAAATACCTCGTCGTGGTGCTCTGGCTGCTCGCCTTGGCGGTCTTCGGTGGCTTCGCCGGGAAGCTCACGGACGTACAGAACAACGAGGCCAGCTCATGGCTGCCGGCGTCGGCGGAGTCGACCCGCGGGTTCGACAGGATGAGCCCGTTCCAGAACCCCAACGCGATCCCGACCACGCTCGTCTACACCTCGTCCACCACGACCGGAGCCGACCTTGCCGAGGTCGCCTCGGGCGACATCGCCGCGCTCGGCGGGCTCGACGGGGTCGAGGGCGAGATCGGTCCACCGCTGCTGTCCAAGGACGGCGAGGTCGCCCAGCTCACCGTGACCTTCGACCTCGGCTCGGACGGCTGGAGCAAGATGCCGGGCATCGTCGACGACATCCGCGAGATCGCCGATCACGACGGCGTGCGGCTGCATGTCACCGGCCAGGGCGGCTCCGCGGCCGACGCAGCGGAGGCGTTCGGTGGCATCGACTCGACACTGCTGCTGGCCGCGCTCGTGGTGGTCGTGGTGATCCTGCTGTTCGTCTATCGCAGCCCGGTGCTCTGGGTCTTCCCGATCGTCTCGGTGGTCGTCGGTCTGGGGGTGACGATGGGCCTGGTCTACTTCCTGGCGAAGGACGCGGGCCTCACCGTCAACGGCCAGAGCCAGGCCATCTTGAGCATCCTCGCGATCGGTGCCGGAACCGACTACGCCCTGCTGCTGGTCTCCCGCTACCGCGAGGAGCTGCGCAACTTCGAGGACCGGCACGAGGCGATGGCGCATGCCCTGCACCGTGCTGCTCCGGCGATCCTCGCCAGTGCTGTCACCGTCATCCTGGCCATGCTCGGCCTGACCTTCGCGGAGATGAACTCCACCTCCGGGATGGGGCCTGTCGTCGCCGTCGGGATCGGGGTGACCTACCTGGTGATGGTCACGCTGCTGCCCGCCCTGCTGGTCATCTGCGGCCGGTGGGTCTTCTGGCCGAAACGTCCGGCGTACGGATCGGCGGAGCCGACCCAGACCGGCCTGTGGGCGAAGGTCGGCGCGATGGTCTCGGTCCGGCCGCGCGCGGTCTGGATCACCACCACGGTCCTGCTGCTCATCGCCTGCTTCGGCCTGCTGCGGCTCGACGCCAACGGACTGGCCTCGGACGAGACCTACACCAAGGAGTTCGACTCGATCGTCGGTCAGCAGGTCCTGGTCGACCATGACATGGCCGACCAGTCCAACCAGCTGCTCGTGGTCGCCGACGCGGCAGCGCAGACGCAGGTGCAGCAGGCGCTCGACGGTGTCGAGGGGCTGGTGTCCACCACGACCCCGGAGGGGGAGGTGAAGAGCTTCCCGCTCGGCCCGGCCCAGGACGGCGTCGTCGCGATCGCGGCGGTGGTGGACGCCGACGTGACCTCGCCCGCGGCGTACGACATCGTCGATGCCTCCCGCTCGGCGGTGCGCGGGGTGGAGGGCTCCGACGCTCTGGTGACGGGCACCTCGGCGATGATGCTCGACACCCTCGAGGCGAGTCAGCGCGACAACCTCGTGATCATCCCGATCGTCCTGGTCGTCGTGCTGCTGGTGCTGATGGTGCTCCTGCGGGCGGTGGTCGCCCCGTTGATCCTGCTCGGCACGGTGATCCTGTCGTTCGGGGCCGCGCTGGGGATCTCCGTGCTGCTCTTCGAGTACGTCTTCGGTTTCGCGGGGACGGATCCGTCGTTCCCGCTGTTCGCCTTCGTGTTCCTGGTCGCGCTGGGCATCGACTACAACATCTTCCTGATGACCCGGGTGCGTGAGGAGGCGCAGACCCGCGGCACCCGAGCGGGGTCGCTCGTCGCCCTGACCTCGACCGGCGGGGTGATCACCTCGGCGGGGGTCGTCCTGGCCGCGACGTTCCTGGTGCTCGGCTCGCTGCCGATGGTCTTCCTGGCCGAGATCGGGGTGACGGTCGCCCTTGGGGTCATGCTCGACACGATGATCGTCCGGTCGATCCTGGTCACCGCCATCAACCTCGATGCCGGCGACCGGATCTGGTGGCCGGGGCGGCCGGCGAAGCTCTAACAAGAGTAAGTTGGTCATGTTAATATCTGGACATGACGCCCCCAGGTCTCAACCGACGTACCTTCCTCACCACCGCAGCGCTCGGGGCGGCCTCCGTGGGCGCCACCCAGGTCACTGACTCGGTGACGGCCGACGCCGCCGCGGGTGCTCCCGCGATCCTCAAGCCGCTGCCCGCGGAGCGGTTCATCGACTACGGCACCAATGCCGAGACCCGCTGGGACTCGGTCGACCCGCGCCGCTACCTGACCCCGCAGGCCGACCTGTTCGTGCGCAACCACACGGCCACCCCGAGGATCGACGCCGAGACGTACGAGCTGGAGATCTTCGGCGACGGACTGCGCGACCCCGCCGGCGTGAGGCTCACCCTCGACGACCTCAAGGCCTTCCGGCACGTCGAGACGACCTCCGTCCACGAGTGCACCGGCAACGGCCGCAGCTTCTTCATCACCCAGCAGGGCCAGGAGGTCAGCGGCACGAAGTGGACGCTCGGCGCGGTCGGCGCGGTCCGCTGGAAGGGCGTACGCCTCCAGGACGTCCTCACCGCCGTCGGCATCCGTCGGGACGCGGTCTCGGTGCAGGCGACCGGGCTCGATGCCGCCTATGTGGACAAGGGCGTCGACTACGGCCGGGTGCGACGCCCGTTCCCGATCGAGAAGGCCTTCGACGACGCCCTGCTCGTCTGGGGTGCCAACGGCGAGGACCTGCTGCCGGACCACGGCTTCCCGCTGCGGCTGCTGCTCCCGGGATGGATCGGCATCGCGAGCATCAAGTGGCTCGGCTCGCTCGAGGTGTCCACGAGCCTGCTGACCTCGCCGTGGGACACGAAGTGGTACAACGTCGACGGCCCGCTCACGGTCAACCCCGTTCGCTCCGCCCTCGAGCTCGGGTGGAACGCCGAGATCCCGGCGGGGGACCGGATCGTGCTGAGCGGCCGCTCCTGGTCCGGGGCGGCCCCGATCGCGCGCGTCGAGATCAGCGTCGACGGGGGAGAGACCTGGGCGCCGGCGGTCCCGCACGCGCCGGGCCGCCCCACCGGCGGCCACGGGCTCGGCTGGGCGCAGTGGGACCACACCTGGCGTGACCCCGAGCCGGGGACGTACGAGATCCTCGTCCGGGCCACCGACCGGGCCGGCCGCACCCAGCCCGACGTCGCCGCTCACAACCCCGGCGGCTACTTCTTCGACGCCGTCGTACGCCACCCCGTCACCGTCGTCTGAGAGGCGTCCCGGAAGCGGGCACAGGCGCGCGTTCCACGTTTCGGGCAGTCGACGGATAGGCTGGACCGAGAGTGCTACGGCCACCGGCCGGCGTACGAAGAAATGATCATCACCAGGAGCGGCCCGCCCGACCGGCTCGGTCCTCGGTAGTGACTCCCAGATTTCGGCATCTGCCGCGAAGGCTGAGGGTCTCGATCGAAGACCGGCCCTGTGCGCAACGAGCGCACACGCCCGGCGCGGGGACGCTCCGCGATAGAAGACTAAGGACGAATTCCTTGACCGAACCAGTCATCACTGCCGTCGAGACGACCATCGACAACGGCAAGTTCGGCACCCGCACCGTCAAGTTCGAGACCGGGCTGCTCGCCCGGCAGGCCGCGGGCTCCGTGACCGCCTACCTCGACGACGAGACGATGCTGCTGTCTGCGACCACCGCCTCGAAGCAGCCGAAGGACCACTTCGACTTCTTCCCGCTCACCATCGACGTCGAGGAGCGGATGTACGCCGCGGGCAAGATCCCCGGCTCCTTCTTCCGCTCCGAGGGCCGCCCGGGCGAGGACGCGATCCTCACGTGCCGCCTGATCGACCGCCCGCTGCGCCCGACCTTCAAGAAGGGTCTGCGCAACGAGGTCCAGGTCGTCATCACCGTCATGGCGCTCGACCCCGACCAGCCCTACGACGTGCTCGCGATCAACGCCGCGTCGATGTCGACCCAGCTCTCCGGCCTGCCGTTCTCGGGCCCGGTCGGCGGCGTGCGCGTCGCCCTGATCGAGGGCCAGTGGGTCGCCTTCCCGACCCACAGCCAGCTCGAGAACGCCGTCTTCGACATGGTCGTCGCCGGCCGCGTCACCGACACCGGCGACGTCGCCATCATGATGGTCGAGGCCGAGTCCACCGAGAAGACCTGGGACCTGGTCCAGTCCGGTGCCCAGGCGCCGACCGAGCCGATCGTGGCCGGTGGCCTCGACGCCGCCAAGCCGTTCATCAAGCAGCTGGTCGAGGCCCAGGCCGAGCTGGCCAAGCAGGCCGCCAAGCCGGTGCAGGACTACCCGGTCTTCCTGGACTACCAGGACGACGTCTACGAGGCCGTCGAGGCCACCGTCGGCGCCGACGTCACCGACCTCTACAGCGTCAAGGGCTCGCGCGAGCGCGTCCTGACCAAGCTGGAGCGCGAGGAGGAGGGCGACCGGATCAAGCTCGCCCTGCTCGAGAAGATCGGCGCCCAGTTCGAGGGTCGCGAGGGCGAGATCGGTGCGGCGTACAAGGCCATCACCAAGAAGGCCATCCGCACCCAGGTCCTGCGTGACAAGGTCCGCATCGACGGCCGTGGTCTGGCCGACATCCGGCCGCTGCACTCCGAGGTCGGCGTGATCCCGCGGGTCCACGGCTCGGCGCTCTTCGAGCGCGGCGAGACCCAGATCCTGGGTGTCACCACCCTCGACATGCTCAAGATGGAGCAGCAGCTCGACACGCTCTCCCCGGAGAAGCACCGTCGCTACATGCACAAGTACATCTTCCCGCCGTTCTCCACCGGCGAGACCGGCCGGGTCGGCTCGCCCAAGCGCCGCGAGGTCGGCCACGGTGCGCTCGCCCGTCGCGCGCTCCTGCCGGTGCTGCCGAGCCGCGAGGAGTTCCCCTACGCGATCCGCCAGCTCTCCGAGGCGATGGGCTCCAACGGCTCGACCTCGATGGGCTCGGTCTGCGCCTCGACGATGTCGCTGCTCAACGCCGGTGTCCCGCTGAAGGCCCCGGTCGCCGGTATCGCGATGGGTCTGATCTCCGGTGAGATCGACGGCGAGACCAAGTACGTCGCGCTCACCGACATCCTCGGTGCCGAGGACGCCTTCGGCGACATGGACTTCAAGGTCGCCGGCACCGCGGAGTTCGTGACCGCGCTGCAGCTCGACACCAAGCTGGACGGCATCCCGGCCGAGGTCCTCGCTCAGGCCCTCAACCAGGCCAAGGACGCGCGGACGACCATCCTGGACGTCATGCACGAGGCCATCGGCGGCGTCGAGGAGATGGCTCCGACCGCTCCGCGGATCATCACCGTGAAGGTCCCCGTGGACAAGATCGGCGAGGTCATCGGCCCGAAGGGCAAGGTGATCAACCAGATCCAGGAGGACACCGGCGCCCAGATCTCCATCGAGGACGACGGCACGGTGCTCATCGGTGCGACCGACGGCTCTGCCGCCGAGGCCGCCCGAGCGGCGGTCAACGCGATCGCCAACCCGACCATGCCCGAGGTCGGCGAGCGCTACCTCGGCACGGTCGTGAAGACGACCAACTTCGGTGCCTTCGTCGCCCTGCTCCCGGGCAAGGACGGCCTGCTCCACATCACCAAGCTGCGCGCCCTCAACGGCGGCAAGCGCGTGGAGTCGGTCGAGGACGTCGTCGAGGTCGGCCAGAAGATTCAGGTCGAGATCGCTGAGATCGACGACCGCGGCAAGCTCTCGCTCGCCCCGGTGCTCGAGGAGGAGGCTCCCGCCGAGGAGACTCCGGCCGAGACCGCCACCGAGGCCGCAGACGAGGAGTGACCTTGGCGTCACGCAGCATCCGGGGGACCGGTCGACACGCAGGTGTCGGCCGGTCCTCCGGCTATAACCAGGAGCCCGGCACCACCGTCACGCTCGAGCAGACCGAGGTCAACGGCGCGGTGACGTCGCTCGTACGCCGCACCGTCCATCCCTCGGGCCTGCGGATCGTGACCGAGCAGATGGCCGGGGTCCGCTCGGCCGCGATCGGCGTCTTCATCGGCGTCGGGTCCCGGGACGAGACCGCGCGTCAGCACGGCTGCTCGCACTTCCTCGAGCACCTGCTGTTCAAGGGCACCCCGTCGCGTACGGCCTTGGAGATCTCCTCCTCGATGGACCGCGTCGGCGGCGAGTTCAACGCCTACACCGCCAAGGAATACACCTGCTTCCACGCACGGGTGCTCGACGTCGACCTGCCGCTGGCCATCGACGTCGTGGGCGACATGCTGACCTCCTCGCTGATCACGGCCGAGGACGTCGAGGCCGAGCGTGACGTCATCCTCGACGAGATCGCGATGCACGACGACGATCCCGACGACGTGATCCACAACCTCGTCTCCGCGCAGGCGTGGGGCGCCGAGGCACCGCTCGGACGGGGCATCGCCGGGACGGAGTCGTCGATCTCCGCGCTGACCCGCGAGGAGATCAACGACTTCTACCAGGAGCACTACGTCGCGCCCAGGATGGTCGTCTCGGTCGCCGGCAACGTCGACCACGACGACGTCGTGGCGATGGTCGAGAAGGCGTTCTCCGGTGCCGGCTTCCTGCGTTCCTCGGCCGCGCCGGTGCCGCCGCGCGAAGGATCCCCGCTCGAGGTCGTCCCGGGTGAGATCAGTGCCGAGCGGCCGCTGGAGCAGGTCAACGTGATCCTGGCCCGCGAGGGCCTGCAGCGGGGCGACGACCGCCGGTTCGCCTTCGAGGTGGTCAACACCGCCGTCGGCGGCGCCACGTCCTCACGGCTCTTCCAGGAGGTCCGCGAGCGCCGGGGCCTGGCCTACTCGGTCTACTCCTACGCCTACAGCCACGCCGAGACCGGCCTCTTCGGGGTCCAGGTCGGCTGCCTGCCGGCCAAGCTCGACGAGGTCCTCGAGGTCGTACGCTCCGAGCTGGCCGCCGTCGCCCGCGACGGCATCACCGCCGAGGAGCTCGAGCTCGGCAAGGGGCAGCTGCGTGGCGGTCTCGTGCTGGGGCTGGAGGACTCGGCCTCCCGGATGTCCCGCATCGGCCGCGCCGAGCTGGTCCACCGCGAGCTCTACTCGATCGACGAGGTCCTGGCGCGCATCGACGCGGTGACGTTGGAGGACTGTCGCAAGGTGGCCGCCGAGATCCTAACCCGCCCGGAAATCCTGGCCGTGGTAGGCCCCGCCTGACCCCACCCCCGCCGAGACGTCGATTATTGAGCCCGAGGGGTCGATTTCTGACGCCGAATGGACCATTCGGCGTCAAAAATCGACGCTTCGACGTCAGAAAGTGACGTCTCGGCGGGTGGGTCAGCGGCGGCCGATGATGCCGACGGCGGCGGGGACCTTGGAGTCGACGATGGAGACCCGGAAGCCGGCGTCGGCCAACGCCTTGCTCGACTTCTCGATGATCTCGGGGACCTGCTCGCGCTGGGTCGCCTCGTAGAAGAGGTTGACCGTGCCGCCGGGGAGCACGCGCTCATGGAGCAGCGCGATCTCGGCGGATGCGTCACGCACCCAGAACAGGTTGACGTTGAACGCGAAGACCTTCGTCAGCCGCTTGACCGGAACCCGCAGCGTCGCGAGGTCGATCTGGCGGACCGTGAGGCGTCCTGCCTCCAGGTATTTCGCGCAGCGTCGCTTCGTACGATCGACACCCGACTCCGAGCGGTCGATCGCAAACAGCTTTCCGGTCTCCAGCCGGCTACAGATCAGCTCGGCACCAGCCCCCGGACCGCAGCCGACTTCAAGGACATGATCGTTCGGTTGAATGTCCATGAAGTCAACGGCCCAACGGATCCGAGCAGGGATCGTCTGCACCACCATGGGTCCAAGACTGCCAGATCCTCCTACGGTTCCGCTCACAGCCCCTTCGACAAGCTCGGGACAAGGCCTCGCGATTTGTTCACCGGATGGTGGTGGATCGTTGCTGGAGCGTGATCTATAGGGTGGCGCCCATGACTAAGGTGGCGGTTCTCGGTGCACGTGGCAAGCTCGGTTCGGCGGTCTGCGAGGCCGTCGAGTCCGCCGAGGATCTCGAGCTCGTGGCGAGGATCGGTCGCGGCGACGAGCTGTCGGCGATCACCGACGCCGGCGCCGAGGTGGCCGTCGACGTCACCACCCTCGAGGCGGTGATGGGCAACGCCGAGTTCTGCCTGTCCCACGGCGTGCACACGGTGATCGGCACCTCGGGCTTCGGCCCCGACCGTGTCGAGCAGCTCGAGGGCTGGCTGGCGAAGGCGCCGGGGGTCGGCGCGATGGTGGTGCCCAACTTCTCGGTCGGTGCCGTGCTGATGATGCGGTTCGCCGAGCTCGCCGCCGCGCACTTCCCGTCCGTGGAGATCGTCGAGACCCACCACGAGCGGAAGGCCGACGCCCCCTCCGGTACGGCACGCAGGACCGCCGAGCTCGTCGCTGCGGCGCGTCGCGAGGCCGGGGTGGCCCCGGCGCCCGACGCGACGACCTCGGCCCTCGACGGGGCCCGTGGAGCCTCTGTGGAGGGCATTCCGGTCCACTCCCTGCGGATGTCCGGCTCCGTCGCCCACCAAGAGGTCATCCTCGGCGGTGTCGGCGAGCTGCTGACCATCCGTCACGACTCGCTCTCCCACGCCTCCTTCGCCCACGGGGTGCTCGCCGCGATCCGCGGTATCGGCTCGCGGCCCGGCCTCACGATCGGCCTGGAGGACGTCCTCGGGCTGGCCTGAGGCCGGTGGAGTCCGCTCAGCAGGTGATCGTGCCCGAGCCGTCGCCCCAGGCGCAGGTGTCGACGATCGCCAGCGACCTGTTCTTGAGGGTGGCCTTGTCGCCGGTGTTGTTCCAGACGTACGCGGAACGGCCCCAGTAGCGGTTGCGCGAGTCCTTCGTGCCCCTGCCGGTGTGGACGGTGATGCTCGTGCCGCCGGCGAGCCTGGTGGTCGGGAAGACGTAGACGTGACCGGAGCGGTCACGCAGGCGCCAGCCGGTGAGGTCCTTGGTGCGGCTGGTCGTGTTGGTGATGCGTACCCACTCGGCGTTCAGCGACCAGTTGGAGTAGCTGTCGCTGCCGGGGGAGTCGTACTGGACCTTGGAGATGTACACGCGACCGGCCGCCTGAGCGGGCGCGGTGGTGGTCGTGACGAGGGCGAGGGGGGCCAGCAGCGTCAGTGCTGCCGCTGCGATCTGGGGCAATTTCATGCGCCCGGACGCTAGGCCCGGGCGCTGAGCCGTCTACGGGTAACGCCCGACGGGCTACCCAGATCTAGGGAGGGCCTCAGCGGTAGTCGTCGGGGAGCCGGGAGCCGATCTTGACCTGCGGCTTGGGCAGGCGCAGCGGGCGGATCTGGATGGACCGCATGATCGCGTAGTAGGTGGTGCCCTTGAGGTCGTTGTCGGGGAAGCGGCGCTTGAGCTCCTTGCGGAGAAGGAAGCGCAGCGCGACCAGGTTGATGATCACGGTCGCCATCACGACGAGCGTGAAGAGCTGGGAGTACATCGCCAGCTCGAGGCTGATGTAGGGCACCACGAGGGCGATGATCAGCACCGGCAGCACGATCTCGGCGAAGGTGAACCGGGCGTCGATCCAGTCGCGGATGAAACGCTTGACCGGGCCCTTGTCGCGCAGCGGCAGGTAGCGCTCGTCGCCGGTCTTCATCGCCTGGCGCATCTTGTCGCCCTGCTCGGAGCGCTGGGCGCGGTTGGCGGCGTTGATCTCCTTGCGCGTACGCGGCTGCTTGAGGCGCGCCCTGCGAGCCGCCTCCGCCTCCTTGCGTGAAGGGGTCGGACGACCCTTGCCGGTCTCCTTGACCGGGTTCTCGGGCTCGACGACCTGCTGGGCGGGGGACTTGCGACCGAACAACTTAAGTGACCTCTTACCTGTTGGCTGGGACACACACAGGATATCCCGAGCGGCCTTGACAGCGAGTTTTGTGGACCCGGCCTAAGGTGAGAGGCAACACTTGTCCCAGGACGGCGAGAGTCCAGCGGCAAGCGACGACGCGGGGCGGCCGGCGGTCGGCCGCATATGAGAGGCGTAAAGGGAACCGATGAGTGTGATGAAGCGGCTGAGCCTGGTCTTCAAGGCGAAGGCAAACAAGGCGCTCGACAAGGCCGAGGACCCACGGGAGGTGCTCGACTACAGCTACCAGAAGCAGCTTCAGATGCTGCAGCAGGTGCGCCGCGGAGTCGCCGACGTCGCGACCAGCCGCAAGCGCGTCGAGCTGCAGATCAACGGGCTCAAGCAGCAGTCCGACAAGCTCACCGGACAGGCCCAGAAGGCCATCGAGATGAGCCGCGAGGATCTCGCCCGCGAGGCGCTGACCCGCAAGTCTGGCCTGACCAGCCAGATCAACGACCTCAACACCCAGCTGGCGACCCTCCAGGGCGAGGAGGAGAAGCTCACCCTCGCGCAGCAGCGGCTGCAGGCCAAGGTGGAGTCCTTCCGCACCAAGAAGGAGACCATCAAGGCGACCTACACCGCCGCCGAGGCGCAGACCCGGATCAACGAGGCAATCTCCGGCATCGGCGAGGAGATGGGCGACGTCGGCATGGCCATGCAGCGCGCCGAGGACAAGACCCTGGAGATGCAGGCTCGTGCCGGTGCGGTCGACGAGCTGCTCGCCTCGGGTGCTCTCGACGACCTGACCGCCGGTCCGTCCGACGACATCACCCGCCAGCTCGACGCGCTCAGCTCGACCAACGACGTCGAGGCCGAGCTCGCCGCCCTCAAGGGCCTCAGCGCTCCGCAGCAGACCCAGGCGCTGCCCGGTGCCGACGCCAGCGCGCAGGTCATCGACGTGGACGCGACCGAGAAGAAGGCCGAGCAGTGATCGTTCGCATTCTGGGCGAGGGACAGTACGACCTCGACGAGGCCGCCGTGGACAAGCTCAACGAGCTCGACGCCGCGGTCGAGTCCGCCTGCCAGGGCACGGACGAGGCCGTCTTCGACGCCGCCCTGGCCGCGCTGCTCGACGGCGTGCGTTCGCTGGGCACCGCCCACCCGGTCGACGCGATCGACTCCTCCGACCTGATCCTCCCCGGACCCGGCTCCACGCTCGCCGAGGTCTCTGAGATGCTCGGCGACGAGGGCCTCATCCCCGGCTAGAACCCCGCACGACCATGTCACGCTTCCAAGGTGATGCCGGGCTGACCGTCCGGATGACCACGGTGATGTTCCTGCTCGGTGCGCTGTTCGTCGGGCTCGTCGTGGCGCTGATGTTCGTGATGCCCGCCCAGTGGGCGCCGATCATCGGCATCGTCGGGCTCGGCATCGCCTGGTGGCAGTGGTACTCCTCCGACACCCTCGCGATGCGCGCCATGCGCGCGCGAGAGGTGTCGGCCGAGGAGGCACCCGAGCTGCACGCCATGATCGACCGCCTGTGCGCGCTGGCCGACATGCCGAAGCCGCGCGTCGGGATCGCCTACACCGACATGCCCAACGCCTTCGCCACCGGCCGCTCGCCGAAGCGGTCCGTGGTCGTGGTGACCACCGGCATCATGCAGCGGCTGAGCGCCGAGGAGCTCGAGGGCGTGATCGCCCACGAGCTCTCCCACGTCGCCCACCGCGACGTGCTGGTGATGACCGTCGCCTCCTCGGCCGGCATCGTGGCCGGGATGCTGAGCAGGGGCTCCCGATTCGGTGCGTACGCCGGTGTCGGCCGTCGCGCCAACAACAACGGCCTGCCGGTGTGGCTGGTCGTGTTGCTGGTCTCGCTGCTCGTCTACGCGGTGTCGTGGCTGCTGCTGCGGATGCTGTCGCGCTACCGCGAGCTGGCCGCCGACCGGGCCGGCGCGCAGCTGACCATGAAGCCGGGTGCGCTGGCCAGCGCGCTGCAGAAGATCACCGGCGAGATCTCCGCGATCCCGAGCCGCGACCTGCGGTCCTCGCAGGCGATGAACGCGTTCTTCATCGCGCCGGCGATCAGCGGCCAGTCGCTGCGTACGCTCACCTCGACGCACCCCTCGCTGGAGCAACGTCTGGAGCAACTCGCCCGGATCGAGGCGGAGCTCGGCCGTCCGGCGCAGTAGGGTCGGCCGCGTGGGCTTCTGGGACGTCATCACCGGTCGTACGCGACCGAAGCAGGCCAACCTCGACGCACTGTTCGCGGTGCCGACCGCCGCGCTCACCATGCAGACCTCGCTCGGGCTGGTCCCGACCGGCGACGGGGCGGTCTGCTACCGGGCCGCTGCCGGTGCGGGCTTCGCGGGCACGCAGCACGACATCGTCGAGCTGCTCGGTGCCTCCGAGGGTGCGCCGAAGGTGACCACGAGCGTCGACGAGTTCGGCTTCACCTGGCTCAGCGTCGACCACGACCCCCTGGATCCGGCCAACCCCGACATCACCGGCCTCGTCACCGACCTCCACGCGGTCAACACCACGCTGGAGATGAACGGCTTCGGCCCCGGGCTGCTGTGCTCGCTGATCGCCTTCACGGGCGCCGACGGACGCAGTGCCGCCCTGATCTACCTCTACAAGCAGGGCACCTTCTACCCCTTCGTCCCGACCGGCCCGCAGCAGCGCGACAACCTGCTGGAGATCAACATCCGCACCGCGGTCGAGGGCGATCTCCCGGTCGAGAAGGACCTCTCCCGCTGGCTCGCGGTCTGGGGCGCTCCCGGGCTCTGAGAAGCGACATGGAACGGCCGCGGAGCCTCGGGGCCGTCGGCGTCGCGCCGGATTCATAGGCTCCGCACAGCCGGGGCCGACCTCTCGCATAGCCAGGTTCACCACAGTCCTCTCGTCAGACCCTCCGGCGCCGCCGGGGCGTAGGAGAGAGGCAGTGTGGTGCGCAAGAGACTCACGGAGCGGTGGCGGAGGCTGGGGCGTACGGCCCGGATCCTGCTCGCCGCCGGGGTGGCGGCAGCGGTGATCGGTGGCGGAGCGGGTGCCTGGGCGCTGACCAGGGAGGACACCGCGCAGGCGCAGGCGATGCAGGTCCAAGCGACGTCCGGGACGGTGAAGGAGACGGTGTCGGCCAGCGGCACCGTGGAGGCGGCCGAGACCGCCGACCTGTCCTTCGAGGTCTCCGGAACGGTGACGAAGGTCTACGTCGCCGAGGGTGACACCGTGAAGAAGGGCGACGCGCTGGCCCGGGTGGACGACACCACCCTGGTCGCCGGCCGCGCCGCGGCCTCCTCGGCGCTCACCGCCGCTCAGGAGCAGCTCGACACCGACGAGTCCGCGGGGGCCTCCGACGTACAGATCGCTTCCGACGAGGCCGCCGTCGCGGCCGCCGAGGCCGACCTCGACTCCGCCCGCCAGGCCGTGGAGGACGCCGTGCTGCGGGCCACGATCGGCGGCACCGTCACCGCCTTCGACATCGCCGTCGGCGACGTGGTGGGCTCGTCCTCCGGCGGCTCCGACGGCTCGGGGTCGTCGACGGGCGGCACCTCGGGCGGCACGTCGGGAGGCACGAACGGCGACAGCTCCTCGGACTCGACGAGCACGGGCACGGTCTCGATCGTCTCGGCGGGCAGCTACGTCGTCGAGGCGACCGTCAGCGCCGACGACGCGGCGTCCCTGAAGAAGGGCCTGCAAGCCACCGTCACCGTCAACGGCGTCGACGAGCAGGTCTCCGGCACCGTCGCGACGGTCGGCAAGGTCGCCGAGACGAGTTCCTCGGGCGCAGCGGTCTTCCCGGTGACCATCACCGTCACCGGCAAGCCCGACGATCTCTACCCCGGCACCTCGGCCACCGCCGAGATCACCGTGAAGCAGCGCGAGGACGTCCTCACCGTGGCCAGCGCCGCGATCACGACCGAGGGCGACCAGGCGTACGTCCAGAAGGTCGTCGACGGCAAGGCGGTCAAGACGAAGGTGACGATCGGCGAGGTCTACGGCACCACCACCGAGATCACCAAGGGGCTCGCCGAGGGCGACACCGTCGAGATCGAGGGCTTCACCCGCCCCAGCGGCGCGGGCACCGGGAACCAGGACGGCGGCCAGAGGGACGACTTCGGCGGCGTCGGCGGCGAGGGACAGCTGGGGCAGATGCCAGGCGGGGGCCAGTTCCCCGGCGGCGGGGTGCCGGGACAGATGGGAGGCGGTCAGTGAGCCCGAACGCCCCGGTCGTCGCCCTGGACGGCGTGCGGAAGACGTACCGCTCCGGATCGATCGAGTTCGAGGCGCTGCGCGGTGTCGACATGGAGATCGGCGCGGGGGAGTACGTCGCCGTGGTCGGGCCCTCCGGCTCCGGAAAGTCCACCCTGATGAATATCCTCGGCTGCCTCGACGTGCCCAGCGAAGGCACCTACCACCTCGGCGGCGAGGACGTCTCGACGATGTCGGAGGCATCCCTCGCCCACGTACGCAACCGCCGGATCGGCTTCGTCTTCCAGCAGTTCAACCTGCTGCCGAGCCTGCCGGCCTGGCGCAACGTCGAGCTCCCGCTGATGTACGCCGGTGCGCCCAGGTCGCAGCGCCGCGAGCGCGCCGCCCGGGCGCTGGAACGGGTCGGGCTCGGGGACCGGCTCGAGAACCGTCCCGGCGAGCTCTCCGGCGGACAGCAACAGCGGGTCGCGGTGGCCCGCGCGCTGGTCACCGAGCCGGACATCATCCTGGCCGACGAGCCGACCGGAAACCTCGATTCGGCCTCCTCCGCGGCCGTGCTCACGCTGCTCGACGAGCTGCACGCGAGCGGGCGGACCATCGTGCTGATCACCCACGAGCACGAGGTCGCCGCCCGCGCCGGGCGCAACCTGACCATCCGCGACGGCCTGATCACGGCCGACGAGCCGGTGCTCGCCGGGGGTGCCCGATGAGCTGGGCGGAGACTTTGGCCACCGCGTGGGACGCGGTGCGCTCGCACCGGCTGCGGTCGCTGCTGACCATGCTCGGCATCGTCATCGGCATCGCCTCGGTGATCCTCACAGTCGGCCTCGGACAGGGTGCGCAGGACCAGGTCAAGAGCCAGATCAGCGCGCTCGGCAGCAACCTGCTGATCGTCTCGCCGGGCTCGTCGACGGACTCCTCGGGCGTACGCGGCGGCTTCGGCTCGGCCTCCACGCTGACCCTCTCCGACGCCGAGGCGCTCGGAGACGACGAGGCCGCTCCGGACGTCAAGGCGGTCGCCCCGGTGACCACCTCGAACGCGCAGCTCGACACCGCCTCGACCAACTGGACGACCTCGCTGGTCGGTGCCACGACCACGTGGCCCGACGTACGCAAGCGCGAGATCGCGACCGGCCGGTTCTTCACCTCCGAGGAGGTCGCCTCGGGGGCGAGGGTGGTCGTGCTCGGCGCCGACACCGCCGCCGAGCTCTTCACCGGGCCGGCCAGCCCGGTCGGCGAGACGGTCTCGGTCGGTGGCACCGCACTGACGGTGATCGGGGTACTGGAGTCGACCGGAGCGAGCTCCTCGGGCTCGACCGAGGACGACACCGCGGTCGCCCCGATGAGCACGGCCAAGGCGCTCACCGGCGCGACCAGCGGCTCGGTCTCGACGGTCTACGTCGAGGCGGTCTCCGACGACGCCTTGCCGGCGGCCTACCAGGAGATCAACGCGCTGCTGCTCAACCTGCACGGTGTGAGCGCCGACGAGGCCGACTTCTCGATCTCCTCGCAGGACTCGCTGGTCGAGACCGCCAACGCCACGAACAGGACCCTCACGGTGCTGCTCGGCGGCATCGCGGCCATCTCCCTGCTCGTGGGTGGCATCGGCGTCATGAACATCATGCTCGTCTCCGTCACCGAGCGGGTCCGCGAGATCGGCCTGCGCAAGGCGCTCGGGGCGACGCCGTCGGTGATCCGGCGCCAGTTCCTGGCCGAGGCATCGTTGCTCGGCCTGGCCGGGGGCGTGGTCGGCGTCGTCATCGCCGCCATCGGTGCCTGGGGCCTGCCCGGCCTGATCGACCAGCCCGTGTCCCTGTCCCTCCTCGCCACCGCTGCCGCTCTGGTCACCTCCCTGGCGCTCGGCGTCGGCTTCGGGGTCTACCCCGCCGGCCGCGCCGCTCGCCTGACCCCGATCGACGCGCTCCGCAGCGAGTGACACCACCATCTCGACGTACGAAGGAATCTCGATGACCAACACGTCCACGCTCCGCGCGCGGCGACCGCGCACGCTGCCGATCGTGGCTCTCGCCGCGCTCGTCGTGATCGCGGGCGGTGGCTACACCGCGTACGCTGCGACCGCCTCGTCCTCGGCCGGCTACCGTGCCGCCGCGGTCACCACCGGCGACGTGGAGCAGACCCTCTCGCTGACCGGCACGGTCGCGCCCAACGGCCGCGCGGACCTCGCCTTCGCCACCGACGGGACGGTCGAGACCGTCGTCGCCGAGGGCGACACCGTGAAGAAGGGCCAGGTGGTGGCCCGGCTGGACCGTACGTCCCTGAAGAAGTCGCTCACCTCCGCCAAGGCCACGCTGGCCGCCGCCCGTGCGCAGCTGCAGAGCGACAAGGAGGCCCAGGTCTCCGGTGTCGCCTCGACGAGCTCGACAGGCTCCTCCGGTGAGGACGTCCCCGCGGTCTGGACCGGGTCGACGCCGTCGTCGGACGCGCGCACAGCCTCGACGGCCACGACCGCCGACCTGGTCGCCGACGTCAAGAAGCTGCAGAACGCGGTCGTCTCGGCGCAGAAGGCGCTCGACACCGCCGACGCCGAGCTCGGCAGCGCGCAGACGGAGCTCGCCTCGGCCTTGGAGAAGCTGACCGCGCTGGTCGCCGTCGGCGGCACCCTCGACGAGGACGGCGAGCTCGCCGGCGCGTTGAAGGCGGCCCAGGAGTCCTGCGCCGCCGACACCTCCACCTCCACTTCCTGCGACAAGGATCTCGAGACCGCGCTCGGTGCCCAGAGGTCGGCCGGTGGAACCGTCACCGAGGCCACCGCGCTGCTCGGTTCGGCCCAGTCGGCGGTCGCCGCCGCCAAGACGGCCGTGAGCACCGCGAGGACCGACCTGAAGGACTACAGCGAGCAGCTCGACGAGACCCTTGCGGCCGCTGGTACGTCCGGCGGGCAGAACCCTGACCAGCCCAGCGGCGGCCAGAGCCAGCAGGGGCAGCCGTCCGGCGGTGCTCCGGAGTCCGGCGTTGCTCCGGAGTCCGGCGGTGCTCCCGACCCCGGCGGATCCGGCGGCCAGAGCGGCTCGGTCTCCGGCGGCTCCGGTGAGTCGGGTATGTCCGGCGGGTCCGGCGGGTCCGGCGGCGAGAGCGTGACCGCGGCGACCCTGGCCAAGGACCAGGCCGAGATCGATCAGGCCAAAGCAGACGTCGCCCAGGCCAAGGCAGCGCTCGCGGGCGCGGTGCTGAAGGCACCGGCGTCGGGGACCGTCGCCTCGGTCTCGGTCGAGAAGGGCGACAGCGCCTCCGCCGGAACCGACGCGGTGACTCTCATCGCCAAGGGGCTGACCAGCGTCGAGCTCACCGTCAGCGCCACCCAGGTCGAGCAGCTCGAGGTCGGCCAGGTCGCCGAGGTCACCCCGGCCGGTGCCGAGCAGTTCCTTCCTGGCAAGGTCACCCTGGTCGGCCAGGTGCCCGACACCTCCTCGGGGAGCAGCACATTCCCGGTGACGGTCACCCTCGACGAGACCGGTCTCGACCTCCTGGCCGGAAACATGGCCACGGTCGATGTCGTCGTCGGGTCGACCGAGGATGTCCTGACCATCCCGGCCTCGGCACTCGACAGCGGCTCGGTGACGGTCGTGGACGGCGACAGGACCGAGCGCAGGCAGGTCACCACCGGTCTGGTCGGCGCGACCCGGATCGAGGTCACCGACGGCCTCCAGAAGGGTGAGCAGGTCGTCCTGGCCGACCTGTCACAGGAACTGCCCAGCGGTGACACGTCCGGCCAGGGAGGCCCCGGCCGGACGGGCGACGACGTCCAGCGGTTCGTCGGCCCCGGGGGACAGATGCCAGGCATGCCGGGCGGTGGCCAGGGATGACACCGACACGCCACAGCGACCTCACAGGTGCCTCACAGCAAGCGACCGCATGATGGAGCCATGACCGGAGCACAGGACCTGACCCGCGCCGACGGCTCGCCGCTGCGGGTGCTCGTCGTCGACGACGAGGTGAACATCGCCGAGCTGATCGCGATGGCGCTGCGGTTCGAGGGGTGGGAGATCACCATGGCCCACTCCGGCTCCAAGGCCGTCGCCGCCGCGAAGGAGACCGCTCCCGACGCGATCGTGCTCGACTGGATGCTGCCCGACTTCGACGGGCTCGAGGTCCTGCGCCGCGTACGGTCCACCAACCCGGCCGTACCCGTCCTCTTCCTCACCGCCAAGGACGCGGTCGAGGACCGGGTGGCCGGGCTGACCGCGGGCGGTGACGATTACGTGACCAAGCCGTTCTCGCTCGAGGAGCTCGTCGCACGGCTGCGCGGGCTGATGCGGCGGGCCGGCGCGACCCGGGTCGAGGAGCACTCGGTGATCCGGGTCGGGGACCTGACGATGGACGAGGACTCCCGCGAGGTGCACCGCGCGGGGGAGGAGGTCGCCCTCACCGCGACCGAGTTCGAGCTGCTCCGTTTCCTGATGCGCAACCCGCGCCGGGTGCTGTCCAAGGCCCAGATCCTCGACCGGGTCTGGTCCTACGACTTCGGTGGCCAGGCCAACGTCGTCGAGCTCTACATCTCCTACCTGCGCAAGAAGATCGACGCCGGTCGGGACCCGATGATCCACACCATGCGCGGCGCGGGCTATGTGCTGAAGGCCGCTGAGTGAACGTGCGCTTGAAGCGGCTGGTCGCGCCGCTCATCTCACGACTGGTCATCACCGCGGTCTGCTTGGTGCTGGTCGTCTCCGTCCTGATCGCCACGTTCGCCACGCTCGCACTGCGCGAGACCCTGATGGGACGGCTGGACCGGGACGTGACCGACATGGCTCGCAGCGTCAGCGCACCCGGTCCGAGGACCTTCAGCGGCGCGCCCGACTCGGTCATCGCGTTGTTCCCCGAGAACGGCGAGGCTCGCGGCACACTCGGCGACCTCGATCCGGACAAGGTGATGTCGCTCAGCGGCACCGACCTCGACGTGTTCGAGGCCGTGGAGGTCGATGCCCGTCCTCACGACGTCGAGCTTCCCGACCGCGGCACCTACCGGGTGGTCGCCCAGTCGCTCTACGACCCGAATGCCGGCCGGGTCGTCGTCGTCACCGGGCGCTCGACCGACGAGGTCGACAACACGATCGAGAGCCTGACCTACTGGGAGGCCCTGCTGATCCTGCTGGGCGTCGTCGTCGCCGCCGGCGCCGGCTACCTCGTCGTACGCCGCCAGCTCAGCCCCCTGCGCGAGGTCGCGGCCACCGCCCACACGGTGGCCGCGCTGCCGTTGTCCTCCGGCGAGGTCTCGGTGACCGAACGGGTTCCCGAGCGGCTCACCGACGAGGACACCGAGGTCGGTCAGGTCGGCGCGGCACTCAACTCGCTGCTCGACCATGTCGAGACCTCCCTGGCCGAGCGTCACCGCAGCGAGCAGCAGGTACGCCAGTTCGTCGCCGACGCCTCCCACGAGCTGCGCACCCCGCTGACCACGATCCGCGGCTACACCGAGCTGGCCCAGCAGCGTCCCGAGGCCGTCCCGACGGCGCTCGGCAAGGTCGAGGAGGAGTCGCTGCGGATGACCGCGCTGGTCGAGGACCTGCTCCTGCTCGCGCGCCTCGACCAGGGCCGCCCGCTCGCGGGCGACTCCGTCGACCTGACCCGGCTGCTCCTGGAGGCCGTCGACGATGCCCGCGTCGTCGACCCCTCGCACATCTGGCGGCTCGAGCTCCCGGCCGATGCCGACTCCGACGACGCCGAGGTGATCGTGACCGGCGACGCCCAGAGACTCCACCAGGTGATCAGCAACCTGCTCACCAACGAGCGCAGGCACACGCCCGCCGGCACCACGGTCACTGTCCGCGTACGTCCTGACGGGTTCGACGTCCACGACGACGGCCCCGGCTTTCCCCCGGCCCTGGTCCCGCACGCGTTCGAGCGCTTCACCCGTGCCGACGAGGCCCGTCAGCGCGACGGTGGCGCCGGCCTCGGCCTTGCCCTCGTCCACGCCATCGTCACCTCCCACGGCGGCACCGTGAAGCTGACCAGCGTCCCCGGCGACACCACCATCGCCGTACGTCTCCCCGCCCACTGACCCCAGCCGAGGCGTCACCCCCGTGGGGGGGGGGGGGGGGGGGGGGGGGCGGCGGGGGGGGGGGGGGGGGGGGCGGGCGCCGGGGGGGGGGGGGGGGCCGCCCGGGGGGGCGGGGGGGGGG
>NZ_JBITCR010000007.1:102768-211560 GCF_044453405.1 Nocardioides sp. NPDC051685 | reverse complement strand
TATCTTTATCAGCGCGCCCCGCGGCCGGCGCCCCCCCCCCCCCGCCGCCCCCCCCCCCCCGCGCGCGCTCCCCCCCCCCCCCCCCCCCCCCCCCCGACCTGAGTGACGCCTCGGCCGACGTATGGGACACCTCGGCAGAGGGTGTCAGTCGTCCTGGGTCTTGCCGGGCAGGTCGAGCATGCGCTGGAGGGCGAGCTTGGCGTAGCGCTCGGTGTCGGGGTCGACCTCGATGCGGTTGATGACCTGACCCTCGACGAGAGCCTCGAGGGCCCAGACGAAGTGGGGGAGGTCGATGCGGTTCATCGTCGAGCAGTAGCAGACGGTGCGGTCGAGGAAGACGATCCGCTTGTCCGGGTGGGCGTCGGCGAGGCGCTTGACCAGGTTGAGCTCGGTGCCGATCGCCCAAGCGGACCCGGCAGGAGCGGCCTCGATGGTCGAGATGATGAACTCGGTCGAGCCGACCAGGTCGGCCTTGAGGACGACCTCGTGCTGGCACTCGGGGTGGACCAGGATCTGTACGCCCGGGATCTCGGCGCGCAGGTCGTCGATGGTGTCGGGGGAGAAGCGGCCGTGGACCGAGCAGTGGCCCTTCCACAGGATCACCTTCGCCGCCCGCAGCTCCTCGGGGGATACGCCGCCGCCGGGCTTGAGCGGGTCCCAGACCACGCAGTCGTCCAGCGACATGCCGAGCTTCAGGACGGCCGTGTTACGGCCGAGGTGCTGGTCGGGGAAGAAGAGCACCTTGGCGTCGGACTTCTGCTCGAACGCCCACTCCAGCACGGCCTGTGCGTTGGAGGAGGTGCACACGACGCCGTCGTGGCGACCGCAGAACGCCTTGATGTCGGCGGAGGAGTTCATGTAGGTGACCGGCACGACCTGCTCGGCCACGCCCGCCTCCGAGAGCGCCTCCCAGGCCTTCTCGACCTGGCCCAGCCGCGCCATGTCGGCCATCGAGCACCCGGCCGCGAGGTCGGGGAGGATGACCGCCTGCGACGGCGAGGTGAGGATGTCGGCCGACTCGGCCATGAAGTGGACGCCGCAGAAGACGATGTACTCCGCGTCCGGCCGGGCGGCCGCGTCGCGCGCGAGCTTGAAGGAGTCACCGGTCACGTCTGCGAACTGGATGACCTCGTCGCGCTGGTAGTGGTGTCCGAGGACGAACACCTTGTCGCCGAGCTTCTCCTTGGCGGCGAGCGCGCGCTTGACCAGGTCGGGGTCGGAGGCGGCCGGCAGGTCGCCGGGACACTCGACGCCACGCTCGGAGTTCAGGTCGGTGCCGCGCCCCAGGGGGAGCAGCGGGAGGTCGACAGTCGTCATGATGACGATAATACATGTCGAGGGTTCGGCTACCCGGTGGCGTAGGTCACATGGTGGGACTCCTGCGCGGAGCCCGTCTCAGGCGCGCAGGGGTCGGACGGCGTCCCAGGCCGGGTCGGTGTCGACGCGGGTGACGACGTCGCCGTGCGCCCAGCCACCGACCGTCTCCTCGAGCCGCTGCGGGGCCGAGGTGGTGGGATCGACGTAGGCGTGGAGGAGGCGTACGCCGTTGGTGGTCTCATGGGCCACGACCCGGCCGTCGGGGCCGAGGGTCGAGGAGAGCCGGTCCTCGAGCTGGCCGAGCTCGCGGAGCGCGTCGGCCGAGGGGAGGCCCCGTTCGGCGAAGCCGATGTAGGGCACCATCACGCCGATGTGGTGGGTCAGGTTGGGCGCGGTGACCGGGTGCAGCGGCACGACCGCGCTCGCGATCACCGGGCCCTGCGGGCTCTCCCCGTGGAGCAGCACCCAGGCCGGGTTGCCGTCGGGGTCGACGTACTCCTTGCGGAGGTTCCGCACCGCGACGCGCAGACCGTCGAGGCCGAAGCCGTCGCGGGGGCGGGTGATGGTGGTCTCGACCTCGCCGATCCACAGCTCCGTGCTGGACTCGCCCAGCGTGGTGTCGAGGGCATGGAAGGCGATCTGCAGCCGGGCGTCCTCGGCGAGGTCGGGGAACGCCGGGTGGAACAGCGTGAGATCGAAGTGGGCACCGTTCTGCCGGGCGCCGACCAGCATGTCGGCCAGCCGGATGGCGGCACCGCCAGGGGTGGTGAGCACCGCCTCGACCGGGTCGTCGACCGGCGGGCGCTGGTCGCTGAACTCCCACGGGGAGACGCCGTCGGGCTCGGGAGCGGCGAGCAGCCAGCGGCGGGCGAGCGCCCGATGGTCCGGGTTGCCGCCCGCCGAGACGACCAGCAGCCGTCCGCCCAAGGGCCCAGGGCCGACCTCCCAGCTCAGGCCCGCCTCCATCGCGTCCACCCGCCGGGCCAGCAGCGCGACCAGCGCGTCCTGGTTGTCGGCGTCGATCGCGGCGCCGCAGGCCAGCGCGCCCTTCTGGGCCCACCAGGTCCAGAAGTCTCTGATGCGCCTGGTCTCTGAGTCACCGGCCCGGCGCCGCCCGAAGATCCGCACGAACCGACCTTAACGCGACGCATGCGTGATGGTTACTGCTCGAAACGACCGTGCGGGACACCCGGCGACTTCCGTGCGCGGGTAGGTTTCGGCCATGCGAGTGCTGATCGCCCCCGACAAGTACGCTGGCACGCTCACCGCCGCCCAGGCGGCGGCCGCGATCGCGGAGGGCTGGCGGAGTACGGCACCTCGCGACGAGCTCTCGCTGGCGCCGATGGCCGACGGCGGCCCCGGATTCCTCGAGCTGCTCCACGACGTCCTCGGCGGCGATCTGCGCGAGGTCGAGGTCAGGGGCCCGCACGGAGAGCCGGTCACTGCCCAGGTCCTGGTCGAGGGCGAGACCGCCTACGTCGAGTCGGCCCAGGCGGCCGGTCTGCACCTGACCGGCGGGAAGGGAGCCGAGCAGGCGACCTCGTACGGCGTGGGGCAGCTGCTCCTCGCCGCCCGTGACGCCGGCGCGACCAGGGTCGTCGTCGGTCTCGGCGGCTCCGGCACCAGCGACGGGGGCGCGGGGCTGCTCGCCGCGCTGGGCGCGACCGCCGACAAGCCGCTCGATGCCGGTGTCGCCGGGCTCGAGGGCATCTCCGAGGTCACGCTGCCCGAGCCATTGGGCCTCGAGATCGTGATCGCCAGCGACGTGGACAACCCGCTGACCGGGCTTTTCGGTGCGGTCAAGGTCTACGGTGCGCAGAAGGGCCTGGCCGAGGAGAGCATGCCCCGCTGGGACGGTGTGCTCCAGGACCTGGCAGCCGCCACGTCGCGTACGACCTCGACCGCGAAGGGCGCGGGAGCGGCCGGCGGGATGGGATTCGCGCTGCTGCTCCTGGGGGCCACGCGTCGGTCCGGATTCGACGTCGTCGCCGACCTGCTCGGGCTCCCGGAGCTGGCAGCGAGCGCCGACCTGGTGATCACCGGCGAAGGCTCCTTCGACCCGCAGAGCGCCGCCGGCAAGGTGCCCGCCGGGGTGGCGAGGCTGGCCGAGCAGGCGCTGCGGCCTTGCATCGTGCTCGCCGGCAAGGTCAGCATGAGCGGACGCGAGATGCGCACCCTCGGCATCGACGCCGCCTACTCCCTCGTCGACAGCGTCGGCGAGGAGCGAGCACTGGACCAGGCGTACGACTCCCTGGTCGGCCTCGCCGCCAGGGTGGCCCGGACCTGGTCCGTCGACCATCGGGAATAACCGAGGATGTGCGACGATTGAGCCTTAAGACACAACCCGCACCCACGCACAGGGAGCCCAGCTACATGACCGAGCAGACGACCGAACGCCGCGCCGACTCCATCAACCTGAGCGACGTTGCCGCCGCGAAGGTGAAGAGCCTCCTGGAGCAGGAAGGCCGCGACGACCTGAGCCTGCGCATCTCCGTGCAGCCCGGTGGCTGCTCCGGCCTGCGCTACCAGCTCTTCTTCGACGAGCGCACCCTCGACGGTGACGTCGTCACCGACTTCGACGGTGTCTCCGTCGTCGTCGACCGGATGAGCGTCCCCTACCTCAACGGCGCGATGATCGACTTCGTGGACAGCATCGAGAAGCAGGGGTTCACCATCGACAACCCCAACGCCACCGGCTCCTGCGCCTGCGGCGACTCGTTCCACTGAGCATCAGCGTGAGCGCCCCGGTCCGACGGACCGGGGCGCTCACGCGTTCTGGGCCTCAGGCAGGTGTCGGCGCGGGCCGCTGACCGGTGAACGCAGGAGTCGCCAGGACCAGGACGAGGAGACAGGCCCCGAAGGCGGTGGACGCGAGCATCGCGGTCTCCATGGCCGACTCCGTCCCCGCCGCCGCACGGTCGGTGAACACGGCGGTGAGTGTCGCGACACCGATCGCACCGCCGAGCTGCTGCATCGACTGGAACAGGCCCGCGGCGGCACCAGCGTCCTCGGCGCCGGCCGCCGCCATGATCTCGGCGCTGGCCGGGGTGAAGAAGAGCGGCGCGACGAAACCGAAGACGAAGCACGGCACCAGGACGCCGACCCAGAGCGGGGCGTCGGCGGCCAGGAGCGCGAACGCGACCAGCCCGACGAGTCCGAGGGTCGTTCCGAGCGTGATCGCCATGCGGCTGCCGATGCGCGCGATCAGCACCGGCACCAGTCGGGCGCCGATGATCACCGAGGCGCCCCAGGGTAGGTACGCGATGCCGGCTTCGAGCGCGTCGAAGTGGCGTACGTCCTGCAGGAAGAGCACCGAGAAGGTGAAGAAGCCGATCATCATGGCGGGCACCAGGAGCATGCCCGCATAGGGGACGGCGCGGCGGGCGCCTGCGAGCAGGCGCAGCGGTACGACGGGGTGCGCCGCGCGTGACTCCACCGCGATCAGGACGACCAGGGCCATCAGCGCGAGGACGAGGGAACCGAGCACGACCGGGTCGCCCCAACCCTCCTGGCCCGCTCGGGTGAGCCCGTGCACGAGAGCGACCATGGTGACGGCGGAGGCGATCGCACCGGGTACGTCCAGCCGCCCCGGCGTCCGGTCGGCGTCCCGGACGAACGCCACGGTCCCGGCGATGACGGCCGCGCCGACCGGTACGTTGATCAGCATCACCCAGCGCCAGTCCAGGGCCACCGTCAGCACGCCTCCGGCCACCAGACCCAGGCAGCTGCCCAGGCTGGAGCCGATGATGAACCAGGACATCGCTCGCAGGCGCTGCGGCCCCTCGTCGGTGTTCGCGACCAGCAGCACCATGATCGCCGGGCCCGCCAGTGCGGCGCCCACGCCCTGCACGGCCCGTGCTGCGATCAGCAGCTCACCGGTCGGTGCGAGGCCGCCCGCCGCGGAGGCCACGACGAAGACCGCCGCGCCTGCCAGGAGCACCCGGCGGGGGCCGAACATCGTCCCGAGTCGCCCGCTGACCAGGAGGAACCCCGCGAACGCCAGGGCATAGGCGGAGACGACCCAGGACAGGCCGACCGCGCTGAGTCCGAACTCGTCGCGGATGTAGGGGAGTGCGACGGTGACGATCACGCCGTCCACCATCAGCATCAGCTGGCAGGTCACCACCGCGGCGACCGCCCAACCTCCTCCACGGGCCCTGGCCCCGGTCGCGGCCCGTGTGTCGTGAAGCTCTGTCATGTCTGCGTACCTCGCTATGATCGGAAACAGGGAGACTCCCCATTTCAAATGTGGGGACAGTCCCCGGTTATTGTCAAGGGGTACTGATGACTGCGACCGAGATCACCGACTGGGCGAGCAGGCGGCCGAAGCGGGCCGACGCCCGCCGCAACTACGACGCCGTCGTCGAAGCCGCACGAGCCGCCTTCGCCCGTGACGGCGTCGACACCTCGATCGACGAGATCGCCCGCGCCGCCGGCGTCGGGAACGCGACGCTCTACCGGCACTTCCCGACGCGTGACGAGCTCATCGCCGTGGCACTTGCGGAGAACATGGCAGCCGTGCACACCCGTGGCGCCGAGCTGGTCGGGGACGAGAAGCCGCTGGCGGCCCTGCGAGAGTGGCTCCTGGCCACGATCGACCAGATCAGCACGTACGGAGGGCTCCCGGACAGCGTGCTCGACGCCGCGGGGCGCGAGGGGTCGCTTCTAGGTGTGACGTGTGGCCACATGCAGGAGACGACGCGGGTGCTGTTGAAGCAGGCGCAGGACGCCGGCGAGATCAGGCGCGACGTACGCATGGACGAGCTCTTCGACCTGGCCGCCGGCATCGCGTGGGTCATCAGCCGTGACCGCACCGCCGACGCCGCCCGCGCGGCTCGCCTCCTGGACCTCGCACTCGACGGGTTGATCCCGCGGGGCTGACCGCACGGGGACATGACGAGAGCCCCTGTGCGTGACAGGGGCTCTCTTGGTCTTCGGCTGGGATCGCGAGTCGCGACCTCGCCGGCTCAGGTCAGGGCGAGATCGTCTGCCACGTGGCCGCAGGTCTCGAGCATCGCGGCGTCGCGTGGCTCGCGGGACTGCATCCGCACCGCAGGCGCCGGGCGGGCCGACTCGCGCACCCGTGGCGCGGGCAGGCGCAGCGCGCTGTCGGCGGCGGCGCAGTCGGCGCAGAGCTGCGCGGGGCTGTCGAGGTCGTCGTAGGGTACGCGCATATCTGTCATGCAAACGACGGTAAGCACTACCAACGGGTAGCAGAAGGCCGACTCAGCGGTAATATTTCATCTCCCGTCCACGGTCGAGCCTTAACGTCGCCCGAGGTCTCGCCGGTAGGGTTCCGCGCATGTCCGGTTCACTCCTGATCGCAGGCTCCATCGCCACCGACCACCTGATGAGCTTCGGTGGAAAGTTCGCCGACTCGCTGGTCGCCGACCAGCTCGACAAGCTCTCGGTGAGCTTCCTGGTCAACGACCTCGAGATCCGCCGCGGTGGCGTCGGCGCCAACATCTCCTTCGGCCTGGCCAACCTCGGCCTCGCGCCGGTGCTCGTGGGTGCGGTCGGCGAGGACTTCGCCGACTACCGCTCCTGGCTCGAGCGCCACGGCGTCAACTGCGACCACCTGCGCGTCTCCGAGACGCTGCACACCGCGCGGTTCGTCTGCACCACCGACACCGCGATGGCGCAGTTCGCCAGCTTCTACCCGGGGGCGATGGCCGAGGCTCGCGAGATCGAGCTCGGCCCGATCGCGGAGAAGGTTGGTGAGCCGTCGTTCGTGCTGATCGCGCCCGACGACCCCGACGCGATGAAGCGCCACACCGAGGAGGCCCGCCAGCGCGGCTACACCTTCATCTCCGACCCGAGCCAGCAGCTCGCCTTCGGCGACGGTGAGCTGATCCGCGACCTCGTCGACGGCGCTGCCTACCTGTTCACCAACGAGTACGAGTCCCACGTGCTCCAGCAGAAGACCGGCTGGTCCGCCGAGGAGGTCCTGGCCCGGGTCGGCACCCAGGTCACCACGCTCGGCAAGGACGGCGTACGCATCCAGCGCAAGGGCGAGGACGCGATCGTGCTGCCCGCCGCGAAGAACGTGAACGCCGTCGAGCCCACCGGTGTCGGCGACGCCTTCCGCGCCGGCTTCCTCGCCGCGCTGGCCTGGGACTGCGAGCTGGAGCAGGCCGCCGAGGTCGGCTGCGTCCTGGCCGCCTACTGCGTCGAGACCGTCGGCCCGCAGGAGTACTCCTTCACCGCCGAGGAGTTCGTCGCCCGCGTCCGCGAGTCCTACGGCGACACCGCCGCCGACCAGATCGCTTCGCACATCAAGGGCTGAACCCCCCCGCTCAGCTCAGGCGGCGTATCCGATACACGGGTACGCCGTCTTCTGCTTCCACCTCGCCGACGAACTCCTGGCCGCGCATGCGAGCCCAGGCGGGTACGTCGTGGTGGGCTGCGACGTCGTCGGCCGCGACGGCGATGACCTCGCCGATCTCGACATCGCCGAGGTGGCGGCCGAGCTCGATGATCGGCCGCGGACAGGCCTGGCCGCGGCAGTCGAGGGTGACGCTCGGCGCGCTCACAGCCCCGCCTCGGCGCGCAGGTTCTTGACGATCTCAGGCAGTGCGTCGAGCACGCGCTCCACATCCTCTCGCGTCGTGTCGCGGGTCAGCGATAGCCGAACGTTACCGTGTGTCAGCGCTCCCATGGCAGCAAGTACGCGAGACGGTTCTCGGGTGTCCGACGTGCAGGCCGAGCCGCTCGCGACACCGGCGCCGATACGGTCCAGCGCGGTCACCAGCGCCTCGCCGTCGACATACAGCGCCGAGAACGTCACCAGATGGGGGAGCCGGCCCTCGGCAGGGCCGGCGACGTCGACGTCCGGGATCTCCGCGCTCACCCGATCGCGGACCAGCTTGATCAGCTCGTGCTGGCGGGCGTTGACCTCCTCGCGCTCGGCGACCACCGCCTGGAGCGCCGCGGCGGCGGCCAGCGCCCCGGGTACGTTCGTGAACCCCTGATCCGTACGCGACCACTCATCGCCCGGGAACGGCCACCGCCAGCGGGCCGACCTGCGCACGACCAGCACTCCCACCCCGCCGGGGCCACCCCACTTGCGGGCGGAGCCGGCGATCGCGTCCCCGACCTCGGGCAGGGGCAGGCGTCCCATCGAGGCGCCGGCATCGACGAAGAGAGCGGCCGGGCCGGCGGCGGAGGCGACCTCGTCGAGGGGCTGGAGCGTGCCCACCTCGTGGTTGGCCTGCTGGACGGCGACCACATCGACGTCTCCGCCGGCGAGGGCGGCGCGGACGGCGTCCACCTCGACCCGTGCCTCGGCATCGACGGCCAGCTCGATGACGGGGGAGCGCTGCGACCAGCGCGCGGCGTCGATGACCGCCTGGTGCTCGACGGCACTGTGAGCTATGCCACGTGATCCGAGCCCCAGCAGGCCCGCGTGCACGGCGGAGGTGCCCGAAGATGTGAAAAGGACCTCATCGCGACGGACCCCCAGCGCCTCGGCCACGACCTCGCGGGCGTTCGCGAGCAGCAGCCCCGCGTTACGGGCCGGCCGGTGGAGGCGGCGCGGGTCGGCGTACCCCTGATCGGCCGCGGCCAGAAGCACTTCCCGCGCGGCGGGGTGGAGTGGTTCGGCCGAGGCGGCGTCGAGGTAGATGAAGCTGTCGGTCACAGGACCCAACGGTAGCCATACGCGACATGAGGAACCCCTGAAGATGAATCCGGAGGCGCTCGCGGTAGTCTGCCGACATCTGAGTGTTCGCATGAGAGAGAGGCTCGTAGTGGGTCTGCACTTGCCAGGGGCCGGATCGACTCCGTCCCACGCCCGCGCCCGCCGTGGTGCGCTGGTGGCGACGCTGACGGCCGGCGCCCTCCTGCTGAGTGGCTGTTCGGGCGAGGCGGCGCGTTTCGGCTTCCCCGAGCCGCGTTCTGAGCAGGGGGAGCACAACCTTGCCCTGTGGCAGGGCGCGTGGGTCGCCGCGTTGATCACCGGTGTCCTGACCTGGGGGCTCATCTTCTGGGCGATCTGGCGCTACCGGCGCCGCAGCGACGCCGACGTCCCGGTCCAGACGCGTTACAACCTGCCGTTGGAGATCTTCTACACGATCGCCCCGGTGCTGATGGTGATCGTCTTCTTCGACCACACCGTCAAGGTCCAGAACGAGATGCTGGACAACGGCAACCCGACCAATGTGATCGAGGTGACCGGCCAGCAGTGGCAGTGGACCTTCAACCACGGCATCGGTGAGCCCGACCTGAGCGCCGACGACAACCTGGTCGACGACAAGTACGCCTACGACAGCTACGGCTACGTCGTCGGCACCGGCTCGCACATCCCGACGCTGGTCCTCCCGGAGAAGACCACCACGCGGTTCAACCTGCGCTCGGCCGACGTCATCCACAACTTCGGTGTCCCGGAGTTCGGCATGAAGATGGACGTCGTCCCCGGTCGGGTGAACCACTACTCGATCACCACGAAGGAGGCCACGGCCACCTTCGACCCGAACGCGGAGGACCTCATCGAGGGCAAGACCTTCCGCGGTGCCTGCTACGAGCTCTGCGGCGTCTACCACGCCCGGATGATCTTCAAGGTCGCGATCCTCTCCGAGAGCGACTACAAGTCCTACGTCGACACGCTGGCGCAGAAGGGCTTCGAGGCCGAGCGTCCGCTTCTCGGTGGCGGTAAGTCCACCCGCCCCGCCGACGACGTCTCCAGCCACAACGAGGAGGAGGGCGAGTGACTGCCACCGCTGCACCCCCGGTCGCCGGCGGCCGCAAGCCGCTCGGCAAGCTGATCTACCAGCTGCTGACCACCACCGATCACAAGCTGATCGGCAAGATGTACCTGGTCACGTCGTTCTTCTGGTTCCTGATCGGCGGCATGATGGCGCTGCTGATGCGTTCGGAGCTGGCGTTCCCGGGGCAGCAGGTCGTCAACGACGAGCTGTTCAACCAGCTGTTCACGATGCACGGCACGATCATGCTGCTGCTCTTCGCGACGCCGCTGTTCTTCGGCTTCTCGAACGTGATCATGCCGCTGCAGATCGGCGCTCCTGACGTCGCCTTCCCGCGACTCAACATGTTCAGCTACTGGCTCTACCTCTTCGGTGGCCTGATCTCGGCCAGCGGCTTCTTCACCCCCGCGGGTGCGGCCGACTTCGGCTGGTTCGCCTACACGCCGCTCTCCACCGCGCAGTACTCGCCGGGTGTCGGTGGCGACCTGTGGATCATGGGTCTCTACATGGCCGGTCTGGGCACCATCCTCGGCTCGGTCAACTTCATCACCACGATCATCTGCATGCGTGCGCCGGGCATGACCATGTTCCGGATGCCGATCTTCACGTGGAACACCCTGATCACCGCGCTGCTCGCGCTGATCGCGTTCCCGATCCTCGCCGCCGCGCTGCTGATGCTCGAGTCCGACCGCCAGTTCGGTTCCCACGTCTTCGACGCCGCCCACGGCGGCCCGATCCTGTGGCAGCACCTGTTCTGGTTCTTCGGTCACCCCGAGGTCTACATCATCGCGCTGCCGTTCTTCGGCATCATCTCCGAGATCCTCCCGGTCTTCAGCCGCAAGCCGATCTTCGGCTACATCGGCCTGGTCGCCGCGACCCTCGGTATCGCGATCCTCTCGGTGGCGGTGTGGGCGCACCACATGTTCGTCACCGGCGCGGTCAACCTGCCGTTCTTCTCCGGCATGACCTTCCTCATCGCCGTGCCGACAGGCGTGAAGTTCTTCAACTGGATCGGCACGATGTGGGGCGGATCGGTCAGCTTCGACACCCCGATGCTGTGGTCGATCGGCTTCCTGACGACCTTCCTCTTCGGTGGTCTGACCGGCATCATCCTGGCGAGCCCGCCGCTCGACTTCCAGGTCTCCGACTCCTACTTCGTGGTTGCTCACTTCCACTACGTGGTCTTCGGAACCGTCGTGTTCGCGATGTTCGCCGGCTTCTACTTCTGGTGGCCGAAGATGACCGGCCGGATGCTCGACGAGCGCCTCGGCAAGGTCCACTTCTGGCTGCTGTTCGTCGGCTTCCACGCGACCTTCCTGGTCCAGCACTGGCTCGGTGTCGAGGGCATGCAGCGACGCATCTCCGACTACCTGCCCAGCGACGGGTTCACCTTCCTCAACCAGTTCTCGACGGTGGGTGCGTTCCTGCTGAGCCTGTCGATGCTGCCGTTCTTCTACAACCTCTACGTCTCCCGCAACGCCCCCAAGGTCGAGGTGGATGACCCGTGGGGTTGGGGCCGCTCGCTGGAGTGGGCCACGGCCTGCCCGGCGCCGCGCCACAACTTCGTCTCCATCCCGAAGATCCGCTCGGAGTCCCCGGCCTTCGACCTCCACCACCCGGAGATCGCCGCGCTGGAGCACGATGAGGACGATCTCCTCTCCACCAGCTCCAACAAGGAAGGCTGAGCACGTTGAAGTCTGAAGCCTGGATCTTCGTGGTCTGCACCGCCTTCATGGTGCTGGTCACCCCGGCCTACTGGTTCGTCACCGCAGCCTCCGCGGAGGGTGGCGACTGGACCGGCACCTCGGCGCTGGTCATGTGCACCCTGCTGTTCGCGATGATCACCGTCTACCTCGGCTTCCACGCCATGAAGATGGACCCGCGTCCCGAGGACCGCGAGGACGGCGACATCGCCGAGGGCGCGGGGGAGTACGGCTTCTTCCCGCCGTTCTCCTGGTGGCCGCTGTGGGCCGGGCTCACCTTCGGCCTGGTGGTCCTCGCCGTCGCGATGGCCGCCTGGTGGCTGCTCATCATCGCCGCCGTGCTGGGTCTGCTGGCCCTCGCCGGCTGGAACTTCGAGTACTACCGAGGCGAGTTCAAGCACTGAGCAACGGACCTACGCGGGGCCCGATCCGAGATGGATCGGGCCCCGGTTCCGTTCTTGCACGCCTCTTGGCGATGCCCGGTAGGGTTATCGCGCCCGCGTCCCGGTTTCGGGCGTCTTGGGTCAATGATCAGGTCTGGAGCAGTCTCACCGTGTCAACGCAGTCACCGTTTCACCGCCCGTCCGTGTTCGCCCGCCGCCGGGTGCTGTTGACCACCGCCGCCGCGGCTCTCGCGCCGGTGCTCGCCGCGTGCGGGGCGGACTCGGCTTCGAAGGAGCCCAAGAAGCCCGCCGAGCCGACGGTGCAGATCACGCCCAACATCGAGAACAACGCCACCGGCGTCGCGGTCGACAAGGTGGTCAAGGTCGACGTGGCCAAGGGGCGTCTCGACGAGGTCATGCTGACCGGCGCGAAGGGCACCAAGGTGCGGGGCACGATCACCGAGGACGGGCTCAGTTGGAGCGCGGGCGAGGTGCTCGAGCCGACCGCCTCCTACACCCTCTCGGTGACCGCCACCGGTGACGACGGTCTGCAGCAGAAGAGCGAGGTCAAGTTCTCCACCGAGGATCTCGGCCTGGACCGCCAGACCTACCCGTCGATCGCACCGCTCGACGGCGAGACGGTCGGCGTCGGGATGCCGATCATCGTGACGTACGACCTGCCGGTGAAGAACAAGGCCGCCTTCGAGAAGAAGATGCTGGTCGAGTCGACCCCGAAGCAGGACGGGTCGTGGTACTGGGTGAGCGACAAGGAGGTCCACTACCGTCCGCGGACCTACTGGCAGGCCAACTCCACGATCAACGTGAAGCTCAACATCAACTCGGTCCCGGCCGGCGGCGGCATCTTCGGCCAGAAGGACCGCGAGATCACCTTCAAGACCGGCGACGCCCACATCTACCGGGCCAACGCCCAGACCCACCAGATGGAAGTCTTCAAGAACGGACAGAAGATCAAGACCATCCCGATCACGACCGGCAAGGAGGGGTTCGTCACCCGCAGCGGCGTGAAGGTGATCATCGAGAAGTTCAAGCGCAAGACCATGAACTCCGAGACCATCGGGATCAACCAGGGCGACCGGGAGTACTACAACATGGAGGGCGTGAAGTGGGCCATGCGGCTCACGTTCTCCGGTGAGTTCATCCACGGCGCGCCCTGGTCGGTCGCGCAGCAGGGCAACGCCAACGTCTCCCACGGCTGCACCGGGATGAGTGACGAGAACGCGAAGTTCCTCTACGACATGACCCGCCGCGGCGACGTGGTCGAGACGGTGGGGACCAACCGCCAGATGACGTTCAGCAACGGCTGGGGCGACTGGAACACCTCCTACGACGAGTACCGGGCGGGGTCTGCTCTCGCCTGACCCGCGGCGCGCCGAAGTCGGCTTGGGCCTGTGAACCGGCCTGAGTCGATATCGTGCAGTGCAGTAAATAGCGTGTGACATCAAGCGTTTGCTGCTTGCGTCCTGAAGCGTCTTTACCTACGTTCCAGTTATCACGTAATCGCGTTGCGCAGGGCTGACCCCGACGGCCCGCGCCCCTGGAAGGTGGATGCGTTGCCTCGGCCGGTGCTGGTACTGGACCTGGACGGCACGGTGTGTCTCGGAGACACCCCGGTGCTTCTCTACGCCGAGAGGGTGGCGGCCCTCACCGCTGTCCCTGAGGCGCTCCTGGAGGCCGCTCAGGCCTTCCTGGGGAAGCGGCTGCCCGAGAGTGCCCCGAAGACGCTCACAGGCGCTCAGGACGGCTATGAGGCCGTCAAGATCCTGGGCCTGGCCGCGGGGGTGACCGAGGAGCAGCTGAGCGCTGCGTACGTCCTGAGCAGGGCGGAGATGAGCGAGTGCCCCGGTGACATCCGCACGCCCGAGGGGCTGGCCGACCTGCTCGCCGGGATCGACGCGCACCGGGTGATCCTGACCAACTCGCCCGGCAGCGGGCTGGACGCGATCCTGGAGCACCTCGGCGTACGCGACGTGGTCGACGAGGTGTGCGCGGACGCGCTCAAGCCGACCCGGATGAAGGGGCACCTGGACGCCTTCCTCGACGCCGCCGGCGCCACCGACGCGCCGGAGTGGTTGATGTCGGTCGGCGACATCTGGCGCAATGACCTTGGTCCCGCCGTCGAGCGTGGTTGTGTTGCTGCGTACGTTGATGCCTTCGACCGCCGGCAAGGACCAGCTCATGTTCGTGCAGGATCACTCGTGGACCTGTACCCCGCAGTCTCGGACTGGTCGAGTGACCCGTCATCCTTCATCGCAGCTCACCCCCTCAAGGAGTCTGTCCATGTTGAGAACACCCAGTAGCCGGTTGCTGGCGGTCGGCGCCGCCGCCTCGCTCGCCCTCGCGCTCGCCGCCTGCGGCAGCGGCGAGGACAGTGCCGCGCCCGCTGAGGATCCCGAGGAGATCGTGCTGTCGCTGGTGCCCTCCGGCGACGTCGACTCGATCACCGAGAGCGCGAAGGGCCTGGAGTCGTTCCTCAGCGACAGGATCGGGATCCCCGTGCGTGCCGAGGTGACCGAGAGCTATGCCGCCGCGATCGTCGCGTTGAAGTCCGACCAGGCCCAGGTCGCGATGCTCGGCCCGATCGGCATGGTCCAGGCCGAGGATCAGGCCGGTGCGGTGCCGGTCCTGCAGTCGGTCCGCTACGGCTCGGGGACCTACCACACCCAGTGGTTCACCAACGACCCCGACACCTACTGCACCGACGAGGTCAAGGTGGTCGAGGGCTTCAAGTACTGCAACGGCACCGATGCCGCCAAGACCGGCCCCGTCGGTGAGGAGGCCATCGCCAAGATCAAGCCCGGCAGCTCGATCGCCTTCGTCGACCAGGGCTCCGCCTCGGGCTACTACTACCCGGCCACCCAGTGGAGCCAGGTCACCGGTGGCGACGCGCTGGTCGACCTCGACGCACAGTTTGCCGGCGACCACGACGCCGCGATCCTGGCCGTGGCGCGCGGCGACTACCCGATCGGGGTGAGCTACGACGACGCCCGCGAGGAGGTCGCGGCCGACGAGCCGAAGGTCGCCTCCGACGTGGTCGTGTTCGCCTACTCCACCGAGATCCCCAACGACGGCATCGTCGTCGCGGGCAACCTCTCCAAGGAGCTGCGTACGAAGGTGACCGACGCGTTCACCGCGATGGCGAAGGATCCCAAGGGGCTCAAGACGCTCGAGGCGGTCTACGAGATCGAGGGCCTCGAGAAGGTCGACACCGCTGCGCTGAAGAAGGCGAAGAGCGTGGAGGAGAACTTCGGCGAATGAGCATCGTCTTCGACGACGTCTCGGTGGTCTACCCGAACGGCACCCGCGGCCTGGACAAGGTCTCGCTGACCATTCCGGCCGGGGAGTTCGTCGTGGTCGTCGGGCTCTCGGGGGCGGGGAAGTCGACGCTCATCCGCACGATCAACGGCCTGGTGCCGGTCACCGCCGGGAAGCTGTCGGTGGGCGGGACCGACGTGGCCTCGGCACGCGGGCGCCGGCTGCGGCGGCTGCGTGCCGAGATCGGGATGATCTTCCAGGGTTTCAACCTGGTCGCCCGTCGCTCGGTGGTGGGCAACGTCCTCACCGGCCGGCTGCATGCCCAGTCATGGCTGCAGTCGGCCCTCGGGCTGCACCCGAAGGCCGACAAGGAGATCGCCTTCGAGGCGCTCGAGCGCGTCGGGATCGTCGAGAAGGCCTGGGTACGCGCCTCCGAGCTCTCCGGCGGGCAGCAGCAACGGGTCGCGATCGCGCGTGCGCTGGCGCAGCAGCCGTCGGTCATCCTCGCCGACGAGCCGGTCGCCTCGCTCGACCCGCCGACGGCCAACCTGGTGATGCGTGACCTGCAACGAATCAACCGCGATCTCGGTATCACCACCGTGGTCAACCTGCACTTCCTCGACCTGGCTCGGCGCTACGCCGACCGGATCATCGGCATGCGCGCGGGCCAGATCGTCTTCGACGGCCCGGCGGCCGAGGCCGACGACGCCGTCTTCGAGAAGATCTACGGTCGCTCGCTGACCGCCGAGGACGTCTCGGCATGACTGAGGCGATCCTCGAGCGCCCGGACGGCCCGGTGCGTCCGGCGCAGCCGCCGCTGAGCCCGCTGCTCGTCGGCGGCGTCCTCGGCGCCGTCGCAATCACCGTGGTGGCGGGCTGGGCGATCGACTTCTCGCTCGCGCCGGCCATCCAGCAGTGGCCCGAACTGGTGATGATCCTCGAGGAGGTGGTGCACCCCGAGTGGGCGGAGATCACCGACCCGTCCTCGCGGCTGTGGACCGCGCTGCAGGAGACCGCGGCCATCGCGGTCATCGCGACCTTCGTCGGCTCCCTGATCGCCCTCGGGGTGGCTCTGCTGGGCTCCAAGGTCAGCGCGCCACCGGCGGTCTACCGGGTCACCAAGTCGGTGATGGCGGTGATCCGGTCGCTGCCCGACATGGCCTACGCGCTGGTGTTCGTCGCCGTCGTCACCGGACCGCTCCCGGGAATCCTGGCGCTGACCATCTTCAACATCGGCATCGTCGCCAAGCTGACCGCGGAGAGCATCGACGCCGTCGATCCCGGCCCCCTGGAGGCGCTCGACGCCGCCGGGGCCACGCGCTGGCAGCGAGCCCGCGTCGCGATCGTGCCGGCCGTGCTGCCCAACTACGCCTCGTACGTCCTCTATGTCTTCGAGCTCAACATCCGTGCCTCGGTGGTGCTGGGCGCGGTCGGGGCCGGCGGTGTGGGGCAGCTGATCATGCTCTACTTCAACCGCGCCGACTATCCGCGGCTCGCGGCGGTCGTGATCGTCATCTTCGTGGTCGTCATCGCCATCGACCTGCTCTCTCAGGTCCTGCGCCGGAGGCTGGTGTGAGGCCGAAGCCGCCCCCGAAGTGGCCCTACACCCTGGCCGGCCTGGCCCTGATCGGCATCGTGCTGGTGGCCGGGTGGTCGCTGGATGACGCCAAGTGGGAGCGGCTGCCACAGTTCCCCGGGGAGATCCTGCAGTACGCCGGCCAGATGCTCGACGGCGTGCTCACCTGGCCGGGTGCCCATCCCGAGGGCCAGGCCGACCCGGAGCTCACCTACGGCGACTGGTGGCTGCAGTCACTGAAGCTGATGGGGGAGTCGGTGGCGCTCGCCTGGATCGGCACCTGCGTCGGGGCGCTGTTCTCGTTCCCGCTGGCGTTCCTGGCCGCCTCCAACACCTCGCCGCTGGTCGTGCGGGTCCCGGTGCGGCTCTTCTTCAACGCCATCCGCGCCGTCCCGGAGATCCTGCTGGCGGTGATCGTGATGCTGCCGCTGTTCGGGCTCAACCCGATGGCGGGGGCGATGGCGATCGGCATCCACTCGATCGGCTCGCTCGGCAAGCTGACGCTGGAGAACGTCGAGGCGGTCGACCCGCGTCCCGTCGAGGCGGTCACGGCGGCCGGTGCGTCCTGGTGGCAGCGCATCCGCACAGCGGTCATCCCGCAGATGCTTCCGGAGACCGTGGCGTTCTGGCTCTACCGTTTCGAGGTGAACATCAGGGCAAGCGCGATCCTCGGCGTGGTGAGCGCCGGTGGAATTGGTGCGTTACTAAACCGTGTCCTTCGGGGCCGGGAGTGGGAGTGGGGTGGAATCATGCTAGTTGTGATCATCTTCGTGACGATCCTGGTGGACCAGCTGTCAGCGGCGCTGCGTCACCGGATCCTGCACGGCGCCGAAGCCACGCTGGTGGCGGCATGACGAGTGCGCCGGTTCTACCAGCCATCAGGGCCGCAATGCCGCGGCTCAACCCTTCCGAGCGCGCGGTCGCCGAGGTCGTGCTGACCCGCTCGGAGTGGGCCATCGAGGCGACCACCGCCGAGATCGCCGCCGAGGCCTCCGTCTCGACCGCGACCGTGGTCAGAGCCGCGCAGAGACTCGGGTTCCGCGGCTTCCCGCACCTCAAGGTGCTGCTGGCGCGCGACCTGGGCACGGCCAAGACCGAGACGACTGAGGGAGGCAGCCCGCTGACGGTGGTGCGTTCGTTCTTCGCCGACATCGCCGACTCCGCCTCCGACATGGTCGGGCTCCTCTCCGAGGAGCAGGTCACCCGGGCGGTGGAGCTCCTCGCCGAGGCGCGCTCGATCCTCGTCGCCGGCACCGGTGTCTCCTCGCCGGTTGCCCAGGACATCGCGATGAGACTGGGTTCCCAGGGGTTGAGCACCGTCGCCCCGAGCGACCACCTCGACCAGCTCATCCGCGCTCGCCTGCTCCAGCCGGGCGACGTCTGCGTCGTCGTCAGCGGCACCGGCGCCACCGCGCCGACCATCCAGGTCGCCCAGGCGGCCGTCGCCGGGGGAGCGGCCGTCATCGCGCTGACCTCTTTCACCGGCACCCAGCTGACCAAGCTCGCCGAGGTCGAGCTGGTCACTCCGCAGGGCGGTCGCGCCGGGTTCCGCCAGGAGCTCGACTCGATCATCCGGATCCCGCAGCTGATCCTCGGCAATGCGCTCGTCGCCGCCGTCGCGGCGCGGGACCCCGAGGCCGCTGCCAACGTACGCGCCCGGGTGCTCGAGGTCGTCGGCGGCGAGCTCGACCCGCAGGGCTGATCGCCTACTCGGCGCAACTGCCCCAGAAATAGACGCCCAGTCGGCGCATCTGTCCCGCACGTTCGGGACAGATGCGCCGACTCGGCGTTCTGGGGTGGGACAGATGGGCCGAGTCAGCGAACGATCAGAGGTACGCACCGAGCAGGTCGGCCTCAGCGCGGAGCTGGCTCGCCTTCTCGGTGGCGTCGTGGGAATCCAGGTCCGTTGCGGCGGCCAGCCGCTCGGCCAGCTCGCCGGAGATGACGGCGCGTACGTCGTCGTCGGTGAGGTCGCGTCTGGCGGCCTCGGTCGCACCGACGCCGATCGCGGCGCCGGCGATCGGGCCCTCTGCCGAAGCGGAGCCGGAGGCCATCCCATCCGTCGAGAGAGCCGTCTCCGTCACCGGCAGAGCCTCGGCGTTGGCGATCGCAGCCAGCGTCGAGCGGAGCACGGCGGTCGCCGTGGCGTCGCGAGCCTTGCGGGCGGTGAGGAGGTCGGCTCGGAGACGGGCCGCGAGGTCGGTCATGTGCCGACCCTAGATTTCGGGGTCCGCCGGCGGCAACCGGGTTTCGGGCGGGAAAACGCACGTGGCGCCGTCCCCCGGAGGGAACGGCGCCACGTGGCGTACGGCTTCAGCCTCAGTGGCTGAGGGGCTCCTCGATCGCCGAGTGACGGTGATCGTCGAAGTCGTGACCGTCGACCTGGTGACCCTCGTGGGCGGCCAGCGCGTGGGCCTCGTGCTCGGCGTGGTGGTGTGCCTCGCTGAGCTCCTCGGGGGTCGGCTTGTCCACGTCGTGGTCGTAGTAGAAGGCACGGAGCTTGGCGCGGAGCGACAGCTTGCCGTTCTTCTTCAGCTCCGGCTCCTCGCCGGCCCGGCCGCGGTCGCGGACGGTCATGGCGTAGGCCTCGTCCTCGGGGAGCGGCAGGTGCTTCTCGTGGTAGGCGCCCTCCGGCGTACGGATGACCGTGCCGGTCTCGTAGCCGTGCAGCAGCTTCTCGTTGTCGTGACGCTGCAGCGAGATGCACCAACGACGCGTGATGATGAACGCCGCGATCGGACCCAGGAACACGAACGCCCGCAGGAAGTAGGTGATCTGGTTGATCGAGAGGTCGAACTTGATCGCGATGATGTCGTTGCCGCCGGCGGCCCAGAAGCCTGCGTAGAACGTCATCAGCGCGACGAACGTGGCGGTGCGGGTCGGAGCGTTGCGCGGGCGCTGGAGCAGGTGGTGCTCGCGCTTGTCGCCGGTGATCCAGGCCTCGATGAACGGGAGCATCAGCACGACCATCCAGGCCGCCATCGGCAGCACGATGACCGGGAAGAAGATGTTCCACGACCAGGTCGAGCCCCAGAAGTGCGACTCCCAGCCCGGCATGATGCGCAGCGCGCCGTCGGGCCAGCCCATGTACCAGTCAGGCTGCGAGCCCGCGGTGACCTTGGTCGGGTCGTACGGACCGAACTTCCACACCGGGTTGAGCGAGAAGAAAGCGCCGAGCAGGGCGGTCACACCGAAGGTGATGAAGAAGAAGCCGGTCATCTTGGAGATGTAGTTCGGCACCATCGGGTAGCCGACGACGTTCTTCTCGGTGCGTCCGGGTCCGGGCCACTGGGTGTGCTTGTGGTAGATCAGGAGGATCAGGTGGGCACCGATCAGCGCCAGCAGCAGCGCCGGGATCAACAGCACGTGGATCGTGAACAGGCGCGGGATGATGTCGTCGCCCGGGAACTCGCCTCCGAACAGGAAGAACGAGATGTACGTCCCCACGATGGGGATCGCCATCATGAACCCGTCCGCGGCCCGGATGCCGGTGCCGGAGAGCAGGTCGTCGGGGAGCGAGTAGCCGGTGAAGCCCTCGAGCGTGCCGAGGAGCAGCAGCGTGGCGCCGATGACCCAGTTGATCTCACGCGGCTTGCGGTGCGCACCGGTGAAGAACACGCGCATCATGTGGATCATCATCGAGGCGATGAACAGCATCGCCGCCCAGTGGTGGACCTGACGCAGCAGCAGGCCGCCGCGTACGTCGAAGGAGATGTCCAGCGTCGAGGCCATCGCCTCGGACATGTCGATGCCGCGCAGCGGGGCGTAGGAGCCCTGGTAGGTGATCTCGGCCATCGAGGGCTTGAACCACAGCGTCAGGAAGACGCCGGTGACCAGCAGGACCACGAAGCTCCACAGCGCGATCTCGCCCAGCATGAACGACCAGTGGTCGGGGAAGATCTTGCGGGAGAGGAACTTGCTCAGGCCGCCGAGCCCGAGGCGCTCGTCAGCCCAGTTGGCGGCTGCGCCGGCCTTGGTCGGCTTGCCCGCCGGGGCAGCGGCGTTGGTGCCGTTGCTGGCGGCAACCTTGGACGTGTCGGTGCTCACTGTCCGCCCTCCTTGTAGCCGTACTGCTCAGCATCGGCGGCGTGGTCCTTTGACCAGTCGTCGAAGATCTCGTCGATGTCGTAGGTGTTGCGCTCCCAGTAGCTGACGCCCACAGGCTCAGGGTAGTCCGAGAGGGCAACGAGGAAGCCGTCCGCGTCGACGCCCAGGGGCAGCTGCGGCAGGTGACGACCGGCCGGACCGAAGAGGACCCTGCCGTGGTCGGCGAGGTCGAAGGTCGACTGGTGGCACGGGCACAGCAGGTGGTGCGTGGTGCGCTCGTTCAGCGAGATCGGGCAACCGACGTGGGTGCAGATCTTGGAGTAGGCCACGATGCCGTTGACCGACCAGTTGCGGGTCACGTCGTTGACGATGTCGTTGGGGTCCATCCGCAGCAGGATCGTGGCGGCCTTCGACTTGGCGATCTGCAGCGGCGCGCCGTGAAGGCTGCCGTCGAAGATCGTCGAGGGCTCGGCGTTGACCAGGTCACCGATCTCCAGGTCGCCCGGGCGGATCGGGGTGCCGACCACGTCGCGGACGACGCGCACGCCGGCATCCCAGACGGTGTGCTCGAGGCCGGCGCCGGCGTAAGGCTGCTCCTCGGTGATCTGGGCGTTGGTCTTGCCCAGGTCCTTGAGCATGACGATCGCGGGCAGACCGAGCAGGGCGGCCGAGCCGATCATCGCGTTGCGGATGAACGGGCGGCGGGCCATGCCGGACTCCTGGAGCGCGGCCTTGAGCTCGGCGACGGCGACCTCGCGGGTGGCGGGGGAGGAGGCTGCCGGGTGCCGGTCCTCGGTGTGCTCGATGTCGACGACGAGCTTGCGAGCCCACTGGATGACGCCGATGCCGAGGAAGAGGAGGGCGAAGCCGAGGCTCGCTCCCAGCGCCAGGTTGGAGGCGCCGTAGCCGGCCCAGACGTCACCGTCGTAGCCCGGCTTGATGGCGAAGTAGGCAACCACGAACAGCACCGAGCAGAGCGCGGAGAGACCGAAGAAGAGGCTCACCTGGCGCTCGGCGCGCTTCTCCGCCTTGGGGTCGACGTCAGTAGGACGCCAGTGATGCTCGTGCATGCCCGGGTCGGGCAGCAGCGCGTCCGTGTGCGCGTTGAGCTCGGGGTGCGAGTCGTCGTGCTTCTCGATCTCGCTGAGGTCGCTGCTCACTTGGCAGATCCCTTCTTGGTCTGGTTGGTGCGCGTGGTGTGCGCGGCGATCCAAAAGGCGAAGGCCACCAGAACGCCGAGACCGACGATCCAGGCGACGAGGCCCTCGGTCACGGGGCCGAGCGAACCGTTGTTGAAGCCGCCGTAGTCAGGCTGCTCCTTCATCGACTCGACGTAGGAGATGACCGCCTTCTTCTCCTCCGGGCTGATGTTGCCGTCGGAGAAGTTGTCCATGGACTGCGGACCGGTCAGCATCGCCTCGTAGATGTGCTTCGGGTCGGTGTTGAGGATGCTCGGAGCCTTGCCGCCGCGCGGCATCGCGCCGCCGGCACCGGTGAAGTTGTGGCAGGCGGTGCAGTTGGTCAGGAAGATCTGGCCACCGAGGGTGACCGCCTCCTCCTTCTCCTTCTCGGAGCCGTAGGTCTCCGGGTCGTACTGCTCCTTGTCCGGGATCGACGGGCCGGGGCCGAGGCTGGCGACGTACGCGGCCATCGCGTCGATCTCGTCCTGGCTGAAGCTGGGGTCCTTGACCTCGACCTGGGCGCCGGGCTGGGCCATCGGCATCCGGCCGGTGCCGACCTGGAAGTCGACGGAGGCGGCACCGACACCGATCAGGGAGGGTCCGTAGAGCTTCCCGTTCTGGGTGGTGATGCCCTCACCGTTGGAGCCGTGGCAGGTGGAGCAGTTGATCATGAAGAGCTCTTTGCCCTCGGCGACGAGAGCAGCGTTGTCCTTCTCCTGCTCGGCCTGCGAGGCCGGGGCAAGGGCGGCGTACGCGCCGCCGGTGCTCAACAGGGCGACCAGGAGCACGGCGGCACCGGCCAACGGGCGGCGGCGGTGCCGCGACAGTCGACCGACGGAGCGGTTCAGTAGACGCACATTCAGTCCTTGGTCACTTGAGGAGGTAGATGGTCGCGAACAGGCCGATCCACACCACGTCGACGAAGTGCCAGTAGTAGGACACGACGATCGCGGAGACGGCCTGCTCGTGGGTGAAGCGCTTGGCGACGTACGTCCGGCCGAGCACGAACAGGAAGGCGATCAGGCCGCCGGTGACGTGCAGACCGTGGAAGCCCGTCGTCAGGTAGAAGACCGAGCCGTAGGGGTCGTCGGGGCCGGTGAAGCCGCGGTTGAGGGCGATGCCCTCCTGCACCAGGGCGGCGTACTCCGTCGCCTGGCCCGCGATGAAGACCGCGCCCATGAGGTAGGTGAGGATGAACCACTCACGCAGACCCCACAGCCGGACCGCGAGCAGCGAGCCCTTACGTCCGACCTGGCCACGCTCGGCGGCGAAGACGCCGAACTGGCAGGTGAACGACGACAGCACGAGGATCGTGGTGTTGACCGCCGCGAACGGGATGTTGAGCGCCTCGGTGTTGGCATGCCACGTCTCGGGGCTGACCGCGCGGATCGTGAAGTAGGCCGCGAACAGCGCCGCGAAGAACATCAGCTCGCTTGCGAGCCAGATGATCGTCCCCACGCTGACCATGCTCGGACGGTCGTGATGCCCGTGCAGGCGGGCTGTTGGAAGAGTCGATACTGTCGCCACGCCCGCCATTATGTCCTGCCCCTTTCCCAGAGTCTTCTTGGGACCCTGTGTGTCGTGTCTCGGGCCGGTCATGCACCGGTCCCACACCCTTGAGACACCGCTCGGGTTCGGGGTGTGACATCTGGCCGCAGGCCGTGGTGTTGGCGCTAGCATCAGGGTGTGACCGACACCACCTCGAATTCCCTGAAGATCCTCGTCTACAGCGACGACGTCGACGTACGCAAGCAGGTGATCCTCGCTCTGGGGCGCCGTCCGCACCCCTCCCTCCCGGAGGTGGAGTACGTCGAGGTGGCCACCGAGCCGGCCGTGCGCGCGCAGCTCGACGCCGGGGGCCTGGCGCTGGCCGTGCTCGACGGCGAGGCCGCCCCGGCCGGCGGGCTCGGGATCGCGAAGGCGGTCAAGGACGAGGTGCGGGACGCTCCGCCGATCGTGGTCCTCATCGGACGTCCCCAGGACGCGTGGCTCGGCACCTGGTCGCGTGCGGAAGCGACCGTCCCGCACCCGCTCGACCCGTTCGAGCTGGCCCGGACGGTCGTGGGACTGCTGCGGCCCGTTAACGTTGGCGCATGACGTCCGCCCCCAACTCCTGGCCCGAGGTCCTCACCACGCTGGTCGCGGGACAGTCCCTGTCCGCGCACCAGGCGGCGTGGGCGATGGGGGAGATCCTCTCCGGAGAGGCGACGACCGCCCAGATCGCCGCCTTCGCGGTGGCGCTGCGTGCCAAGGGCGAGACCGTCGACGAGCTCGCCGGCGTCGCCGACGGGATGCTGGCCAAGGCCAACCCGATCTTCGTGCCCGGCCGAGTGCTCGACATCGTCGGCACCGGCGGTGACCGGTCCTTCTCGGTCAACATCTCCACGATGTCCGCGATCGTCGCGGCCGGCGCAGGGGCCAAGATCGTCAAGCACGGCAACCGGTCCGCCTCCTCCAAGTCGGGGTCGGCCGACGTGCTCGAGGCGCTCGGCATCCGGCTCGACCTCGATGTCTCGCGGGTCGGCGAGGTGGCCGAGGAGGCCGGGATCACCTTCCTGTTCGCCGCGGCCTTCCACCCCGCGATGCGCCACGCCGCCGCCGCGCGGCGGGAGATCGGCATCGCCACCGTCTTCAACCTGCTCGGCCCGCTGACCAACCCGGCGCGCCCCGCGTCCTCCGCGATCGGCTGCGCCGACGCCGCTGCCGCGCCGGTCATGGCCGGTGTCTTCGCCCGCCGTGGGTCCGACGCCTGGGTCTTCCGCGGCGACGACGGCCTCGACGAGCTCACCACCACCACGACCTCCCACATCTGGATGGTCTCGCAGGGCGTCGTGACCGAGGCGACCGTCGAGCCCCTCGACCACGGCATCGCCCGGGCCACCGCCGAGGACCTGCGCGGCGACGACGCCGCCTACAACGCCTCCGTCGTCCGGCGTCTGCTCGCCGGGGAGAAGGGCGCCGTACGTGACGCGGTCGTGCTCAACGCCGGTGCCGCCCTCGCCGTCCACGACGCCGGCTCCGGCAGCGTCGACGAGCGGCTCTCCGGCGGGATCGCCCGGGCTGCTGATGCCATCGACTCCGGGGCTGCTCAGGGTGTGCTCGACCGGTGGGTCGCTGCTACAGCGCGCTGATCTAGATGATCTCGCGCCGAGTCGGCGCATCTTTGCGCCTGGCTCGCTTCGCTTCGCGGTGGGCTGTAGATGATTACGCGCCGAGTCGGCGCATCCGCACGCATCGCTCGCTTCGCTTCGCTCCAAGCGTGCAGATGCGCCGACTCGGCTACACGAGGACGTGCTCAGTCCAGGCCGATGGAGAACGCGGCCTCGAGGTCGACCTGGGAGTAGGTGCGGAAGGCGATGTGGGTCTCGGTCTCGAGCACGCCGGGGACCTTGTTGACCTTGTCGGCGACGACGGTGGCCACATCCTCGTGGGCGCGGACGCGGACCAGGGCGATCAGGTCGATCTGGCCGGTGACGGAGTAGACCTCGCTGACCCCGTCGATGGCGGCGACGGCCTCGGCCACCTCGGGGATCTGGGAGACCTCGGCATTGATGAAGACGATCGCTGTGATCACGCAGGTCACGTTAGCCGATCGGTCTAGAGCGCGGCTGCCCGACGGCCCGCACCGCCGATCGGGCAGGTCCATTCGCCCTCGATGTGGGCGAGGCGTACGCCCGGGGACTCCAGCCAGCGCAGCACCAGCTCGGTCTCCTCGGCGCTCGCGGCTGGGACCGGGCCGGGCGCGTCCAGGACGGTCTCGGCGCTGAGCTGGAGGTCGGCGACGTAGGCGTGGGCGTTGGCCTCGCGGGGGATCACACCGGCGCCGGCGAGCCGTCCGTGACGGACCACGTGGACCGCCCAGCGGCCGTCGTCTTCGCGTCGGATCGCGGTGAGGTCGGGCAGCCGGGTCAGGCCGCTGAGCCGCTGCGTACGCGCGGCGGCGCGCAGGTAGGAGGTCAGCCGGTCACGGTGGACCGCCGCCTCCTCGAACCGTTCCTGCTCGGCCAGGCCGGTCAGCCGCTCGGTGACCGTCTCGACCACCTCGTCGGGCCGGTGGAGCAGGGACTCGCGGACGCGCGCGACCAGGGTGGCGTACGTCTCCGAGGTGATGCTCTGGTCGCACGGGCTCAGGCAGCGGTGGAGCTCGGCGAGGACGCACGGGGTCCTGGTCGGGAGGAGCGGGAGACGGTCGGCGCACTGCCGGATCGGGAAGGTGTCGTGCAGCGCCTGGAGGGCCTTCTCGGCGACCTTCTTGGAGCCGAACGGGCCGAGATAGTCCGCGTCGTCGTCGAGCACCTGCTTGACCAGCGAGAGCCTGGGCCAGGGCTCCTGGGTGAGCTTGACGAAGTGCATCTTCTCGGGGCGACGCGAGCGGCGGTTGTAGGGCGGCTTGTGCTCGGCGATGAGCCGCAGCTCGCGCACGCCCGCCTCCAGCGCCGTCGCGCACTCGATGCCCTGGACGGTCGCGGCCAGCCCGACCATCTCGCCCATCCGGGAGCGGGTCTCGGAGGCGGTGAAGTAGGTGCGGACCCGGGTGCGGAGGTCCTTGGAGGTGCCGATGTAGAGCACCCGGCCCTTCTCGTCCTTGAACAGGTAGACGCCGGGGGCGTGCGGCAGGTCCTCGGCCAGGTGGCGCTTCTTGCGCTGGGCGGTGGTGACCTTGGCCGAGAAGACGGCCAGGTCCTCGAGGGTCTGCACCCCGACGTTGCCGAGGCGCTCCATCATCCCGTGGAGGACGTCGACGGTCGCACGGGCGTCGGAGAGGGCTCGGTGGTTGGGCGTCGTGGGGGAGCCGAAGAGCCGGGCGAGAGAGCCGAGCTTGTGGTTGGGCGCCTCGTCGCGGGTGACCACCCGGCGGGCGATCTTCACCGTGTCGAGCACCTCGAAACGCGGCCACGGCCGCTCCTGCTTCGCCGCGAAGTGCTTAAGGAAGCCCACGTCGAAGGGGGCGTTGTGGGCGACCAGCACACAGCCCTCGGCGAACTCGAGGAACGCCGGCAGCACCGACTCGATGGTGGGCGAGGAGGCGACCATCGAGTTGGTGATCCCGGTCAGCACGGCGATCGAGGGCGGGATGCCGGTGTGCGGGTTGACGAGGGTCTGGAACTCGCCCAGGACCTCGCCGCCGCGCACCTTCACCGCGCCGATCTCGGTGATCATGCCGCCGTTGTCGGGGCTGTTGCCGGTGGTCTCCAGGTCGACCACGCAGAACGTCAGGTCCCGCAGCGGCCGACCGAGCTCGTCGAAGCCGCGCTGGGCCTCCCAGCCTCCGGTGGCCTGCTCGCGCTGGCGGCGGGCCACGGCCCGGGCACGCATCTCCTTGCGCGCCTCGCGCACCGCCGCACTGCTCATGTCGCCGCCTCCGTAGGGCAGGGCAAAGAATACGGAGCCGGCGACCTGAGGCCTGTGGTCGCTCGCTGGCGCTCGCTCATGCGAACACATTAGCGAGTGCCGCCGACAGTCCTTCGCCACTAGGGTGTGGCGCACCTGACATGGGAGGTGTGGGTCATCGCTGCGAGAAACGGCGGCACTGAGGGGTCCACGGGCGGGAACGAGGACCGTCCGTGGGCGCGCTGGTTCGCTCGCTCGGGCTCGCTGCAGGTCGAGCCGGCCGAGGCCGGCGAGCAGGCCAGGACGCTGCTGAGCGGGGAGGGACAGGCTGCGGCGCTGCGGTTCAACGAGCGCGTCCTCGACACCCTGACCGGCGATCTGGCGGGCCTGGTCGAGTACGTCACCGTGCTCGACGGTGCCAAGGCCGACGAGGTCCTCAACACCCAGAAGCTGATCGACCACGCCTTCGCGCGGGTCTCCGGCCAGGGTGTCGACCGGTTCGTGGCCTGGCTCGCGGAGCTGCGCACGCAGGGCCACCCGGCGATCGCGGTGCAGGCCCTGCATGCGTACGGAAGGCTGGCGGACGGCGACCTGGCCGCCGTGGCGACCTCGCTGGAGTCCGCCGCGGACCGGGTGATCCTGATCGCGGCGGCCGCGCTGCACAGGCCGCCCGAGGACGCGGCCCGGCTCGCGATCGAGACCGAGCACGACGCCTCCATCGCCTACGCCGTCATCCACGACGTGCTCCGGCAGCGGACCGTGCCCGACATCGCTCGCTTCCTCCGGGCGCTGCAGCTGCTCGGGGCGACCGAGCTGGTCAACGACACCGTCAAGCAGTTCGCGGCGACCTCCAGCGGACGCTCCAACCTCGACAAGGCCCTGCTGTACGTCGCGCTGAGCGCCAGCCCCAGGCTGCGCGAGATCGCGCTGGACCTGCTCTGGCGCACCCTCGGCGCGATCGGCGACCTCGGCCGGGCGCCCGGTCCGGCCCAGCAGCAGGACCTCGTCGCGGCGTTCTGGGACCTGAGCCCGGGCGGACGCGTGCTCGAGGACTGGTTCAGGCTCCGCCTCGACGGCAGCGAGAACGCCGAGGAGGCGCGCGAGCAGGTGGTGCTGCTGCTGCGCGGGAGCCGGGGACCCGGCCGCGACAGCCTCCTGGCCGCCCTGGCCGGCGACGCCACGCCCATGAACCTGAAGCGGATCTGCGAGACCCTCATGGAGGAGGGCGACGAGGCGCAGGCGGCGATGATCGTGCGGGCGCTCGCCCGCAGCGGCCACATCGAGCGGCTCGGCGACTTCCTCGACCGGTGGTCGTGGACGCAGCCGTCCGCCGAGACCACGCGGAAGCTGCTCCACTGGGTCCTCACCCCGGAGGGCGCGGACCGGGAGCCGATGGGATCCGCCGTCGTGGAGGGCATCGCCGGATATCTCGCCGACGTCCACGGCAAGACGCTGGGCGAGGATCTCCGGCGGCAGGCCGCCACCCTGGTCAGGCTCCGCCCCGCCCAGGAGATCGTGGGGCTGCTCGGGCACGTCCCGTCCAGGGTCGGCAGGCGCGGTCGCTCGGCCGTCGCCGCCGACGTCGGCTGGAGGCTGGCCGAGGACCTGCTCGTCTACCCGGCTCCGACCGAGGAGGCGTACGTGGCGTGGTACGCCGAGTGCCTCGCCGCCCTCGAGGCCGCCGGATTCACCGACGCCGTGCGTACGTCCTGGCACCATCTGGCCGACGAGGCGATCGACCGCCGTGGCGCCGGGCCGACGATCGCCGAGACGGCCCACCAGCTCCGTCGCAACCAGCTCCCGGACACGGCCGACCGGCTGCTGATCCGCTACCTCGACCAGGCGCAGAGCGTCACGCCCACCGACATCGTCGGCATCACCACGCGCCTGCGGCTCCACCGCTATCCGGAGGCGAGCCGCGCCGAGGTGCTGCGCCGATCGGTGGGACGGTGGCAGGACCGCGCCCGGGTCGCCGCCGTCGTCGAGACCCTGGTCGCCGCCGGCCAGGAGGAGGAGGCCGAGTGGGTCAGGGCCGGGTCGACGTGAGCCGGGCCTGCCTGAGGTAGCGGCGACCGGCGCCGACGAGGAGCACGAACGCGCCCGAGGCGACGATCATCACCAGGGCGCGCAGGCTCCACACGCTCCAGACGGAGTCGTCGTCGATCCGGTGGCGGACGGCGCTCAGCAGCGTCAGCGCGACCAGATACAGCGCGAGTACGACGAACGGCCTGTTCGCCGGGTCGCGGGAGACCAGGCGCGCGCCGTGGTTCTTCGCGTCGTACCAGCCCAGGCCGGGGACCCGCAGATGATGGAGCCAGGGGAGCACGAGGAGCACGAGCGATCCCCAGGCGATGACCGCCACGCCCTTCCACACCCGGTCCCACGCGGACTCGTTGACGACCAGCGCGATGACGACGAAGGCCGCGTACGCCGCGAACGGGAGGAGCTGCTGGAGACCCGTCCCGAGCAGGTCCGAGCGCACGGCCAGGACGACGCAGGTGACCGCGTAGAGGATCAGGATCGGGATCGTGTTGAGCACCGCCAGGGTCTGCCAGTCGCCACCCACCGCCACCAGGACGACCAGCGCGAGCACCAGGTTCACGAGCAGGATCAGCCAGAAGGAGTCGCTGGTGCGGCCGGGGAGCCGCGAGGCCCGCGGCTCGTGCAGGCCGCTGGGGACGTACCTCTCCGCGCTGAGCGCGTAGACCTCGCGGCTCAGCGCATAGGTGAACACGATGCCCGAACCGATCGGGGCGATGATCGCGGCGAGGCGGACCAGCACGACCAGCCAGTCCAGCGGTGCGCCGGCCAGCGTGGCCGCATCGGTCAGGCGCGCGTAGGAGGTGCCGTGCGCGGCGCCGGAGGCGGCCATGTGCTCGGCGTAGACCAGCTGGAGCGCGGAGTAGAGCAGGAACGAGCCGACGACCGTGCCGTAGACCGCCCAGCGCACCCGCCGGGCCGCCTCGCGACGGCCGCCCCGGACCTCGCCGGTCACGTCCAGCGGTGCCTGGAAACCGATGTAGGCGTAGATCACGCCGCTGGTGATCAGCGCGCTCATCACGCCGGTCGACGTGGGCCCGGCTGCCGGTCCCGAGCCGGTGAGCGGGGCCGGGGTCGCGAGCGCCAGGCACACCACGAAGACCACCGGGATGGCGATCTTGAGCAGGGTCAGAGCCGCGTTCGTGCGAAGCACGAGCCGCCGGGGCAGCAGCACGAAGGCGATGATCGCGGCGGTCACGGCGACCGCCAGCGCGGAGCCGATCCTGGTGAGCCCGCTCTCGCCGGCCAGCGCGGGGACGACCTCGGCCAGCCCGTTGACCGCCGCCGCTGCCTGGGCGGCGGGGTTGATGGCGTACGAGATCCACAGCGAGGCCGCGAGGACGATCACCACCAGCGGCCCGAAGGCGTCGTGCGGGTGGAACAGGAGCCCGCCCGTGCGCTGGGAGATGAGCCCGAACTCGACCATCACGACCGCGATGGTGAGCATGAGTACGCCGCCCGCGGCCCAACCGAGGAGCGCGGCCTCGCCCAGGCTCTCGTGGAGGCCCGGCACCGCGAGCAGCCAGCCGGATCCGATGACGCCGCCCGCGGCGAGACCGACGACCTCGACCAGGCTGAGCTTGTCGCCGTCGTCGGCGGGTCGCTCGTCCTTCTCGGGCGCCACGGGGGCGACAGGCGTGATGGGCTCGGTCGGCTCGGCGGGCTGAGGAGCGGGAGCGGGACTCTGCGCCCGTCGCATCGCCTCGAACGCGATCGCGGTCATCAGGCCGCCGATGGCGGCGACCCAGAAGCTGGACTCGTGCAGCAACTCACCGAAGCTCGGTGACTTGAGAGCGTTGAGCTGGACGCTGCCGTAGATGGACATCACGAATCCCGCGGCGCACAGGAACATCCTGGCGATCGCGTTGAGGGTGTGCCGCACGCGCTGGTCTCCCACTCCCGATGATTCGAATGTCCGGAGAACCTATCGAATCAGGCCGGTGCGCCGCAGGAAGCCGACCGGATCAGCCCAGCAGGGGCGAGAGGGAGGAGAGTGGGACGGTGCGGGCGCCGGCGCGGCGTACGTCCTTGACGATCTCGGCGTCGTCGGTGGCGACCAGGATGACGCGGCCGGCCGGCTCGGCGTCGACGAGGTCGCGGATGACGTCGTCGGCGATGACGCCCTCGGGGGAGAAGAGGACCTTGACGCCGCGAGGAGGCACCGCGGTGGGACGTACGGATGCGGAGTGGGCGTCGAAGACGACGGTCGTCTCGGCGCCGGTGCGGGCGGCGATCGGCGCGATCGCCCGCAGCAGCCGCAGCCGCTGGGCATCGAGCGCCGAGTCGGGCCACAGGGCCTTTGAGACGTTGTAGCCGTCCACGATCAGCCGGACCCGCGGCATGGCCAGGAACTGCTCGAGGTGGGCGCTGCTGGTGACGCCGGCACCGGCGGCCGCGTCGGCGGAGGCGAGCTCGGCCTCCACCCGCTCGCCCGGGGTGCCGGTGACCGGTGGCAGGGCGAGCTCGCGCCGCAGCCCTCCGGCCGCGTCGAGCAACGTGTCGAGCAGGAACCTGGCCCGCAGCGAGGCGTCCTCACGGTCGGTCTTGGACGTACGCCGCTCGGCGGCCGCTTCGCGCTCGAGCTTGTCGATCTGGCTGCGGAGCTGGCGCAGCTGGCGGTCGCGGGAGGCCAGCTCCTCCTCGGCGCGGGCGAGCGCCGCACGGGTCTCGCTCAGGGCCTCGTCCAGCCCCGTCCCGGCCTCACGCGCCGCGGCCCGGGCCTCACCGAGCTTGCGCCGCAGGGCGGTGTTGTCGGCCTTGAGCTCGTCGAGGCGGGCCTTGCGGTCGGCACGCACCTCCCGGATCTCGTCCTCGGCCGCGGCGAGCTTGCCGCGCAGCCGGGCGACCTCGGCGTCGACCGCCGGCACCGCGGCGGCGTCCAGCCGGTCCAGGGCCTCCTTGAGCGAGACCTCCCAGCCGTCGGGGCGGACGAGCCAGACGACGGCGGCCGCCTCGGCCGGATCCTCGGGCAGCACGAGGTCGTCGGGGGAGCCCTCGGAGACGTAGGCCGGGCGCAGCTGGCTCCCGACCTTCTCCCGGACCTCGTCGTCGCCCTCGAGCACCGAGGCGATCATCGCGCCACCGGCCTTGGCACGCCGGGCGGGCGCGAAGTCGGCGATCCGCTTGAGCGCGGGCGGGAGGCGCACGACGTCGGGAAGCACCCCGGCCGTGAGCGCGACGATGCGCCCCCGGACCGTGTCGGGGAGCGTCGCGTACGCGGAGACCTCCATGTGCCAAGTGTAGGGACCCGGTCCGCGATCGCCGCCTCGAATACCGTGCTGCGATGGTGATGACACGCCGCACGCAACCGTACGAAAGCAAAAATGTCGGTGCTCGGTGAGACCGTCACTCACATGACGACGAGAATCGACTGTGACACCTGCCTCGTGCGCGGTCTGGCGTGCCACGACTGCGTGGTCACCGTGCTGCTGGGGCCGCCCCCGGAGCTGACCATCGACGACGAGGAGCGCCGCGCGCTCGACGTGCTGGCCGATGGCGGCCTGGTCCCGCCGCTTCGGATGGTGGCTCTGCCATTAGTGGAGGGTATGTAGCCGAACTTTTGGGCGTGGGTGGTTGGCAGGTGGGGGAGGCCGTCGGCTAGTGTGCGCAGGAACCTGGCACCCGTGGCAGTGGGTCAACCGGCTCACGCGGGTGTCGCGCTTAGTCCAGGTCCGCTTCGGGGCGGGCCAGGAGCCGGGGAACCACACCGATCATCTGGGGTGTATCCGCCGCAAGAGCGACCTGGGAGACCAGATCGAGGAGCGGCGGTAAGGCAAGTCGTGCCTGAACCCGTCAGCTCACCCGGTAGGCGTCAACGACTACACAAGGAGACCGTCCGCTCGTGACACGCGACCGGAAGCGACTCGTTGCCGGGGCCGCCGGCATCGCCGCCATCGGAATCGCCGGGATCATTCCCGCTGCGACGCCCGCCCAGGCAGAGCCAGACATCGACGACGTTCGTAAGAAGGTCGACAAGCTCTACACCGAGGCCGAGGCGGCCAACGAGGACTACAGCAACGCCAAGCTGCGGCTGCAGGACCTCAAGGACCAGCTGGAGGACCTCGACTCCGACGAGAAGCGGCAGAGCAAGGAGCTCGACAAGATCCGCGCCGAGCTGCGTGACTCCGTGCTGCGGCAGTTCGAGGGCTCCGACGTCTCGGCCGTCGGCCAGGTGATCACCTCCGACGACCCGCAGGAGTTCCTCGCCGGCCTGGCCACCGTCTCGTCCTACAACGCGCTGCAGGCCGACCTGCTGGCTCGGTACAACACCGAGGCCGAGGCCCTCCAGGTGCGCCGCGAGGCCACCGAGGACGCCAAGGCTCAGATGGCCAAGATCAAGCTGACCATGCAGCAGAAGAAGAGCGAGATCGACAAGAAGTACGAGGCGGCCCAGGCCGAGCTCGACGAGCTCGAGGCCGATCAGCTCGAGGAGTTCCAGTCCGGCGACACGAGCATCCCGGGCAACCTGCCGGCCCCGTCGGGCCGTGCCAAGATCGCCGTCGACTACGCCCTCGACCAGGTCGGTGACTCCTACGTCTACGGCGCCACCGGCACCGAGTCCTGGGACTGCTCCGGCCTCACCATGGTTGCCTGGGGCCAGGCCGGCGTCTCGCTGCCGCACTCCTCTTCGGCGCAGTACAGCAGCGGCCCCTCGGTGCCGCGCGACCAGCTCGCCCCCGGCGACCTGGTCTTCTACTACAGCCCGATCAGCCACGTCGGCATGTACATCGGCAACGGCATGATCGTGCACGCCTCCAACCCGAGCACCGGTGTGAAGGTCTCCCCGATGGACGAGATGCCCTACACGGGCGCCGTCCGCCCGGGTTGAGCTTGACCCAGCACCCTGAAGAGGCCGATCGTTCGCAGGTGCGAACGGTCGGCTCTCTTCTATCCCGCATCCAGGCCCACCCCGTCCTGATCGGGGCCGGCCTCGTGCTGGTGATGCTGCTCGCCGGGTTCGTCGGCTGGCGGCTGACCGGCGGCGGCGAGTACGTCGCGCCGACCCCGTCCGCCGCGCCGGTCGTGCGCGCCGACACCGAAGGCGCCCGGGCCTCGCTGGCACGGTTGGTCGACGGCGTACGTGAGGGGGCGGAGCCCGACGGCGAGGACGCCGCTTCGGTGGCCGTGCGCAACGCGCACGCCATCGGTATCGAGGACGTGAGCGCCAGGTACATCGCCGAGTCCGGCAACGTGGACCCCGACGGCTCCTGGACGGCCGACGTCGAGATGTCGTGGCGCACGCCCGGAGACCCGGCGCTGACCGAGGAGCTGAAGGTCGCCTTCGACCCCGAGGGCGCGATCACGGGCTTCTCGGCCGACCAGGGCACCCGGATGCCGCTGTGGCTCAGCGGTCCGGTCGAGGTGCGTCGCACCGACTCGACCCTCGTGGTCGTCCAGGCCTCCGCCGAGGTGGCCGACCGCTACGCCGAGCTGGCCACCACCGCGGTCGCGGGGGTCCGCAAGGTGATCGCCTGGAACGACCCGCGCCTGGTCCTCGAGGTGCCCGCGGCCGGTCTCGACTCGGCGCTCGGCGTGCAGCGGGGGACCTACTCTGCCGTCGCCGCGGTGACCGCGACCGTCGACGGGTCCACGAAGACCGGGACGCCGCTGCACGTGTGGGTCAACCAGGACGTCATCGGCGATCTGGACGCCCCCGGCGCCCAGATCGTCATCACCCATGAGGCCACCCACGCGGCCACCGACGCCGCGACCAACACCCACCGGCCGATGTGGCTGGTCGAGGGCTTCGCCGACTACGTCGCGCTCCGCGACACCAAGCTCCCGCTGTCCAAGACCGCCGGCCAGATCCTCGCCCAGGTCCGCGAGAACGGCGCCCCCGACCACCTGCCGGGCAAGGCCGAGTTCAACACCCGCTCGGAGCACTTCGGCGCCGAGTACGAAGCCGCCTGGCTGGCCTGTGAGGTGCTCGCCGAGGCCGGTGGCGAGCAGGCCCTCGTCGACCTCTACGAGGACACCGGACGCGGCATCGGTCTGGAGAAGGCGCTGCAGGCGAGCTTCGGCTTCGGGGAGGACGAGCTGACCGCCCGCTGGCGGACCCGTCTGTCACACTCTGCGTCGTGAGCGAGCGTCAGCGAGTGAACCATGCGTACAACACGCCGCCGCGTCCGTATTCTGGCGCTTGCGCTACGGACGTGGCGGCGTGAGCGCGACACGACGTACGTCCTGGGTGGTTCTCATCGTCGGGGCGGTCGCGTTCGTGGTGCTCGCCTGGTGGCTGATCCCGTGGCATCCCTATCCGGGCGGCCCGCTCGACCTGCCCGACGAACGCGACGTGTTCACCGCCGAGGAGCTGAAGCGGATGCTGGCCTACTCCGACACCGCCCGCTGGATCAGTCGCGCCTCGCTCGTCGCCTCCCTGGTGGTCGCCTGCGTGCTCGGGTTCACCTCGCTCGGGAGGCGTCTGGTGGCGCGGCTGCCGGGACCGTGGCTGCTCCGGGTGGTGCTCGCGGTCGCCGCGGTCACGCTCATCGGCTGGGTCGTGACGCTGCCGTTCGGAGTGGCGATCCACCGTCTGCAGCTGCGCTACGGGCTCTCCCGGCAGGCGTGGGCGTCCTGGTTCGGTGACACGCTGCTCAACCAGGCCGTCGGCATCCTGACCACCTCCTTGGCGGTGCTCGCCCTCTTCGCCTGCATCCGTCTCGGCCGGCGCTGGTGGCCGGCCCTCGCCGCCGCTCTGGTCGCGGCCCTCGTGGTGGTCGGATCGTTCGTCTATCCGGTCGCCATCGAGCCCCTGTTCAACGACTTCGAGCCGCTGCCGCGCGGCCAGCTCCGCACCGAGGTGATGGCGATCGCCGACCGCGAGGGCGTCCAGCTCGACGATGTGCTCGTGGTCGACGCCTCCCGGCGGACCACCTCGCTCAATGCGTACGTCACCGGCTTCGGCTCCACCCGCCGGGTCGTCCTCTACGACAACCTCGTCGCCTCACAGCGGGGCGCGGTGGCGCACGGGGCGGTGCTCTCCGTCGTCGCCCACGAGCTCGCCCACGCCAAACACGACGACGTCCTGGTCGGCACGGTCATCGGCGCCGCCGGCTCGGTCGCCGGCGTCGGCCTGCTGGGCCTGTTGCTCTCCTACCGCCGCCAGGACGAGTACGCCACCCCCGAAGGCATCCCGATGCTGCTGGCGCTCTTCGCGCTGGTGAGCGTGCTGGCTATGCCCGTCGAGAACGGGCTCAGCCGGCAGGTCGAGACCCGCGCGGACGTCGATGCGCTCCACGCCACCGGCGACCTGGAATCGTTCACGCGGCTGCAGCACTCCCTCGGCGTACGCTCGCTCTCCGATCCGTCCCCGCAGGCCTGGTCGCAGTGGTGGTTCGGCTCCCACCCGACGACCTTGCAGCGGATCGCTATTGCTCGTCGGGTGTTGGACTGAAAAGAGGCCGAGTCGGCGCATCCGACCCCTCTTGCTCGCTTCGCTTCGCAAGACACGGGGTCAGATGCGCCGACTCGGCAGCACGAGAAAAGCTTTACTTTGCGTACAGCGCGTCCACCTCGTGGCTGAACTCGCGCATGACCACGTTCCGCTTGAGCTTGAGGCTGGGGGTGAGCTGGCCACCCTCCTCGGTCCAGGAGTCGGGGATGATCACGAACTTGCGGATGGACTCGGCCTTCGAGACCGCCTTGTTGGCGTCGTCGACGGCGCCCTGGATGACCGCGCGCAGGTCCTCGTCCTCGACGAGGTCGTCGATGTTGCTCGACTTGCCGTTGGCCTCGGCCCAGGTGGGCAGGGCCTCGGGGTCGATGGTGACGATCGCGCCGATGAACGGCTGGCCGTCGCCGACGACGATGCACTGGTCGACGAGCACGTGGGCGCGCAGGCGGTCCTCGAGAACCGCGGGGGCGACGTTCTTGCCGCCGGCGGTGACCAGGATCTCCTTCTTGCGGCCGGTGATCTTGACGAAGCCCTCGTCGTCGACCTCGCCGAGGTCGCCGGAGTGGAACCAGCCGTCGTCGGTCTTGGCCTCGCTGGTGGCCGTGGGGTTCTGCCAGTACTCCTTGAGCACCTGGCCGCCCTTGAAGAGCAGCTCGCCGTCGTCGGCGACCCGCACGGAGGTGCCGGGCAGCGGCCGGCCGACGGTGCCGATCTTGAATGCCTCGGGCAGGTTGACGGTGAGCGCGGCGGTGGTCTCGGTGAGGCCGTAGCCCTCCAGGACGGTGACGCCGATGCCGCGGTAGAAGTGGCCGAGGCGGTCGCCGAGCGGGGCGCCGCCGGAGACGGCGTAGGAGCAGTTGCCGCCGAGCGCGGCGAGGAGCTTGCCGTAGACGAGCTTGGCGAAGAGCTTGTGCTTCGCGGCGAGCAGGAGCGGCGCCTTGCCGGTCTCGGTGGCCCGGGAGTATTCGATCGCGACCTCGGTGGCCATGTCGAAGATGCGGCCCTTGCCGTCGGCGACGGCCTTCTGCGAGGCGGTGTTGTAGACCTTCTCGAACACCCGCGGCACCGCCAGCACGAAGGTCGGCTGGAAGGTGCCGAGGTCGGCGACGAGGTTCTTGATGTCGGGGGTGTGGCCCAGGCGGGTGCGCGACTTGATGCAGCCGATCTGGATGATCCGCGCGAAGACGTGCGCGAGCGGCAGGAACAGCAGGGTGCTGCGACCCTCGATGTTGAACAGGCCGTCGAGCGAGTCCACGACCACGCCGAGCTCGAACATGAAGTTGCCGTGGGTGAGCACGCAGCCCTTCGGGCGGCCGGTGGTGCCGGAGGTGTAGATCAGCGTCGCGGCGTCCTCGGGCGTGACCGCGCTGCGGCGCGCCTCGAGCTGCTCGTCGGTGATGTCGGTGCCGAGCTTGACCAGCAGGTCGACGGCGTTGTCGTTGATCGACCACACGTTGTTGAGGGCGGTGCAGCCCGCGCGGACCTCGCTGATCCGGCTCATGTGACCGGCGTCCTCGGCGACGATTGCCACGGCCGCGGAGTCCTGGAGGATCCACTCGATCTGCTCGGCCGAGGAGGTCTCGTAGATCGGCACCGTCGTCGCCCCGGCGAACCAGATCGCGTAGTCGATCAGCGTCCACTCGTAGCGCGTCTTGGAGAGCAGCGCGACCCGGTCCCCAGCGCCGACACCCGCCGCGATCAGTCCCTTGGCGACCGCCGAGACCTCACCGAGGAACTCCGACGACGTGACGTCGACCCAGGTGCCGTCAGCGCCTGGCCGGCTGAGCACGGCAGCGTCGGGCGCCTCGGCGGCGTTGCGCACGACATCGTCGCTCAGGCTGCCGGTGGGGGGAACAACGTACGTCGCGGGCGTGGAGAACTCGCGCACAAGGGCCTCCGCATACTGATGGTAGGTGGGTACGAACCGGAGGTTACCCCGGTCACAGCCCGACCATTTCACCGGGATGCTATCCGGTACGCTCCATCACACCTAGCAAGTCAGGGAGTGAGGACACCACCGATGGCCGATCAGACCACCTCGACGATCGTGATCGAGGCCGCGCCCTCGGCAGTGATGGCGGTGATCGCAGACTTCAAGTCCTACCCGGCCTGGGCCAAGGGCATGCAGGAGGTCAGCGTCGTCGAGACCGGCGTCGACGGGCGGGCCGAGCAGGTCCGGTTCGTGCTGGACGTCGCGCCGATCAAGGACGAATACACCCTGGCCTACGACTGGGACGACGACCGTCAGGTCACCTGGTCGCTGGTCAAGGGCAACCTGCTGCGTTCGATGGACGGTGCCTATGTGCTGCGCGACCTCGGTGGTCGCACCGAGGTCACCTACCGGCTTGCCCTCGATCTGAGCATCCCGCTGATCGGCATGCTCAAGCGCAAGGGCGAGAAGGTCCTGATCGACACCGCGCTGCGAGGCCTCAAGCAGAGGGTCGAGAAGTAGGGCATGCCTTCGTGAGAATCCTTCTCTTCACCGGCAAGGGCGGCGTCGGCAAGTCCACCGTCTCGGCCGGCACCGCGGCGATGTCCGCGGCCCGCGGTCTGCGCACCCTGGTCCTCTCCACCGACGCCGCCCACTCCCTGGGCGACGCGTTCGGGGTGACGGGTGCCCTCGGTTCGGAGCCCGTCGAGGTCACCCCGCACCTCTACGTCCAGCATGTCGACGCGCAGCGTCGCTTCGAGCAGTCCTGGGCGGAGGTGCAGGGCTATCTGCTCAGCGTCCTGGACACGATCGGGGTCGACCGGATCGCGGCCGAGGAGCTGACCGTCATCCCCGGTGCCGAGGAGGTCTTCGCCCTCCTGGAGCTGCGCCGGATGGCGGTCTCGGGGGAGTGGGACACGATCGTGGTCGACTGCGCCCCGACCGCCGAGACGCTGCGGCTGCTCGCCCTTCCCGAGGCGCTGGGGTGGTATCTGGAGCGGATCCTCCCGGTCCAGCGCAAGATGGTGAAGGCGCTCAAGCCGGTGCTGACCAAGGCCGCCGGGGTGCCGATGCCCGGTGACTCCGTCTTCGACGCCCTGGTCCGGCTCCACGACGAGCTCGCGGAGGTCCGGGAGCTGCTGTCGGGCCCCGAGGCGTCCGTACGCATCGTGCTGACCCCCGAGCGGGTCGTGCTCGCCGAGGCCCGACGGTCCTGGACGACGCTCTCCCTCTACGGCTACCGCGTCGACGGCGTCGTCGCCAACCGGATCTTCCCGGCGGGCGGCTCCGACGACTGGCGGGCCGGCTGGGTCAAGGCCCAGGACGACGTGCTCGGCGACGTGGGCGCCTCCTTCGAGGGGCTGCCCGTCTGGCGCTCGTTCTACCGCCCGACTGAGCCGGTGGGGGTCGACGACCTGCGCGAGGTCGCCGAGGCGGCATACGCCTCCGCGCTTCGCGCGGTTACTCCTTCGCTCGGCGCGAGCGGACGAGCAAGCTCGCCGCTCGACCTCGCTCAGGTCGTCTGGACGGGCAGCGTCGACCCGCTGGCCGTCCCCGACACGCCGGCGCCGTTCCGGACCGAGGCCGATGGCGACACCACCGTCGTCCGGCTGGCGCTCCCCGGACTGGCCCAGTGGGTCGAGCGCGACCAGGTCCAGCTGGGCCGCAACGGCGACGAGCTGGCGATCACCGTGGGGGGCTATCGGCGCCTGCTGACCCTGCCCGCCGCACTTGCCCGGATGCGCGTCAGTGGGGCGCGCGTCGAGGGCGGGGAGCTGCGAGTAACGTTTTCTCGTCAGACGACGAACACCGAGAGTGAGAAATCGTGAGCGAGCAGCGCCACGAGTGGGCGGACGAGCCGTTGGGGTCGACCGCCGAGGAGCTCGGCAGGCTGATGGAGGCCATCGGCGAGTGGGCCAAGGACTCCCGGATCGGCCATCTCGCCGAGGGGCTCGGGGAGCATCTCGGAACGGGGGCACCGGAGTGCACCTACTGCCCGCTGTGCCGTACCGTTCATGTCCTCCGGGAGTCGAGCCCGGAGGTCAAGGTGCATCTGGCCAGCGCTGCCGCATCGTTGGTGCAGGCCGCGGCCACGGTGCTCAACGCGGCGGCCACGAGTCCGGGTGCTGGCCCTAGTGAAGGCGAGGATGCTCACAGTGATGGCGTGCGGGCTGAGGAAGATGCGACCCGGGACTGGGCGCGACGCTCGGAGAAGGTCGACCGGATCGATCTCGACGGCTGGAGCTGAGGCATGACGACGAAGAAGCTCTCCTGCGGGGTCGACGTCGGGGGCACCAAGATCCTCGGCGGCGTCGTCGACCACGACGGCAACATCATCGAGGACCACCGCGTCGAGTCGCCGGCGAAGAGCCCGGAGGCCATCGAGGCAGCCATCGTCGAGGTGGTCCAGGAGCTCAAGACCAAGCACCCGATCGAGTGCGTCGGCATCGGCGCCGCGGGCTACATCGACAAGAACCGTTCGACGGTCCTGTTCGCCCCCAACATCGCCTGGCGCGACGTACCGCTCAAGGAGCGCCTGGAGAAGGTCCTCGAGCTGCCGGTCGTGATCGAGAACGACGCCAACGCGGCTGCGTGGGGCGAGTTCGAGTACGGCGCGGGTGCCGAGGTCGACAACATGATGCTGGTGACCGTCGGCACCGGTGTCGGCGGCGGCCTGGTGCTCGAGGGCGACCTCTACCGCGGTGCCTTCGGCGTCGGCGCCGAGATCGGCCACATGCGAGTCGTGCCCAACGGCCATCTGTGCGGCTGCGGCAACCGCGGCTGCTGGGAGCAGTACGCCTCGGGGTCGGCCCTGGTGCGCAACGTCCGCGACGCCGCGCGCGGCGGCTCGCTGCTGGCTCGCGAGGTCCTGGACCGCGCCGAGGGCGACCTTGCCAAGATCAAGGGTCCGCTGATCACCGAGGCCGCCCGCGACGGCGACGCCTTCGCGATCGAGGCGCTCACCGACCTCGGCATCTGGCTTGGTGAGGGGATCGCCTCCATCGCCGCCGTCCTCGACCCGGCGGTCGTCGCGATCGGCGGCGGCGTAGCCGAGGCCGAGGACTTGCTGTTGGGCCCGGCTCGGCGCGCCTTCGAGGCGCAGTTGACCGGTCGCGGACATCGCCCGATGCTCGACATCCGCAAGGCGACGCTGGGCAACGAGGCCGGCCTGATCGGCGCGGCCGACCTGGCCCGCAAGTGAGCCGGATCCAGTGAGCCAGATCCCGTGAGTCTGCACATCGGTGTCGACATCGGCGGCACCAAGGTGCTCGCGGCGGAGGTCTCACCGGCCGGTGAGGTGCTCCGCACGGCTCACCGCAGCACGCCGGGGCGCCGGGTCGAGCTCGAGCTGGTGGAGGACGCGCTGACCGAGGCGGTCACCGAGGTGGCCGCCGGCCGGCCCGTCGCCGGTGTCGGGCTGGCCGCCGCAGGGTTCGTCGACGCGGCGGGCGAGCGGGTCATGTTCGCTCCCCACCTGCCCTGGCGTGGCGAGCCGACCCTGACCCGGCTCTCCTCGCGATGGGGCACCCGGGTGGCGCTCGACAACGACGCCAACTGTGCCGCGCTGGCCGAGCTGGAGCTCGGCGTGGCCCGTGGCGTCGATTCGGCCCTGCTCATCACCCTCGGCACCGGCATCGGCGGCGCCGTGATCCTCGACGGCCGGATCGTCCGGGGTCGCAACGGCATGGCCGGCGAGTTCGGCCACATGCAGGTCGTGCCCGGGGGGCTGCCGTGCGAGTGCGGTCTCACCGGCTGCTGGGAGCAGTACTCCTCCGGCAACGCGCTGGTCGCCTTCGTGCGCGCCCGCGTGGAGACCGAGGAGTACGCCGGCTGCGCGCTCGACGAGCTGGCCGCGGGCGACCCGCTCAAGATCACCGGCCCGGCGGTCACCGCCGCCGCGGCTCGCGGCGATGCGCTCGCGCTGGCTGCGTACGACTCGGTGGGAGAGTGGCTGGGTGTCGGGATGGCCGGTCTGGTGGCCGCTTTCGACCCCGAGCTGCTGGTCGTCGGTGGCGGAGTCTCGACTGCGGGCGATCTGCTCCTGGCGCCCGCCCGGACGGCTCTCGAGGCCTCGCTCGTCGGTCGCCTCCACCGCGAGGTTCCGCCGATCGTGGAAGCAGCCTTCGGCGCGGAGGCCGGCGTCGTCGGGGCGGCGATCCTGGCCCGACGCCTCACCGGCGAGAGCTAGACCCGCGCGCCGTCGTCCCAGGGTTCGCGGGGCTCGGACGGCATGGTCATCAGCAGGTAGACGAAGCCGCCGAGGAAGGCGGCGACGAGGGCGCCGATGACCCAGCTGCTGAAATGGCGGTCGGTGATCTGGGTGACCACGATCAGGACCAGCACGGCGACCGGGGCACCGAGTACGCCGATCCAGGCGAGAAGGCGTGCGGGGGTCGGCTTCGGCAGCGGCGGCGGAGGCGGCGGGACATAGCCCTCGTCGTCATCGCGCCACATGTCCTCGTAGGAATCCGGTTCCTCGACCGGCTCGACGATGTCGATCTTCTTCTCGAAGAGGCCGCGGGAGACGGGCTCCTCCTCGAGGGCGGGGCGGTCGCCGTAGTTCTCGACGATCTCGCGCCATGCCTCCTCGTCCGACGGCCGGTCCTCCGGAGGCACGGAGGCGTCGTCGGAGGCCCCGGTCGTGTCCTCGGGCAGGTCGTCTCGCTCGCTCACGCCGCCACCTCCGTTGCGCAAGCGCCAGAGTACGGACGTGGCGGCGTGTTGATGCGTTGGTTCACTCGCTGACGCTCGCTCACTCTTCCAGCCTAGCCGGATCTCATGACAGGGTGCGGGAGTAGAAGTACCTGTCTCGTTATAGGCTCACGGGTCGAAGACAAATATGGAAGGCGATGGGGTGTCGACGAAGCTCTTCTACTCGTTCTTGAAGTGGGTCGCGGTCGGTCCTCTGCTCCGGGCGGTGTTCCGCCCGACCTGGGAGGGTGTCGAGAACATCCCGCGCAAGGGCCCGGCGATCCTGGCCGGCAACCACCTCTCCTACGCCGACTGGCTCTTCATGCCGCTGGGCTCACCGCGGATGGTGCGGTTCGTGGCGAAGGCGGAGTATTTCACCGGCACGGGTGTGAAGGGTTTCCTGCAGCGTGCGTTCTTCAGCGGCACCGGCAACGTCCCGATCGACCGGTCGGGAGCGACGGCGGCCGAGGGCGCCCTGATCGCCGCGAAGCGGGTGCTCGGCGACGGCGAGCTCTTCGGGATCTATCCCGAGGGCACCCGTTCTCACGACGGCAAGCTCTACCGCGGCCGCACCGGCATCGCCCGGTTGGCGCTGGACACCGGCGCTCCGGTGATCCCGGTCGCCGTGATCGGCACCGACGTGATCGCGCCCCCGGGCAAGAAGCTCGGCAAGATCGTCCGGCCGCGCATCATCTTCGGCAAGCCCCTGGACTTCTCGCGCTACGAGGGCATGGCCAACGACCGCTACATCCTGCGTGCGATCACCGACGAGATCGTCTACGAGATCCTGAAGCTGTCCGGCCAGGAGTACGTCGACATGTACGCCACCGACGCCAAGAAGCTGGCCGACGGCAAGAAGCCCTCGAAGAAGCCCGGGAAGAAGAACTCCGCGCGGCCTACCAAGGACGTAGCCTGACGATCCACTCGTCCCACCCGTTCCCGACGCCGGAGGATCCGGTACGCCGGCTGCGTGGTCGTCTGGGTGGGCGGGTGTCGCTGTGGACCTCCGGGTCCTCCGGGCTCACGGTGTCGTCGCTGATGGTGGCCAACGGCTCGCCGGGAGCCGTGCTCGGGCTGATCGATCCCGACTCGGACCTCCGCGACGAGCTCGAGGAGACCGGCGTCGGGGTCGTGTCGCTGCTCCACTGGCGCCACCGGGACCTGGCCGAGGCGTTCGGGGGCACCACACCCGCTCCCGGAGGAGCGTTCCGGACGGGGACGTGGGAGACGACCGAGTTCGGCCGGCGGCTCGCCGACGCGCCGACCTGGGCGGGCGTACGCCTGGTCTCGATGCACGAAATCGGCTGGTCCGCCCTGGCGACCTGCGAGATCGTGTCGCTCGAGGTCGGTGACGACGCCGACCCGCTGGTCCACCGGCACGGAAGGTACGAACGATGATCGACGGCTATCTGCGACGGCTCGGCATCGACGGGCGGCCGGAGGCGACGTACGGGACGCTTGTCGATCTTCATCACCGACACCTCGACACGCTTCCCTACGAGAACCTCTCGATCATGCTCGCGGCCATCGGGGCGTCGAGGGCGCCCGACGTCGTCGACCCCGTGGAGACGCTCGAGCGGGTGGCGGCCGGGGGCAACGCCGGTTACTGCTTCCACAACAACGGCGTCTTTTCGCTGGCGCTCGCCGAGCTGGGCTTCGACGTCGTACGGCGCACCGGCCAGATGCTCGAGGCGACCGGTCCGTCGGGGACGCTGGACCATCTGGCGCTGGAGATCCGCGGTCTGCCGACCGCGACCAACCCTGGTGGGCGGTGGGTGGCCGATGTCGGCTACGGGGACGGCTTCCGCGACCCGTTGCCGCTGGTCGAGGGGCACTTCCGGCAGTCCGGGTTCGTCTACCGGCTGGCCCGCGTGGGGGAGTCGGGATGGACGTTCCACCACGATCCGCACGGCTCGTTCAACGGCTCCTTCGTGCGGGGGAGCGTGACACAGGAGGACGTCGCGGCCTCGCATCTGCGGCTCTCCACCCCGCCCGACGGCGACTTCACACGCAAGCTCGTCGTGCAGCGACGGGACGAGTCCGGCGCCGAGACGGTCCGCTCCATCCGGCACATCCGCAGCGGAGAGGGGGCCTTCGAGCGCGAGCTGCGTGACTTCGAGGAGTGGCGTACTGCCCTGGGTGGGCTCGGGCTGTCGTTCCGGGGTGTCGAGGAGGACGCGCTGCGCGAGCTCCACAAGCGACAGGCGGCCGAGTACGACGAGTGGTTGCTGACGCGGTAGCCGGCGACGTGCTGAGATGGCGGACATGAGCGACGACGCACCTGCCTTTGAGCTGCTCGACATCGCGGCCGAGCTCTACGGACTTCCGCTGACCGACTTCACCCCCGAGCGTGACGCGCGGGCCAAGGGACTGAAGGGCACGGCACTGGCGGGTCCGGTCAAGGCGTTCAAGAAGCCGTCGACGGCCGCGTGGGTGGTGAACCTGCTGGTGCGCTACGAGACCGAGCAGGTGGAGCAGGTGATCTCGGTGGGCGCTCTGCTGCGTGAGGCGCAGACCGGCATGGACGCCGCCCAGCTGCGTGAGCTCACCAAGCAGCGCCGCCAGCTGACCGCGGCCGTGACGACCCGCGCACGTGGCCTCGCCCGCGAGCACGGTCTCCGGGTGACCGAGGCGGTGGCCACCCAGGTCGAGGCGACGTTGACCGCGGCGATGATCGACGAGTCCGCCGCCCAGGCCGTACGCAGCGGCCTGCTGGTCTCCCCGTTGTCCGCGACCGGTATCGACGCCGTGGACGCGGCCGGCGCGGTCGCGTTGCCCGACGCGCTGGGCTTCGAGGTCCCCGAGGTCGTCCCGCCGCCCCCGGAGCCGTTGCGCGCGGTCCCCGACCTGCCTGACACGGCGGCGCTCGACGAGGCCCGGGAGGCGCTCGAGGAGGCGGAGTCCGCGCTCTCCGGCGCCGAGGCTCAGCGGGACAAGGCGGTCTCCGCCTTCAAGGACATCGAGGCGAGATCGCTCCAGGTGAAGTCCGAGATCGAGGACCTACGCCGCCGGCTCGCCGACCTGGAGGCGGCCGCCGTCGACGTCGACGACGAGCTCACCGAGGCGGAGGACGAGCGCGAGTCCGCCGAGACGGCGGTCTCGGAGGCCGTCGCCGCGCGGGACGCGGCAGCCGCCGAGGTCGAGCGCCTCGGGTCTGCCGGGCGCTGACGTGCTACCCGCATGCGTGGCGCCGCCGGAGAGGTTGTTCTCCTTCGCGCGTTGAGCCTCAGACGGTGACGGCTTTCCGCATCCGGACCAGCGGGACCGGTGCGCCGCCGCGGTCGTCGGTGATCCGCTCGACCGGTTCGAAGCCGTACGTCCGGTAGAGCGGCTCGCCGGACAGCGTGCCCATCAGCTCGAGGGCGGTGAAGCCCTCTGCCGCGGCTGCTCGCTCGCACAGCTCCAGGATCAGCCTGCCCACGCCGCGACGGGCGAAGGCCGGGTTGGTGTACATCGCCCGCACCCTGGCCGGGTCCTTCGCAGGGTCGAGGAGCGCCGGCTCGCGGCCGGGGGTGTGGTCGCCGCCGTAGAGGGTCGCCCTCCGGCTCCAGCCGCCGCAGCCGGCGATCTCGTCGTCCTCTTCGACCACGAAGTATGTGCCGTCCTCGATCAGCTGGGTGTCGATGCCCATCACCGTTCTGCTCGAGGTGATCTGGGCTTCGGTCAGGAACCCCTTCTGGAGCTCGGCGATCGAGCTGTTCATGATCGCGGTCAGGGCCGGGATGTCTTCTGGTGTCGCGATTCGGTGGGTGAAGGGCACGAAGGTGAGCCTGCCATGTCCATCCCTGCGAGTGGCAGATGTTGGCGAGGACGGGACTTCTGTGCGTGATATCACGCGGATCCGACGATGGCTGATGATGTCAACCACGTGGGTGAGCCGGTGGGTGCGCGCGCTACGGGCTTCGACCGGCTGTGCTCAGCCCGGTGCTACCTCACGTCGACAGGCTCATTGACAAGAATGCCATGCAGGCAACGGCCAGGATCCCTGATGACACCGCAGCGAGGACGAGTGGGAGTCCGTCCTGTCCGGTAGATCCTGTGCGGATCAGCGATTCGTGCCCACGGCGGTACCTGGCCGAAGCCGTGAAGTAGGCAGCGATCCCCATGCCTGCGCCGCCGATGGCAAGAGGTAGCGCGAGGAATCCGAGCGTGGGCCCGGTGAAACGGAATGCGACGACGCTCGCGGCTGCAAATGCCAGGCTCGTGCGACGCCACGCCAGAAGCGTGCGCTCAGGTTGGAGACCAGGATCGAACACCCTGTCGGCGACGGTCATGCAACTGCGCCGATGGCAAGCAACGTGATGGCTACGACGACTCCGACGACCATCACTGCGCCGAATGTCAGGCCTGGTAGCGGGGTGTGATGCCTCAGCGCTTTCTCCGTGCCTGCCCAGCCGAACCATGCCTGGAACGTCGCGGCCCCGCCGAGGACGACGAAGACGATCGCGGCCGCGGTGCGCCACAATGGCGATTCCGGGATGGAGAGAGCCGCCAGCGCGAATGACGCTGCGTACAGCGCGAGCGCCGTGCGCAACCAGGCGAGAAAGGTGCGCTCGTTCGCGAGGCTGAACCGGGGGTCCGGCTCCTCTCCTTCACCGTAGACGTGCTGCGGGAATCGCTTGCGGCTCATCGAACCCTCCTGGTCGGTGCGGTGGCCGGGCCGAGCGCGACGGTACGGAACCCGGCGTTCCCCATCGACGAGTCAGGCGTGTTCTGCGAGCGTGCGGAATTGCGGTAACGGTTGCAGTAGGAGATGTGACACAGATAGCTGCCGCCGCGGAGCACGCGCACCTGCCCGGTGGTGGGGCCGACCGGATTCGTGGGTGCGTGGCGAGCGTAGGCGTCGGGGCTGAACCAGTCCTGACACCACTCCCACACATTCCCGACGGCCTGCCACAGCCCGTACCCGTTCGGTTCAAAGCTGCGCACCGGCGCTGTCGTCAGCCAGCCGTCTTCAAGAGTGTTCTCCTGTGGAAACCGGCCTTGCCAGATATTGGCCCGCCACCCGCCCGCGTCGACTTCGGCGTCACCCCAGGGATACTTCGCGTTCGCGATTCCACCGCGCGCGGCGTACTCCCACTCGGCCTCGGTGGGGAGGCGCCGTCCCGCCCATTCGGCGTAGGCGACAGCGTCGTTCCAGCTCACGTGGACGACGGGGTGGTCCGACAGTCCGTCGACAGTTGATCGAGGCCCGCCCGGGTGGCGCCAGTCCGCTCCTCGCACACCGAACCACCACGGTGTGCCGGCGGCCGGCCCCATGATGGCTTCGGCTTCGGCATCCACGGCGCGATAGAACACAGCGGAGAAGCCGATGATCTCCGCTTCAGTCTGGTAGCCGGTCTCGTCCACGAACCGGGCGAAGTCACGATTTGTCACCGGCGTTGCGTCGATGTCGAACGTGTCCAGCTGGACCTCGTGCAAAGGCACCTCTCCATCGCCGGGATTGCGGTCGCCCGATGAGTCACCCATCAGGAAGGAGCCGGCGGGAATGTGGGCCTGCTCGATCATGTGACGTCCGCGCACTGGAGCAATGCGGGATGGCGCGCGGACGGGAACCTGTGGAACCTGCCCGGAGAACTGCCCGCGCTCTGGGCCGCTGCATCCGCAGGTGCAGACGTTCTCGAACGCGTTGTCGACGGTCATGGGACGCACACCGTCACCGTCTCGGGTAGGTCGGCGACGCTGGTGCCGATCCGCAGCACATACTCGCCGGGCTCCAGTGTCCAACCGCCGTCCCAGTGTTCGAGGGCTCGGCGGGGAATGGTGGCGCGAATGACCTGCTCTGTCCCCGCGGCGGCGCGGACTGCGGCGAAGCCGACCAGCCAGCGTACTGGGCGGTCGACAGTGGAGTCTGGCCGCTCGGCGTAGACCTGGACAACGTGCTTACCAGCGCGCTGGCCGGTGTTCGCCACAGGCACCTCGACCGTCCAGCCCGTGTCGTGCGCGCGTACTTCGGGCGAGCCCAGGCTCCACGTGGTGTATCCAAGGCCGAAGCCGAAGGGGAATGCGGGCTCGATGCCGGCTTTCAGCCAGGCGCGGTAACCGATGTGCACGCCCTCTTCGTAACGCACTACGCCTTCGATCGGCGTCGTGCTGCTGACGGGGGCGTCCTCAAGACGTTTCGGCCAGGTCGTGGGCAGGCGCCCACCTGCCTCCCGCACGCCTGTGAGGACGTCGGCGAGGGCGTGACCGTACTCCTGACCGCCGAACCACGACAGCAAGAGCGCGGCAGTACGGTCACGCCATGGCAGTTCCACGGGCGCGCCGGAGTTGACGATCACGATCGTACGCGGGTTTGCGGCGAGAACGGCCTCCACGAGTTCGTCCTGGCGCCCGGGCAGGGCGAGCGAGCTGCGGTCGTAACCCTCCGACTCCACTCGCGAGTTTGTGCCGACGACGAGGACTGCGACATCTGCCGCCCTGGCTGCTGCTGCCGCCTCGGCGATGAGGGCGGATGGTTCGCTGGTGTCCTGCTCGGTGCCGATCGTCACGCTCATCGCGTTGCCCATGCCGGCCAGATGCAGTGGGCGCAGCTCGAACCGGATGTCGATCGGCGTCGCAGCCGTAACCTCTACGGGTGCGGAATTCGAGGGCGGCGTCAGGAAGGCGGCACCGAGGTCGGAGCCCACGGGCTCTGCCTTGACGTCGACGATCGCTTCCCCGTCCACGAGAACTCGTCCTTCGCCGACACCTGCGAAGCCAAGCAGAATCGTGCCGTTCTCGGCGGGCGTGTAGCGGGTGGTGAACTCGAACAAGGCTGCGTCAGCGACTGGAGCCTCGCCACCGAAGTAGACCAGTGCGCTCGCGCGGCGGTCCTCCACGAACATTTCGCCGCCTTCGGCATCGAGGAAGCGTACCCGCGCCCCTGGCTCACCTGTGGTGGGATTGGTCATGGTGTCGAGGGGCAGCTCGACGACACCTTCTTGCACCACGGCGCCGATGGAGTAGCTGACATCCGCTTCGGGGAAAGCTTCGCGGATGCCCGCGAGCGGCGACACGACCTTCTCGGGCAGAACCGTGGCGCTTCCGCCGCCCTGCGTGCGTGCGTCGCGGGCATTGTGGCCGATGACCGCGACGGACCTGATCCCGCTCGGCTCCAAAGGAAGGATGCCATCGTTGCGCGCGAGTACGGTGCCCTCGGCGGCTGCCTCGCGCGCGAAGGCGACGTCGTCCTCGAGGTCTACGGGTGTCGAGCTGACCTGTTCGACGCCGTCCAGGGCCCCTACCCGAGCGGCGAGGCGCAGTATCCGCAGTACCTTTCGGTCGACCACGGCCTCGGGGATCGCCCCCGCACGTACGGCTGCGACGAGCGCCTCGCCCCAGGGGCCGTCGGGGCCGGGCATGACAAGGTCCTGCGGGTGCTCGGCGCTGGCGATGCTGCGCACTGCAGTCCAGTCGCTGATGACGACGCCGTCGAACCCCCACTCTGACTTCAGCGGAGTTTCCAGGAGTTCGTTCTCGGTCATCGTCGCGCCGTTGACGGAGTTGTAGGCGCTCATTACCAGCCATGCCTGGGCCTCGACGATCGCCTTCTCGAACGCACGCAGGTACACCTCACGCAGCGTGCGCTCGTCGACCTGGACGTCGGCGGTGAAGCGGTCGGTCTCGAAGTCGTTGGCGACGTAGTGCTTCGGGGTTGCGCCGACGCCGTTGCGCTGGACACCTACGACGTAAGCGGCAGCGAGCTCGGCGGTGAGGATCGGATCTTCGCTGAACGCCTCGAAATGGCGGCCGCCGAGCGGTGAGCGGTGCAGATTGATCGTCGGGCCAAGTACGACGTCGACGTTCTTGCGGCGTGCCTCACGTGCCGAGGCTGCGCCGTAGCGGTCGGCGATGGTGATGTCCCACGAGGCCGACAGAGCGGTGGCCGAGGGCAGGTTGAGCGACGGGGACCGTTCATCCCAAGCCTCCCCGCGCACACCGCTCGGGCCGTCGGACACCAGAATCCGGCGCAGACCGATCCTCTCGAGTGGCCACGTCGTCCAGAAGTCGCGGCCTGTGAGGAGTTGAACCTTCTCCTCCAGGGTGAGCCTGTTGAGGCGTCGCTCCAACTCGGCGTTCTGCGCCGAGGGCGCCGAGTCCAGGTCATTTCCGATCATCGATCTCTTTCCTTCGTCATGGTGTTGTCGCGAGTCGGGGTGGCCCCGTCAACCGCGGTGCTGATGGCGGTGCGATGCGAGGGGGGTCGAGGCCGTCAGATGATCCCTGTGACCTGGGTACGACGCCTCGTGAGCTCGTTGTTGACCCGATCGGCGTCACGGGCATACGTGACGTAGAGCGCGCTCAGGACGAGGCCGTTGAGGATCATGAGACCGACGACCACCCACAGGAATACCGTCTGGATGCCGATCGCGGCGGCGAGCTGGCCAGCGACGAGCGCGAACAGCGCCCAGCCGATCGTTTCGAAGATCGTCAGCCAGATCGCGAAGCCTTGTGCGCGCAGTTCGGGGAGGATGACAGCCGCCACGATCGGCCGGTTCACGGGGACATTCAAACCCTGAGCGATCGCCATCAGGAACCAGAAGACGCCGTAGACGGCGATCCCGCCCGAGTAGGGGATCTGCGTACCGAAGAACGCAAAGATCGCGAATGCGAACTGCGCGGTCTGGAGCAGCAGCGGGCGGCCGGTCCGCGGCAGGGCTCTGTCGACGAAGCTCACTCCGATACCACCTCCGAGCGCGCCGATCACGTAGCCGATGCCGAAGGGGATGAGGACAATCGCGGCCGTAGCGTTGTGGAAACCACGCTCGGACACCAGGAAGGTGACACCGAAGATCGGGATGAGCAGGTGACCCGAGAGCAGACGCGAGAGCATCATGACGGAGTAGGTCGGAATGCGGAACAGGGAGAGCACCGAACGGAAGGTGACGCGCGTCGGGACCCGCTGATCCTCGGCGAGGTCGGCCAGCAGGGCCTCAGACGCTCCGACGCCAGGATCCTTGAAGCCGACGGCGACGACGGCTCCGGCCAAGATACAGATACCGCCGAGCGTGCACATCGCGTAGCGCCAGCCGTCGACACCGAGTTCGGTAAACGTGGCGATGGCGGGGCCGACGAACGAGGCGGCGCCATTGATGGATGCGTAAAGGACGCCAGCAGCCTTGCCGCGGTCCTTGTCCTCGAACGAGTCGGCGATGACAGCGTTCACGATGGGTGTCCCGCCGATGACCGACGCCACCATGAGTGTGTTGAACACAAGGAGCCATCCGAAGCTCGGCGAGAGTCCGGCGAGAACGCCGAAGAAACCGCCGAGCAGCGTGGTGGCCATGAGGGTCTCTTTGCGCCCGATCCGACCTGCGAGCCACACCCAGGCCGGACCCATGGGTGCGGACGCAACCTTGCCGAGCGCAGTGAGCGCGCCGAGGCCGGCGGCGGAGACGTTGAGTGCGGTAGCGATGCTTGGGAAGATCGTGGTGATCGCACTTGCTTCGGTGTTGTCCACCACACTGATGCCAGTGAGCGTCATCAGGTTACGCCACCGGCGCGGTACGTGGGCTGCCTTGGCCGCGGCGTGAGCCTCGGTCTCAGCAGGAGCGGGGGTTGTCATGTGCGGTGTTCCTATCTGTGGAGTCCGATCGACGCTGCGATCAGCGCATCGACAATGGGGTGGTCAGCGCATCGAGTTGGCGGGCGATGGCCCGTAGCGTGTGCACTGGGATGAGCGCCGCGCGCGCCAGCGTGATCAGGCTGAGTTGCGTGGGTAGAGCGACGAGTTCCGTATGGGTCGCTGCGGGAATCTCGCGCTCGAGGATCGTTCTCGTGGACGGATCGCTCAGAAGCGTCAGGAGCGGCTGCTCGAGCTGCTCGCGCGCTGGCAGGTCGTCGAGGTCGGGCATCGGCTCCAGCAGCGCTTCGGCGCGCCCGGCCTGGGCCCGCACCAGAAGATGCGACTCGTCAGGTTCGCCGTCGAGAGGGAGTCCTAGGCGCTCGAACTGGCTGGCCGGTGCATCGGACTGGCGCAGTAGGCGAGTCAGCAGGCGCACCATTCGTAGTTCGATCTGCGGATCGTCGATGGGGTTCTTCTGGTGTGGATCCGTCTCGAGATCGAACAGGAGGGTGCCGTGCTGCCAGGGATTCATCCATCCGGCCGCTGCCGGTATGAGCATCGTGCGGATCCCCTTGGTGAAGGGCAGCGGCTCCGCCGGCGTCCAAGCAGTCAGCTCCGCAGGTGAAAAACGGGCCCGCATGTGAGTTGGCATGAGGGTGTATTCCTCGAGCGGCGCATTGGAGATGTCGTAGGCACCGCGCATGTACACGTAACGTCCGTCCGTGACGTTGACATGACCGCCATGGATTCCGAAGAGCGCTCCGTCACGGATTCGGCGGTCGTCTTCGAGCACCTCGCTCAGGTCACGACCCTGCATGTCCGGTGTTGGCTCGATGTCGAAGAAACGCAGCAGCGTCGGGGCGATGTCGATCGTCTGCGCGAGCGCCCCGCGGCGGGTATCGGCACCTCGCCCACGCGGGTCCCAAAGGAACATCGGAAGATGCACGAGTTCGTTGAACCAGGGTTGCACCGACTTGGCCCACCAGCCGTGCTCGCCCAGAAGGAAGCCGTGATCGGTGTTGACAATGAGCATCGTGTCTTCCCACATGGCGTGCTCGTCCATGAAGTCGAGGACGCGGCCGAGCGAACGATCACACATGGATACCAAGGCGGCGTACTCGTATCTGGCGTGCTGGATCTGCTCCTCCGGCTCGGCCACCTTTTCGTAGCCGGGCCAGTCGAACTCGGGACCCTCGTAGTCGTGGGGGTAGAGCTCCTTGTAGGCCTCGTGGACGAAGAACGGCTCGTGTGGGTCGAAGAGTTCGATCTGCAGCATCCACTGGTCGCTGGCGACGTTTGCTTCGAGGAACTCGATGCCCGCATCGACGGTGCGCGTCTGTGAGTGTTCGGCCTCTGTCCGCATGTAGTCGCGGTTGATCTCGTCCTGACGCTTCATCGCCAGCCCGTCACCACGCAGGCGATCCACGACGCCCTTCCACGGGTCGCCCTCCTGCCCGCGGAAGAACTCCCATGTCGTGTACCGCGTGTGGTAGGTGGCGCCGCCGTCCTCCCAGTAATGGGGGTGGTCAGAGGCAAGATGAGTGTGAACTCCTGCCTGCTTGAGCATCTCGGGCATCGAGTCGTCGAACGGCTCCAACGGTCCCCAGGAGCGGTGGAGGAAGTTGTACCGACCGGTGTGGAGTTCGCGGCGGGCAGGCATGCACGGCATGGATCCGGCATAGAAGTTGTCGAAGGTCACCGCTCTGGCTGCGAGGCGGGCGAAGTTGGGGGCGTCGACGATGGTCTCCGCGTATGCGGGAATCATGTGGCGGTTGAGACTGTCGAACATTAAGACGATGGCCCTCACGGGTGGTTCTCTCCTCGGCAGGTCGGGTGGACAGGGCTGGGTCGGGAGCTGTGACGACGCTCAGCGAAGGGTGTCGAAGATGTGCAAGTAGTCAGAGATCTCAGCGTCCTCAGGCGTGTCGAGCAGGAAGGCGCGGAGTCGCTCGAGCGCCGCGACATGCTGATCCATGCCTGCCGCGCCCTTGCGATGCATCCACTCGTTGATGAGGCCAACCAGCGCTGGGTCCGATTCCGCGCCCTCGCGGACTTCGAGTTGGCGGTCGCGGTGGCGGTAGCGCGCGATTTCGTCGTGACGGGTGGACAACTCCGTCTCGATCAGCCGCAGGATCTGTTCACGCGTCATGAACTCGGCGAAGGCGAGGCGGGCGTCGAGGTCGGGGTCGTTGTATCGGGAGGGCGGCAAGTATGGCCCCGTGAGCCAGTCCAACAGGACCGTCATGCCCTCGTCAGTGATCCGGTAGGTCTTGGCGTCGGTCGCCCCGGCCCGCGGCTCGACCGTGTGCACGACCCAGCCGTTGTCCTCCATCCGAGCCAGCGAGCGATACACCTGGCTCATCTGGGTGTTCGAGCGCAGGAAGCGACCCTGCGTGTCGAGGTACTTCTTCAGGTCGTAACCGGTGCGCGGGTGCCGAGCCAGGACCCCGAGCAGGATGCTCTCGAGCTTCATTTCCATCCCCTCTTCGTTGTCGCGGATCGAGAAAAAGGATTCCACTTGTGTGATCCTCGTCACCGGGAAGGATGGCACAAGTATCATGCTTCCGCAAGAGAGGCCGGGTTCCCCGAGCGTGCCGGGGCAAGGCCTTGTTCGCGAGCTTCCAGACTCCGTCGACGAGCACGAGCAGGGATGCTTCTGTGACGGTGTCGGGGCCGTGGATGAGAGTCATCGTCGCTGTGGCGACGGCGCCGCGGACCTCGACGGAGTCGAGGTGACGTACGCGGTCCTTCTCATCAGGAGCGGGGGAGCCGGTGAACAGGCTGCCCTGGTCCTCGAGCGGCCAGGAGGCGAAGGTGCCTTCGCGGATGTTGTGACTACGGAAGTGTGACGAACGGCTTTCCGAGCGCGATGGGCACCTCAGCGCGGCTCGTCGGTGTCCTCCCCGGAGGCGGCGTCGTAGAGGTAGACCTGCTGGCCGGCACGGGGGTCGCGGGCGGTGATCACGAGGAAGGTGGGGGAGGCCGGATCGGCGAGGTCGACAACGGTGGCGCCGGCACCGAGCACGCCGCGTACGAGATGTGGGGGTGCGGTGGTGTCGATGCGGGTGACGACGCCGGGCGTCACCCAGACGGGTACGCCGGCGAGGAATCCGCTGACCTGGAAGTGGAGGTGGCCGGTGAGGATCGCGCGTACGTCGCTGCCGCGCACCACCCGGCCGAGGGCGGAGATGTTGCGGAGCACGACCTCGGCGACGTAGGGGAGCGAGGCGAGGTGGAGGGGCGGATGGTGCAGGACGAGGACCGTCCCGTCGCGCGTCGGAGTCGCCAGCTCGGCAGCGAGGTAGGCCAGCTGGTGCTCGTCCAGGAAACCGTGGGTCTCGCCCGGTACGAGGCTGTCGACGGTGACGACCCGGAGGTCGCCCAGGAAGCTGACGGCCGCGCAGAGGTCCGAGTCCGGATCGAGCAGGCGACCGCGGTCGCTGCCGTCGGCGTCCCGGTGTCCGCTGCCGAGCACCTCACGGAACGGTCCCCGGGCATCGTGGTTGCCGGTGGAGTAGATGTGCGGGATGCCGCGCTCGGCCGCGAACGCGCCCACCCGCTCCAGGACCGCGCGGCAGCCGGCGGCCGAGCCGTCGTCGGCGATGTCGCCGCTGACGACGACGGCGTCCAGGCCGGGCAGGTGGCGGGCGTCGCGCAGGATGCCCTCGAGTGCGGCCACGGCGTCGACGCCGTCCATGTCGGTGCCGCTCGCGGAGACGTGGGTGTCGGACAGGTGCAGGATCCGGGTCAATGTGGCTTCTCCTGTCGCCGGGTCAGGTGGTGTAGGCCGACATGAGCACCTTGGCGAGGCCGTCGCTCTCGGTGAGGACGGCGACGTCGAGGTAGTGGGCGTCGACCTCGTCCCCGGCCTGCGTGAGGTCGACCTGGACACAGGCGATCGCATCGGTGCAGCCGGTTGCAGCCAGCGCGGGCGAGCCGGGCAGGTCGGCGAGCCAGGCGTCGAGCTCGGCCCGGGGGACCGTCATCGCGCCCTCGTACTGCCAGTCCTGGAACCCGATGTAGGTGCAGCTCGCGTCCGAGGTTCCGTCCGGTAGGCCTGGTGCCCCGACCGCCTGCGCTAGATCGACGCAGTCGGCCGGCTCGTCCTCGGCCGGCCCGAGCAGGTCGGCGCCCACCCAGACCGTCAGCCCGCCAGCGCCGACCAGGCCGAGGACGACGAGCACGGCACCCGCCATCAGCGCCCACGCCCACCAGGGCAGACCGCGCGAAGGACTGCTCACGCCCACTGCCGGGAGCGTTCGACGGCCCTGGTCCAGGAGGCGTACGCCTCATCGGCCGCATCGCGACGCGACGCGTCGGGGGAGAAGGTGCGGTCCAGCGCCCAGGTCTCGCGGATCTGGTCGAACGAGGACCACACGCCGACCCTGAGCCCGGCGAGGAAGGCCGCGCCGAGGCCGGTGGTCTCGACGAAGCGGGGCCGGGAGACGTCCACCCCGAGCTGGTCGGCCTGGAGCTGGCACAGCAGGTTGTTGGCGGCTGCGCCACCGTCGACGTTGAGCGAGGCGACAGGCGTCGGCATCGTCGCCATCACGTCGCGCACCTCGAAGGCGATCGCCTCCAGCGTTGCCCGCACGATGTGGGCACGGGTGGTGCCGCGGGTGATGCCGATGATCGTGCCGCGGGCGTCGGGATCCCAGTGGGGCGCCCCGAGCCCGGTCAGGGCGGGCACGAAGACGACACCCTCAGACGAGGAGACGGTGCGCGCCAGCGCCTCGGTCTCCGCGGCCGAGCCGATGATCTGCAGGCCGTCGCGCAGCCACTGCACCGCGGCGCCGGTCACGAAGATCGAGCCCTCGAGGACGTAGGTGACCTCTCCGGAGGGCGACATCCAGCCCGGCGAGGTGAGGAGGCCGGACTCCGAGCGCTGCGGCGTGGAGCCGGTGTTGGTGAGCACGAACGAGCCGGTGCCGTAGGTGCACTTGGAGTCGCCCACCTCGAACGCGGCCTGGCCGAACAGCGCCGCCTGCTGGTCGCCGGCCACCCCGGCGATCGGCAGCGAGAGGTCCAGGAACGAGCGCGGGTCGGTGACCACGCCCTCGCCCCAGTTGGGGGCGATCTCCGGCAGCGCGTCGCGGGGCACCCCGAACAGGTCGCACAGCTCGTCGGACCACTCGTTGGTGTTGATGTCGAACAGCAGCGTCCGCGACGCGTTCGAGACGTCGGAGACGTGGTGCAGCCCCCGGGTCATCCGGGCGATCAGGTAGGAGTCGACGGTGCCGATCGCGTAGCGCCCCGACTCCACGTGGGTCCAGGTGTGTGGCTCGTTCTCGCGGATCCAGGCCAGCTTGGTCGCGCTGAAGTAGGGGTCCAGGCGGAGCCCGGTCAGCTCCCGGACCCGCGCGTCGTGCGCCGCCATCGAGGAGCACATCGCGGTCGTACGCCGGTCCTGCCACACGATCGCGCGCCGCGGCGAGCCCAGCGTCTCCCGGTCCCACAGCACGACCGTCTCGCGCTGGTTGGTGATCCCGATGCCGACGAGGTCGTCCCTGCCGTGGGCCGCGAGGACCGTACGGCACGCCTCCAGGGTGGCCTGCCAGATCCCCTCGGGCACGTGCTCGACCCGGCCCGGGCTGGGGAAGTGCTGGTCGAACTCCTCATAGCCCCGGGCGGCGACCTCGCCCTTCTCGGTGACGATCAGCGCGGTGACGCCGGTGGTGCCGGCGTCGATGGCGAGGATAGAGCTCACTTCGGCGTCCTGACGATGTCGAGGATGCGCCGGTCGATCCAGGCCAGATCCTCGGCGACCCGCATCTCGTAGTTCTCGGTGGCGACCCAGGCGAGGAAGCCGGAGGCGCCCTGCGCCGCGGCGTACGTCTCCAGCTCGGCCTCGAGCTCGGGCGTGACCGGCACCTTCTCGGCCTCGGTCGAGGCGGTCAGATAGAAGTCACTGAGGTCGAGGAGTCGCTTCAGCTCGGTGATCGGCGCCGCGTGGTCGTCGACGCGCAGGTCGGCCGCGATGTCGTCGTTGCCGCCGTAGCCGGCCTCCTCGCGCACGACCAGGAGGGCAGCGCTCTGCCGCCCGCGGCTGTCGCCGCCGGCCTCGTCGCCCGCGGCCAGGGCGGCCAGCAGCCGGTGCTGGAGCGGCTCGTCGGGGGACGAGGCGAGCCAGGCGGCCTCCATCGCCTCGACCACCTCGGGGCCGGTGAGGATGTTGCCCTGGATCGCGTAACCGTCGCCGGTCCGGCCGCCCGCCCAGTCGAAGCAGGACGATCCGGTGTGGGAGACCGCGTTGCCGTCGACGTCGACGATGCCGACCTGGCGGTGGTCGCGCCGCTCGTCCTCCTCCAGAAGCCTCTCGAGGGCGACGGCAGCGGTCGCGCCCTCATCGAGGTGTGCCAGCGCGAGACCCTTGTAGGCGACGTTCGCCTCGGCCTGGGTGGCGATGGCTCCGACGCCGGCGACGGCGGCCGGAACGGCTGATCCGACGGCCAGGAACTTCGAAGCGACGGCCACACCCCAGGTGGGCTCCCCGGTGCCGGGATCAACTGCTCTGGCGACGATCGAGAAGGTCATGACAGCGACCCTATCCGCGAAAATTCAGCTGGCTACGGCGTGTTTACGAATTGTCGTACACCTAACGGCGCCGTTGGGCTTTGATGGACGGATCCCTTCATCGTTCTCGAGCACATGTCTCGAAATCCTTACCAGGAGGAACCATGAGCAACCTGGCGCAAGAGAAGAACACCGAGCTCAAGAGAGTCATCGGCCCCAAGCTCTTGCTTCTCTTCATCGTCGGCGACATCCTCGGCACCGGTGTCTACGCCCTGACCGGTTCGGTCGCCGGCGAGGTCGGCGGTGCGGCCTGGGCCCCGTTCCTGGTGGCCTTCGCCGTCGCGACGATCACCGCCTTCTCCTACCTGGAGCTGGTGACCCGGTTCCCGCAGGCGGCCGGCGCGGCGCTCTACACGCACAAGGCCTTCGGCATCCACTTCGTCACCTTCCTGGTCGCGTTCACCGTGATGTGCTCCGGGATCACCTCGGCCTCGACCGCGTCCAACGCGTTCGCGGGCTTCCTCAACGACGGGCTCGGGCTCGATGCCGCGCCGGGAAGCCTGACCCTCGTCCTGATCGCGCTCGGGTTCATGACCCTGGTGGCGTTGATCAACCTGCGCGGCGTGGGTGAGAGCGTCAAGGCCAACGTCGTGCTCACCCTCGTCGAGCTCTCCGGTCTGCTGCTGGTCATCTTCGTCGGTCTGGCCGGGATGTTCGCCGGCAAGGCCGACTTCTCCCGCGTGATGATCTTCGAGTCGGCCGAGGGCAAGAACGCCTTCATGGCCGTCACGGCGGCCACCACGCTGGCGTTCTTCGCCATGGTCGGCTTCGAGGACTCGGTCAACATGGCAGAGGAGACCGAGAACCCTCGCCGTGACTTTCCCAAGATGATGCTCACCGGCCTCGGGATCACCGGGCTCATCTACGTCCTGGTGTCGATCTCCGCGGTCGCCCTGGTTCCGGTCGGCGACCTCACCGACCCGGAGAAGGGATCGGCGCTGACCCAGGTCGTCGCCGCCGGCGCCCCGGACCTGCCGTTCGACACCATCTTCCCGTTCATCGGGATGTTCGCGGTCGCCAACTCCGCGCTGATCAACATGCTGATGGCCTCGCGGCTCGTCTACGGCATGGCCAAGCAGTTCGTGCTTCCGCCGGTGCTCGGCAAGGTGCTGCACGGGCGGCGTACGCCGTGGATCGCGATCCTGTTCACCACCGCGATCGCCTTCGGCCTGATCATCTGGGTGGTCAACGCCAGCGGGTCCGAGAAGGGCGCCGAGACCGTCTCGCTGCTCGGCGGCACGACCTCGCTGCTGCTGCTCTGCGTTTTCACCGTGGTCAACATCGCGCTGCTGGTCATCCGCCGCCGTCCGCCGGGGAACCCTGACCACTTCAAGGCGCCGGTCTGGATCCCGGTCGTCGGAGCCGTCACCTGTGCCTATCTGGCGGGCCCGTGGGCACGCAGCGCCGAGCAGCAGGACCAGTACAAGGTCGCCGGTGTGCTGCTCGTCATCGGCATCGTCCTGTGGGGACTCACCCGGATCTTCTACAAGCCCGAGGGCGGTCACTTCCAGGACATCGAGCACATGGACCTCCACCCCGAGGACGACGAGTAGCGGGGTGAGGTCGGTCAGGGCCGGCGTACGTTCTCCACAGGACGTACGCCGGCCCCGCCGTGTCTGAGATGACTTCGTAACAACCGGGTGATCCGCGTACCCTGAGGCTCGTGAACGACGCCTTCCCCTCCCTCGAGCAGCTGCACGCCATCGGAGCCCTTCAGCAGCCGACCTATTCCGACCCGGTCGCCCTGGCCGCGGCGGTCGAGAAGCTGAGGAACCAGCCGCCGCTCGTCTTTGCGGGGGAGTGCGACCAGCTCAAGAGCTCGATCGCCGCCGCCGGCCGCGGCGAGGCGTTCATCCTGCAGGGCGGCGACTGCGCCGAGGTCTTCGCCGAGGCGACCGCCGACAACACCCGCAACAAGCTCCGCGTGCTGCTCCAGATGGCAGTCGTGCTGACGTACGCCGCCTCCGTCCCGGTCGTGAAGATCGGCCGTCTCGCGGGGCAGTACGCCAAGCCGCGCTCCTCCGACACCGAGACCCGCGACGGCGTGACCCTGCCCGCCTACCGCGGCGACGCCGTCAACGGCTTCGAGTTCACCGCCGAGTCCCGGATCCCCGACCCGCAGCGGCTGCTCGACGTCTACCACGCCTCCGCCTCGACCCTGAACCTCGTGCGCGCGTTCACCACCGGTGGCTACGCCGACCTGCGCCAGGTGCACACCTGGAACTCCGAGTTCGTGCGCAACTCGCCCGTCGGCGCGAAGTACGAGGCGATGGGCTCCGAGATCGAGCGCGCGATCGCGTTCATGGAGGCCATCGGCGCCGACCCGGAGGAGTTCCACCGGGTCGACTTCTACTCCTCCCACGAGGCGCTGCTGCTCGAGTACGAGCACGCGATGACCCGCATCGACTCGCGCACCGAGACGCCCTACAACGTCTCCGGCCACTTCGTCTGGATCGGTGAGCGCACCCGTCAGCTCGACGGCGCCCACGTGGAGTACTTCCGCCACCTCAACAACCCGATCGGCTGCAAGCTCGGCCCCACCGCGACCCCCGACGACGCGCTCGCGCTGGCCGCCAAGCTCAACCCGAAGAACGAGGAGGGCCGGCTCACCTTCATCACCCGCTTCGGTGCGGGCAAGGTGCGCGACGGGCTGCCCGGGCTGGTCGAGAAGATCACCGCCGAAGGCGTCAACGTCACCTGGATCTCCGACCCGATGCACGGCAACACCTTCTCCACCTCCAACGGCTACAAGACCCGCCGCTTCGAGGACGTCCTCGACGAGGTCCAGGGCTTCTTCGACGTCCACCACGCGTTGGGGACGGTTCCGGGCGGCATCCTCGTGGAGAACACCGGCGACGACGTCACCGAGATCATCGGTGGCGGCGAGGAGCTCGACGAGGCCGGCCTCGTGCACCGCTACGAGTCGGTCGTCGACCCGCGCCTCAACCGCGTCCAGTCGCTCGAGATGGCTTTCCAGGTCGCGGAGATGCTGCGGTCTCGTTAGTCGACGTTCTCGTCCCGCGCCCACGCGAGCTGCATGATCTCCTCGCCGTCGTGGAGGGTGCTGCGGTTGCCGGTGTCGGTGAAGCCCGTGGCTTCGTAGAGGCGCTGGGCGCGGCGGTTGTCGGTGCGGGTCCAGACGCTGAGGCCCTCCCAGTCGCGTGACTGGAGGTCGCGGATCATCTCGGTGCCGACGTGGGAGCCCCACACGGCGGGGTCGACGAAGACCATCGAGATGTGGCCGTAGCCGGGGAGCGGGACGCCGTCGACGAGGTAGGTCTCGGCCAGCAGCATCCCGGCCGGGCGGGTGCCGTAGTGGGCGATCAACGCGAGCTCGGCCGACTCCAGCTTCTCCCGGACCCGGCGGACACGGGCCTCGGTGGCGGTGCGGCGGCGGGCAGCGTTGGCCGCCCGCCAGACGTCGAGGGCAAGGGCGCGCTGTTCGTCGCTGTCGATCTCGGCGACGATGATTCTCGGCATACAGGCAGCGCTACAGCGTCATCAGCCAGATACCGAGCACGAGCACCACGATCATGAAGATCGCACCCACCCACAGCAGCACCAGCCAGGTCGAGGGGTTGTCCTCGGCCTCCGCGGCCATCAGCGAGGTGACGTACTCCTGCTGGGCGCCGTAGTCGCCGAAGTCCTGCTCGAGCGGCTCCTGCTCGCCGACGTAGCCGTAGCCGGTCTGCCAGTCGTCGGAGCCCTCGGTGGCGTAGGCCTCCTCGGCGTAGCCGGTCGCATAGGCGGGCTCGGCGTCATGGATCTCGTCGGCCGGCTCCGTCGCCGCCGGCGGAGCCCAGTGGCGGGCCTTCCCGTTCCGCGCCTCCTGGACGAGCATCCCGGAAGGCTGGACGAAGGGCTGGTACGCCGCCTCGGCCGTGGCCTCGGAGACCGGATCGGGCGCGGGGACCGGCTCGGGGGTCGGCTCGGGGGTCGGCTCCGGCTCGGGAAAGGGGCCCGGCTCCGGAATCGGCTCAGGGGTCGGCTCCGGGTCGGGGACGGGATCGGGGCCTGGGACCGGCGTCGGCTCCGGGAAGGGCGAGGGATCGGGGATCACCGCCGCCTCGGCGGCCGGCTCCTGCGCCGACGGGGGAGTGGCCGGCGGCGGAGCGGTCGGCGGTGCGTACGCCGGGCGGATCACGGTGGCCTCGGTGGGCTCGGCGGTGTCGAGCTCCTCCTCGACGGCCTGCGAGGGGCGCCTCGAGGTGCGCTCGGTGGGCTCGGCGTCAGCGGCCGGCGCCGCCATCGAGGAGGCGGGACCTGGCCGGTCGTCGTCGCCATAGGCGCTGATCCGGGGCAGGCTCAGAGAGGTCTGGTCCGCGTCGGGCACATTCTCCACAGCCTCCGGCGCGGTCGCCTCGACCGGCTTCCGGATCGCGGTGGCCCCGTTGGGCTCGTCGAGCTCGTCGGTCTCGGGTGCGACGTCGTCGTTCGCAGCACTGGACACGGGTGGCGTCCTTTCCTCTACATCGATGGAGTCAGCCTCGGCTGCGCGGTCGGGCTCCGTGGCGACCTCGAGACCACACATCGAACACGTCGGCTCGTCGGACAGCCGGTGTCCACACTGTGCGCAGCTGGTCATGCCACCCCCATGGCGTCGAAGTTCACTCCCGTGTTTCCCAAGACTAGGTCACAGGCCTTGACGGTGTGCCGATGCACGGAGATCGCGCAGCAGCGGGATGTCGGGGTTGTCGGCATCGCGAGAACCCGGGGTCTCCAGGATGAAGGGCACCCCGTCGGTCGCCGGATGCGCGAACAGCTCCTCGAAGGCGGTCGTGCCGATGTGGCCGCGACCGATCTGCTCGTGGCGGTCGAGGTGCTTGCCGCGTACGTCCTTGGAGTCGTTGGCATGGATCAGCCGGAGCCGCCCGGGGCCACCGATCTCGACGATCCGGTCGACACACGCGGTCGCCCCACCGGGCTCGTCCAGCGGAGCGCCGGCGGCGAACACGTGGCAGGTGTCCAGGCAGATCCCGGCCTTGGGGTGGAAGTCGACCGCTCCCAGGTAAGCCGGCAGGTCCTCCACGCCCGCGCACAGCGAGCGCCCCTGTCCCGCGGTCGGCTCCAGGAGCAGCCACGGCGCGTCGTCGCCGGAGACCTCGTCGAGCACCGGCAGCAGCGCCTCACGCACCTGCTTCAGCGCGGCGGCGTGATTCTCGCTCGCATCCCCCTCGGGGGAGACGAACGATCCGGTGTGGATGACGACCCCCTCGGCGCCGATGTCGGCGGCCCGGCGGAGGTTGTGGGCCACCAGGGCGGCCGACTTCTCGTAGGTCGCCGGGGTCGGGGAGCCCAGGTTGACCAGGTAGGGGGCGTGGATGAAGGCACGCATCCCGCGGTGTTCGAGCTCGGCCCGGAACGCCTTGTCCTCGGCCGGCTTCCCGGCCGAGAGCGTCCAGCCGCGCGGGTTGCCGACGAAGATCTGCAGCGTCTCGCCGCCGACCGCATCGGTGTTGGCGAGGGCGCCGGCGACGAGGCCCTTGCCGACCTGTACGTGGGTGCCGATCGGATTGCGAAGCGAGGTCCGAGAAGAGTTCAAGGTCAGTTCAACCAGATCGTGATCTCGGAGCCGTAGGGCGCCTCGCCCTCGGCAGGCTCCTGCCGGGTCACGAAGTCGAGGCCGAGGTGGAACTCGTCCTTCTCCTCCTTGACCTTGAACCCGGCAGCCTCGAGGGTCTGCTTCGCGGCGTCCTTGCTGCTGCCGACGACGTTGGGGACCGGAACGGAGTCGGGGCCCTTGGCGACGACGAGGGTCACGGTCTCGCCCCGGGGGAGGGTGCCGGAGTTGGGGCTCTGGCTGAGTACCGTGCCGGGCTGGACCTCCTGGCTCTCCTCCTCCTGGATCTCGACCTTCAGGCCGTCGCCCTCGAGCGACTTCTTGGCCCGCTCGGCGCTGCGGCCGGTCCAGTCGACGATGGCGACGGGGGCCGGACCCTTGCTGATCACGAGCACGATCGCCTTGCCGGGTCGCACCAGGGTGCCGGCGCGGGGCTGGGAGTTGATGACGTAGCCCGCGGGGACGTTGTCGTTGAACTTCTCGATCGGGTCGCCGACGCTGAGCCCGAGGTCCTGGATCTCGTCCTGGGCATCGTCGGCGAGCATGCCCTTGACCTTCGGCACGGAGTATTCCTCGATGCCCTTGCTCACGCTGATCTCCACCGTCGAGCCGGGCAGCGCCTTGTGGCCGCGGCCGGGGTCGGAGTCGATCACGACGCCCTCCGCGACGGTGTCGGAGAACTCGGTGTTGGCCGAGACCTCGAAGCCGGCCTCCTGCAGCTGGGTGGTCGCCGCCGCCCGGCTCAGGCCGGCCACCGACGGCACCCGCTCGTAGCGGCCGTCGATGAACCACCACAGGCCACCGGCCACCAACGCGACGGCCACCACGGCGGCACCGATCGCGATCGGGCCCCGCCAGCTCGCCGGCATGCTCCAGCGCTGCTTCGGCTGCGTGGGGGTCGGGGCGATGCGTACGTTCTCCTCGGGCTCGCTCAGCGAAAGCCGTGCGCCGGCGGGGAGGCCGACGGCCGGAGGCGGTCCCGGCGGACCCGGGGGACGGCCCGGCGGAGGACCGGACGGACCGGTGGGGCCCAGGCCGAGCGCGGGCATGACGGCGGTCGCCTCGGAGCTGGACTCGTCGTGCGCCCGGGGCGGGGTGTCGAGGCCGCTGGCAGCCGGGTTCGCCTGGGTCGCCTTGTCGGGGCCGCCGGCCGAGGGCAGCGCCAGGTCGGCGGTGAGATCGGGGTCGTCGAAGATGCCCGCGGACAGGGTGGCCATGACGCGGTTGACCATGCGCAGGAGCACACCGGCGTCGGCCGGGCGCAGCTCGGGGTCGCGGGCGGTCGCGCGGGCGACCAGGGCGTCGACGTACCGGGGGATCCCGGGTGCCGCCTTCGACGGCGGCGGGACGTCCTCGTGGACGTGCTTGTAGGCGATCTCGACCGGGCTGGGGCCGCTGTGCGGCTTGCGTCCGGTGAGCAGCTCGTAGAGCACGACGCCGGCGGCGTAGACATCGCTGCGCGGCCCGGACTTCGACTCGGTGACCAGCTCTGGCGCGAGATAGGAGACCGTGCCGACCAGGTTGCCCGTGGTGGCGTCGTTGGAGTTGTTGCTCATCACCCGGGCCAGGCCGAAGTCGGCGACCTTGACCCGTTGCGAGATCGAGGCGGCACCCGTGGTGATGAGCACGTTCTCGGGCTTGATGTCGCGGTGCACGATCCCGATCGCGTGCGCCGCGGACATCGCGCTCAGGATCGGCTCGATGTAGGCCAGCGCCTTTCCGGCGCCCAGCGGAGCCTGCGACGCGATCGTGTCGCGCAGGGTGTGGCCCTCGATGTATTCCATCGCGAGGAAGGCGATGCCCTCGTCCTCGTCCTGGTCGTAGACGGCGACCACGTTGGGGTGGGAGAGCTTCGCCGCAGACCTGCCCTCACGCACGAACCGCTCGGCGAAGTTGCCCTCCTCGTCGAGGTTCTGGTGCATGACCTTGACGGCGACGATGCGGTCCAGCCGCATGTCGTGGGCGACGTATACCGTCGCCATGCCGCCCTTCGCCACCTTCTCGACGATCCGGTAACGCATCCCCAAGACCTTGCCCAGAAGGGGGTCGGATGCGGTAGCCGGGCCTCCGCCGTGGCGCCCGATGACGCCGTCACGGGGGTCCGCCTCACTAGCCACGCGATCCTCCTGTCTCCGGTCGGAGAAGTATTCCGGACCGGGCAATGGTACGGACCAGCGGGTCCCACTCACGACTTTCCGGCGCGGCTACCCGGGCCGGTAATGTGATCGTTATGAGCGAGCGTCAGCGAGTGACCATGGGCCTCAGGCCGCCACGTCCGTACTCTGGCGCTTGCGCTACGGAGGTGGCGGCATGAGCGATGTGCGGCTGGCTGAGCAGGATCTGGGTGTCCTGGTGGACGAGTGGATCGACTGGGCTGCCGCCGCGTCGCAGCTCGGGGTGACGGTGGGCAAGGTGCGCACGATGATCCGCGAGCACGAGCTCGCCGCGGCGGTGCCTCCGGGCATCAAGGGACAGCACATCCCGGCCCTGTTCATCCAGGACGGCCTGCCGGTCAAGGGCCTGGGCGGACTGCTCCACGTGCTCCACGACGGCGGCTACGACGACCGCGAGATCATCGCCTGGCTCTTCCTCGACGACGACCTTCCGGGCCGCCCGATCGACGCACTTCGGGAGAACCGCGGGGCGGAGGTCAAGCGCCGGGCTCAGGCCATGGCACTCTAGGCGGACCTGGCCCGTACGTCTCGGAGGACCTGATGCGGTCGAAATCTGTCCTGATCGGCCTGCTGCTCGCCGTCGTGATGGCGCTGTTCACCGGGTGCGGCGGCGCAACCGGTGGCGACTCCGGCTCCGGCGCGGGCGGGAGGACCGGCACCGATCCCGAGAGCGGGCTCGCCTGGATCGCGGAGTCCGACCTGCCGCCCGAGGCCGTCGAGACGCTCGAGCTGATCGACGCCGGCGGCCCGTTCCCCTACCCGGGCAAGGACGGCAGCAGCTTCGGCAACCGCGAAGGCATCCTGCCCGACGAGGCGTCGGGCTACTACGCCGAATACACGGTGCCGACACCTGGCTCCGATGACCGGGGTGCGCGGCGTATCGTCACAGGCGAGGGTGGGGAGTTCTACTTCACCGAGGACCACTACGAGTCGTTCTCACGGATCGACCGGGGGTGATGGGGCAGATGAGTGGACTGGCAGGTCTCTTGGCCGGGAAGATCGATCCCGGCGTCTATCGCTGGCACACCGAGTTGGCGGCCACCGACCTCGTCGAGTCGGTGACCGGCGCCGGCTGGTCACTGAAGCAGATCGCCGACGTGGCCGAGACCAAGGACGAGGTGCTCGGCGCCATCGGCACCGCGCTCGGCTTCCCGGCCCACTTCGGGCGCAACCTCGACGCGCTGTGGGACTCGCTGCGCGACGTCGCCGCGCCCACGGTGCTGCTGTGGGAGACCTGGGGGTGCGCTGCGTACGCGGATCGTGCCGGTTTCGACAGGATCGTCCAGGTCCTCCGCGACCGGGCCGCGGAGATCTCCGAGGACCGGCCGGCGTTCACCGTGCTGCTGCGCGGCGACGGTCCGGAGACCGACCTGCCCGACCTGGGCTGAGCCTCACCCGACGGTCACGACGCGGGTCGGGTAGCCGGTGGCCCCGTCGGGGGCCGGCGGCGCCTCGTCGGCGGTCTGCGGGGTGCCGGTGCGGTCGTAGGCCCGCGCCTGGATCCGGTGCTCGCCCTCGGTCGCGTCCCAGCGGAAGGTCCACTGGCGCCAGGTGTCGACGCTGTCCTCGGTCGCGAGCGTGGCGGGCTGCCAGGGGCCGTCGTCGATGCGTACCTCGACCTTGCTCACGCCGCGGTGCTGCGCCCAGGCGACGCCGGCGACGGTGCGCTCACCGGCCATCACCTCGTCACCGGGGAGGTCGATGCGGCACTCCGTCTTGATCGGGCCCTGCGCCGACCAGCCGCGGTCGGTCCAGTAGGCGCGGAAGTCGTCGAAGCGGGTCACCTCGAGATGGGTCAGCCACTTGGTCGCCGAGACGTAGCCGTAGAGGCCGGGGACGATCATGCGCACCGGGAAGCCGTGCTCCTGGGTCAGCGGCTCGCCGTTCTGGGCGATCGCGAGCAGGGCGTCGCGGCCGTCGGTGAGCGCCTCGAGCGGGGTGCCGATGGTGATCCCGTCGGCACCTTTGGACTTCACCGCGTCGGCGCTCGGGTCGACGCCGGCGCGCTTGAGGACGTCGCGGATGCGTACGCCGGTCCAGCTCGCGTTGCCGATCAGGTCGCCGCCGACCTCGTTGGAGACGCAGCAGATCGTGACGCGGCGCTCGTAGAGCGGCATCGCGACCAGGTCCTCATAGGTCAGCTCGACCGGGTTGTCGACCAGGCCGTGGATCTTGAGCCGGTAGTCGGCGACGTCGACGCGTGGGGTGAGCAGGGCGATGTCGATGCGGTAGAAGTCGTCGACGGAGGTCACGTGGGGCGTCAGGCCGTCGATCCGGAGCTCCGCGCCCGCCGGGAGGGGCGCGGCGGGGGAGACGGCCGTCGGGATGGCCACCCTCGTCGCCGGGTGCCGGCGGCCCGTGACGACCTTCGCACCGACCCCGCCGGCCGCACCCACCGCGGTCACGGCCGCCGCGGCGACCAGGAACCTGCGACGGTCGAAGCCGTCGGGTGCCTCCGCCTCGGTGGCCGTGCCGCCGGACTCCCGCAGGGGCCGGGTGAGCAGGACCAGGGCGGTGATCCCGACCACCAGACCGATCACCAGCGCGACGATCCCCATCGTCCCCTTGCCCGCCCGGTCGGCCAGGAGAGCCGCGACGTCGACGGCCCCGAGGAGCAGCAGCATGGCCGCGCCGAGTGCGGCGCGGCGTACGGCCAGGGCGCCGGCCACTCCGAGGAGGACCAGCGTGACCAGCGCGACGCTGGCCAGCAGGACCGGCTTGTCGGCGGTGCCGAAGGTGGCGACGGCCGCCTCCTTGAGCCAGCGCGGGGTGAGGTCGATGACCCGGTCGCCGAGCGCGAGCAGGGGTGAGGTGCCGCGGGCGAGGGCGGCGATGAGCTCGGCGACACCGAGGCCGAGCACGCCGGCCGCGATGCCCGCGACTGGGCCGTTCGGACGTCCGGGGAGGATGCGGGCTGTCATGCTGTGGGTTCGTGGCCGATCGATGGGTGGATGGGTCCAATCCTCCCACTCCTCGGCTGCGAACCAGGGGTGAGATCAGTCATCTGTCGGAAGGGGTGCGCGTGCGGCGAGCGCTGCGGGTCGTGGGTGAGTCCGCGTCGCGGGGCCCGGATGACGACCGGGACCCGGAGGCGGTGCTTGCCGCCGTCGCCGGGGGAGACCTGGATGCCTTCGGTCGGCTCTACGACGGCCTGGCTCCGCTCGTCTTCGGCGTCGCCCGGCGGGTCGTGCGCGACCCCTCGCGTGCGGAGGAGGTGACCCAGGAGGTGTTCACCGAGGTGTGGCGCCAGGCGACCCGGTTCGACCCTGCCCGCGGGAGCGTGCGGACGTGGGTGCTGACGATCGCGCACCGGCGGGCGGTCGACACCGTGCGCTCCTCGCAGGCGTCGCGAGCGCGGGAGGAGCATGTCGCCCGGCGCGAGCCGCTGGAGGTCGCCGGCCCCGAGGAGACGGTGGTGACGGCCGCCGAGCACGAAGGCGTACGCCGCTGCCTGGACTCCCTCACGCCGCTGCAGTCGCAGGCGGTGCGGCTGGCCTACTACCAGGGCTTCACCTATCCGCAGGTCGCCGAGATGCTCGGCCGGCCGCTGTCGACGGTGAAGACGCGGATGCGGGACGGGCTGATCCGTCTCAGAGATTGCCTGGAGGTGCGGGATGGCTCCTGACGTACACGGTCTGGTCGGGGCCTACCTGCTCAACTCGTTGGAGGACGAGGAGCGAGCGGAGGTCGAGACGCACCTGGCTGTCTGTCCTGACTGCCGGGAGGAGGTCGACTCGCTGCGGGCGGCGACCGCGGCGCTCGCCCTGCAGGTCGCCGAGGCACCTCCGGCGTCGCTGCGCGCCCGGGTGATGCGTACGGCCTCGGAGACTCCGCAGGCGCCGCCCGTGGTCGCGGCGATCCGTCGCCGCCGTCGCTGGCTCGCCGGCGTGGTGGCCGCGGCCGCCGTCCTGGTCATCGGTGCCGGCGTGACGGTCGGCGTGGTCGTTCGAGATGACGACCCGCCCGCGACGACCGCGGCCGAGGTGATGTCGGCGCCGGACGCGCGGATGCACAAGAAGGAGACCTCCGACGGCGAGCTGATGGTCGCGATGTCCCACGAGATGCACATGGTCGCCGTCGACACGGCCCACCTCTCGCGTCCCGACGGGATGACCTACCAGGTCTGGTGGCACACCGACGCCGGCATGGAGTCCGCCGGCGTCCTCGACGAGGAGATGTCCGTCGCGGTGCCCGTCGAGGACGGCGATCTCATGGTCACCATGGAGCCCGAGGGTGGGTCCGACGAGCCGTCGGACCACGTCCTCTTCCAGATGTCCGCCGAGTCTCTCTAGCTCGTGCGAGCACGGCGGTTGGCGGGAACGAGAGCGATGATGACGGCACCGACGACGGCAGGGATGGCGAAGCCGTAGAAGTTCCACCCGATGCCGTTGCTGGAGGCCAGCAGCCATGCGCCGTACGTCGGTCCGACGATCGCCCCGATCCGGCCGATGCCGAGGGACCAGCCGAGCGCGGTGGCCCGGGCGCTGGCGGGGTAGTAGGTGGCGACGTAGCCGTTCACCAGGATCTGGGTGCCCACCGTGCCGAAGCCGGCGACCGCGATGAGCAGCATCAACAATCCCGCGCCGGGCTTGGTGGCCAGCAGCGCGAGGGAGGCCGCAGCTGCCCCGAATGCGGCCACGGTGACCGCCTTCGAGCCCCACTTGTCGGCCAGGATCGAGACCAAGAGAGCCCCGATGACGGCGCCGATGTTGAGGACGAGCAGGAAGGTCAGCGCTGAACCGAGGGGATAGCCGGCTGTCGTCATGATCTTGGGCAGCCACTGGTTGAGACCGTAGACCAGCAGCAGGCCGACGAAGCTCGCGGCTCCGAACAGCACGGTGGCGACGATCCGGGTGCCGCTGAACAGGGTGGCGATGGCGCTCTTGCTGTCAGCGTCGTCCGTAGGCGCCGCGGTGGGCAGAGGAACGCCGTAGCGGGTGGCGAGCGCCTCGGCCTCGGCGTCCCGGCCGCGGGCGCGGAGGAAGGCGGCCGACTCGGGGAGGAACTTCCAGGCGAGCGGTACGACGACCAGCAGCGGCGCCATGCCGATCCAGAACATGATGCGGAAACCGTGGTCTGGGAGCAGGTTGATGGCAAGAAAGGCTGCCAGGACGCCGCCGATCGAGAATCCCGAGAACATCAGCGCGTTGTTGAAGTTGCGGCGGTGGGCTGGAGCGTACTCGACGGTGAGTGCGATCGCCGTGGGTACGACGCCACCGAGACCGATGCCGGTGACGAAGCGCATGAGTCCGAAGATCTCCGGTGTTGGCGCGAGTGCGCTGAGCCCCATGGCGACCGAGAACCAGGCGATGCTCGCGAGCATGATCTTGCGGCGGCCCAGGATGTCGGTCAGCGCGCCGACGAGGAGGGTGCCGATCACCATGCCGATGAGGGCGTAGCTGCCGATCGCGCCGGCTTGGGGGAGCGACAGTTCCCATTCCGAGCCGGGCGAGGTCAGGGCCGGGACGACGGCCCCGTACACGATGAGGTCGTAGCCGTCGAAGATGATCGTGACCAGGCAGATGGCAACGACCCAGAGGCCGGCGGAACGGCTCACCTTCGGGACTTGCGCTGTGTCAACCATGGGTTCCTCCTGGGGAATGTGACGAATGACACGAAACGTAGGTCATATAACTGACGGACGTCAATAGAATGGAATACGTTTTGCCTGGGAAGACGGCCGCCGATGTGGTGGCCGGCCTGGGGTGGTGTGGTAGTCACATCCTTTGAGCCCGTCTTCCCGGGTGAGTGAGGAGCTGTGGATGAAGCCTCGGTCGATCGTCTTCGACCTCTTCGGTGACTACGTGCGGTACGTCGGAGGGGAGGTCCGCATGCGCGCCCTCGTCGATCTCCTGGCGGCGTTCGATGTGGGTGACAGCACTGTCCGCGTCGTGATGAACCGCCTGCGCAAAGAGCAGTGGTTCGATGCGCGACGCGAGGGTCGCGAGACCGTGTTCGCGCTCAATGACCGGTCCTGGCGGATGCTCGACGAGGGGCGCGAGCGGATCTTCACGAGGGGATCGGCGGAGTGGGATCGTCGGTGGTCGATGGTCATCTACACCGTCCCGGAGTCGGATCGCCCGCTGCGCGAGGAGCTGCGTAAGGAGCTGGCGTGGCTCGGTTTCGGCACGCTCACGGCCTCCACATGGCTCAGTCCATGGGATCGGCTGGGCATGGTGGAGGACCGGTTCGGCGACCGGGGCGGCCTCCGGCTCGACCTGCTTCGCTGTGAGTCGGCGGGCCTGGCCAAGGATCGCGAGATGGCTGCGCGGTGCTGGGATCTCGTGGCGCTCGATGCTGACTATGCCGCGTGGCTGGCGACGTACCGGCCGCGGATGGCCGCCTATCGCGCCGGGGATCTCGACCCGCGCGACGCGCTGGTCGAGCGGATGAGGTTGACCCATGACTACCGGCTGTTCCCGTTTCGAGACCCCGACCTTCCCGGGGAGCTGCTCCCCGCGGGCTGGAAGGGCGGCGAGGCGCACAAGCTCTTCCTCGAGGCTCACGAGCTGCTGCGGATTCCGGCCGAGAGCTTCTTTCGGCAAGTCGCCACCTGAGCCAATTCGTGCCAAATTCTTGACGGTCGGCGATTATTTGAGTTGAATCAGCGGTGGAGGCACCTTGTGGTGCCCGTCACACGACTGACTCGACTCCCGGAGGTCCCATGCGACCCGCTCGTCTGGCCCTGATGGCCGCAGGCGTTGCCCTGCTCCCGATCGCCGCCATCGGCAACGCCGCGACCGCGGCCGGCCCCGTCTACGAGGCCGTCGTCAACTCTGACGACCACGCCACGCCTCGCACCATCGACGATCTTCTCGAGGCTCCTGCCCGCGCGCCGCAGCTGGAGAACACCGGCATCTGGAAGGCCGAGCCGACGATGGTCTGCCACAGCTCGGCCTATCGGAAGGGCGAGTTCCTCAACCAGGGTTGCATCTACGACGACCAAGGTGCCCAGCTGGTGCCGACCAACTGGCCTGAGCACGCGATCACGCCGGCCTACACCTACCCGGAGAACCCGGCCTACCGCGCCAACGCCGCCGACATCGTGGAGGTGCGGGTCAAGCCGCAGCCCGACGCGACGGCGTTCCGGGTGACGTACAACACCATGCTCGACCCGGAGCTGGTGGGCACCACGATCGCGCTGGGCAACTCGACCGATCCGCGCCCCGCTCCCCACGGTGCGAACACCGTCATGCCGGCGAGGGTGTTCGTCACCGTCCACGGCACCACCGGCGACATCGTCGACGGCGCCAGCGGCGACACGCTCGCCGAGAAGCCGTCCGTCAGCGTCGACCTCGAGCGTCGCCAGGTCATGGTCACGGTCCCACACTCGGCGTTCGACCCCGGACGCGGCAAGACCCGCATCGCCGCCGCGGCCGGTCTCTGGGACGCCGAGAAGGACCGGTTCCTCCTCCCGCAGCTCGTCGCCGACAAGACGTACCCCGGTGGGGCGGTGGCCACCGACCTGGCCTCGCCGAGCGCCTACTTCGACGTCGCCTTCCGTTACGGGGAGCCCTTCGACTCGCCCTGGCGCAACGACCACCAGAAGACCGCCCTCGCCGCGGGCGACATCTCACGCTTCCACGCCGACGTCGACTTCGGGAAGCTCGCGGCCGGTGGTGATGACGACCTGGCCGGGACGTCGATGGGCGTTCCGACCTCGGGCTACATCGAGCGGATCTACCCGACGCACCACGAGTCCCGTCAGGGACGGCGGCTGGTGACCGATCCGGGTGCTCCCACGATCGGGTCTCTGACTCAGCAGAACGGTCCCGTCGACGGACTCGACGGCTCGACGGTGAGCGCGCAGTTCGGCTGGGTCTGCCGTGACGAATGCGTCCCGGACCTCCCCGGCCAGCTCCAGCGCTACGTCGCGTACGTCCCGAAGATCGAGGCCCCCGCCAGCGGCTACGCCAGCCTCCTGTGGACCCCCGGCTTCGCGCAGACCCCCAACGACCAGGTCTACGACCCCGGGATGCTCGAGGCGTCCCCGACCCAGGACAAGGACCTCTTCCACAAGTTCGCCGAGCGTCCGAACGCGCCGACCGTCGTGATCGCGGTCGACGGCCGAGGAAACGACGAGTGGTTCTACGGACAGTCGGGCGCCAGCGTCATCGAGGCGCTGGGCGATGCCCGCCGGGCGTACGACCTGGACCCGACGCGCACCGTGATGAGCGGCTTCTCGTCCGGGGCCTACGGGGCCAACAAGCTGTCCCTGCAGTTCCCCGACCTGTTCAGCAAGGCGTTCATCTGCGACGGTCTCAACAAGGCTCCCTCGATCCCCGGCCTCAACGGCGTCTTCGACGTCACCCCCGTCGACACCGGCACCCAGCACGAGCCGGGCTCCACGCTCACCCCGCTGCTGCCCTCGCGCCGCAACCAGCCCGTCGTGGAGTGGGCCGGCCTGCCGAACTCCTACATCCCCTACGACATCCCGCGCGAGCGTGCCCAGGCCTACATCGCCGGTGACTACGACTTCCAGTTCACCACCTGGATCGGGGCGTCCTCCGAGCACGTCGTCCAGTGCGCCAACGGCACCTGGGACGTGGCTACCAAGCGACTCGGTGACATGCGTGGCGTGCAGAATCCGCATCACGTGACGTACGTCCGCAACCCCGCGATGGACGATCCCGCCTCCGGGATGGTCGGCAACCGGGCCTACTGGGTGAGCGGCATCGAGACCCGCAGCGACACCGACACCGACCTGGGCACGATCGACGTCGTCTCGCGTGGCTTCGGCCGTGCCGACGCCCCCACCGAGCCTGTCGTCCTGGGCGAGGGGATCGAGCCGGGCACGACCGTCCCGCTGAACCCCTACACGACCGAGACCCGTACGCCGAAGGCACCCCTCACGGTCGCGAAGGCCGACGCCTTGAAGATCACCGCGACCAACATCTCCGAGATCACCATCGACCCCCGACGTGCCCAGGTGACCTGCGCGGCGGACCTGAAGGTCACCACCGACGGCCCGCTGACCGTGCACCTGCTCGGCTGCGGCGACCGCACCTTCGGCGCCTGAGAGGAAGGAACCATGACGATGACCGCCAGCCCCGTGAAGATCGCGGCCTCCGACGCCGCCGACCAGCCGACGCGCACGCCGGAGCTCGACGCCCTCTACCGCGGGTTCGAGTCCGAGCTCCTGGTCCCGCTGTGGACCGAGATCGGCGACCTGATGCCCGCGCACCCGAGGTCGAAGGCGCTGCCCCACCTGTGGCGGTGGCAGGACCTGCTGCCGCTGGCCGCGCAGGCCGGGGAGCTGGTCCCCGTCGGCCGTGGTGGTGAACGGCGCGCGATCGCGCTGGCCAACCCCGGTCTCGGCGGGCGGCCTTTCGCCACCCCGACCCTGTGGGCGGCGATCCAGTACCTCAACCCTGGTGAGGACGCCCCGGTCCACCGGCACACGCAGAACGCGTTCCGGTTCGTCGTCGAGGGGGAGGGTGTGTGGACCGTCGTCAACGGCGATGCCGTGGCGATGCGGCGCGGTGACTTCCTGCCCCAGGCCGGCTGGGCCTGGCACGGGCACCACAACGCGACCGACGCCCCGATGGCGTGGATCGACGGCCTCGACATCCCCTTCCAGTACGCCCTCGACGCCACCTTCTTCGAGTTCGGCCCCGACGCCGTCGACAACCTCGAAACCCCGGACCGATCCCGCTCGGAGCGGCTGTGGGGACACCCGGGACTGCGGCCGCTGACCCACCTCGGCCCGACCCCGGCTACGCCGCTGCTCGTCTACCGCTGGGAGCACACCGACAAGGCGCTCGCCGACCAGCTCGCCTTGGAGAAGGAAGGCGTCGCGGCCACCGTCGAGCCCGGCCACGCCGCGGTCCGCTACACCAACCCGACCGACGGTCGTGACGTGATGCCCACGCTGCGCACCGAGTTCCACCGGCTCGCGCCCGGCACCGAGACGACCGCGGTGAGCGAGGTCGGCTCCACCGTCGCCCAGGTCTTCGACGGCACCGGCGAGGTCGTTGTCGGCGACCGCACCTGGACGGTCGAGCGGGGGGACCTGTTCGTCGTGCCGAGCTGGCAGCCACTGACGCTGCGCTCCGAGCACGGCCTCGACCTGTTCCGGTTCAGCGACACCCCCGTCTTCGAGAACCTCCACCTCCACCGCCGCCAGGAGACCGACCGACAGGAGACCGGTCGATGAAGCTCGCCACCGTCCGCGCCGCCGAGGGCACCCGGGCCGTCCGTGTCGAGGCCGACCGTTACGTCGACCTCGGCTTCCCGGACGTACGCCGGCTGCTGGAGGCCCCCGGCTGGAGCGTGCTCGCCGCCGCTGATGGCCCCGCGCTGTCGCTGGACACGCCGCTGGCTGCGGTTGTCCCGGAGCCCGGCAAGGTGCTGTGCGTCGGCCTCAACTACCGCAGCCACATCCTGGAGATGGGACGCGACCTGCCAGAGCATCCGACGCTGTTCGCGAAGTTCGCCGACGCCCTCATCGGCGCCGGCGACGACATCGTCGCCGCCCCGGAGTCGGACATGGTCGACTGGGAGGCCGAGCTCGTCGTCGTCATCGGTGCGACCGTACGCCGGGCCGACCCCGCGACCGCGGCCGCGGCCATCGCCGGCTTCACGGTGATGAACGACGTGACCATGCGGGACTGGCAGTTCCGCACCCGCGAGTGGCTGCAGGGCAAGACGTTCGACTCGACGACCCCGCTGGGCCCGGTGCTGGTCACCCCCGACGAGCTTCCCGGCGGCACCGCCCCGGCGTGCACGATCTCGACGACGGTCAACGGGGACGTGATGCAGTCGGCCGAGACCTCGGATCTGCTCTTCACCCCGGTGGACCTGGTCCAGTACATCTCGACGATGATCACGCTCCGTCCCGGAGATGTCATCGCCACCGGAACCCCGTCCGGTGTCGGACACGCCCGCAGCCCGCAGGTCTTCCTGAAAGCCGGTGACAAGGTGGTCACCGAGATCAGCGGCATCGGCCGGCTCGAGAACTCGGTCGTGTCCGGATGAGCGCACAGCTGAGCGAGCGGACGGGCGAGCGGGCGTGGGTCGCGGCCGGCACCGAGCTCTTCGTCGCCGAGCTGGCTAAGGTCGAGGACTTCGCCAGCCCGACCGCCCTGCCCGGCTGGAGTGTCGGCCACCTCGCCGCGCACGTGCACTTCAACGCCGAGGCGCTGCGCCGGCTGGTCTCCTGGGCGGCCAGCGGCGTGGAGAGCCGCATGTACGCGTCGGCAGACCAGCGAGCCGAGGAGATCGAGTCGGGCTCGCGCCGTGCCCCGGACGAGCTGCGCGACCTGGTGGCGGAGTCCGCGGCCGGGCTCGCCGCCGACCTGGACGCGCTCGACGAGGCGGCCTGGGACGCCGAGGTCATCACGGCACAAGGTCGCTCGATCCCTGCTCGGCAGATTCCCTGGCTGCGGGCCCGCGAGGTGATGGTCCACGCCATCGACCTCGGCACCGGCCTGACCTTCGAGGACCTGCCGCCCGACTTCACCACCGAGCTCCTCGTCGACGTCGTGCGCAAGCGTGCACGCGCCGGTGAGGGGCCGGCCCTCGCCGCCTGGCTTGCCGGCCGCACCACCACCGCCCCAGCGCTCGGCCCCTGGCTGTGACCCCCACCATCGGAAGGACAACTGACGTGAATCTCCGCATCGCCTGCGTCGGCGGCGGACCGGGCGGCCTCTTCTTCGCCACCTTGCTGAAGCAGGCCCACCCCGAGGCCGACATCACCGTGTTCGAGCGCAACCGCGCCGAGGACACCTTCGGCTTCGGCGTCGTCTTCTCCGACGCCACCCTCGACGCCATCAACGCCGCCGACCCCGTCCTGCGGACGGCGCTCGACGACTTCGGCATCCATTGGGAGGAGATCGAGGTACGCCTGAAGGGGGAGACCTTCGCCTGCGGCGGCAACGGGATGACCGCCATCGTCCGCAAGAAGCTGCTCCAACTCCTCCAGGAGCGCGCGATCGAGGCGGGTGTCGACGTCCGGTTCTCCACCGAGGCAGCCCTCGACGACCTCACCGACTTCGACCTGGTCGTCGCCGGCGACGGCGCCAACTCGCGCATCCGTGAGCAGCTCGCCGCCGCGTTCGAGCCGTCCTTCGAGACCGCGACCGCCAAGTTCATCTGGTTCGGCACCACGTACGCCTTCGACGGACTCACCTTCGTCCACGTCCGTGGTGAGCACGGCGTCTTCGCGGTCCACGGCTACCCGATCGCGCCGGGACTGTCGACGTTCATCGTGGAGACCGACGAGGAGACCTGGCGTCGTGCCGGACTCGACGAGTTCGACACCAGCCAGCCCCCTGGAACCAGCGATCAGAAGTCGAAGGAGTATCTCGAGAGGCTCTTCGCCGACCAGATCGACGGGCATCCGCTGGTCGTCAACAACTCGCGCTGGGCGAACTTCCGCACCCGCCGCGCCGCCCGCTGGACCACCGGCAACATCGCCCTGCTCGGCGACGCCGCGCACACGGCGCACTTCTCGGTGGGGTCCGGAACCAAGATGGCGATGGAGGACGCGATCGCCCTCGCCGCGGCACTGGGACAGCACCCCGACGACGTGCCCGCCGCGCTGGCGGCCTACGAGGCCGGCGCCCGGCCACCGGTGGAGAAGATCCAGGGCTCGGCCCGCCCCAGCCTGTCATGGTGGGAACACTTCGGGCGCTACCACGACACCCTGGAGCCGTGGCAGTTCGCCTTCCACTTCCTCAGCCGCAGCATCGGCGCGCAGAAGATCGCCCGCCGTGACCCGGAGTTCGTCGCCGCGGTCCGGGAGGAGTGGCGAGCGAGCCGGGGGGCGGATGTTCTCGCCACCGGCTTCGAGCTCGGCGAGGGCACCTTCGCCAGCCGCCGAGTCTCCCTCGCCGAGGTGCGCCGCAGCGGCGCTCGCCTCCTCGAGGTGGACGCACCGTCGAACGAGCACGAGTTGGCCGACGCCCGCCGGCGGCTGCTCGACGGGCTCGAGAACAAGCCCGACCTGGTCGTCCTGAGCGGAGGGTCGGCCCTGTGCCGCGCCCTGCTGTCGGAGGACGTACGTCTCGGGGCCGGCGTGCCGTCCCTGCTCGTCGAGCCCGAGGCGAGCGATGACCGTGTCGAGACGCTCGTGCTGAGCGGGCGTGCCGATCTGGTGGCCGAGGGGACGCGTGATGAGTGACCTTTCTGCCCTGTTCGCCCCGCGCGGGATCGCGGTGATCGGCGCTTCGGCCGACCCGGCCAAGATGGGTTCGGTGATGGCGCGTTCGCTGGCGACGTTCGACGGTCCGGTCGTCGGGATCAACGAGCGCCTCGATGCGCCCCGCGACGGGCTGTTCCCCTCGGTGGCCGCCGCCGTGGAGGCGGGTCATGGACCGATCGACCTCGCCGTCCTCTGCATCCCCGCGCCGCTGTGCGCGCCCGCCCTCGACCGGGCCGCGCAGGCAGGGGTGCGGACAGCGCTCGTCTGCGCGGGCGGCTTCGCCGAGGTCGACGAGGCTGGTGCCGCCCACCAGGCTGCGCTGGCCGAGGTGGCGGCGCGTCACGGCGTACGTCTGCTGGGGCCGAACACGTCGGGCTTCCTTGCACCGCACCGGCGGATCCACGGCACCTTCGTCCCGGGGGCCGCGGCCGTGCCGGCCGGGGGAGTCGGCGTGGTCGCCGCCAGCGGCGGGGTCAACCACGTGCTCGCCTTCCGCCTGGCCGATGCGGGCTACGGGGTTTCGGTGGCGGTCGGTCTGGGCAATGCTGTTGATGTGAGCACGGCCGACGTGATCGACCACCTCGTGGCTGATCCCGATACCACCACGATCGCCCTGCACATCGAGTCGGTCGCCGACGGACAGCGCCTGCTGGAGTCGGTGCGTCGCGCGGCCGCCGTCAAACCCGTGGTCGCTCTGGTCGTGGGCAAGGCCGATGTCGGTGACTTCGCGAAGTCGCACACCGGTGCGCTCGCCACCGCCTGGCGCACCACCCGCTCGGTGCTCGCCCAGGCTGGGGCGGTCATCGTCGACGACGAGCAGGAGCTCGTCACCGCCGCCGGCCAGCTGTCCCTCAGCCGGCTGGCTCCCTCTGCCTCCCCCGGGGTCGCGCTGGTCACCGCTCAGGCCGGGCCAGGGCTGCTCGTGATGGATACCCTTCGTTCCTCGGGTGTGGCGATGCCGCTTCTCGCCCCGCAGACCCAGGCCGCCGTCGGTGACCTGCTGCCGCCGATGACCTACCAGGCCAACCCGGTCGACACCGGCCGGCCGGGGGAGACCTTCGGCCAGATCGTCAGCACCGTCGCCGACGACCCCACGATCGACCTCGTCGCGGTCTACGCGCTCTCCGAGCCCGACGCCGTCGACCTCGGTGTCGCTCTCCGCGGAGCCCTGGCAGCCGACCGGACCATCGCGGTCGGCACCGGCGGCGTCGAGGCGGAGACCGTCCCCGAGCGGAACAAGTTGATCGCCGACGGCATCGCCACCCATGAGGGTCCGACTGCGCTCGCCGTCGCCGTCACCGCCATGGTCCGCGACGCTCGGCAGCGGCATCGCGCCGCCTCGTCGCCACGCGACGCCGCGCTTCCTCCGGCGGCCAGTGCTCTGCTGGAAGGCAAGCGGGCCTGGGACGAGGACCAGGCCAAGGAGCTGCTGGGCCTGCTGGGCATCAGCACTCCACGACGTCGCGCCTACGCGTTGCTGGACGAGGCACGCACCGCGCTCGATGATCTCGACGGGCCGCTCGCGGTCAAGATCCTCGACGCCGCCGTGCTGCACAAGACCGACATCGGCGGCGTACATCTCGGCGTCACGACCCAGGCCGAGCTCGACAAGGCTCTCGAGGCTCTCGGGGAAGCCGGCGCCGAGCGCGTGTTGGCCGAGGAGATGGCGCCGAGCGGGATCGACCTGATCGTCGGTGCGCGGCGGGACCCGGTCTTCGGACCCGTCGTCCTGCTGGGCCTCGGCGGCACGGTCGCCGAGGCGCTCGCCGACGTCGCCATCGCGGCACCACCGTTGAGGACGGCCGACGGCGCCGCGCTCGTGGACGAGCTCGCCGGGGCCGCCGTGCTGCACGGCTGGCGTGGCGGGCCGGCCGCCGACCTCGACCAGCTCACCGGCGTACTCGCCTCGCTCGGTCAGCTGCTCATCGATCACCCCCACCTCGACGAGGTGGAGATCAACCCGCTTCGCATCACCCGCGAGGGCCTGGTCGCCCTCGACGCGGTGATCACCGTAAGGAGTTCCGATGGTCACGCCGATCAGTGAAGGTGTCGTCCGGTGGCCCGACGAGGTCGCTGCGCATTACGTCCATGAGGGCTACTGGGAGAATCGCTCCTTCGGTGAGCAGATCTGGGAGCAGGCGGACCGCACACCGGACGCGACCGCACTCGTCGACGGCGCTGTCCGAATGACGTACGCCGAGCTCGTCGGCCGCGCGGACGCCGCTGCCGTTCGGCTCGCCGATCTCGGGCTCGAACCGGGGCACCGGATCCTGGTCCAGCTGCCCAACGGCTGGGAGTTCGTCGTCCTCACCCTTGCCTGCCTGCGCGCCGGGGTCGTGCCCGTCATGGCGCTGCCGGGACACCGCCGTCACGAGCTGGAGTATCTCGCCAACCATGCCGAAGCCAGCGCCCTCGCCGTTCCCGACGTGTTCCGGGACTTCGACCACCAGCAGCTGGCCCTCGAGCTCCGCGACGCGGTGCCGTCGGTGCAGGCCGTGCTCGTCGTCGGTCAGGCTGCGCCCGGCGCCGTCGACCTGCGGTCGCTGCTCGCGCCGTCGTCGGACCCGGCAGCAGACCGGGCCCGCTGGGACAGCCGTACGCCGGATCCCGGTGACGTCGCGGTGTTCCTGCTCTCCGGTGGGACCACCGGCCTGCCGAAGCTGATCGCCCGCACCCACAACGACTACGTCTACAACGCCCGCTGCTCAGCGCCGATCGCAGGGCTTGACGCCTCCAGCGTCTACCTCGTCGCCGTTCCGGCCGGGCACAACTTCCCGCTCGCCTGTCCCGGCCTGCTCGGCACGCTGCTGGTCGGTGGCACCGTGGTGATGCTGGACAGTCCGCACCCGGTGAAGGCCTTCGCCGCGATCGCAGCCGAGCACGTCACGCACACCGCGGTGGTCCCCGCAGTGGCGCAGACGTGGATCGACCACGCCTCCTCGGTCGGCAACGACGACCTCGCCTCGCTGCAGGTGCTCCAGGTAGGAGGATCCCGGCTCGTCGACGAGGTTGCCCGGCGTGTCCGACCGACACTCGGCTGCACGTTGCAGCAGGTGTTCGGGATGGCGGAAGGCCTGCTCAACTACACCCGCCTCGACGATCCCGAGGACATCATCTGCTGCTCCCAGGGGCGGCCGATGTCGCCGGCCGACGAGGTGCTCATCGTCGACGCCATGGACCAGCCGGTGCCCGATGGTCAGCCCGGCTCTCTGCTCACCCGTGGTCCCTACACGCCCCGGGGCTACTACCGAGCACCGGAGCACAACGCCCGGGCATTCACCGCTCATGGCTGGTACCGCTCCGGCGACATCTGCCGGTGGGACAGCACCGGCAACCTCGTCGTCGAGGGCCGCGACAAGGACATGATCAACCGCGGTGGCGAGAAGATCTCGGCAGAGGAGGTCGAGAATCTCCTCTACCTGATCCCCGGCGTCGAGCAGGCCGCCGCCGTGGCCATGCCCGACCCGAGTCTCGGCGAGCGAGTCTGCGTCTACGTCGTCTGCCACGAAGGCACCACGGTCGACCTCGACCAGGTGCGAGCCGCCATGACGGCACACGGGGTCGCGGCGTACAAGCTTCCCGAGCGCCTCGTGCTGGTGCCCGAGCTGCCCCAGACCAAGGTCGGCAAGATCGACAAGAAGGCGCTCCGCGAGGACATCGCCGAACGCATCGACCTCGACTCCGCCAGCCGTCGCTGAACCATCCGAACATCACCAGGAGACCCCTATGACCACCTTCGTACTCATCACCGGCGCCTGGCACGGCGGCTGGGCCTGGCGCCCTGTCGCTGCGCACCTTCGGGCCGCGGGCCACCAGGTGCTGGCCCCAACCCTTCCCGGCCTCGCCGACGGCGACGACCCGACCGGTCTCGAGCTGAGTGACGTCATCGACCATGTCGCCGGCCTCGTCGAGTCCCAGGACCTGACCGACATCACGCTGATCGGCCACAGCTGGGGCGGCTACGTCATCACCGGCGTCGCCAACGCGATCCCCGACCGGGTGGCGAAGGTCGTCTACTGGTCGGCCTTCGTCCCCGCTGCCGGTGTGCCGCTCTACGACGAGTGCCCGCCGCACTACCAGGAGCTGTTCACCACGCTTGCCGCCGCCTCGGGCAACAACACCATCAGCATGCCGCTCGAGGTGCTGCAGGGCGGCTTCGTCCAGGACGCCTCCGAGGACGTGCAGAAGCTCGTCCACTCTCTCCTCGGCCCGCAGCCGATGCAGTACTTCACCGCCACCGTCGAGCCGCTCGACCAGTCACACCCGTTCGAGGCGGTCTACCTGCTGTCGGAGGACGACATCGGCCTGCCACCGGGGGAGTACGGCTGGGCACGCTTCGCGGGCCGCCTCGGTGTCGAGCCTGTCCTCGTCCCCGGGAGTCACGAGGCCCTCCTGACCAGGCCTGCCGACCTCGCGGAGGCATTCCTCAAGGCGTGAGGTGGCGGGTGGCCGTGCGGTTGCCAGGTCGCCCGCCTTCGGAGCCGCCCCGGCACTCCGGTCAGACGCTGCGCTGGGTGGCGGCGGTGGCGAGGGCGCGGAGAGTGGTGGCGGCGTCGGCGTCGAGGAGACCCGAGGACCTGGCGTCGTCGAGGGCGGTGAGGCCCTGGTCGGCGAGCTCGGTGATGGCCTTCTCGACCTGCTGCTCGGCGCCGGAGGAGGCAATGATCGTACGCAGCGCCGCGACCTGCTCCTCGGTGAGCTGCTGGCCGAGGGATCGGTCGAGGAGGTCGGCGTCGGCGGACGGAGAGCTCGTCAGGGCGAGAGCGACCAGGACGGTGCGCTTGCCCTCGACGAGGTCGTCGCCGGCGGGCTTGCCGGTGACCGAGGGGTCACCGAAGACGCCGAGAAGGTCGTCGCGGAGCTGGAACGCCTCACCGACGGGAAGCCCGTAGGCCGACAGCGCCTCGATCTGCTCGCCGGAGGCTCCGGCCAGCGCGGCGCCGACGTGGAGGGGGCGCTCGACGGAGTACTTCGCCGCCTTGTAGCGCACCACCTTCATGGCCGCCTCGACGTCCGCGGCGCCGCGCGCCTGGACGGTGATGTCGAGGAACTGCCCGGCGATGACCTCGCTGCGGGTGTGGTCGAAGACCGAGAGCGCGGCGGAGGTCTCGGCACCCCCGAACCCAGAGGTACGCAGCAGCTCGTCCGACCAGGTCAGCAGCAGGTCTCCGAGGAGCACCGCAGCGGCATCGCCGTAGGCACGGGACCGGCCGGGCCAGCCGGCGGCGGCGTGGTCGGCCTCGAAGGCGCGGTGTGCGGCCGGTGCGCCCCGGCGGGTGTCGGAGTCGTCGATGACGTCATCGTGGACGAGGGCCGAGGCCTGGAGCAGCTCGAGCGCGGCGGCGGCGCGCACGAGCGCCTCGTCCTCGGTCGGCGTGGGGGAGGGGTTGACCGCACGGAAACCCCAGTAGCAGAACGCGGCCCGCAGCCGCTTGCCTCCGGACATCGACTCCCGGGCCCGGCGCAGCAGCGGCTCGACCTCGTCGCCGAGCGGGGCCAGCCGCTCGGACTGCGTCTCGAGAAAGGTGTCCAGAGCCCCCTGGACGCGACTGCGGAATTCATCGGCGCCCCACGTTTCATTCACTCTCCGAGCCTAGGGCACTCACTACGATGGCCCGATGGTGACTGGACGTGGACGCTCCCTCGCGGAGCTGATCAACCAAGGCGAGCGCTCGTTCTCCTTCGAGTTCTTCCCGCCGAAGGACGAGGCCGGCGAGGCGCAGCTGTGGGAGGCCGTGCGTGCGCTGGAGCCCTACCGTCCGACCTTCGTGAGCGTCACCTACGGCGCCGGCGGCTCGACCCGGGACAAGACCGTCGCCATCACCGGCCGGATCGCCGCCGAGACCGAGCTGCTGCCCGTCGCCCACCTGACCTGCGTCGGCCACACCCGCGACGAGGTCGCCGCGATCCTCGACTCCTACGCCGCCCAGGGCGTCGCCCATGTGATGGCGCTGCGCGGCGACCCCGCCGAGGGTCCGCGGGCCCCGTGGACCCCGACCCCGGGCGGTCTCGACTACGCCATCGACGTGGTGAAGCTGGCCCGCGAGCGCGGTGACTTCCGCATCGGCGTCGCCGCCTTCCCCGAGGGCCACCCGGGCGCCGAGTCGATCGAGGCCGACGCCGACGTGCTGGTCGCCAAGGCGCGGGCCGGGGCGGAGTTCGCGGTCACCCAGATGTTCTTCCGCGCGGCCGACTACTTCGGTCTCGTCGACCGGGTCCGCGCCCGCGGCGTCGACATCCCGATCCTGCCCGGCATCATGCCGATCCTGAACCTCGCCGCCATCCGCCGCCAGAGCGAGCTCATCGGCGCCGAGGTCCCCGAGGAGATCGTCGAGCGCCTCACCGCCGCCGGCCCGGAGCCCGCCGACATCCGCGCCGAGGGCATCGCGGTGGCCGCCGAGCTGTGCCAGGAGCTCCTCGACGGCGGCGCCCCCGGGCTGCACTTCTACACGCTCAACCGCTCCAAGGCGACGCTGGAGATCTTCGCCAAGCTCAACGTGACGGTCTAGGCACCCTTGTCGGGGGCCCGATCGACTGCGCCACCAGAGCCGCGGACAGCCCGGCGAACGGCAGCCCGGAGCCGGGCGTGGCGTGGGCTCCGGCGGCGTAGACGTTCGGGATCGGGGTGCGCGGCCCGAGCCGCTGGAACACGGTGTTCCGCCCCGCCCACTTCACGCCCAGCGGCGACCCGCGCCAGCGGCGTACGAGCTCGGCGGCGCCCAGGTCGACGCGATGCACGACGTGCTCGCGGACGTCGATCTTGTGGCGCGCCAGCGCCAGCAGGACATCCTCCATCAGCTTGCCGTGGGAGTGGATCGTCCAGGCGTGCCGCCCCTCGGGGGCGAGCCCGCGGGTGCGTACGACCAGGGTGGGCTCACCGTGGAGCACCAGCTCGTCGGGGAGGCCGGTGAGATGGTCGGGCAGGTCCGCGAGACCCAGGTGGAACGTCATCGGCGGGATCGCCGGCAGGGTGCGGTCGACCAGCGGCCGCAGGGCCGGCAGCGAGCGCGGGTCGAAGGCGACCACGACCGCGCCGTCGGCGCCCAGGTCGATCTCGCCGGCGGTGGTGCTCACCGCGACCGCCCGCCCGTCGCGTACGACGATGTCCTCCACCCGGGTCGCGGTCTGCACCGAGACCCGGCGGGTGGCCATCCGGGCGGCGAGCACCTCGGCGACCACTCCCATCCCGCCCTCGACCCGCCAGGCGCCGAACCGCTGCTCGAGGTAGGCGGTGAGCCCCGCCCAGGCAGGTACGTCACGCGGCTCCTGCCCCGCGGCGACGAACGGGTGCGCCGCGACCAGCCGCAGCCGCTCGTCCTTGAACGCCTTGCGCAGCCGCTTGTGGAGGGTCTCGCGGGACCTGAACCGCTCCGCGACGGCCGACGGCAGCGCGGAAGGCTCCCACGGCACCTCGAAGTAGTGCTGCCGCAGCACCTCCCAGTCCTCGCTGAACCTGGCGACGTAGTCGGTCCAGCGCTGGCCCATGCCCGGGCCGAGCTCGTCGAAGGCGGCCAGCTGGGCGCCGCGGGTGCCACCGGGCACCGCGACCGAGGTCTTGTCGGCGAACCGGTGCTCACGGATCACGTCCATCGGCACCAGCTCGAGCTCGCGCTCCGCGGGCCGTCCGGACTTGCGGAACAGGTCGCGCATCACCGCGGGCAGCAGGGTCGAGGTCGCCGAGGCGTCCCAGGTGAACCCCTCCTCGCGCACCGGCACCAGGGCGCCGCCGAGCTCGCCGGAAGCCTCGAGAAGGGTCACCGAGTGGCCGAGCTTGGCCAGCCTGGCGGCGCTGGCCATCCCGGCGTACCCGCCCCCGAGGACGACTACGCCGGTCACTGGACCGGGTAGGGCTTGGTGGTGCCGTCGGCGGGTCCGTCGGGCGGGGGAGCCGAACCCCGCCGTCCGCGCCGGGTCAGCCTGCGCCAGCCTCCGCGAACGGCGCGGATGATGAGATACACCAGCACCAGCCCGGCCACCAGCAGGACGCCGGCGACGCCCGCCGCGGCCAGCGGGTGCTCGGTCGCGAACCAGACCACGCCGAGGACGAGCCCGTCCTCGGCCAGGCTGACCACCGAGTTGGAGACCGGCTCGGGCGAGGTGTTGACCGCCAGCCGCTCGCTGGCCTTGATCAGATGGGACATCAGCGCCGAGGTGCCGCCGACGACGCCGCCGACCGCCTCGTTGAGCGAGTCGGCCTCACCGGCGAGCAGGACGCCGATCACGGCGCCGATCGTGGGACGGATCACGGTGGAGATCGAGTCCCAGGTCGAGTCGATGTAGGGCACCTTGTCGGCGACGAACTCGATCGCGTACATCAACCCCGCGGCCGCCAGCACCGGCCAGGTGCCGAGCACGTCGGGGATCTCCTCGGCCCCCGTCGTACGCTGCACGACGCCGAGCACCAGCACGACCAGGTAGGCGTTGATGCCACTGGCCCACCCGCTGGAGAAGGTCAGCGCTAGAGATTCCATGGGGACATCTTGGCCTAAGCCACCGACACCGCGGACCCGGCCCGAGACCAGGAGCACGCGCTCCCGTATTTACCCCCGTTGTGTCCCGTACGGCAGAATGGGCTGATCAACGCAGAGTGCTGACCGACTCAGAGTGAAGGCCCACGTCGCAAGGAGACCGGATGACCATGACGACACCCGACGAGAACGAAGGTGTGGTCGTGAGCGAGGACGCAGAGGTCGCCTACGAGGTGGCCGCCCTCGCGGCGGAGCCCGTCCCGCGGGAGATGACCTGGGCGGTTCGGCTGATCATCGGTCTGATCGCGTTCAGCGCCGTCGTGGTCGTGGTGATGGTGCTGCGCTCCGACGACCTGGTGCGGGCGTGGGCGGAGGGCAACCCCTCGGCCAAGCGCATCCTGGAGACCGAGGGTCTCGACGCGCTGATCAACCCGCCCAACGACAACCGGGTCAGCGCGCCGGCGTTCATCGCCCCCGCGATCACGCTGTTCTGCGTCATGGCCGGCATGCTCGGCGTGCTCGCCGTCTTCCTCCGTAACGGCTTCGAGTGGGCCCGGATCGTGATCACCTTCCTGGTGTTCATCTCCGTGGTCGCCAGCATCGGCGGCATCCTGACGGGCCCGCCGGTGACCATCACCGTGCTCACCGTGGTCGCGATCCTCATCGCCGCCGGCCTGCTGGCGGTCATGTGGCTGCCGGCGAACACCCGCTACATCCACCCGCCGCACCGCATCCGCGGCGCCGTCGCCGACGACTGAGCGACCCGCACCAGCGCCTCGACACGCCCCGTCGCCGAAACGTCTTGTGACTGTCGGTGGCGGGGTGTAGTTTGATCACGTGTTCGAACAGATGTTCGAACAACCAGGCTCCGGCGGGTGTCGTCCTCGACCCCCGACACCCGCCGGAGCCGTCCACTGCGGGGTCGACCTTGAGCGAGAAGGACGACCCCGATGCATCTGCTGCCGGCGACGACCCACAGCTACCTGTTCCGCGCCACCGAGTCGCTCTCGGAGGCCATCGTGGCCGACGACGTGCCGAGCCGGTACGCCATGGCGCACGTCGCCGCCCTCCAGGCAGCGGCGGCGCTGATCGCGGCCCGCACCGACCCCGTCGAGGCCGCCAGCCGCGCCGGTCGCCGCCGGCCGTGGAACGCCTGGGTCCGCCTCAAGAAGGTCGCGCCCGAGCTCTCCGAGTGGGCCGACTACTTCGCGGCCGGCGCCGCCAAGCGGGCCGCCGCCGAGGCCGGCTCGATCCGCGCGGTCACCGCGGAGGAGGCCCACGACCAGGTCCGCGATGCTGACCGTTTCCTCGCCGTCGTCGAGGAGTCCCTCGGGCTGATGGCCCACACCTCTCACGTCGCCCGCCTGCGGCACGACAGCCTCGTGGGCTGATTCAGGTGTGGTGGGATCAGGGCCTACGCTTGGCCCCATGGCAGCTGGCTCCGCATCAACCAGTCGTCGGGCAGGCGCCCGGACCGTCGCCGTCTGGGACGCGCTCGACCCGGTCCTGGCCTCCGGCCCGCTCGACGTCCTCGACATCGGCGGCGGCACCGGCACCTCAGCCGTACGCATCGCCGGCCTCGGCCACCGGGTCACCGTCGTCGACCCCAGCCCCGACGCGCTGGCAGCGCTCGACCGACGCGCCCGGGAGGCCGGCGTCTCCGTCGACGCACGCCAGGGTGACCTGGCCGCGCTCTCCGACGTCGCCGACCCCGGCGGGGCCGACGTGGTGCTCTGCCACGGCGTCCTCGAGGTCGTCCCCGACCCCGCTGCCGCACTGGCGGGGATCCGCGAGGTGCTCCGTCCCGGCGGCACGCTCAGCCTGCTCGTCGCCCAGCGCACCGCCGCCGTCCTCTCCCGCGCCCTGGCCGGCCACTTCGCGCAGGCCGCCGAGCTCCTCGACGACACGGCTCCGCAAGGACGCTCGGGGCGCCGGTTCGCCCTCGACGAGGTCACCGGGCTGCTGGATGCGGCCGGGTTCGAGGTCACGGACGTTCGCGGCGTACGTGTCTTCGTGGATCACGTGCCGGGGTCGCTGCTCGACGTCGATCCCGGGTCGACCAACGCGCTGGTCGATCTGGAGCAGCGTGCGTCCACCCGCGCCGACTACCTGCCGTTGGCTTCGCAGGTGCACTTGCTCGCTTCGCTTCGCTGACGGCTCGCTTCGCTTCGCCGCTTGGCGCCGACGCGGCGCAAAGGTCCCACCTCCGCTAGCGCTCCGGCGTGACATTTGCGCCGAGTCAGCGCTGGTCCGCGTCCTCGGAGGATCGGGGTGACCTCCTCCGCTGGCGCTCCGGAGGCCACCCCGATCCTCCATGTCGACATGGACGCCTTCTTCGTGTCAGTGGCGATCCGGCACCAGCCCGAGCTCTGGAGCCAGCCGGTCGTCGTCGGGGGTCATGCAAGGGGCGTGGTGACCTGCGCCAACTATCCGGCCCGGGCCTATGGCGTACGCGCCGCGATGCCCGGCTCGATGGCGAGACGGCTGTGCCCGCAGCTGGTCTCGGTCCGCCTCGACTTCGGTGAGGTCGCCGAGGTCTCCCGGCAGGTCCGCGAGATCTTCCGCCGCGCCACCCCGCTGGTGGAGGTGGTCAGCGTCGACGAGGCGTTCCTCGACGTACGCGGGGCGACCAGGCTCTTCGGAAGCCCCGAGCGGATCGCCGAGCGGATCCGGAGCCAGATCGCCGAGGAGCTGAGCATCACCTGCTCGGTCGGCGTCGCGCCGACGCCGAGCGTCGCCAAGGTCGGCAGCCGCAAGGCGAAGCCCGACGGCGTCGTGGTCGTCCGGCCGGAGGACATCCCCGGCTTCCTCCACCCGCTCGACGTGGGTGAGCTCTACGGCGTCGGCCCGAGCACCCGCAACCGGCTGCGGCGGCTCGGCTTCGAGACCGTGGGCGACATCGCCCGCACCCCGGTCCCGACGCTCCACCAGATCCTCGGCCCACGTCTCGGCGGCCACCTGCACCGGCTCGCCACCGGCACCGACCGGCGCGAGCTGACCGGACGGCTGGGCCCCGACCTCCCCGACCGGTCGACGGGCGCCCAGGAGACCTTCGGTCACGACCTGAGCGACCGTGAGGACATCGTCCGCGAGCTGCTGCGCCTCTCGGCGCGCGTCACCCGGCGGATGAGGAGGGCCGGCACGGTCGGGCGCACCGTCGCGCTGACGGTCCGGTTCACCGACTTCAAGACCATCTCGCGCTCCCGCACGCTGCCCGACCCGACCGACGTCACCCAGGAGGTGCACGCCACCGCGGTCCGCCTCTACGACGAGCTGAATCTACGCGGCCGGGCCCTGCGCCTGGTGGGCGTCCGGGTCGAGCACCTGGTCGCCCGCGAGGGCACCGACCGGCAGCTCGTGATCGGCGAGCGGGAGCGGGGCTGGTCCGACGCCGACCGCGCCGTCGACCAGGTCGCCGAACGCTTCGGGTCCAGCCTCGTACGCCGCGCCAGCCTGCTCGATACCGGCCGGGGTTGACGTGGCAGCAGGTCTGGTTGACACAATCAGTTCCGGTTGTGCCATGTGGCAGAACGTCGAGGGGCAAGAATTTTCCGGGCTCACTACCGCCTTCACGATGGCGTGCCTAGACTTGTAGGTGCCCCAACAGGACATGGGAGGTACGGTGCCACTCTCGGAAGAGGAGCTTCGCCTGCTCGAGCAGATGGAGCGCGCGCTCTCGGCGGAGGACCCGAAGTTCGCCTCCGCCCTCCGAGGCACGGCCTTGCGCCGTGCCCAACGTCGACACGCGGTCATCGCGGGCTTCGTGCTCGCCGGTGGAGTCGCGTTGCTGATGACCGGTGTGATCTCACGGATGTGGATCGTCGGGGTGGTCGGCTTCCTGGTGATGCTGGCTTCGACCTCCGTGCTGCTCACCGCTCTTCGCGGTGCCGCCGCGGTCGAGGAGGACGACGGGGACCACACGCCCCGCAGCTCGTTCTTCGACCGGGCCAGCGAGCGCTGGAGGCAGCGCCGCCGCGACAACGACCTCTGATCCGCACCTCAGGAGGAGATCAGTTCCCGCTCGGACCGCGTGGTCGGTCCGTCGGTGGCTGATGCCGCCACCTGACGACGGAAGACCGATGCCGGCCACAGCGCCGCCCGGCGCCGAGCCCGCCTGTCGGCACGCTCCCTGAGCGCGGCCGAGACCAGGCGTACGTCGTCCCCGACCGCCGCGGCGACGCGATGCTCCGCGTAGCGGTTGCGCTCGACCGCGGTGACGATCCGCTGCAACGCGAGCATCGGCTCGCGACTCTGCAGGTGAGGGGCCAGGCTGGTGGCCTCCTCCCGCGGTGACCGGGTGCCGGACCAGGGGAGCCCCAGGTCGATCGCGGTGTCACCCAGCTCGTTCCAGCCGGCCTCCGCGTCGCCCCCGAGCCGAGCCGTACGCCGCCTGCGCCGGATCACGGTCGGCGCCGCGAGCGCGATCACGCCGACCAGCGCCATGATGCCCAGACCGGTCCAGAGCGGTCCGGTGTTGGACTTCTCGTCGCCGGTGTCGGCAACCTCGGGAGTGTCAGGGGCCTCCCGCTGTGGCCGGTTGGGCACCGGTGCGACACTCGTGCCGGCGCTGGGCAGGGGCGCGTCCGGTTCGTTGCGGGCGTTGTCCAGCGCGCCGGTGGTGTAGTTGGGCTCCCTGGTGTCGGCGGCCGCCGGGGTCGGCTCGAAGCGGATCCAGCCGATGTCCTCGAACCACAGCTCGGGCCAGGCGTGCAGGTCGCGGCCGCGGAACTGCCAGACGCCGTCCTCGTCCTGGTCACCGCCGAGGAAGCCGAAAGCGACGCGGGCGGGGATGCCGAGCTCGCGGGCGAGCACGGCCATCGCCGTGGCGTACTGCTGGCAGTAGCCGACCTTGTTGTCGGTCAGGAAGTCCAGCAGGGCCGCGCCGTCGGTGCCGACGTCACGTTCCAGGCTGTAGGTGAACTCGCCGCTGTGCCGGAACCAGTTCTGCAGCGCGACGGCCTTGGCGAACGGGCCGTCCTGGCCGGCGGTCCGCTCCAAGGCGATCTCCTCGATCTTGTCGGGGAGCAGCGGCAGGTCCGTCATGCCCGGAGGCGCACCGACGCCGGGCTCGCCGGCGGCCAGCAGGCGCGCCTGGGACGGCTGGACCGGGGCGGCGGTCATCCGCCAGCGCTGCCCGGCGACCGTCTGGTCCCTGCCCTCGGTCGACATGAAGTCGAGGGTGTCCTCGTCGTAGCGCCACGGCCCCCTGGCGGTGACCTCGAGGGGATGGGTGAAGACCGGGAGCCAGGTCGACTGGAACTTGGCACTTGCCTTCAGCTGGTAGGTCGTCGGTTTGCCCAGCAGGGTCTCGTCCGACATCGGCGGCTCGAAGGTGGCCACGCCGGTGTGGTCGGAGGGGACGTCGCGGTTGCCCGAGGTCCACTCGGTGCCGGTGAACTTGGTCAGCGCGCCGACCCGCAGATAGGACGGGGGAGTCTCGGTGTCGCCGTAGACCGGGGTCACCGACACCATCACCTGGTCGCTCTGTCGGCGCAGGTCGTCGTAGAGCCCGACGGTCGGGTTGATCACCCGCAGCGGGCCGTTGCCGTCGCCCTGACCCAGGCCGGGGAGGGTGACGTTCGCGCTGGGCATCCAGGCAGGGGCGAGCAGCGCGATCACGACCGCGGAGACGCCGATGACCGCAGGTCCGGCGGCGGGCACGGCCGGGAGGTCCTCGTCGAGGCGCCGGCCCCAGCGGCCCAGCTGCTGGGCCCGGTCGAGGCGCAGCATCACCAGGAACGAGGTCGCGGTGAAGACGAAGACGACCCAGGAGACCCCGCCCCAGCCACCGGCGCCGATGACGCTGAACGACACCGTGAAGACGCCGAGCACCACCAGCCCCATCATCGGCGGGCGCCGCAGCGAGACCGCCAGGACGTCGGCCAGGAGCACGGCAGCGACGCCGCCCGGGATGAGGTAGGGAGCGACGTCCGGTCCGGACATCGGCAGGTCGAAGGGGTCGAACGCGATGTACGCCTCCGCCATCTCGGCGACGACCCGGGCCCGGCCCGCGCCGGTGGCCGGGAACGGGTGCTGCACGACCAGGAGGCTGGTCGCGATCGTGCCGAGGAGCAGCTGCAGCAGCACCACGACCGAGCCGTGCACCCGCAGGAGCCGAGCGGAGATGCCGGTGCCGACCACGAGCAGGCCGACGACCAGGATCGGGCCGAGATAGGAGAACCGGTTGGTCGTGAACGAGCCCCACGACGACAGTGCGAACATGACCGTCGCGAAGCAGGTCACCGGCACCGCCATCGCGGGCGCGACGCCGCGTACGTCGCTGGAGGTCATCATCGTGCTGCCCCCGCTCCCGCCGGAGCGCCCCGGGTGCCGAGCTGGCGCCAGCGGGTCGCCACCGAGTCACCGATCCCGAGCTCGACCGCCTTCCAGCCGTGCTGGATGAGCAGAGGTACGCCGCTGGGCCGCCGCTGCTCGGGCGCCAGATGCACCGCGCTCCACCCGTCGACGTCGAGTGCGAAGGCGAGGGCGGTCCCGGTGTGGTGGCGCACCCGGCGGAGCACGCCGGCGTCGTCCTCGTCGAGGGAGCCGAGCACCGCCACGGTGACCCCGCCCTGTCCGGCCTCCCCGATCCAGGAGGCGTCGATGTGGTGGTGATGGACGGTCTCGACGACGGCGAGCGCCTCCAGCAGGGCGGCGGCGTCGGCCTGACCCTCGCGGTCGTGCCAGCCGGCGTTGAGCTCGCCACCTCCGAGAGCGCCCGGCGTGACTCCGCCGGAGGTCACCAGGCGCACGGAGTAGCCGGCCTCGACCAGGTGCACCGCGACCGAGGCGGCGACCACGACGGCCTGCTCGAAGGAGGAGCCCGCGCCCTGTCCACGGTGGACCGAGCGGCGGTTGTCGAGGAAGACCGTGGCCCGGGCCTGCCAGGGCTGCTCCTCGCGGCGCACCATCAGCTCGCCGAGCTTGGCCGAGCTGCGCCAGTGCACCCGCCGCAGCTCGTCGCCGCGGCGGTATTCACGCACCGTGACATCCTCCGCGCTGCCGCCGAGGAACGCCCGCGGCCGGGAGTCGCCCGACGAGGTCGCGTTACCGGTCAGGGGAGTCGGGGGCAACGGGACCACTCTCGGCGTGACCGTGAACGGGACCGTGGACTGGAAGGCGCGGTTGAGCTCCACCAGGCCGAACGGATCGGCCACGGTCACCCGCATCGGGCCGATGTCGAAGCGGCCCCGGATCTCCGAGCGGATCTGGTAGCCGAGCTTGTGGCGCCACCCGAAGCCGATCCGGTCGACCACGAAGCGCGGGCGCCCGCCCAGCGCGTACGGCACCGTCTCCTCCAGCAGCAGGGTGCCGGTGGGGATCCGGCCCTCGTTGGCGATGGTGAGCTCGACCCTGGCGGGTTGGCCGGCCTCGGTCAGGTGCGGCTCGATGTGGCGCACGAGCGCAAGCCGGTAGCGGCCCCAGGCAGCGACCACGGCGGTGACCAGCGGCAGCGCGACCAGCAGCATCCCGATCCGGGACAGCGTGGACTGGTCCAGCAGGATCCCGCAGACGATGGCGGTGATCCCGGCGGCCAGGAAAGCCCGGCCCCGGACGGTCAGTCCGGACAGTGCCTCGCGCATATCGGGCGGCTCCCTCGTGGATCAGGACTGCGGCACCGGCACGGCGGACACGACGGTCTCGAGGATGTCGGTGACCGACCGGCCGTGCATCGCCGCGGAGGCGCTGGGGAGGAGACGGTGGGCAAGGACCGGGCCGGTCAGCCTGCGTACGTCATCGGGGAGGACGAACTCGCGTCCGTGCAGAGCGGCATGGGCCTTCGCGGCCCGCAGCAGGTGGAGGCTGGCTCGCGGGGAGGCGCCCAGGGCGAGCTCGTTGTTGGCCCGGGTCGCCGCGGTCAGGGCCACGGTGTAGCGCCGCACCGCGTCCGCGACGTAGACCTGGTTGACGACGCCGACGAGCTTGCGGATCTCCGCGGCGTCGGTCACCGGGTCGAGGTCGTCGAGCGGGTTCGCCGCGCTGTGGCTGGCCAGCATCGCGATCTCGGAGGCGACCGGTGGGTAGCCGACCGAGACCCGCGCCATGAAGCGGTCGCGCTGCGCCTCGGGCAGGGCGTACGTCCCCTCCATCTCGATCGGGTTCTGGGTCGCGATCACCATGAACGGTGACTCCAGCTGGTAGGTCACGTTGTCGACGGTGACCTGATGCTCCTCCATGCACTCCAGCAGTGCCGACTGGGTCTTGGGGGAGGCGCGGTTGATCTCGTCGCCGACCACGATGTTGGCGAAGATGCCACCCGGTCGGAACTCGAACTCCCGAGTGTTCTGGTTGAAGATCGACACCCCGGTGACATCGCTCGGGAGCAGGTCGGGGGTGAACTGGATCCGGCGCACCGAGCAGTCGATCGAGCGCGCCAGCGCCTTCGCGAGCTGGGTCTTGCCGACCCCCGGCACGTCCTCGATCAGGAGGTGTCCCTCGGCGAGCAGCACGGTGAGCGTGGAGTCGACGACGTCGGTCTTTCCTTCGATCACCTTCTCGATGCTGTCGCGAATGCGGCCCGCGACCCGCACCAATGTCTCGATCTCTGCCCCATGCACTGGGTTTGATCCTGGGGCATCCAACGGCGTCGTCACGTCGCGTCCTTCCGACTCAACCTGCTTATGAGAACACCGTACGGGGTAGCGCCCACGGGCGTCTGCGTCATTCACCCGACTGTGACCTGTGGGCGACCCGTGGACCGGTCGCCCCCGGCCGTCGGCGCCTGCCGCCCGGGGGAGCGGGAGGTGGTGGGAAAACACCTCGTGGGGGAGGAAGGTGGTTTGAATGTGGGGGATTGTGGGGTACGGTGGGGCAAAGTGGAGGAACGATCCACGTTGAGCTGACCGCGGGGGCGAGCACATGTTCTTCATGGGCACGTACACGCCGAAGCTCGACGAGAAGGGCCGGATCTTCCTTCCCGCAAAGTTCCGAGATCGACTGGCGGAGGGGGTTGTCGTGACGCAAGGTCAGGAGAACTGCCTCGTGGTGTGGCCCGAGGACGTCTTCATGCAGGAGGCGCAGCGGGCCCAGCAGACGCCGCTCACCTCTCGGGACGCCCGCGACTACGCCCGTGTCCTCTTCGCGGGGGCCGAGCAGACGACACCCGACAAGCAGGGCCGGATCGGCATCCCGCCGCTCCTGCGTGACTACGCCGGGATCGTCAAGGACGTGATCGTGATCGGTGTGATGGACCGGATCGAGATCTGGGACCCGGCCAAGTGGGCGGAGTACTCCGCGGGTGCACAGGCCAAGTTCGCAGACCTCGACGAGTCGGCAGACTGATAAAGGGACAGATCGACAAAGCGACAAGCAACAGAGCTGATCAGAACCAAGACAAGTCAACAGCGGATCCGCAGGACGAGGTCTCAGTCCCGCTCCACTCACCCAGCCATCCGGGGCACCTTCCCCGGTTCCGGACGGCACTTCGGTGGTGACGGAGCGGGCATGAGACCTGGCTCTGCGGATCCGTGGCGTTGTCAGCCCGTGGCTCTGCCACAGAGTCGGGGAGAACACACACCAGACGAAGCCGTGCGATGGGGGTCGAGGCGGTGACGAACCAGAAGCACGTGCCGGTGATGCTCGACCGCATCGTCGACCTGCTCGCGCCGGCGCTCGCCGATGGCGGCGTCCTTGTCGACTGCACGACCGGCCACGGTGGTCACACCGAGGCGGTCCTCGAGCGGATCCCGGGTTCACGCGTGATCGGCATCGACCGGGACACGTACGCCCTCGGCATCGCGGGGGAGCGGCTGTCCCGTTTCGGCGACCGGTGGACCGGCGTCCACGCGGTCTACGACGAGATCCTCGACGTGATCGCGGATCAGGGCCTCGACCACGTCGACGCCGTGCTCTTCGACCTCGGTGTCTCCTCGATGCAGCTCGACCAGCGGGAGCGGGGCTTCGCCTACGCGGAGGACGCGCCGCTCGACATGCGGATGGACGCCACCCGGGGCCAGACCGCGGCGGACGTGCTCAACACCTACTCCGCGGCCGACCTGACCCGGATCCTGCGGGACTACGGCGAGGAGAAGTTCGCCAAGAAGATCGCCTACGCCATCGTCAACCGTCGCGAGAAGGCGCCGTTCACGACGAGCGGGCCCCTGGTGGAGCTCCTCTACGCGGAGATCCCGGCACCTGCGCGTCGCACCGGCGGACATCCGGCCAAGCGCACCTTCCAAGCGCTGCGGATGGAGGTCAACGACGAGCTCGGGGCGCTGCGTAAGGCGCTGCCGGACTCGCTCGAGGCCGTCGGTCTCGGTGGCCGGGTGGTGGTCGAGTCCTACCACTCGCTCGAGGACCGGCTCACCAAGCGGGCCTTCGCCGAGGCGACGAAGCTGGACGTACCTCCCGACATGCCGATCGTGCCGCCCGAGGCCGAGCCGTCGTTCCGCCTGCTCACCCGTGGGGCCGAGCAGGCCACCGAAGCAGAGATCGAGGAGAACCCGCGTGCCGCCTCGGTGCGACTGCGCGCGGTGGAGCGCATCAAGCCCCCAACCAACCCAAGAGACAACTCAGCCAAGTCAACCCCTGGAGCAACCAGATGAGCATCGCCGCCGCGCCACAGTCACCTGTGCGCAGCCCGGACCGGGCCACCGAGACCCAGACGCGCCTCACCGCTGTCCCGGCGCCGCTGCCGGCCCCGATGGCCCCGCGGCTGCCGTTCGTCGTGCTCGTCTCGATGCTGCTCGTCGGCGGCGTCGTGGGTCTGCTGGTCTTCAACACCTCCATGCAGCAGTCGGCCTTCCAGGAGCAGCGTCTCCAGGAGCAGGCGACCACCCTGGCCGCCCGGGAGCAGGCGCTCGACGGTGAGCTGAAGAAGATGGAGGACCCGCACAAGATCGCGGCCAAGGCGAAGAACCTCGGCATGGTCGTCCCGCAGAACGCGGCCATGCTGCGGGTCCCCGAGGCGAAGATCGAGGGTGAGGCGGCCCCGGCCGACCGCTCGGCGACCCCGCCGCTGCACCCGAAGGTCGCCAAGCCCTACAGCGTCCTGGTCGCCGAGCAGAAGGCCGCCGAGGCGGCCGCGGCGAAGAAGAAGGCCGCCGAGCTCGCCGAGAAGAAGCGCGCCCAGGAAGCGGAAGAGAAGCAGGCGGCCGAGGAGCAGCAGCGTACGTCGTCGGGCGAGGCTCGGTAGGGGAGGAAGCGATGGCCAGGCGAGAGGTCAAGCGGACCGCCCGCCGACCGGCGCGACGGCCCGTCTCGCGGCCCGCGACCAAGGCGACGCAGCGACGCGGGCCGGTGCACATCCGGCTCCGCGTCGGCTTCATCCTGGTGGCGATGGTGCTCTCGGTCTTCGGTGGCCGGCTGGTGCAGCTGCAGGGCATCGACCCGCACTCGTACGCCGCGATGGCGGCCGCCGAGAACGTCGTCGACGTCGTGCTGCCGGCCGAGCGCGGCGAGATCCTCGACCGCGACGGGGAGGCGCTGGCCGATTCCTCCGACGGCCTGATGGTGCTGGCCGACCCGAAGCAGACCAAGAAGGACGCTCCGGCGATCGCCGCGTTCCTGGCCAAGGAACTCGGCGTCGACTACGCCTCGGCGCTCACCAAGCTGCGCAAGGACGGCAGCCGGTTCCAGTACATCAAGCGTCAGGTGCCCGCGACCCAGGCGACCGCGGCCGTGGAGAAGGCGGGCAAGGAGGGCTTCCAGGGGCTGTGGACCAGCCGCGACCCGCTGCGCAACTACCCCAACGGCGACGTCGCGGCCAACCTGGTCGGCTTCATGGGCAACGACGGCCCCCTCGCCGGTCTCGAGGCCGCCTTCGACAAGCACCTGGCCGGCAAGGACGGGCACGCCGAGTACGACGCGACCAGCCCGGTCAGCGGCACCCGGATGCCGCTGGGCACCAACAACCGCGTCGACCCCGTGGACGGCCACGACCTGAGGCTCACCATCGACCGGGACCTGCAGTACTACGTGCAGCAGACCCTGATGGACGCGGTGCAGAAGTCGCGCGCCGAGTCGGGGATGGCGGTGGTCATGGACACCCGGACCGGTGAGATCCTGAGCCTGGCCGACTACCCGACCTTCGATGCCCGTGACCCGGCGGCCTCGCCGAAGTCGCTGCGTGGCAGCAACGCCCTCTCCAACGTCTACGAGCCCGGCTCGGTGCAGAAGGTGCTCACCGTCGCCGGCCTGCTCGACCAGGGGCTGGTCTCGCCCTCGACCCGGCTCAAGGTGCCCGGGTCCTACCGCTCGGGCGACGCCGACATCCACGACTACTACGAGCACGGCACCGAGAAGCTCACCCTGGCCGGCGTGATCGCCAAGTCCTCCAACATCGGCACCGTCATGGCCGCCGACAAGTACCCCGAGGGCCAGCTGCGCGACTACCTGGCCGCCTTCGGGGAGGGCCGACGCACCGGTCTCGGTCTCGACACCGAGTCCGCGGGACTGCTGGCCTCGCCGGAGACCTGGAACGCGGCCGACGAGGACCGCATCGACTTCGGCCAGTCGATCTCGGTCAACGCCGTGCAGATGACCGCCGCGCTCAACACGATCGCCAACGGCGGCGTCCGCATCGACCCCAGCCTGATCGCCGGGAGCGCCACCAACAACTCCGGGGCCGAGGTCGGCACCGACACCGCCCAGCGCACCCGGGTGGTCTCCGCGAAGGCCGCCGCCGAGACCGGGGAGATGATGGAGCGGGTCATCAACGATCCCGTCAACGGCACCGCTCCGGCTGCTGCCGTCGAGGGCTACCGTGTCTCCGGCAAGACCGGCACCGCGCAGCGCGTCAACTCCGAGTGCAAGTGCTACGACGGCACCAACACGGTCTCCTTCGGTGGCTTCGCCCCCACCGACGACCCGCGCTTCACCGTCTACGTCGCGATCCACAACCCCGGCAACGGTGGTGGCGGTGGCACCGTCACCGGTCCGGTCTTCTCCCAGATCATGTCCTTCGCCCTGCGCCGCTACGGCGTCCCGCCGACCGGCACCGCGCCGTCGAAGATGCCGACTGGCTGGTGAGTTGCGCGGTTGCAGGAATACCCGGTCAACCGGGTATTCCTGCACTTCTCGGGCATTGCAACGCCTGAGAAGTGCAGGCATTGCCTGTTCGCTGTGACAGACGAGACAGTTGTTCCAGTCCCGAAACATAACATAGATATGTTATGTTTCTCTGGTGAGTACGACGACAGCCTCCGGCCGTGACCTGTCGCTCGCCCTCGAGCGGGTGGTGCGACTGGTGCGGGAGGTGTCGACCGCAGGGGACGTGTCGCCGACGGCGGCCACGGTGCTGGCCGGGCTGGCGAGGACCGGACCGCAGCGGGTCACCGACCTGGCCAGGATCGCCGGGGTGTCCCAGCCCGCGATGACGCAGCTGGTCAACCGGCTCGGCCAGCAGGGGATGCTCGCCCGGGTCGCCGACGACGCCGACCGGCGGGCGGTCCTGGTCGAGATCACCGACGCCGGACGAGAGGTCCTCGAGGCCAGGCGAGGTCAGCGAGCCGGTGTGCTCGACGCCGCCCTGGCCAGGGTCTCCGCCGAGGACCGCGCCGCCATCGCGGCGGCGCTGCCGGCCCTCGACCGGCTCGTCGACGCCGTGCTCGATTCCTGACGCGCCGGCCTGCCGGCGACGCGTACGAAACAACGTCTGAGAAGAGGCAAGAAGAATGAGCTCCCACTCAGGGGCAGCTGCCGCAAGTCCGTTCAAGCAACCACGTGCCGTGTGGGCGGTCGCGTTCGCGTGCGTGGTGTCCTTCATGGGCATCGGGCTCGTCGACCCGATCCTGCCGGTGCTCGCCGAGGAGCTGAAGGCGACGCCCGCGCAGGTGTCGCTGCTGTTCACCAGCTATCTCGTGGTGACCGCCGTGGCGATGATCGGCGTGGGCTGGGTCTCCAGCCGGATCGGCGCGAAGTGGACCCTGATCCTCGGCCTGATGCTGATCGTCGTCTTCGCCGGGCTCGCCGGAACCGTCGACGGGGTCGACGGCATCGTCGGCTTCCGGGCCGGCTGGGGCCTGGGCAACGCGCTGTTCATCTCCACCAGCCTCGCCGTCATCGTCGGCTCGGCGACCGGGGGATTCGCGGGAGCGATCATCCTCTACGAGACCGCGCTCGGCCTCGGCATCGCGGTCGGCCCGCTGCTCGGCGGCGTGCTCGGTGGCATCTCCTGGCGCGGCCCGTTCTTCGGTGTCTCCGCGCTGATGGCGATCGCGCTGGTCGCGACGCTGGTCTTCCTGCCGCCGACGCCCAAGCCGGAGAAGAAGGTCTCGCTGTTCGCCCCGATCGCCGCGCTGCGCCACCGCGGGCTGCTGACGATGGGCATCATGGCGCTGCTCTACAACTGGGGCTTCTTCACCCTGCTCGGCTACGCGCCCTACCCGATGGGGCTGCACGACCCGCTGCAGCTCGGCTGGGTCTTCTTCGCCTGGGGCATCCTGGTCGCCGTCTTCGCCGTGTGGGGTGCCCCGTGGGCGCAGCGCCGCTTCGGTACCGCGCCGACCCTCTACGTCAACCTGTTCGGTCTCGGCGCCCTGCTCGCCGTCATCGGCCTGGGCGTCTCCTCGCCGACCGTGGTGATCGTCGCGGTGATCCTGTCCGGCATCTTCGTCGGCCTCAACAACACCCTGACCACCCAGGCGGTCATGCTGGTCTCCCCGGTGGAGCGGCCGATCGCCTCCTCGGCCTACGGGTTCGTACGCTTCATCGGCGGCGGCCTCGCACCCTTCGTCGCGGGCAAGATCGCCGAGGCGACCGACCAGTCGGTGGCCTTCTACGTCGGCGCCGCCGCGTTCCTGATCGCGATCCCGGTCCTGGCCAGCGGCCACCAGCTGATCACGGCCGCGGAGTCGGCCGAGACCGCCGAACCGGTCGCGCCGAGCCTGGAGCCCGTCGGCCCGGTCCGCGGGGAGGGCCGGCCGGTCCTGGTCGCCGTCGGAGCCACCCTCGACGCCGACGCGGTCGTCGACCGGGCCGCCGAGATCGCAGCCGCCGAGGGCGCGCCGCTCGAGGTGGTCCACGTCCGCGAGACCGAGGTGGTCGAGGAGCTCGCGATCGACGCCGAGGAGCCCGAGACGGCCGCCGCCACCGTACGCGCCCACCTGGACCGTCTCGCCGCCCGCGGTGTGACCGCGACCGGACTGGTGCTGCACAGCGTCGGCGACCACGCCAGCGCGGGGGTCGAGCTGGCCAGGTATGCCACCGAGGCGGGGGTCCGCACCATCGCGCTCGGCTCTTCGCCCCGGGGCCGTGCCGCGCAGCTCGCCGACGGCTCGATCACCGCCGCGGTGGTGCGGAACGCCGGCGTACCCGTCGTGCTCGTCGTCCCCGGCGAGGAGCCGCACGAGCTCAGCGCCGCGGCGCTGGCCCAGCTGCGCCACGCCTGAGCGCCACGCCTGATGTCGGCCCGGCGGGACCTGGTCCCGCCGGGCGGATAACCTTCGGCAGGTGAGCAGTGCGTACGAGACGGCGGATCTCAACAGCCCGACCCGCCCACGGGTGACCGAGCCGGTGACGCTGGCCGACCTGGCGAGCGAGCTCGGCCTGGACGTACGCGGCGAGGCCCGTGTCACCGGGGTCACGCTGAGCTCTCAACGGGTGCTGCCCGGTGACCTCTACGCCGCGCTCCCCGGCAGCCGGGCGCACGGCGCCGGCTACGCCGCCGGTGCCGTCGAGGCCGGCGCGGTGGCGGTGCTCACCGACGCCGCCGGCGCCGCCGAGCTGGAGGCCCGAGGCCTCGGAGAGGTGCCCCAGCTGCTCGTGGAGCAGCCCCGCAAGGTGCTCGGCGCGCTCTCGGCCCGCGTCTACGGCAACCCGTCGGCCAAGCTGCGGCTGATCGGCGTGACCGGCACCCAGGGCAAGACGACGACCACCCGGCTGGCCGAGAGCGCGCTGCTCGACGCCGGTCACCGCGCCGGCGTGATCGGCACCGTCGGCACCCGGATCGGCGGGCGCGACGTGAAGACGCCGCTGACCACGCCCGAGGCGCCCGACCTGCACGGTCTCTTCGCCCGGATGGTGGAGGAGGGCACCGAGTCGTGCGCCATGGAGGTCTCCTCCCACGCGCTGGTGATGGGGCGTGTCGACGGGGTCGTCTTCGACGTCGCCGTCTTCCTCAACCTGGGCCGTGACCACCTCGACTTCCACGAGACGGTCGAGGACTACTACGCGGCGAAGGCCGGCCTGTTCACGCCCGAGCGGGCGAAGCTGGGCATCGTCAACATCGACGACGAGCACGGCCGCCGGCTCGTGGCCGAGGCGAGGATCCCGATCCTGACCTACGCCCTCCACGACGAGACCGCCGACTGGCGCGCCACCGACATCGAGCTGCGCCCCGACGGCTCCAGCTTCACCGTCCACGGCCCCGACGGGCTCGAGTTCCCGGCCGCCAGCCCGCTGGCCGGCGACTACAACGTCAGCAACACCCTCGCGGCGCTCGCGAGCATCCAGGTGGCGTACGAGAGCGACGACGTCGTACGCAGCGTCGCCACCGCCCTCGCCAAGGGCTCCGGGGTGCCGGGGCGGCTCGAGCGGATCGACGAGGGCCAGCCGTTCACCGTCGTGGTCGACTACGCGCACAAGCCGGACGCGGTCGAGGCCGCGCTCGGCACGCTCCGGCCGCTGACCGAGTCCCGGCTGATCGTCGTGATCGGGGCCGGGGGAGACCGCGACACCGGCAAGCGGCCGATCATGGGGGAGATCAGCGCGCGCCTGGCCGACCACGTGATCGTCACTGACGACAACCCCCGCACCGAGGACCCGGCGAGCATCCGGCGACAGGTGCTGGAGGGCACCACCGGCGGGTCCGCGAGCGTCGAGGAGATCGGCGACAGGCGGGCCGCGATCGAGCGTGCGATCGGCCTCGCCGAGCCCGGCGACATCGTCGTCGTCGCAGGTAAGGGGCATGAGACGGGCCAGGAGATCAACGGCGTCACGCACCCGTTCGACGACCGCGAGGTCGTCCGTGCGGCTCTGGCCGCACGGTGATCGATGTGCTGATACGGCGGGGTGCCGCAGAGCCGGCGAACCCGTAGGGAAGAATGCCCGGGGCCGGTGTCTTCGCTATGCACACCGGCCCGGGGGCAAGGACATGGAACGGCATGGCAAGGAAGGCACCCGGCTGACATGAGAGCGATCTTGCTGAGCGGAGCGATTGCGCTTCTGTTCTCGCTGCTCGGCACCCGATTTGCGATCGTACAGTTCACGAAGTTGGGCTACGGCCAGGAGATCCGCGAGGACGGCCCGACCACCCACCGCACCAAGCGCGGCACCCCGACCATGGGCGGCGTCGCGATCGTGATCTCGGTCCTCGTGGGCTTCATCGCGGCCAAGCTGCTGACCGGAGACGCACCGAGCGCGACGGCCTACCTGCTGCTCTTCCTCCTGGTGGGGATGGCCGCGGTCGGCTTCGTCGACGACTTCATCAAGGTCTTCATGCAGCGCAACCTCGGTCTGCGCGCGTGGTCCAAGATGGTCGGGCAGACGCTCGTCGCAGTCGGCTTCGGTGTGCTGGCGATCCACCCGGGGATGGCGAACGACGACGGGATCACCCCGGCCGCCGACCAGCTCTCCTTCATCCGTGACTTCGGTCCCCACTTCCTCGGCGGCGACGGCCTGCTCTTCTGGCTCGGCGGCGGGTTGTTGCTGGCGATCTTCTGGGTGATGGTCACCGGCACCTCCAACGCCACCAACCTCACCGACGGCCTGGACGGCCTGCTGGCCGCCTCCTCGGCGATCGTCTTCGCCGCCTACACGATCATCTCGATCTGGCAGAACAACCAGCGCTGCGGACGCCCGAGCGTGGAGATCGGCACCTGCTACGAGGTGCGCGACCCGCTCGACATGGCGATCCTCGGGGCCGCGATCAGCGGCGCCTGCATCGGCTTCCTGTGGTGGAACGCGAGCCCGGCGAAGATCTTCATGGGCGACACCGGCTCGCTCGCGCTCGGCTCGGTGCTGGCCGGGTTCGCGATCATGTCGCACACCGAGTTCCTGCTGATCATCCTCGGCGGTCTGTTCGTGATGGAGACGTCGGCGGTGATGCTTCAGGTCGGCTGGTTCAAGCTTTCCCGCAAGCTGACCGGCACGCCCAAACGTATCTTCCGGATGACACCGATCCATCACCACTTCGAGCTGCTCGGCTGGGAACAGGTCAATGTGGTGATCCGGTTCTGGATCATCACGGGCCTCTGCGTCGCGGCGGGCCTGGGAATCTTCTACGCCGAATGGGTGGCGACGATCTGATGGACCTTGAAAAGCTCGACAAGCTCGGCCGTAACGACTCCTGGGAGGGCGTGAGGGCGGTCGTGGCCGGCTTCGGTGTCTCCGGGTTCGCGGCCGCCGACAACCTCACCCACCTGGGTGCCTCGGTGATCGCGCTCGACGAGTCCCCGGGCGACGAGGAGCGCCAGGAGAAGGCCAAGCTCCTCGGCATCCTGGGTGCCGACGTACGCCTCGGCGAGGGCGCCACCCACGTGCTGCCCGACGACGTCGACGTCGTGGTCACCTCTCCCGGCTGGCGGCCGACGGCGCCCCTGCTCGCGCAGGCGCGCGAGCGCGGCATCCCGATCTGGGGAGAGGTCGAGCTCGCCTGGCGGCTGCGCGACCCCGACAACGCCGCCCCCTGGCTGGCGGTCACCGGCACCAACGGCAAGACCACGACCGTGCAGATGCTCGACAACATCCTGCGTACGGCGGGGCTGCGGTCCGTCGCCGTCGGCAACGTCGGCCTGCCGATCGTCGAGGCCGTGATGGATCCCGAGCCCTACGACGTCTTCGCCGTCGAGCTCTCCTCCTTCCAGCTCCACTACACCTCCTCGATGGCCGCCGAGGCCGCCGTCGTCCTCAACATCGCCGAGGACCACCTCGACTGGTACCCCTCGATGACCGAGTACGCCGCCGACAAGGGCCGCGTCTACGAGGGCGTCGAGCGGGCCTGCGTCTACAACGTCGCCGACGAGGCCACGATGCACCTGGTCGAGGAGGCCGACGTCGTCGAGGGCGCCCGCGCCATCGGGTTCACGCTCGGCACCCCGGCCGTGGGCCAGGTCGGTGTCGTCGAGGACATCCTGGTCGACCGCGCCTTCATCGAGGAGCGCCAGACCTCCGCGGCGGAGCTGTGCCAGATCTCCGACCTCGCCTCGTCGGCGCCCCACTACGTCCAGAACGCGCTCGCCGCGGCCGCGCTCGCGCGTGCCCACGGGGTCTCCCAGGCCGCCGTACGCGACGGGCTGAAGTCGTTCCGCCCCGACGGCCACCGCATCGAGGTCGTCGCCGAGTCCGGCGGCGTGACCTGGGTCGACGACTCCAAGGCCACCAACCCGCACGCCGCCCAGGCCTCGCTGCAGGCCTACGACCCGGTGATCTGGATCGCCGGCGGGTTGGCCAAGGGTGCCCGCTTCGAGGACCTGGTCGCCTCCATCCACGACCGGCTCCGCGCCGTCATCCTGATCGGCCAGGACCGCGACGTCATCGCCTCCGCCCTCGCCGCTCACGCCGGCGACCTGGAGATCGTCGAGCTCGACGATCCCGACGGCGAGGCCGCCCTCGCCGAGGCCGTCGAGATCGCCGCCGCCCTGGCCAAGCCCGGTGACACCGTGCTCCTGGCCCCCGGCTGCGCCAGCCAGGACCAGTTCCGCGACTACAAGGCCCGCGGCGACGCCTTCGCCGACGCCGTACGCCGCCAGGTCTGACCCCGCCCGCCGAGACGTCAGCCCGGTCGGGGGGGGGGGGGGAGGGGCCCGCCCCCACCCCCCCCCCCGCGGGGAGGGGGCCCCGGGCCCCCCCGCGGGGGCGGGGGGGGGGCCCCGCGCGGGG
>NZ_JBITCR010000007.1:18796-102758 GCF_044453405.1 Nocardioides sp. NPDC051685 | reverse complement strand
CCGCCAAACCCCGCCCGGGGGCGCCCCCTGGCCCGCCGCCGTACCCGGCCCGTCCGCCCCCCCCCCCCCTCGACGCCCCCCGGGCCGGGCGTGTTGGCACAGGCCTGCCAACTCGGCCGACGCAGGTGACGTCTCGGCACGGGCGACACGCGGAGGAGATGCGCGGGGAACGCCGGGCGGGCGGCGAGAATGTAATGGACGTACGTCGCACCGCAACTGGGAGGTAGGCCGTGACGACCACCAGCCCCGACCAGACCGGTCAAGGCTCGGCCGAGCAGGCGAGGGCGTACCCGAAGTCTGTCCTCGGCTACCTCAAGGCGTGGTTCCATGCGCTGCGGGTGGCGCTGAACCGGCCGCTGGCCGCCTACTACCTGCTGCTCACCAGCACCGCGCTGCTGCTGACCATCGGCCTGATCATGGTGCTGAGCGCCTCGAGCGTGTGGGCCTACCAGAAGATGGACAACTCCTACGCGATCGTCGGGCGGCAGGTGCTCTGGGTGATGATCGGCATCCCGTGCGCGTTCATCGCCTCGCGGATCCGGCCCAAGGACCTGCGCCGGCTGGCATGGCCGGGGTATTTCGTGGCCTGTGTGCTGCTCTTCCTGACGATCTTCCTGGGTCACGACGTCAACGGCCAGCAGAACTGGATCGGTGCCGGGCCGGTCAAGATCCAGCCGTCCGAGATCGCCAAGCTGGCGATCGTGCTGTGGTCCGCCCACGTCTACGCCCTCAAGGATCGCCGGCTCGACAGCCTCCACGAGGTGCTGATGCCGGTCCTGCCCGGGATCGCGCTGGCCACGGGGCTGGTCCTCGCCGGCAAGGACCTCGGCACCGCGCTGGTCTTCTTCGCGATCGCGCTCGGGATGCTGTGGGTCGTCGGCGCGCCGGGCAAGCTCTTCGGGATGGCGATCTCGATCATCGGGGTCTCGGTGCTGTTCCTGATCAGCACCGACACCGAGCGGCTCGCCCGGTTGACCAGCTTCGCGGACCCGTTCAAGGACTACCACGGACAGGGCTGGCAGCCCTCCCACGGTCTCTACGCACTCAGCTCGGGCGGCGTCCTGGGGCAGGGGATCGGGGCGTCGCAGCAAAAGTGGGGCGACCTGCCCGAGGCCCACACCGACTACATCTTCGCGGTGCTGGGCGAGGAGCTCGGCCTGGTCGGCACCCTGCTCGTCGTCGGGCTCTTCCTGACCCTCGCGTTCGCGCTGGTCAAGGTCGCGCGCCAGACCGACCGGCCGTTCGTACGCTACTTCAGCTTCGGTGTGCTGGTCTGGCTGCTGGGCCAGATGATCATCAACGTGGGCATGGTGCTCGCGCTGCTGCCGGTCATCGGCATCCCGCTGCCGCTGGTCTCCTACGGCGGCTCGGCGCTGATCCCGTCGATGGTGGCGCTGGGCGTGGTGATCGGTTTCGCCCGTCGTGAACCGGCGGCTGCCGCGGCGCTGAAGCAGCGTAAAGCCTTGGCAAAGGATCGGGCCCGCCAGGCAGCCGCCTACCGGTCCGCTCAACGCAACCGATAAGTTCGGACGCATCATGAAGGCCCTCCTCGCCGGCGGTGGCACCGCTGGACACACATCCCCCCTGCTCGCCACGGCTGATGCCCTGCGCCGTCTGGACCCCAGCGTGGAGGTGACCTGCCTCGGCACGCCTCGCGGCCTGGAGAACCAGGTGGTTCCCGCCGCGGGCTACCCGCTCGAGCTGATCCCGCCGGTCCCGATGCCGCGCCAGCTCAGCAGCGACCTGCTCAAGGTCCCGGCCAACCTGAAGGGCGCGGTCGACGCGACCTACGAGGTGCTCGACCGGATCCGGCCGGACGTCGTCGTCGGCTACGGCGGGTACGTCTCGATGCCGGCCTACCTCGCCGCGAAGCGGCGCCGCATCCCGATCGTCGTGCACGAGGGCAACGCGATGCCGGGGCTCGCCAACAAGGCGGGAGCCCGGGTCGCCGACCGGGTCGCGGTCAGCTTCCCGGACACCAAGCTGCCCAAGGCCGAATACATCGGGCTGCCGATCCGCCGGATGATCTCGACGATGGACCGCTGGGCGCTGCGCGCCGAGGCCCGCAGCTTCTTCGGGCTCGACCAGCACCGCCCCACGATCGTGGTCACCGGCGGCTCGCAGGGGGCCCGGACGATCAACGAGTCGGTCTCCGGTGCCTACCCGGCCCTGGCCGGCCAGGGCATCCAGGTGCTGCACGTGATCGGGCCGAAGAACGAGCTGGCCTCGCCCGGTCCGGGCTACCACGTGCTCAACTACGTCGACCGGATGGACCTCGCCCTGGCCGCGGCCGACCTGATGATCTGCCGCTCCGGCGCCAACTCGGTGATCGAGGCGAGCGCGGTGGGCGTCCCCGCCGTCTACGTACCGCTCCCGATCGGCAACGGCGAGCAGTCGCTCAACGCGCGCGCCGTCGTCGATGCCGGAGGCGCCGTACTCGTCTCCGACGCCGACATGAGCGCCGCCTGGGTCACCAGCCACGTACCCCCGATCGTCACCGACCGCGCCCGCCTCGAGGCGATGTCGAAGGCGGCCAGCGACCTGGTTCCCCGGGACGCCGACGAACGGCTGGCGCGGATCATCCTGGAGGTCGCATCATGAGGGTTCCTGTTCCCGAGCACATCCTTCCCGCCGAGCAGCTGGGCAGGGTCCACTTCATCGGCATCGGCGGTGCGGGCCTGTCCGCGATCGCCCGGGTCATGCTGGCCCGCGGGATCCAGGTCTCCGGCAGCGACGGGTCCGACTCCTCGATGGTCGCCGCGCTGCGCGAGGAGGGCGCGACCGTCTATGTCGGCCACGCGGCCGAGCAGGTCGAGGGCGTCGACACGCTGATCGTCTCCACGGCGATCCGCGAGGACAACCCGGAGTACGTCGCGGCCGTCGGATTAGGCCTGCGGATCTACCCGCGCTCGGCCGGCCTGGCCTCGGTGATGGAGGGTCGTCGCGTCCTCGCCGTCGCCGGCACCCACGGCAAGACCACCACGACATCGCTGCTGACCGTCTCTCTGCAGGCTGCGGGCGCCGCGCCGACCTACACCGTCGGTGGCGAGCTGGCCGCGTCGGGCACCAACGCCGCGGAGGGCTCGGGCGACCTGTTCGTGGCCGAGGCCGACGAGTCCGACGGCGCCTTCCTGGTCTACAAGCCCTACGCCGCGGTCGTGACCAACGTCGAGGCCGACCACCTCGACCAGTGGGGCACCGAGGAGGCCTACCGCGAGGGCTTCGCCCAGTTCGTGGGCCGGCTGGCCCCCGACGGGTTCCTGGTCGCGGTCATCGACGACCCCGGCGCCGCCGACCTGCGCCACGTCGCCCACTCGCTCGGCCGCCGCTTCATCGGGGTCGGCGAGTCGGAGCTGGCCGACGTACGCGCCGTCGACATCGTCCTGGAGGGCACCACCTCCTCCTTCACCGTCGTCGACGGGCTCGACGAGCTCGGCCGGATCACGCTGCAGATCCCCGGGCGCCACTACGTCGCCGACGCGCTGGCCGCGCTCACCGTCGGTCTGCGCCTGGGCCACTCCTTCGACCTGCTCAAGGCGGGGCTGGAGTCCTTCACCGGCACCCGGCGGCGGATGGAGCGCAAGGGCGAGGCCGCAGGCGTACGCGTCTACGACTCCTACGCCCACCACCCCTCCGAGATCGCCGGCGACCTCGTCTCCGGCCGGTCCGTGGCGGGCTCGGGGCGGCTCGTCGTCGCCTTCCAGCCGCACATGGTCTCCCGCACCCGGATCTTCGGCGAGGAGATGGGTCGCGTGCTCGGCGCCGCCGACGAGGTCGTCGTCCTCGACGTCTACCTCGCCCGTGAGGACTACGACCCCGAGGTCACCGGCAAGCTGGTCGCCGACGCGGTGCCGCTGCCGCCCGACCGGGTCGTCAGCGTCGCCGGGCTCGAGGAGGCCGCTGTCGAGCTGGCCCGCCGTGCCCGTCCGGGTGACCTGGTTCTGACCCTCGGGGCAGGTACCGTGACCGAGGTGGGCCCGATGGTGCTCGCCAGGCTACGTACGGCTGAGCAGTAACGCTGGGGGAGGCGAGCATGGGGGAGGACGGCTCGGGCGCGGACACGGAGATCGCCGAGGCCCTGGAGATCGCCCGGTCGGCGTCCGGGGAACGCGAGATCGACCTCGAGACGACCGGAGTGAGGTCGAGCGGCGAGCTTGCTCGTCCGCTCGCGCCGAGCGAGGGAGTAACCGCGCGAAGCGCGGAGTCCGAGGAGGCCACGGCCGGTGCCGAGCCGAGCACCGAGCCGGAGTCGCAGTCGGAGTCTCAGGATGAGCGTGCGGCGGTCGATCCGGCGACCCTGAAGAGTCGCAAGGCCTTCGCCCGGCGCCAGTGGCGCCGGCGCTGGCTGGCGTGGCGCTACCTCATCGTCGGGACCCTGACCATCGCCCTGCTGATCGGCGGGATCTGGGCCGTCTACTTCTCGACCTGGCTGCAGGTCAAGGGCACCTCGGTGCACGGCACGATGAAGATGACCAGCGCCAAGGAGGTCGTCGAGTTCGCGGCCGTTCCCGTCGGGGAGCCGCTGGCGACCGCCGACCTGGAGGCCGTGCAGGTGCGGGTGCTCAACGGGCTGTCGATGGTGCGCTCGGTCAACGTCTCGCGCGAGTGGCCCGACAAGATCCGGGTCGACGTCACCGAACGTACGCCGGTGGCGGTCGTCTCCATCGGCGGCCGGCTGCGGGCGCTGGACGAGACCGGCACCGTCTTCTGGGACTACAAGAAGGCGCCGCCGGGCCTGCCGATGGTGAACACCGTCACCGGCACCAACTCAGATGCGCTCCGCGAGGCCGCCGCGGTGGCCTCGGCGCTCCCGGCCGACCTGGCCAAGAAGGTCGACCACGTCGAGGTGACCACCGTCGACTCGATCTCGCTGGAGCTGCGCAACGAGAAGCGTGTGGTGTGGGGGAGCAGTGCCCAGTCCGACACCAAGGCCGATGTGCTGGTCGCGTTGATGAAGGCGGAGCCCGACGTGGCCCGCTACGACGTCTCCGTGCCCGGCCAGCCCGTGACCAGCAAGAGCGTCGACTGATCCGGCGTAGGGATCTTCCCTACCGGACGGCAACGGATGGGCACAACTGATCCGCGTCCGCGTGTCGCGCCAGTTTGAGGACGTACGTCTGCCTACTGTTCTGAGAGCGGCGAGGTTGACATAACTATAACCCTCAGGTTGAGGGTAAGGGTTGAGAACCGCCGCCAGGACCAACCAGCGATCGAAGGGGCGACCACCGTGGGAGCTGCACAGAACTATCTGGCGATCATCAAGGTCGTCGGCATCGGTGGCGGCGGCGTCAACGCTGTCAACCGGATGATCGAGGTCGGCCTCAAGGGGGTCGAGTTCATCGCCATCAACACCGACGCCCAGGCGCTGCTGATGAGCGACGCCGACGTCAAGCTCGACATCGGTCGTGAGCTCACCCGCGGCCTCGGTGCCGGCGCCAACCCGAGCGTGGGGGAGAGCGCCGCCGAGGACCACGCCGACGAGATCGAAGAGGTCATCAAGGGCGCCGACATGGTCTTCGTGACCGCCGGCGAGGGTGGCGGCACCGGCACCGGTGGCGCCCCGGTCGTGGCCCGCATCGCCCGCAGCCTCGGTGCGCTGACCATCGGTGTGGTGACCCGCCCGTTCGCCTTCGAGGGCCGCCGTCGCGCCAACTCCGCCGAGGAGGGGATCAGCAAGCTCCGCGAGGAGGTCGACACCCTCATCGTCATCCCCAACGACCGGCTGCTGTCGATCTCGGACCGCAACGTCTCGGTGATGGACGCGTTCCGCCAGGCCGACCAGGTGCTGCTGCAGGGTGTCTCCGGCATCACCGACCTGATCACGACCCCCGGTCTGATCAACCTCGACTTCGCCGACGTGAAGTCGGTCATGTCCAACGCCGGCTCGGCGCTGATGGGCATCGGGTCCGCGCGCGGTGACAACCGCAGCGTCGAGGCCGCCGAGATGGCCGTCTCCTCGCCGCTGCTGGAGGCCTCCATCGACGGCGCCCACGGCGTGCTGCTCTCGATCGCCGGCGGCTCCGACCTCGGTCTCTTCGAGATCAACGAGGCCGCCGCGCTGGTCGCCGACGCGGTCCACCAGGAGGCCAACATCATCTTCGGTGCCACCATCGACGACGCGCTCGGCGACGAGGTCCGGGTGACGGTCATCGCCGCCGGCTTCGACGGCGGCATGCCCAAGCGGCGCGAGGGCGCCTCCGCGCTCGGCAGCGTCCAGGGCCGCTCCACCGGATCCCAGTCCGCCAACAACGGTGAGACCGCCGCGGTGGCCACCGCCGTCGCGACCCGGCGCGCCGAGGAGGCCGAGGAGGCCCCCGCTGCTCCGGCCAAGCCCGCCAAGCCTGCTCCCGCGGCGCCGTCGACGCCGCCGCCGGCGACCCCGGCCGAGCCCGCTCCGGTCGCCAAGAAGCCCGCCCCCAGCGTGCAGTTCAGCGATGATGAGCTCGACGTTCCCGACTTCTTGAAGTAAGGCCCCCGCTTGTATTCCTTCCGAGCCTCAGCAGGCCTCGTCGACCTGGCGTTCACCGACAGGTACGGCGGGGTCAGCCCTGTTCCGTACGCCGAGCTCAACCTGGCGGTCAACGGCTCGGACTCGGCGGAGGCGAAGGCCGAGAACCACCGGCTGCTGCTGGCCGACTTCGCCGGCGGCGCTCCCTTCGCGGACCTCTACCAGGTCCATGGCAACGCGGTCGTCGACGCGGAGTGCGGCACTCGCCCCGAGGCGGACGGGATCGTCACCACGGAGCGTGACCTGGTGCTGCTGGTCCGCACCGCCGACTGCGTACCCGTGCTGTTCGCGGACGAGGCCGCCGGGGTCATCGGCGCCGCCCATGCCGGACGCAAGGGGATGGCGGTCGGGGTCGTGCCCGCGACGATCGCCCGGATGCGCGCTCTCGGCGCGACCCGGATCACCGCCTGGGTGGGACCGCACGTGTGCGGCAAGTGCTACGAGGTGCCTGCCGAGATGCAGGAGGAGATCGCCGCGGTCGAGCCGGCCACGCGCGCCACCACGAGCTGGGGCACCCCCAGCCTCGACGTCGGCGCCGGCGTGCTCGCCCAGCTGGCCCGCGAGGGTGTCGAGACGGTCGACGCCAGCCGCTGCACCCGCGAGTCCGAGGACCTCTACTCCTACCGCCGTGACGGCGCCGGCATGTCGCTGGGCGCCCTGATCCGGCTGCGTGGTGCCTGATGGCGACCAGTCGCGCCGACGAGATCGCCGCGGGGCTCGCCGAGACCCGCGAGCGGATCGCGATGGCGGCCAAGGCCGCCGGGCGCCCGGCCGAGGACGTCCACCTGGTCGTGGTCACCAAGTTCTTCCCGGCCTCCGACGTACGCATCCTGGCCGGCCTCGGCGTCACCGACGTCGGCGAGAACCGCCACCAGGAGGCGGCGGCCAAGGCGGCCGAGTGCGCCGACCTCGGGCTGCGCTGGCACTACATCGGCGGGCTCCAGTCCAACAAGGCGGCGGCCGTGGCGGCCTACGCCGACGTGGTCGAGTCGGTCGACCGCTCCTCGCTGCTGCCCCGGCTCAGCCGCGGTGCGGGGGAGCGCGGCCAGATCCTCGACGTGCTCCTGCAGGTCTCCCTCGATCCGCCCGGACGAGAGGGCCGTGCCGGGGCGGATCCCGGTGACGTACGCGACCTCGCCGCTGCGGTCATGGAGACCGACGGTCTCCGGCTGCGGGGCCTGATGGCGGTCGCTCCTCTGGGTGAGGATCCGGAGCCGGCCTTCGTCCGGCTGGCGCGGATCCGGGAGGACTTCCTGGTCGAATATCCCGACGCGACGGTGCTGTCGGCGGGGATGAGCGGCGACCTGGAGCAGGCGATTGTCCATGGCGCGACACACGTACGTGTCGGGTCTGCGGTCCTCGGACAGAGGCCAACTGTCAAGTAATGTCTCGGACAGCAATACTTTGGGGAAGGTGGGACACACATGAGCGGCGCGATGCGCAGGTTCGGTGAATACCTCGGCCTGCTCGAGGACACCGGCTATGACGACGACGTCTACGAGGGTGACGACGACGAGACCCGCTCCCACGAGCCCGTCAAGGCGCCGGTGCGGTCGAAGCAGTCACGCCCGGCTCCGGTGGCTGACCTTTCCGAGCGGCGACGAGCAACGGTGGTGCCCGCGGTGACAGAGCTTTCCAAGATCATCACGCTGACCCCGACGTCCTACAACGAAGCGCGTCAGATCGGCGAGAACTACCGCGAAGGTACGCCGGTGATCATGAACCTCACCGAGATGAACGATCCGGACGCGAAGCGGCTCGTCGACTTTGCGGCCGGCCTGATCTTTGCTACCTATGGGAACATCGAGAGGGTCACCAACAAGGTGTTTCTTATCTCACCTGCGAACGTTTCGGTCACGGCTGAGGCCAAGCAGAGGATCGTTGAGGGCGGCTTCTTCAACCAGAGCTGAGGCCTTCGACACCTGCTCGTAGGTGCCTTGATGCGGTCCGCATCTGGCATGTCTACGGACAGGCGCTAGAGTTTCGACAGCATTACCTGATGCCGCCCCCCGGCGGTGCAGTCCGTACGTCTGAGTCAACCGAGTAATGAATGGGTGAGGTCATGCCGCTGACGCCAGAGGACGTGAGCAACAAGCGCTTTACTCCCGTCCGGCTCCGCGAGGGCTACGACATGGGCGAGGTGGACCAGTTCCTCGACGAGGTCGAGGCCGAACTGGCACGTCTCACCCGGGAGAACGACGACCTTCGCGGGAAGTTGGCATCTGCGCAGTCGGGTGGGGGTCCGTCCTTCCCGATGGCTCCCGAGCCGCCTGCTCCCGAGCCGATGCCGGCTCCTGAGCCGGTCTCGCACCAGATGCCGATGTACCAGGAGGCACCGCAGACCGGCGGCATCGAGACGATCCGGGTCGAGACCGTGCCGGAGGCGTCCAACGCCGCCGCGCGCCTGCTCGAGCTGGCCACGCGCAACCACGACGCGCTCATCGACACGGCCAAGAACGACGCCGACAAGATCGTCGGTGAGGCCCGGACCAAGGCCGAGCGCCTCGAGGCCGAGTCGAAGTCGAAGGCCGATCGCATGGAGGCGGACGCGCGCACCCGTGCGCAGATGCTCGACAGCGAGACCGCCGAGCGTCGCCAGCAGCTCTTCGGCGAGCTGGAGCGTGAGAAGGACAACCTGACCACCGAGGTCGACACCCTGCGCAACTTCGAGCGTGAATACCGTTCCCGCCTGAAGAGCTACTTCACGCAGCAGCTCGACGCGCTCAACAACTCGGCTGAGTCACAGGCGCCCGTGATGGCCGCCGCCGTCAACGAGTCGGGCCCGGCGCCCAAGCGTCTGCGCTCCATCCTGGGGGAGGACGAGGGCTGAGGAGCGAGGCCGAATGCCGAGCTTGCTCGTGTATTCGCGCCGAGCGACGAAGTCCCGCCGCCGAAGGCGGCCGGGCTGAGGTCCTCGTAGTCAGGCTTCCATCGGCCGGTCCCGCGTCGCGGGGCCGGCCGATGCGCATGTCCGCGCCGTCCGGTGGGTACGGCGAAGGAACGCGTTGTAGCAGGTGAGGCAGGTCCTGTAAGAGGATTGCCCGGTTTTTCCGCGCTGCGGACCAATATCAGTGCAGTTTCGGTGTGTTAGTTGAGCAGAGCGGAATCCCGGGCTACATTCCGGGCACGCACTCCGCACCGACTCGGCGGCGCGAAGTGATGGCAGGAGAAAGGGGACTCCATGTCCGTACCTATGAACGGTCGCGTCGTAGCGGCTGTCGGGCGCGTCCACGTGACGCCGTCCGAGCTTTCTGGGAATACCAGCCTCGCAGTCATGGCTTCCACGTCGGTGGCCGCGGCGAGCGCCTAGCCAAACCTTGACCACCGTGCGGCCCGGGGGGCCGTTTCTCACACCAGAAAGCGAGTGCCGTGCCTAAGAAAGCAACCAAGACTGTCGTCTCTCCTGACCAGCTGAAGGTCAAGGACGGCGAGGACCCGTGGACCAAGGATGAGCTCAACGAGGTCATCGACGAGCTTCACGAGATGAGGGCCCACAGCCTCGAGGTGCTCACCGCTCTCGAGACCGAGCTCTCCGGCCTGATGAAGGACTCCGGCGACGGGGCAGGCCAGGACCAGGCCGACATGGGCGCGACCAGCTTCGAGCGCGACCACGAGCTGACCGTGGTCAACAGCGAGAAGGACAAGCTGGCCCAGATCGAGCGTGTCCTGGGATACCTCGAGGACGGGACGTACGGCATCTGTGAGTCCTGCGGGGAGCCGATCGGCAAGATGCGGCTCATGGCGTTCCCGCGTGCCACACTGTGCATGACATGCAAGCAGCGCGAGGAGCGTCGCTGAGCGACGCACATACCGGTCCTGAGTCCCACGTGCGCCCTGTTCGGTGGGCAGAGTTCGCGGCCGTCGCAGTGTTTCTGCTGGTCATCGACCAGATCACGAAGCTCTGGGCGGTCGCGGCGCTCGTTCCTGGGCAGCCGCAGGAGCTGATCGGCTCGGTGCTGCAGCTCAACATCATCCGCAACCCCGGAGCGGCCTTCTCGACGGGGACCGGGTTCACCTGGTTCTTCACGACGCTCTCGATCGTGGCCACGATCGGTGTGATCTGGTTCGCCCGCCGGGTGCGCCACCGGGGCTGGGCCTTCGCGCTCGGCATCCTGGTCGCCGGCATCAGCGGCAACCTCATCGACCGGCTGCTGCGTGAGCCGGGGTTCTACGTCGGGCACGTGGTCGACTTCCTGCAGCTGCCCAACTGGCCGATCTTCAACGTCGCCGACATGTGCATCAACGTGGCCGCGGTGCTGATCGTGATCCTCTCGTTCAGGGGGATCGGGCTCGACGGGTCGGTCGACGGCAGGTCCAAGGGCGAGCCCGCGGACAGCGCCGAGGGCGAGGCGAAGTGAACTTCGGCCACGCCGACCAGCGCACGCTGCTCGTCCCCGACGGCCTGGAGGGGGAGCGGGTCGATGCCGCGATGGCGCGGCTGTTCGGCCTCTCCCGCACCCGCGCCGCGGAGCTGATCGCCGAGGGTCTGGTGACCGTCGACGGCTCGGCGGTGGCCAAGAGCGACCGGGTCAGCGCCGGGTCGATGCTCGACGCCACGATCCCCTCGCAGGCCGACCCCCTCGAGATCAAGCCCGAGATCGTCGAGGGCATCAAGATCATCTACGACGACGACGCCTTCGTGGTGATCGACAAGCCGGTCGGCGTGGCCGTGCACCCCTCGCCGGGCTGGCAGGGCCAGACGGTCGTCGGCCACCTCGCCGCGGCCGGCTTCCGGATCTCCACGTCGGGGGCCAAGGAACGCGAGGGCATCGTCCAGCGTCTCGACGTCGGCACCTCCGGGGTGATGGTGATCGCCAAGTCCGAGCACGCCTACTCCGTCCTCAAGAACGCGTTCCGGCAGCGTACGGTCGACAAGACCTACCACGCGCTGGTCCAGGGCCACCCGGACCCGCTCGAGGGCACGATCGACGCCCCGATCGGACGCAACCCGAAGTACGACTACAAGTTCGCAGTCCGCGCCGACGGGCGTCATTCGGTGACCCACTACGAGACGCTCGAGGCACATCGGTTCGCCTCGCTGCTCCAGATCCACCTCGAGACCGGGCGCACCCACCAGATCCGCGTCCACATGTCGGCCCTGAAGCACCCCTGCGTCGGCGACCTCACCTACGGGGCCGACCCCGCCCTCGCGCGGCGTGTCGGGGTCGAGCGGCAATGGCTGCACGCGGTGAAGCTCGGCTTCGAGCACCCGGAGACCGGTGAGTACGTCACCTTCGAGTCGACCTACCCCGACGACCTCCAGCACGCGCTCGATGTCATCCGCGACTCCCACTGACGCGGTGCTCCGACCGGCGGTGCCCGAGGACATCGCCGAGATCGTCCGCACCTACATCGAGGCTCGTGCCGCCGCGCCGATGCCGGCACCGATCTACCCCGAGTCGGACATCCGGGAGTGGCTCGCGGTCAAGGTGCTGGCGCCGCAGAAGGGGTCGCAGGTCTGGGTCGCGGAGGTCGCCGGAGCGGTCTCGGCCTTCGCCGCCTTCACCCCGACCTGGCTCGACGACCTCTTCGTCGATCCGCGCGCGCAGGGCACCGGGCTGGGCACCATGCTGCTCGACCTGGTGAAGTCGCTGGCCCCCGACGGCTTCGGCCTCTGGGTCTTCGAGATGAACACCCCCGCGCGCGCCTTCTACGCCCGCCACGGTCTGCGTGAGGTTGAGCGCACCGACGGCTCCGCCAACCAGGAGAAGACCCCCGACGTACGCATGGCCTGGCCCTAGCCGGGTCGGCTACTCACCCTTCAGGTTGGCCATCTCGGCGGCGATGAGGGCGATCTCGCGCGGGCCGACGCGGCAGCAGCCGCCGATGTACGTCGCGCCGGCGCGGGCCCAGGAGAGGGCCTCGCCGGGGCGGAAGTGAGGGGTGCCGGTCCAGGCGCCGTCGGCGTAGGTCTCGCCGGTGTTGGGGTAGACGACGGCCGGCTCGCCGGTGGCGACGGCCAGCTGGATGGCGGCGGGGACGTCGGCCGGGTCGCAGCAGTTGACGCCGACGGCGACCACCGAGCGGATGCCGGCGGCCAGCGCCAGGGCGTCGGCCAGGGGCTGGTCGGCACGGGTGCGGGTGCCGGCGCAGGAGTAGGAGAACCAGACCGGGAGGCCGATGTCGTCGAGGAGGTCGACGAGCACCTCGGCCTCGTCGATGTCCGGGATGGTCTCGACCGCGATGAGGTCGGGGTCCTCGGTCTCGAGCAGCGCCAGCCGGGGCGCGTGGAAGTCACGCAGGACGGCCGCGGAGACGCCGTAGCGGCCGCGGTACTCCGACCCGTCGGCCAGGTAGGCGCCATAGGGTCCGATCGAGGCGGCGACCAGGCGCCCGGGAGCCTCCTCGGCGACCTCGCGGGCGACGCGGACGCTGCGGCGCAGCAGCTCGGTGGCGTACGTCTGGGTCATCCCGGCCTCCACGAAACCGGGCACGCTGGCCTGGTAGCTGGCGGTGGTGGCGACGTCGGCTCCGGCGGCGTAGTAGGCGCGGTGGACGGCGGCGATCTCCGCCGGCGACTCGTCGAGGAGCCGGGCCGTCCACAGTGCGCCCGAGACATCGTGACCGCGTGCTTCCAGCGCGTTGGACAGGCCGCCGTCGAGGATCGTCACCACATCCCCGATGCTACGGCCTGCCGCTGTGAAAACTGTCGGTGGCGCCAGATAGTCTGTAGTCCTTCCCCCAGGTCGTCCGTTGTTGAGCACGGGCTCCTGCGCCCGCTCCATCCGTTCGACCTCGAGGAGGGCTCCACGCCAATGGCGGCCGGCTCCAAGGACTCTTTCGTCCACCTGCACGTCCACACCGAATACTCGATGCTGGACGGCGCCTCGCTCCTCGACGGTCTGTTCAAGCGGACCAGCGAGCTCGAGATGCCGGCGATCGCGATGACCGACCACGGCAACATGCACGGGGCCTACGACTTCTGGAAGAAGGCGAAGGCCCACGACGTCAAGCCGATCATCGGCATCGAGGCCTACATCACGCCCAACACCCCGCGCTCGGAGCGTAAGCGGGTGCGGTGGGGCAAGGGCGATGCGGCGCAGGAGGGCGGCGACGACGTCTCGGGTGGTGGCGCCTACACCCACATGACGATGTGGGCCGAGAACACCGAGGGGATGCACAACCTCTTCCGGCTCTCCTCGCGCTCCAGCCTCGAGGGCTACTACTTCAAGCCGCGGATGGACAAGGAGATCCTCGCCGAGCACTCCAAGGGGATCATCGTCTCCACCGGCTGCCCCTCCGGCGCGATCCAGACCAGGCTGCGGCTGGGCCAGTGGGACGAGGCGCTCAAGGAGGCCGGCGAGCTGCAGGACATCTTCGGCAAGGAGAACGTCTTCCTGGAGCTGATGGACCACGGCATCTCCATCGAGAAGCGGGTCCGCGACGACCTGCTCAAACTCGGCAAGACGATGGGCATCCGCCCGGTCGCGACCAACGACTCCCACTACAACAACCCCGAGGACGCAGCCGCCCACGAGGCGCTGCTGTGCGTCCAGTCGGGCAGCCGGATGACCGAGCCGCCCTACTCCAAGGGCGGCAAGCGGTTCGCGTTCGAGGGCAGCGGCTACTACATCAAGTCCGCCGCCGAGATGCGCGAGCTGTGGGGGCGCCAGGACCTGATCGACGCCTGCGACAACACCCTGCTGATCGCCGAGCGCTGCGACGTCGAGTTCACCGAGTCGACCGGTGGCTACATGGCGCGCGCGGACATCCCCGAGGGCGAGACCGAGGAGTCCTGGCTGCGCAAGGAGACCTGGCGCGGCATCGAGCTCCGCTATCCCGGGGAGAAGCTGACCCAGGAGGTCAAGGACCGCGTCGAGTTCGAGATCGAGGTCATCCTGCAGAAGGGCTACCCGGGCTACTTCCTGGTGGTCGCCGACTTCATCCAGTGGTCGAAGAACAACGGCATCCGGATCGGACCGGGTCGTGGTTCGGGTGCGGGCTCGATCGTGGCGTACGCGTTGAAGATCACCGACCTCGACCCGCTCGAGCACGGACTCTTCTTCGAGCGGTTCCTCAACCCCGAGCGCCCCTCGATGCCCGACTTCGACATCGACTTCGACGACCACCGCCGCGGCGAGACGATCAAGTACGTCATGGAGAAGTACGGCGCGGAGAAGGTCGCCCAGATCGCCACCTTCGGGCGGATCAAGGCCAAGCAGGCGATCAAGGACGCCGCCCGCATCCTCGACCACGGCTTCGCCATCGGCGACCGGATCACCAAGGCGCTGCCGCCCGACGTGATGGGCAAGGGGGTGCCGCTCAAGGAGCTCTTCAACCCCGACCACAAGCGCTACGGCGAGGGTGGCGACTTCCGCGCCCTGCACGACACCGACCCGGACGTGCGCAAGATCTACGAGACCGCGCTCGGCCTCGAGGGCCAGATCCGGCAGACCGGCATCCACGCCGCGGGCGTGATCATGGCCTCCGAGCCGATCATCGACATCGTCCCGCTGATGGAGCCCAAGCAGGACGGCCAGGTCGTCACCCAGTTCGAGTACCCGACCTGTGAGTCGCTCGGCCTGGTCAAGATGGACTTCCTGGGCCTCTCCAACCTCCACACACTCGAGGACGCGCTCGCCAACATCCGGGCCAACCGCGACATCGACCTGGTGCTCGAGGACGTCCCCTTTGACGACAAGCCGACCTACGAGCTGATGCAGCGTGGCGACACGCTCGGCGTCTTCCAGCTCGATGGTGGTGGCATGCGGGCGCTGCTGCGGTCGATGCTGCCCGACCGCTTCGCCGACATCACCGCGGTCTCCGCGCTCTACCGACCGGGCCCGATGGGTGCCGACTCCCACAACAAGTACGCGCACCGCAAGAACGGCCGCGAGCCGATCGTGCCGATCCACCCCGAGCTCGAGGAGCCGCTCGCGGAGGTGCTGGGGGAGACGTACGGCCTGATCGTCTATCAGGAGCAGGTGATGTCGATCGCCCAGGTCCTGGCGGGGTTCTCGCTCGGACAGGCCGACAACCTGCGCCGCGCGATGGGCAAGAAGAAGAAGGCCGAGCTCGACAAGCAGTACGCCGGCTTCCAGGCCGGCATGCTCGAGCGTGGCTACTCCCAGAAGGCGATCGACACGATCTGGGAGATCCTGCTGCCGTTCTCCGACTACGCCTTCAACAAGTCGCACTCGGCGGCCTACGGCGTGGTCACCTACTGGACCGCCTATCTCAAGGCCAACTACCCGACCGAATACATGGCGGCGCTCTTGACCTCGGTCAAGAACGACAAGGACAAGATGGCGATCTACCTCAACGAGTGTCGCCGGATGAAGATCGCGGTGCTGCCGCCCGACGTCAACGAGTCCGCCCACGACTTCACCGCGGTCGGCAGCGACATCCGCTTCGGCCTGACCGCGGTCCGCAACGTCGGTGCCCAGGTGGTCGACGGGATCGTCGAGGCACGCACCGAGAAGGGCCGTTTCGAGGACTTCAACGACTTCCTCGCCAAGGTGCCCGACCGGGTCTGCAACAAGCGCGTGATCGAGTCGCTGATCAAGGCCGGCGCCTTCGACGACATGAAGCACCTGCGCCGCTCGCTGGTGGCGATCCACGAGACCGCGGTGGACCAGTACGTCGACATCAAGCGCAACGAGGCGATCGGCCAGGACTCGCTCTTCGGCGGGCTCGACGAGGCCGACGGTGGCGACTTCGGGATCTCGGTGACCATCCCCGAGATGGACGAGTGGGACAAGATGACCCTGCTCGGACATGAGCGCGAGATGCTCGGCCTCTACGTCTCCGACCATCCGCTGATGGGCCTCGAGCACGTCCTCGCCAACGGCACCGACTGCACCATCGGTCAGCTGATGACCGACGAGTCGCGGCCGCACAACGCCACCGTGACGGTGAGTGGTCTGGTCACGAACGTCAACCGGCGCATCACCAAGAAGGGCGACGCCTGGGCGACGGTGACGCTGGAGGACCTCGAGGGCTCGGTCGAGGTGCTGCTCTTCCCGTCGTCCTACCAGCTGGCCGCGCCGCATCTGGTCGAGGACTCGATCATCCGGGTCAAGGGCCAGCTCTCCCGCGACAAGGACCAGCCCGAGCTGCGTGGCCAGGAGGTCACCGTCCCCGACCTGACCGGTGGTCCCGGTGCCGCCGGGGGACCGGTGGTGATCTCGCTGCCGTCGACGCGGTGCACGCCGCAGGTGATCGCCTCGTTGCGTGACGTACTGACCACCTACCCCGGCGTAGCCGAGGTCAGGCTACGGTTGATGACACGGGACGCGACCCGGGTCATGAAGCTCGATGACCGGCTGCGGGTTGCACCGACTCCCGAGCTGTTCGCCGACCTCAAACACCTACTCGGACCAGGATGCCTGACAATCTGATCGTGCCGCCGCCGCCCGCTCTCCACGAGACCGGTCGCCGCCCCGCCCGCCCCGACCTGTCCCGCCCGGTGCTGGTCCAGGCGGCCATCATCGTGGCCGCCTTCGTGGTCGGCGGTCTGGTCGCCGGTCTGGCCGCGGCGACGCTGTGGACCCCGCCGACCGGGATGGTTCTCGATGGCAAGTGGTACCGGGGGCTCATCTCGATCGACCCGCCCGTCATCGGGCAGAACATCGACCAGGGTGTCTTCGCCGCGACCGGCTGGTTCTCGGTCTGCGCGATCGTGCTCGGCCTGCTGGTCGGGATCGCGGCCGCAGTCTGGCTGATCCGCTCCGAGCTGGTCACCCTCGCCGCGTTGACGGTCGGCGGTGCCATCGGCGGCGGCCTGATGCTGCTGGTCACCTCGCTGCTCTCGCCCGAGGATCCCAACGGGCTCGCCAAGGGAGCCGCCAACGGCACCGTGATCCAGGACAGCTTCCAGCTCGCCTCGCCGTGGCTGGTCCTGCTCGTCCCGGGTTCGGCGATGCTGGCGCTGATGGTGATCTTCCTGATGTGGGCGCCGCGCGAGACCGCCGAGCACCTGGGTCAGCCCGAAAGTTAAATTCGGCGGACAGCCCGCGGACGCTCGACGTAGATTCACCAGGTTGGACGGTCGGCATCGGTGCCGGCCGACAGAGCCTGGAAGTGACTGATGTCCGAAACGACCCCCGGCCAGACGCCGTCTGAGCCGGCCGCAGAGATCCTCGGGCTCGGCGAGGCCCCTGCTGGAAAGAGCAAGAAGCCGCTGATCATCGGTGCGGCAGCCGTCGGGGGCGTTGCCGTGTTGGCTGCCGCCGGCACCCTGACCGCCGTCGCGCTGAGCAATGCCGGCGGCTCCCCGGCAGAGGCGTTCCCCGCCTCGACCGTCGTCTACACCGAGATCGACCTGACCGAGGCCAAGGGTGCGCTGCCGACGCTGCGCAAGCTGCCTTCCCTCGAGAAGGAGCTCGGCCTCGAGAAGGGCGAGGACCCGCGCGAGGCGCTGTTCAGCAACGCCTGCGACGACCTCGACTTCGCGGCCGACGTCGAGCCGTGGATCGGCTACAAGGCCGCGGTCGGCGCAATCCCGACGGACACGGAGCCGGTGCTCGCGTTCGCGCTCCAGGTCACCGACGAGTCCGATGCCGAGGTCGGCCTTCCCAAGCTCGCCGAGTGTGGCGGGTCGGAGTCCGCGTGGGCGGTCAGCGACGGTTGGGCGCTCATCGCGGAGACCGATGACGATCTCGCCGCGATCGAGAAGGCGGTGGCCGACGGCACCTTGGCCGACGACTCCGGCTTCAAGAAGTGGACCGGTGACGTCGGTGGCACCGGGTTCATCACGGCGTACGCCGCCAAGGAGCTGCCCGACGTGATCGCCGACGCGGCCGAGAACGGCGCGTTCGACGAGGCTGGGGGTGACCTCGGCGAGGAGCCGATGGGTGAGATCGCGCCGTTGCCCGACCCGGCAGCCCTGGCCGACACGGTTCGGTCGGCGCTGAAGGACTTCGGTGGTGCGGCCTTCACCGTACGTGCCGAGGAGAACGCCTTCGAGCTCGAGGCCGCCTCGTCGATGGGCGAGCAGGCCGAGTCCGTGGAGGCCGGCACCATCGCCGGCACGCTGCCGAAGGACACCACCGCGGTGATCGCGGCCAACCCGGCCGACGGCTGGCTCACGACCGGTCTGGCCGGCAGCGGCGCGGAGGACCAGTTCACGCAGATGCTCGGGATGACCCCCGGTGACCTCGAGAAGCTCCTCGGTGACAGCTTCGCGCTCGCGGCCGGCGAGATCGACCTGAGCGCTCCGGACTCCCTGGACCTCGGGATCAAGCTCGACGGGTCCGACACCGCCGCTGTCGAGAAGCTCGTCGGCGACCTCACGGCCGGGTTCGGTGCGGAGGGCATCGTCAGCGTCGACAGCGAGGGCGACGTGACCTCCGTCGGGATGGGGGACTACGGCAAGGACCTGCTCGCCGACGGTGGCCTGGCGGAGACCGAGAAGTTCAAGAACGCGGTCCCGCACGCCGATGACGCCTCCGCGGTGGTCTACGTCGACTTCGACGGCCTCGACAAGGTGGTCACCGCCGAGGCTCCCGAGGCCGCGGACGACATCGAGGCGCTCGGACAGCTCGGCTTCAGCGCGTACCTCGACGGCGACACCTCCCGGGCCCTGGCCCGCATCACCGTCGACTGACCTCACGCCGAGTCGGCTCGTCATGACGAGCCGACTCGGGGGGTTTACTTTGCGATCGGGGCGGTGGTGGCGTCGGTGATCTTGATGAGGTCCGTCGGCGCGAGCTCGATGTCGAGGCCGCGGCGGCCGCCGGAGACGTAGACGGTCTCGTACGTCATGGCCGACTCGTCCAGGACGGTCGGATGCGGACGCTTCTGGCCGACGGGCGAGATGCCGCCGGCGACGTAGCCGGTGGCTCGTTCGGCCGCGGTCACCTCGGCCATCTGCGCCTTCGAGCCGCCCAGCGCCCGGGCCAGCGCCTTCAGGTCGAGCTGGCCGGTGACGGGGACGATGCCGACGACGAGCTTTCCGTCCAGGGAGGCCATCAGGGTCTTGAAGACCTGCTTCGGTTCGACGCCGAGGGCCTCGGCGGCCTCCAGGCCGTAGGACTCGGCCCGCGGGTCGTGCTGGTAGGGGTGCAGGGTGTAGCCGATGCCGGCGCGGGTGAGGGCCACGGTCGCAGGAGTGCCGCCAGAGCCTGTCTTCTTCGCCACGGTCGCCAACCTAGCAATCTGCTCAGCGCTGCACGCGCAACGCCACCTCCGCATGAAGGCCGGCCGCAGGGTCCCTTGGATCAGGTGGCAGAGCCGGCACGCTCCGGGTGGACGCGTTCGGCACGCTCCTTGATCCCGAGCAGCATCTTCCGGGTCATCACGAAGCTGACCTGGCCCAGCGGCGCCAGCAGGACGCGGGCCGAGGTGGAACCGTGGCCGACCCGCTCGCGGATGAGCAGCCGGGTGCGTCCGTGCGGCTCCGGAAGCAGCGCGAAGATCCAGGCGAACTCCCAGTCCAGGACCGGCCCGATCCCCGGCGCGGCCGGGTCGCGCCGGCTCACCGGACGGCCGGTGCTCACGTCGGCCAGGCGAAGGACGAGGGCCTCGCCGGGCACCAGGTCGACCACCGTCCAGCCGCCGGTTCGGCCGCGGTCGGCGTAGACCGTGTCGCCGACGCTCAGCTGCTGCCAGGCCGGCTCGATGCGGTCGGCGTTTCGGATGTGTAGCCCGATCAGGTTCTCCGCCCAGGCGTAGCTGTAGAAGCCGGCCCTGTCCGCGCCGATCTGCACCAACCAGGGCCATACCTCTTCAGGGGCCGCGTCGATCGTGATCGCACGGGTCACCGTGGTCGCCGGCTCGGCGACCTGATCGTCGCCGGGCAGGTCCATCGCCTTCTCCTCCGGCCGAGCTCCCCAGGACTCCTGCCAGGGCTTCACCAGGCGTTCGTACGCCGCCAGCCCCGCGAGAGCCGCGACGAGAAGAACACCGGTGCGCATCACGAGTCCTGGCTCGACCGCGCCAGGCGCGCGCCCCAGGCGCGTGCCCGCTCGGTCTCCCCGTCGAGGAGCGGGCCCTTCTCCTCGCTCACCCAGAACGACTCGACCTCGTCGGCCCGGGGAAGGTCGTGCCGGCGTAGCTTGCGTCGGGCGGTCTTGGCCGCCGAGCCGGGCCAGTGGCGCATCGACTCGATCCGGGTGTCGAAGGTCGCCGTCCGTCCCGCGCTCGCCCGGGCCCCCTCGATCCACTCCCGGATCCCCGTCCGCGCGTGCTTCTCGTCCGCGCCGTGCTCGACCGCCGAGGCCCGCGACCGTGGCCGGCTCAACGAAGCCACATGTGTCGGCCCGCCGACGACCAGAAGGTCGCACTCCGGCCCGTCCTCGGGCGCGTCGGTCACGTCGATCACCTCGGTCTCCGCGCCCGCGTCCCGCAGGCCCCGGCCGATCTCGTGAGCGATCGTCGCGGTGTTGCCGTACATCGACTCGTACAGAACCACTGCCTTCATCATCCGCCTCCTCGGTCTCGCTCCCGATGCTTCTCCGCCGGGAGCGGCCGTGGGCAGGGTCACCGGCCCCAGGCGGTGGGACCAAGGTCAGATCCGCGGTTAGTTGGGCGACCACTTCGTGCGGGCGACCTCGGTGGCGGGCAGCGAGGGGATCACGTTCATCGCCTTGAGCTCGGCCCGGAGCAGGTCGGTGGCCATGCCGAGGCGTACGCCGGCGTCGGGTGCCTCCAGAAGCGCCTGCCGGTCGGGCATCGGCAGGGGAGTGGTGGCCGAGATCGTCCAGGAGAGGAACTCCGGGTCCTTGGGGAGCGAGCCTGTGAACGGATCCTCGCGGAACTCCAGCAGCGCAGCGCGGTAGGCGGTGAAGGTCGCCCGTGCGGTGTCGACGACGGCGCCCGGGACGGTCACGTGATCCTCGGGGAGGTCCTCGACGTCGGCGACGGGGAAGTCGCCTGAGCTGACCAGGCTGTCCATCCGGATCCGGTCCACGGCGAGCACCTCGAGGTCGAAGGAGCCGTCGTTGTGCCGCTCCACCTCGGTGATCAGCAGCTTCACCCCGACGCGGTAGAGCGACTGGGCGCCGGTCTCGCCGACCTCGTAGCCCTCGCGGATCGCGACCGAGCCGAAGTGGCGGTCCTCCTCTTCCTGGCGCAGCAGGTGGTGCACCATCGCGCGGTAGCGGTCCTCGAAGACGCGCAGCGGGAGTGTCACGCCGGGAAACAGGACCGCGTTGAGCGGAAACATCGGAAGTCGGTCGGTCACGGAAACCAACCTATGGGGCCGCGGCCGTGTGCGCCCGCGAACCCCACGGTATGGGGACCGTTCCGAGGGGTCAGGAGTCGTACGCCGCCCGGTCGATCTTGGTGTGGTAGCGCTGTCCGGTGGCCGAGCCGAGGAGTGCCCCGACGAGCATCACGACCAGGAGCACCACGCCGGCGATCACGGCGCCCAGACCGAGCTGGTCGCTGCTCAGACCCACGTTGGGCAGGTCGATCCGCTGCACGATGTCGTAGCTCGAGCCGAACAGGGCACCGGCGACGGCTGCGATGATCATCACCACGATGGCCACGACCCACACGCCCAGGCCCTGACGCCGGGCGTCGAAGCGGGACATCCGGGCGGCGACGTACCCTCCGGCGTAATAGCCGATGAACGTCACCACGGCGAGCGTGATCGCGGCCGCGATGCCGGCCGAGTCGGCCATCGACTCCAGGTCTGTCCGGGTCAGGTTCTGGTCGACGCCGACCGCGGAGGCGACGGCGCTGATGATGGCTGCGAGCAGGACGGTGACGGCGACCGCGACGAGCCAGCCGAAGAAGCAGGCTCCCCAGCTGATGCCGCCGTAGGTGTCGTGCAGCGCGGCTCGGCGACTGTCCTCGGCGTGGCGGTAGTGCTCGACGTCGGCTGCGTCGGGATGAGCGTGCGGCTGGCTGATCTGGTCGTCGTGGCCGACGACCGCCGGACCGCCGGGATAGGGATCACGCGTCTCGGCGTGGTCCACGTCGGTCTCGGGGTAAATCTCGGTGGCGTGCTTGTCCTCACGGTGGAAAAGTCCAGGGCGTGCCATGGCGATCCTCCTTTGGTGGGTCACTCCTCCGGGTACCCGGATCGGGGCTCCGTATGCGCTGCCCGGCCGCGTCCACGTGGCGTCGGTAGATCGGCTCAGCGGCCCGTCGACTCGTAGACTTGCGGCATGATCCGCCGCATCGACCTGAGGGGTGCCGACACAGGCACCGCTGCAACCGTCTCGGGCTCCGCTTCGACCATCGACTACCGCGCCGCCGTCCCGCGCGCCGAGTTCGACATCGACGCGGCCACTCATGCGGTGCAGCCGATCATCGACGCGGTCCGCGAGCGCGGACAGGAGGCGATCGCCGAGTTCTCCGAGAAGTTCGACGGCGTACGCGTCGACGACATCCGGGTCCCGGCCGCGGCTCTGACCAAGGCCCTCGACGAGCTGGACCCGGCCATCCGGGCCGGGCTCGAGGAGTCGATCGCGCGGCTGCGTACGACCTGTGCCGCCGAGCTCGAGGAGGACGCGGTCACCGACCTGGCGCCCGGTGCCCGGGTGACGCACCGCAAGGTGCCGGTGGGGCGCGTGGGGCTCTACGTGCCCGGTGGCCTGGCTCCGCTGGTCTCCTCGGTGCTGATGAACGTCGTCCCGGCTCAGGTCGCCGGGGTGCCCTCGATCGCGCTCGCCTCGCCGCCTCAGAAGGAGTTCGGGGGGCTTCCGCAGCCCACCATCCTGGCCGCGTGTGCGCTGCTGGGTGTGGATGAGGTCTATGCCGTCGGTGGTGCCCAGGCGATCGCGATGTTCGCCTACGGGGTCGACCCGTGCGAGCGCGTCGACATGGTGACCGGTCCCGGCAACATCTACGTCGTCACCGCGAAGCGCCTGCTCAAGGGGCAGGTCGGGATCGACTCCGAGGCCGGCCCGACCGAGATCGCGATCCTCGCCGACGAGACCGCCGAGGCCGCCTACGTCGCCGCCGACCTGATCTCCCAGGCCGAGCACGACCCCCTCGCGGCCTCGGTGCTGGTCACCGACTCCGAGACGCTCGCCGCCGACGTGGAGGCCGAGCTCGAGAAGCAGGTCGCCGCGACCAAGCACGTCGAGCGGATCCGTACGTCGCTGACCGGCGCCCAGTCGGGCATCGTGCTCGTCGACGACATCGACCAGGGTGTCGACGTCGTGAACGCCTACGCCGCCGAGCACCTCGAGATCCACACCGCGGACGCCGCCCGGGTCGCCGGCCGGATCCGCAACGCCGGCGCGATCTTCGTCGGCTCCTACGCCCCCGTGTCGCTGGGCGACTACTGCGCCGGATCCAACCACGTCCTGCCCACCGGTGGCTGCGCCTGCCACTCCTCGGGTCTCTCGGTGCGCGCCTTCACCAAGTCCATCCACGTCATCGACTACTCCCGCGAGGGGCTGGCGGCGGTCAAGGACCACGTGGTCACGCTCGCCGAGGCCGAGGACCTGCCGGGCCACGGCGCGGCCGTGTCGGTGAGGTTCACGTCGTGAGCTGGCCGCCGATCCGTGCCGAGCTCGCCGGGATCGAGCCCTACGGCGCCCCGCAGCTGGACGTCCCGGTCCAGCTCAACGTCAACGAGAACCCCTACCAGCCCTCCGCCGAGACGGTCGCCGACATCGCGGCGAGCGTCGGGGCCGCGGCGCGCACGCTCAACCGCTATCCCGACCGCGAGTTCGTCGCGCTGCGGGAGGGGCTGGCTGCGTACCTTCGCGCCGATGTGCCGATGGCGCAGATCACGCCGGAGCAGGTGTGGGCGGCCAACGGGTCCAACGAGGTGATGCTGCAGCTGCTGCAGGCCTTCGGTGGTCCGGGGCGCACCGCGATCAGCTTCGCGCCGACCTACTCGATGTATCCCGAGTACGCCCGCGACACCAACACCGAGTGGCTGGTCGGCCACCGCGAGACCGACTTCGCGATCGACCTCGACAAGGCCCGGGCGCTGGTCGAGGAGACCCGGCCCCACGTCGTGCTGCTGCCGAGCCCCAACAATCCGACCGGCACCGCGCTGCCGCAGGAGGCGGTCACCGCGCTGTGCGAGGCGGTCGGCGAGACCGGCGTCGTCGTGGTCGACGAGGCCTATGGAGAGTTCCGGCGGACCGGGGTGCCCTCTGCGCTCGAGCTGCTCGGCCGGCACCGCAACCTGGTCGTCACCCGCACGATGTCGAAGGCGTTCGCCGGAGCCGGGCTGCGGCTCGGCTACCTGGCGGCCGACCCGGCGATCTGTGACGCGATCCGCGTCGTGCGCCTGCCCTACCACCTCTCCGCGGTGACCCAGGCGGCAGCGAGCGCGGCCCTGCGGCACGCGCCGGAGCTGCTGGGCTACGTGGCCTCGCTCCGCGAGGAGCGGGACGCCCTGGTCGACTGGTTGCGCGGGGAAGGCCTCGAGGTGGCCGACTCGGACGCCAACTTCGTCCTCTTCGGGCGCTACGCCGACCGGCACGCGGTCTGGCAGGGGCTGCTCGACCGCGGTGTGCTGATCCGCGAGACCGGGCCCGACGGATGGCTGCGGGTCTCGGTCGGCACCCCGCAGGAGATGGACGCCTTCAAGCAAGCTTTGACCGATGTGAACGGAGCACGCGCATGAGTTCGGCAAGGACCGCCCGCATCGAGCGGGAGACCTCGGAGTCGAAGGTCGTCGTCGAGGTGAACCTCGACGGCACCGGACGGGTCGACGTCTCGACGGGTGTCGGCTTCTACGACCACATGCTGACCGCGTTCGGGCGGCACTCGCTGGTCGACCTGACCGTCCACTCCGAGGGCGACGTGCACATCGACGCCCACCACACCGTCGAGGACACCGCGATCGTGCTCGGCCAGGCGCTGCGCCAGGCGCTGGGCGACAAGAAGGGCATCCGCCGCTACGGCGACGCGACCGTCCCGCTCGACGAGGCGCTCGTACGCTGCGTCGTGGACGTCTCCGGCCGGCCCTACTCGGTCCACACCGGCGAGCCGGAGGGCCAGCAGTACGTCCTGCTCGGCGGCTCCGGGGTGCCCTATCTCGGCTCCCTGACCCAGCACGTCTTCGACTCCATCGCCCACCACGCCCACCTGACGATGCACGTCAACGTGCTCGCCGGGCGCGAGCCGCACCACATCGTGGAGACGCAGTTCAAGGCGTTCGCGCGGGCCTTCCGCGACGCGATCGCCTACGACCCGCGCGAGACCGGGATCCCGTCGACGAAGGGTGCACTGTGAGTGCGCCCTCCGTCGTCGTCCTCGATTACGGCTCCGGCAACGTACGCTCCGCCGTCCGCGCCGTCGAGCGCGCCGGTGCCACGGTCGAGCTGACCGGTGACCTCGACGCCGCGATGGCGGCCGACGGGCTGCTGGTGCCGGGTGTGGGCGCGTTCGAGGCCTGCATGAAGGGCCTGCGGGCGATCCGCGGTGAGCGGATCATCGCCCGGCGGCTCGCCGGCGGCCGTCCGGTGATGGGGATCTGCGTCGGGATGCAGATCCTCTTCGAGACCGGCATCGAGCATGGCGTCGAGACCGAAGGCTGCGGGGAGTGGCCGGGTGTCGTCGAGCGGCTGCAGGCGCCGATCGTGCCGCACATGGGCTGGAACACGCTCGACGTCCCCGCGGGCTCGTCGCTGTTCGCGGGTGTCGAGAAGGAGCGGTTCTACTTCGTGCACTCCTACGGCGTGCGCGACTGGACCCTGGTCACCAACGACCGCACGGTCGCCCCGCTGGTCACCTGGGCCGAGCACGGTGGTGACCGGTTCGTGGCCGCCGTCGAGAACGGTCCGCTGAGTGCGACCCAGTTCCACCCGGAGAAGTCCGGCGACGCCGGCGCTGCGGTGCTGCGCAACTGGGTGAGTTCCCTGAAGGCGGCGTAGGTGGCGCAGACCGGAGCCCGCGCGAAGGCGCGTGCCGAGCGAGAGCGGGTGGCGGCCCGGGCCGCCGAGGAGCGTGCCGCTCGGGCCGCCCGGTCCGCCGATCGCCGCGCGCGGCGGGAGCGGCTCTTCGGCTGGGTTCCGGCTCGCCGGCCCCGGGCGGTCAGCGCGCTCGCGGAGCGCCGGCGGCGCAACGTACGGATCCTGGTCGTCGTCCTTCTCCTCCTCAACGCGCTCGTCTACCTCGTCACCGAGGACGTCGGCACGGTGGTCTTCGCGGCCATCGCGTCGGTGCTGGTCGCGCCTGTGGTCTACACGCTGCTGTTCCGCCGCTGACCCCTCCCAGCACGGCAGGATGGTCGTCGTGATCGACGACTTCGCCAAGGCTCACCTGCACGACAAGCTCCGAGGCGTCCGGGAGGTGTTGGCGTGGAAGCTCGAGGGGCTGCCGGAGGACGACATCCGCCGCCCGCTGACCCCGACCGGCACCAACCTGCTCGGCCTGGTCAAGCACAACGCCCTCTCCGACGCCCGCTACTTCGGTGAGGTCTTCGACCGTACGCCGCCGATCGACCTCCCGCCCTGGGACACCGACGGGTGGTGGGCCGCCGCCACCCGTCACGCCGGCCACGCCGACATCCTCCGCGAGACGATCGACGGCTCGGTCGGCGTCAACCCCGAGACCGCCTGAGGTGCGGGGTCCGAGAGTGCACAGGTGGGCGATCCCCGAGCGTGAGTACGCCCGACAAGAGGCCCGGCGGGGCAGACGCCATGCCTACGAGAGCCTCGACCCGTCCCGGACCGCGCTGCTCGTCGTCGACCTCGTCCCGTTCTTCTTCGAGGCGAACACGACCTGTGCCGAGATCATCCCGAACGTACGTCTCCTCGCCGATGCCCTCCGTGACGCCGGTGGCGCCGTCGCGTGGATCGTGCCGGGCGACCCCGGACCGACGACCTGGGCGCGGGAGTTCCTCGGGGAGGAGGTCGCGGAGATGTTCCGGGGCAGCGGCGGGAGCGGACCGATCGCGAGCCGCCTCGGACCGGGGCTGGAGGCACGCGATGGCGACGTGCTCATCGAGAAGACCGCGACGAGCGCACTGTTTCCGGGCAGCTCGACGCTGCACGACCGGCTTCAGGAGCGCGGCATCGAGAACGTCGTCGTCACCGGCACGCTCACCGAGGTCTGCGTCGCCGGCACGGCGCGCGACGCTGCCACGTTGGGATATCGCACGATCCTGGTCGCCGACGCCACCGCAGGACGCGACGCCGACTCCCACAACGCGACGCTGACCACGGTCTATCGCACCTTCGGCGACGTACGCAGCACCGAAGACGTGCTCGAACTGGTCGCCGCGGGCGTACGGTCATGACATGACCGACTACCAGGTCTCCAGGTCTGCTGTGCTGCCGTGCGACATCGGCCGCGTGCACGCGCTGCTCGACGACTTCCACCAGTGGCCGGCCTGGTCGCCCTGGGAGGAGCTCGATCCGGACATGTCGCGGACCCACTCGGGTGCCGAGTCCGGTGTCGGCGCGCGCTATGCCTGGTCGGGCAACAAGCGCGCTGGGGCCGGCACGATGGAGATCATCGAGTCGCGGCCCGACCATGTCGAGGTCGCGCTGGAGTTCCTGAAGCCGTTCAAGAGCCGAAGCACGGTGAGCTTCGACCTGGCGACCGTGGCCGACGGCACCCGGCTGACCTGGACCCACACCGGGTCGGTGACGGGCGTGATGGGGTTGATGCTCAGGTTCTACTCGATGGAGAAGGCGATCGCTCCCGACATGGAGAAGGGGCTGGCCAAGCTCGCGACCATGGCAGCAGGGCCGAATCCGATTGCGTAGGAATCTCGGCGCGATCTAGGTTGCCGGAATGACACCTCGGCGGTTCGGGATCTGCATCGATGCCAACGACCCGGAGCGGGTCGCGGACTTCTGGGCGGCGGTGCTGGATCGGAAGACCGAGACCAGCGGCGAGGAGATCAGGCTGCTGCCGCGCGCGGACGACGACCTCCGGATCCGGTTCCTGCGCACGGATGCGCCGAAGGTGCTCGCGAACCCGCACCATCTGCATCTGACCAGCGCGCTGGCCGACGACCAGCAGCTGACCGTGGAGCGTCTGATCGGCCTCGGCGCGACCCACCTCGACGTCGGGCAGCTGCCGGACGAGGACCACATCGTGCTCGGCGACCCGGAGGGCAACGAGCTGTGCGTGATCCCGGCGGGCAACAACTGGCTGGCCGGCACCGGGTTCCTCGGCGAGGTCGCTGCCGACGGATCCCGGGAAACCGGGGTGTTCTGGAGCGCGGCGCTCGGCTGGCCGCTGGTCTGGGACCAGGACGGCGAGACCGCGGTCGCGACCCCCTCGGGCAGCGCCAAGGTCGCCTGGGGTGGGCCGCCGCCGGTGCCGCGCGGTCCGCGTGACCGGTTCCGCTTCGACCTGATCGCGCTCGAGGACACCGATCCCGCCGACGAGATCCGACGTCTCGTCGGGCTCGGAGCGACGCTGGTCGCCGAGATCGGCAGCGACGGGCGGTGGGCGAGGATGACCGACCCCGACGCGTACGAGTTCGAGCTGCTGGCGCCCCGCTGAGCGTGTTCCTTGGTCAAGGTATGCAGCCGAACGACCGCTTCCCGTGCGGAGTTCCGCGAGGGATGTGTTCCTTCGCCTGCATACCTTGATGGAGGAACCGTCTCGCACCCGGACCGCGGGGCAGGAGTGGCGGCGTACAGAACATAGGATCGTCCCCATGGGTGACTACCTCGAGCTCCTGCCGGCCGTCGATGTGAAGGGCGGGCAGGCGGTGCAGCTGGTCCAGGGCGTGGACGGGTCGGAGAAGCGGTTCGGCGATCCTTACGAGGCCGCGCTGAGGTGGCAGGAGACCGGCGCCGAGTGGATCCATCTGGTGGACCTCGACGCCGCGTTCGGCCACGGCAACAACCGCGAGATCCTCGCCGGGATCGTCGGCAAGCTCGACATCAAGGTCGAGATGAGCGGTGGCATCCGCGACGACGAGTCCCTCGCGGCCGCGATGGCGACCGGCTGCCGCCGCGTCAACATCGGCACCGCCGCGCTGGAGAACCCGGAGTGGACCCGTGCCGCGATCGCGGAATACGGCGACCGGGTCGCGGTGGGTCTGGACGTACGCGGCCGCACCCTCGCCGCGCGCGGCTGGACCAAGGAGGGCGGCGACCTCTACGAGACCCTTGCTCGCCTGGACGAGGAGGGCTGCGCGCGCTACGTCGTCACCGACGTCAACAAGGACGGCATGCTCCAGGGTCCCAACCTCGACCTGCTCCGCGCGGTCTGCGAGGCCACCGACCGCCCGGTCGTGGCGAGCGGGGGAGTGACCACCATCGACGACATCGAGGCGCTGATGGGCCTGGTGGAGATCGGTGTCGAGGGCGCGATCGCCGGCACGGCGCTCTACACCGGCTCCCTGGACCTCGCCGAGGCGCTCGACCTCACCCTCGGACGGCCACGGGGTGACCAGTCGTGACCCTCTCTGTGCGCGTCATCCCGTGCCTCGACGTCGACGCCGGTCGCGTCGTCAAGGGGATCAACTTCAAGGAGCTGCGCGACGCCGGCGACCCGGTGGAGCTGGCGGCGATCTACGACAAGGAAGGCGCCGACGAGCTCACCTTCCTCGACATCTCCGCCTCCCACGAGGGGCGGGCGACGACCCTCGAGATCGTCACCCGCACCGCTGAGCAGGTCTTCATCCCGCTCACCGTCGGCGGCGGGATCCGCAGCGTCGACGACGTCGACCGGATGCTCCGTGCCGGCGCCGACAAGATCGCGGTCAACACCGCGGCCATCGTCCGTCCCGAGCTGATCGCCGAGATCGCCGACCGGTTCGGCAACCAGGTCCTGGTGCTCTCCGTCGACGCCCGGCGGGCGCCGGGGACCGACTCCGGGTTCGAGGTCACCACCCACGGCGGGCGCAAGTCCGCGGGGATCGACGCGATCGAGTGGGCGGCGAAGGCCGTCGAGCTCGGCGCCGGCGAGATCCTGCTCAACGCGATGGACGCCGACGGCACCGAGGACGGCTTCGACATCGACCTGATCAAGGCCGTACGCAGCGAGGTGACCGTCCCGGTCATCGCCTCCGGTGGCGCCGGGAAGGCCGAGCACTTCCCGCCCGCGGTCGAGGCCGGCGCGGACGCCGTCCTCGCGGCCACGATCTTCCACTTCGGCAAGGTGCGGATCGGCGAGGTCAAGCAGGCGCTCTCCGGCGCCGGCGCGCCGGTTCGCTGACCAAGCGCCTAGCTCAGCAGCGAGTTCGGGATCTGCCCCTGGCGTACGCGCTGGGGGTGGTTGCCGACGTCGAGGTAGGCGAGCTCCTTGCCGGTGCGGAAGTCGATCACCGCGACTGCGTCGGCGTCCGACAGCGACGCCCAGCAGGTGTTTCCGAGGCCCTCGGTGGTCCAGTAGGGCTTGCCGTAGTAGTGCCCGGTCGTCTCCTCGTCGAGGGTCGTGAAGTCACCCGTCGCGCGGTCGACCATCGCGACGTAGTCGTCCATCGTGCCGGCCGCACACAGCGTCTTCCCCTTGGCGTCGATCGAGAGGCCGTGGTGGGCGGAGTCGTTGACGTAGAGCTCGCGCGGCAGCTGGGTGCGCTTGGGGAGCGGGATGACGCGCGTGACGGCGCCGGTGCGGGGCTCCTCGATGGAGCCGGTGGAGTAGCCGACCTTGCCGTCGATGTCGGCCGCCTGGGTGTCGAACTCGACGAGGCCGTGCAGGAAGGACATCTGGAAGTAGATGAACCGCTCACCGGGCGCGACCGCCATGGGACGTACGGCTGAGGAGATCGAGGGGTAACCGGCCTCCTCGAGCTCCTTGCCCATCTCCCAGCGCTGGGAGACCTCGAAGCTGGACTCGTCGACGATCTCGAACCAGCGGTCGCCCTTGATCGCGTCGTGGACCGGGCCGATCTTGATGGGCGGCAGCAGGTCGGTGCCGGGGATGGTGCCGAGGCCGAGCTGGTCGAGGTTGATCAGCGGCAGCGAGTCGAGCGAGAGCTCCTTCTGGTCGCCGGGGAGGTAGACGCGGCCGATGGAGGCGTGGAAGATCCGCGAGCCGTCCTCGGAGTAGTTGTTCTCGTGGGGCGTCTCGCCCGACTCGAACGTACGCAGCCGCTCGCCGGTCCGCGGGTCGCCGGCGCCACCCATCCAGTACTCGTGCACCGAGCGCGAGGTCGAGTCGGAGACCAGCAGCTTGGTGCCGTCGGGGGAGAGGCCCATGTGGTCGGTGCGGTGGCCGTCCATCTGCTGCTCGACCACGATGGGGTCCGGTGAGCCGGCGAGCGCCTTCTCGATATCGATCCAGACCACGTCGGCGAGGCTGGGACGCGAGACCGCCAGCAACCTGCCGTCCCGGGTGGTGAACATGTCGTCCACGAGCTGGTCGTTGCCCTCACCGGGGCCGTAGCGGACCAGGTAGTAGTAGGCCAGCCGCTCGGGATCCTGGTGGATCTCGGCGATCTCCTCGTCCTTGTCCGGAACCAGGTCGATGCCCTTACGCAGCACCTCGAGGCTGCGCGCGTCGACGATCGAGGCCGTGCCGTCCCAGTTGTTGCCCACGACCATCACGTCCCGCAGCTCCGGCGTCGCGCTCGCGCTCATCGCCGGCGCCGCTGCGGTGAGCGAGAAGACGAAGAGCATGGCGACGGTGACTGCTGCCGCACGACGCATCGCGGGACCTCCTGGGGGATTCGGTTATCTGAGACACAACGTCTCCAGACCGAGGGAGGTTACGGGCAGTCGTTCCGCTGAGTGGGACCTCAGAACCCGAGGCTGGCATTCTCCAGCTGCGTGATCCGCTCCGCCGGCCCGTCGAAGGACAAACCCCGCACCTGGTGACGCCCGAAGCAGAAGAGCAGGAGCTCACCGACCGGCCCGGTGACGGTGACGGGCTCCTCGCCCGCGCGCAGGGTGGCGGTGTCGGTGCCGTTGCTGACGACCACCGGGGTCTCGGCGGACCGGACCAGGCCCTTGCCGAGCAGCTTCAGGGTGCGCCAGAGGTCACGCTCGGCAGCGGCGGGGAGCGTACGCGGCTCCCAGCCAGGCTGGGCGCGACGGAGGTCCTCGTGGTGGACGAAGAACTCCACGGTGTTGACCACGTTCTCGATCGGTGCGAGCGCGAACGGGGTGCCCTTCGGGTCGCGGAGGCGGGCGGCGAGAGCCTCGAGCGGCTGGGTCGTGTACGCAGCCTCCGCCTTCCTCAGCACAGGCGCGAGCGGCGGCAGGAACATCCCCGGCGCAGCCCAGGGGCGACGCTCGCGGACCAGCAGATGCACCAGCAGATCCTTGACCCGCCACCCTTCGCAGAGCGTCGGGGCCGCTGGCCCGAGAGAGACGGCGGTGTCACACAGGGCGATGCGCTCGGCGCGCGCGAAGGAAGCCACGGCCCGCAGCCTATCGAGCCAGCCCGACCAGCAGGGGCACCAAAAAAATTCGTCGCAGGCACGGTGCTGACCTAGGCTTTATCTCGAGATGAGCGACGATGAACCAATAACCCAGCGGGCCACCACGACCGACGGGTTCCGGGTTCTCGGAGTCGCCATCCGGCGCGAGTGGGGGGTCTTCACGCTCTCGACCCTCGGATCCGCGCTCTTCGGGGCACTGACCGTCGCCGATGCCTGGGTGCTGGGCTGGTCCACCGACCACGTCCTGGTCCCGGCGCTGCGCGACGGCGAGATCGGCGCCGGCTGGCTGTGGGCCGTGGTCGGGCTCTTCGTCGGTGTCGCGATCCTGCGCGCGGTCGGGGTGGTGGCGCGACGGCTGGGCGCGGGGGTGATGCAGTTCCGGATGCAGGCGCATTCGCGCCGCGCGGTCACCCGCCAGTATCTGGCTCTTCCGCTCGCCTGGCACCACCGGCACCCGACCGGTCAGCTGCTCTCCAACGCCAACTCCGACGTCGAGGCGTCCTGGGCGCCGATCGCGCCGCTGCCGATGGCCGTCGGGACGCTCGCGATGATGGTGATCGCGGTCGGGCAGATGTTCTGGACCGACGTCGTCCTGGCCTCGGTCGCGATCCTCGTCTTCCCCGCGGTCGTCGTCGCCAACCTGGTCTACCAGCGCTTCTCCTCGCCCCTGATGACCCGCGCCCAGCAGCTGCGCGCCGAGCTCTCCGGGATCGCGCACGAGTCCTTCGACGGCGCCCTCGTCGTCAAGACCCTGGGCCGCGAGGCCGAGGAGACCACCCGCTTCCAGGACAAGGCGCAGGAGCTGCGCGACGTCAACATCCGTGCCGGCCGCCTCCGCGCGGCCTTCGACCCGATCCTGGCCGCCCTGCCCAACGTCGGGGTCCTCGCCGTGCTGGCCGCCGGCGTGGGACGCGTCTCCAGCGGTGCCGCAGCGCCCGGTGACGTCGTCCAGATCGGCTTCCTGCTCACCATCGTGGCCTTCCCGATCCGCTCCTTCGGGTGGCTGCTGGGCGAGTTCCCGCGCAGCGTCGTCGGCTACCGGCGGGTGCAGCGGGTGCTGGAGGCCACCGGCCGGCTGGCCTACGGGACGGCGAGGACCAGCCGCGAGCCGACCGGCGCGCGCGTGCGGGTCGACGGCGTCTCCTACGCCTACGCCGACGGCCCCACGCTCCTCGACGGTGTCGACTTCGAGGTCGAGCCGGGGCGTACGGTCGCGATCGTCGGCGAGACCGCCTCGGGCAAGAGCACCCTGACCATGCTGCTGGCCCGGCTGGTCGATCCGGACGACGGCCGGATCACCCTCGACGACACCGACCTGCGCGACCTGGGCGCGGGGGAGTGGGCCCGGGTGGCGGCGCTGGTGCCGCAGACCGCCTTCGTCTTCGACGACTCCGTGCGCGGCAACGTCACCCTCGGCACCGACCTCACCGACGACGAGGTCTGGTCCGCGCTCAAGGCTGCCCAGGCCGACGGCTTCGTCACCGCGCTGCCGAACGGCCTCGACACCACCCTCGGCGAGCGCGGCGCGAGCCTCTCCGGCGGGCAACGGCAACGCCTGGCCCTGGCAAGAGCGCTCGTACGCCGCCCACGACTCCTGATCCTCGACGACGCCACCTCGGCGGTCGACCCCGAGGTCGAGCAGCGCATCCTCGCCGCCCTGAGGAGCGGAGCCGGCGACACCAGCCTGGTGGTGGTCGCCTACCGCAAGGCCACGATCGCGCTCGCCGACGAGGTCGTCCACCTCGAGGACGGCCGCATCCGCGACCGCGGCACCCACACCGAGCTGCTCGCCCGCGACGAGTCCTACGCCCGCCTGGTGAACGCCTACGAGACCCCGGAGACCGCGGCATGACCGCCACCCTCGAGCCCGAGACCCGGGTCGGCAGCGGCGAGGACCTCGGCGCCTTCGAGACCATCCGCCGGGGCATCAAGCACTCCCCGGAGCTGGTCGAGGGCATCCGCGGCACCTTCGCGCTGGCCGTGCTCGCCAGCGTCGGCCAGGTCGTCGTGCCCGTCGTCGTCCAGCAGACCCTCGACAACGGGCTGAGCGGCCCGGGCGGCCCCGACCTCGGCTACGTCGTGCGGGCCGGCCTCATCGCAGTCGTCGCCATCGCCGTCACGGGCGTGGCCTCGTTCCTGATGACCAGCCGGCTCTTCACCGCCGCCGAGCGGGGCCTGGCCACGCTGCGTACGAAGGCCTTCCGGCACGTCCACGACCTGCCGATGCTCACCCAGTCGACCGAACACCGTGGGGCGCTGGTCTCGCGGGTCACCAGCGACGTCGACCAGGTCAGCCAGTTCATCGTCTTCGGCGGGCTGCTGTTCATCGTCAGCATCGGGCAGATGCTGATCGCGACCGTCGTGATGGTGGTCTACTCCTGGCAGCTGGCGATCCTGGTCTGGCTCTGCTTCGGCCCGCTCTTCCTGAGCCTGCGGTTCTTCCAGCGCAAGCTCTCCGCGGCCTACACGCTCTCCCGCCGCCAGGTCGCCAAGATGCTCTCCGCGGTCTCCGAGCCGGTCGTCGGGGCGGCCGTGGTCAAGGCGTACGCCGTGGAGGACCGCACCCAGGAGCGCATCGACCGCGAGATCGACGCCACCAGCGCCGCCCAGACCAGGGCGCAGGCCTACACCTCGATCTTCTTCAGCCTCGGTGGCCTCTCCGGCGGCCTCGCCAACGCCGGTGTGATCGTCGGCGGCGTCCTGCTGGCGCTGGCCTACCGGGGCAGTGGCGGTGCGCTGAGCGTCGGCGAGATCCTGGCGTTCGCGTTCCTGGTGACGCTGTTCGTGGGCCCGGTTCAGATGGGTACGCAGATCCTGACCGACGCGCAGAACGCGATCGCCTCCTGGCGGCGCACGATCGGGATCCTGGACACGCCCGCCGACCTGGTGGACCCGGGCCCCGCCGGGACCGTCCTGCCCCGTGGCCCGCTCTCGATCGAGTTCGACGCGGTCACCTTCGCCTACCCCGGTGGCCGCCCGGTCCTGCATGACATCTCCTTCGAGATCGCGCCCGGCAGCCGGGTCGCCGTGGTCGGTGAGACCGGCTCGGGGAAGTCGACGATCGCCAAGCTGCTCACCCGGGTGATGGACGTGACCTCGGGGAAGGTGAGCCTCGACGGCGTCGAGGTACGCGAGATCGGCAACGCCTCGCTGCGCACCAGCGTCGTGCTCGTCCCGCAGGAGGGCTTCCTCTTCGACTCCACCCTCGCCGAGAACGTCCGTTACGGCCGCCTGGACGCGACCGACGAGGAGATCGTGGAGGCCGCGGGGGTGCTCGGCCTGGGTGACTGGCTCGCCGGCCTCCCCGATGGCGTGCGCACCAGCGTCGGGCAGCGCGGCGAGTCGCTCTCGGCCGGTGAGCGGCAGCTCGTGGCGCTGCTGCGGGCCCAGCTCGCCGATCCCGACCTGCTGGTCCTCGACGAGGCCACCTCGGCCGTCGACCCGCGTCTGGAGATGCGGATCAACCGCGCCCTGGAGCGGCTGATGAGCGGACGCACCTCGGTCACCATCGCTCACCGTCTCTCCACCGCCGAGGCGGCTGACGAGGTGATCGTGGTCGACGCCGGGCGCCTGGCCCAGCGCGGCCCCCACAGCGACCTGGTGGCGCAGGCCGGGTCGACGTACGCCCGGCTGCATGCCTCCTGGGTCGCCCAGCAGGGCAGCTGATCAGGCCGCCAGCACTGTGAACGGCCCCCAGGGCAGGTTGCGGACGACCGTGAAGACGAGAGTCAGCGCCAGCCAGGTGTAGAGCGCGGCGCGGGAGCGCGCCCAAGCGGGCGCGGGGCGACCGCCGACGCGGTCGCGGAGCCAGAAGAACCAGAGCAGTGCGAGCAGCGGGACCCCGAGCAGGAACATCAGCGCGTTGTGGCCGATAGCGCCGCCGACGTCACCGGAGAGCAGCGACATCGTCCCGCGCGTCATCCCGCAACCGGGGCAGTCGATGCCGGTGAGCGCGTGGATCGGGCACGGCGGAACGTAGGCGACCAGCCCGGGAGAGGTCGCGAAGACGGCCGCGAGGCCCGCCCCGCCGGCCACGACGGCCAGTGGGACGAGCCCCGCACGCGCGTGGGCGCGAGTGGTCACATGCTCCCCGACTGGGCAGCCATGCCGAGGCCGAGGACGACCGAGGCGATGACGTAGAGGACGATCACGACGACGCCGGTGATGGCGCCGATGAGGCCCCACTTCTTGGCGCCCGCGGCGTCACCCTGGACGGCCTTGACGATCGAGACGATGCCGAAGGGCAGGCAGCAGAAGATGGTGACCAGGATGCCGATCACGAGGGCGCTGGTGTCGGTCTGCTTCGCCGGTGCCGGCTGCGGGGTGGGGTTAACCATGGTGCGGTGTTCTCCAGTTTGAATAGTCGACCTTGTGGGTCGGCTCGAGGGCCGTAACCGAGTCCGGCCCGAATGACCGGGAGAGTCTGGCAGGCCCCGGCCTTTCCAGGCGCCGGATTATCGCCGCGACATGCCGGTTGTGTCCGTACTGTTGCCCAGCGGGATACTGGAGCCGTGACTACTGGACCCACGAGCGAGGGCCTGGACCCCGCCATCGCCGATCGCCTCAAGCGCAACCCCGACGGGCTGGTGCCCGCGGTGGCGCAGCAGCATGACACCGGCGAGGTGCTGATGCTCGGCTACATGGACGACGAGGCCCTGGCGCGCACGCTCGCCACGGGCCGGGCGACCTACTGGTCCCGCAGCCGGCAGGAGTACTGGGTCAAGGGGGAGACCTCCGGCCACCACCAGCACGTCAAGGAGGTGCGTCTCGACTGCGACGGCGACACGATCCTGCTCAAGGTCGACCAGGAGGGTCCCGCCTGTCACACCGGTGACCACACCTGTTTCGACGCCGGCCTGATCTCGTACAGCGCAATTTCATGAGGCGATTCGGTCCCACCGTCATCGCCGGCCTGGCCGGCGCTGCCCTGGCTGCCTGGGCGGGTTCCAACGAGTGGGTCAAGGTGACCGCGCCGGCCCAGATGCCGGCCGACCTCAACGACTCCCCGGCCACCACCGGCCTGGCCCTGGTCGCCCTCGCGGCCTGGGGCGTCGTGCTGGTCACCCGAGGTCTCGTACGCCGCCTGGTGGCCGCTCTCGCCGGCCTGGCCGGGATCGGCGTGATCATCAGCTTCTTCGGCCATGCCGGGATCGACGCGCTCGGCCGGGCGATCGACTCCAAGGTCGTCTGGGGTGAGACGGAGCACACCACCACGCCTTGGCCCTACCTCGCGCTCCTCGGCGCGGTCCTGACCGTGGCGGCAGCGGTCGTGGCCGTACGCCAGGCGCCGTCGTGGCCCGAGATGGGGCGCAAGTACGACGCCCCGGCCGACGCGAAGCCGGAGCGGAAGCCGTTGGAGGAGCAGTCCACGATCGACGTCTGGAAGTCGTTGGACGAGGGTCGGGACCCGACGGCGGGGGATCAATGAATACACTGCAGCCAAGCCCATCTGGATCGCTTCGGGCTTCGCAACAGCTTAGAGAACTCGTAGAGGAGTCACGCATGTCCGCCAGCCACGGCAACACCCCGGCAGCCTGGATCGCAGTCGCGGTCGGCCTCCTCGGCTTCCTGATCGGCAGCGTCGCCATGATGCTCGACCCGATCAGCTGGTTCGTCTTCTGGATCGGCGTAGCCGTCACCGTCGCCGGTGGTCTGCTCTTCGTCGTGCTGTCCAAGCTCGGCTTCAACGTCGAGTCACACTGAGCCTGTGAGACAGCGAGGCCCCCGGCGGATCCGCCGGGGGCCTCGCTGATTGCTGAGCCGGACTCAGTAGGTGCTGGTGCTGCCGCTGACGCTCAGGGCGCCGGTGGCGTACAGGATGATTGCCAGCACGGTCCAGACGATCGAGATGATCCCGAGGATGAAACCAGCGGTCGCCATCCCGCGGCCCGAGATCGCACCGCCGGATGCGTCGATCTCGCCCTGTGCCTGCTTGCCGAGGATCAGCGCGGGGATCCCGGTGAAGATGCCGCAGCAGACGAGACCGAGGATGCCGAGGATCATGGCCCACAGCGCCTTCTTGCTGTTGCCCGCAGGCTGTCCGGGCGCCGGCGCACCGTACGGGGGCGGTGGCGGCGGAGTTCCGTAGCTCATGTGTCTGACCTCCAAAGTCAGGCGAGTTGGGTTGAGATGGGAGAAACTTAACGTTTCCCGCCCGCACTGTGGCGCCAAATCGGGCGTGTCACGGTTCGGGTGAGAGGCTTTGCACGTGGGTCATACCCGGAAACGAGAGGTTTAAACATGTCGGTGCTCGAAAAGATCATCGACGGCGTACGTCTGGACCTGGCGCAGCGCCAGGCGACGGTGTCCGAGGCGGACCTGCGGGCCCGGCTGGCCGACGTCGACGCGCCTCGCGACCCGATGCCGCACTTCCGTGCGCCGGGCAGCAGCGTGATCGCCGAGGTGAAGCGGAAGAGCCCCTCCAAGGGCGCCCTGGCCGACATCCCCGACCCGGCCGAGCTGGCCGCGAAGTACGCCGCCGGCGGCGCCGCCGCGATCTCGGTGCTCACCGAGGAACGCCGCTTCGGTGGGTCGCTCGCCGACCTGGTCGCGGTCCGCGCGGCCGTCGACACGCCGATCCTGCGCAAGGACTTCATCGTCGAGCCCTACCAGCTGCTCGAGGCCCGCGCGGCCGGCGCCGACCTGGCGCTGCTGATCGTGGCCGCGCTGGACGACGACACCCTGCGCCGTCTCTACGACCAGGCGCGTGAGCTGGGGCTGACCGTGCTGGTCGAGACCCACGACGAGGCCGAGGTCGCCCGGGCCGTCGACCTCGGCGCCGAGCTGATCGGCGTCAACGCCCGCAACCTGAAGACCCTCGAGATCGACCAGGACGTCTTCGGACGGCTCGCCCCGCTCATCCCCGAGGACCGGGTGAAGGTCGCCGAGTCCGGCATCTTCACCGCCACCGACGTCAAGCGCCACGTCACCGAGGGGGCCCGCGCGGTCCTGGTCGGCGAGGCGCTGGTCAAGCATGGCGACCCGCAAGGCACGGTCGCCGAGTTCACCGGAATCCAAGGCTAGGACCAGCCATGACAACTCACATCCACGAAACGACGAGCTACGACGCCGACGAGTTCGGCTGGTTCGGTGGCGAGGCGGAGGGCTTCGGCGGCCGCTTCATGCCCGAGGCGCTGATGAAGGCCCTCATCGAGCTCGACGACGCCTGGCAGAAGGCGAAGGCCGACCCGGAGTTCGTGGCCGAGTTCGACGCGATCCTGCGTGACTACGCCAACCTGCCGAGCCCGCTCTACCACGCCACGAGGCTCTCCGAGCAGCTCGGCGTACGGGTCCTCCTCAAGCGCGAGGACCTCAACCACACCGGCGCTCACAAGATCCGCAACGTGCTCGGCCAGGCGCTGCTCACCAAGCGGATGGGCAAGACCCGCGTCATCGCCGAGACCGGCGCCGGCCAGCACGGCGTGGCCTCCGCGACCGCGGCCGCCTACTTCGGCCTCGACTGCACCGTCTACATGGGCAAGGTCGACACCGACCGCCAGGCGCTCAACGTGGCCCGGATGCGACTGCTCGGCGCCGAGGTCGTCCCGGTGCCCTCCGGCAGCGGCACCCTCAAGGACGCGATCAACGAGGCGCTGCGCGACTGGGTCGCCAGCGTCGACCACACCGCCTACCTGTTCGGCACCGCCGCCGGGCCCCACCCGTTCCCGACACTTGTGCGCGACATCGTGCGCGGCATCGGCGACGAGGCCCGGGCGCAGTCGATCGAGCAGTTCGGCGGTCTCCCGAACGCCGTCGTCGCCGCGGTCGGCGGCGGCTCCAACGCCATCGGTCTCTTCACCGCGTTCCTCGACGACGAGGACGTCGAGATCCACGGTTTCGAGGCCGGGGGAGACGGGTTCGAGACCGGCCGCCACGCGGCCACCATCCAGGCCAACGACCCCGGCGTGCTCCACGGCGCCCGCACCTACGTGCTCCAGGACGAGGACGGCCAGACCATCGAGTCCCACTCGATCTCCGCCGGCCTCGACTACCCCGGGGTCGGCCCGCAGCACGCCTGGCTGGCCAAGTCCGGCCGGGCGAGCTACACGAGCATCACCGACAAGGAGGCGATGGACGCCTTCGCGCTGCTCTCGCGCTCCGAGGGCATCATCCCGGCGATCGAGTCGGCCCACGCGATCGCCGGCGCCATCAAGATCGCACCCGAGATCAAGGAGCGCCACGGCGAGGGCGCCACGATCCTGATCAACCTGTCCGGTCGCGGCGACAAGGACATGGGCACGGCCATCGAGTATTTCAACCTGGGAGACGAGAAGTGAGTACGTCGGTAGCGTTCGAGAAGGCGAAGGCCGAGGGCCGCGCCGCCCTGGTCGGCTACCTGCCGGCGGGCTTCCCGACGGTCGACGGCTCGATCGAGGCGCTGACCACGATGGTCGAGGCCGGCTGCGACATCATCGAGATCGGCCTGCCCTACTCCGACCCGGTCATGGACGGCCCCACGATCCAGGACGCCGTGCAGCAGGCGCTCGACGGCGGCGTACGTGTCGACGACGTGTTCCGCGTCGTCGAGGCCGTGGCGTCGACCGGGGTGCCGACGCTGGTGATGACCAGCTGGAACCCGATCGAGCGTCGTGGCGTGGACCGCTTCGCCCAGCAGCTGCAGGATGCCGGTGGTGCGGGTCTGATCACGCCCGACATCACCCCCGACTTCGCCCAGGAGTGGATCGAGGCCGCGGACGCCCGCGACCTCGACAAGGTCTTCCTGGTCGCGCCGAGCAGCACCGACGAGCGGATCGCGATGACCACGGCCCAGTGCCGCGGCTTCGTCTACGCCACCGCGGTCATGGGGGTCACCGGCGCCCGCGCCAAGACCTCCGAGCTGGCCGCGCCGCTGGTCGCCCGTACGCGCCGGACCACCGACCTGCCCGTCGGCGTCGGCCTCGGGGTCAGCAACGGTGCCCAGGCCGCCGAGATGGCGGCGTACGCCGACGGCGTCATCGTCGGCTCCGCCTTCGTGCGTACGCTGCTGGACAACCGCTCCGACGAGCAGGCGGCGCTCAAGGCACTGGCGAGCCTGACCGAGGACCTGGCCGCGGGAGTCCGCGCGCGTTGAGGTTCCTCGCTCTTCCCGTCCTGCTCGTTCTCGTCGGAGTGCTCACCGGCTGCGGTGCTGCCGGCACCGGCCAGGCGCCGGCCTCGGCGATGACCGGGCAGCAGCACACCCCCTATCAGCTCTCCGACACCGCCCTGACCGACACGGAGGGCCGGCCGTTCTCGCTGGCCGAGGACGCCGACAAGCCGCTGACGCTGGTCTTCTACGGCTACACCAGCTGCCCCGACGAGTGCCCGCTGGTGATGTCGAGCCTGACCGCTGCGCTGACCCGTCTCGACACCGCCGACCGGGACAAGGTCGAGGTCGTGTTCATCACCACCGACCCGGCGCGCGACTCCCAGAAGGTCCTGCGCAAGTACCTCGACCGCTACGGCAAGGACTTCATCGGTCTCACCGGCGACCTGAAGGACATCGTCACCCTGGCCGAGTCGATGCGGCTCTACATAGGGGAGGCCGACCGGCTACCCAGCGGGGGCTACGATCTCGGGGTCCACGACACCCACGTCTCCGCCGTCTCCCAGGGACAGGCCAGCGTGGTGTGGTCGATGAACACCTCGCCGAAGCAGTTCGCCGACGACATCCACCACATCCTCAGTCAGAGCTAGCCCGAGTTAGTAGGAAGAGCGCCGCATGATGCTCCCGATGTCCATCCCCAGCCCGGCCGAAGGCGTGCTCTGGCTCGGACCGATCCCGCTGCGCGGCTACGCCTTCGCGATCATCCTCGGCATCATCGTCGCCGTCTGGGTCTCGGAGCGACGCTGGCAGGCCCGCGGTGGCCGGGCCGGTGACATCCAGGACATCGCGCTGTGGGCGGTGCCGTTCGGTCTGGTCGGTGGCCGGCTCTACCACGTCATGACCGACTGGCAGCTCTACTTCGGCGACGGCGGCAGCCCGATCGAGGCGCTCTACATCTGGCGCGGCGGGCTCGGCGTGTGGGGCGCGATCGCGCTCGGTGCCGTCGGCGCGATCATCGGCGCGAGGTCCAAGGGCATCAAGATCGTCCCGCTGCTGGACACCATCGCCCCGACCTGCCTGCTGGCGATGGGCATCGGCCGCTGGGGCAACTGGTTCAACCAGGAGCTCTACGGCAGGCCCACCGACCTGCCCTGGGGCCTCGAGATCGACCCGTCGCGCTACCCCGACGGCCCCAGCCAGTTCCCGGTCGGCACCACGTTCCACCCGACCTTCCTCTACGAGTTCTGCTGGGACATCCTCGCCTTCTTCGCGATCGTCTACCTGCAGAAGAAGCTGCGCCTGGGCGGCGGCCGCGTGGTCGCGCTGTACGTGATGGCCTACTGCCTCGGCCGTGGCCTGATCGAGACCCTGCGCATCGACAACGTGCAGCTGGCCAACGTGCTCGGCCTGCGCTGGAGCGAGTGGATGTCGATCATCCTGTTCGTGCTCGCGGCCGCGTGGTGGGCATATGCCACGTTCACTGGCCGGGGTAAGGTCGAGGAGGAGGTCTACAGCGATCCTGCCAAGGCCCCGGCGAACGACACTGACACGAACGACCCTGACAGCGACGTGGCTGACAACGGGACCGACGACGAGGAATCCTCGACCAAGGCCTGATCAGACGCAGATATTCGGCGCAATGTAGCGCCACGCGGGAGGGTGTCCAGCGATGGGCCCTCGATCGGAACACATCCGTGACACAGTGGTAACCTTTCCACACTCGCGCGGGCCAACGCTGTCCCCTGCAGATTGCCAGTTTCATCCCCGCAAGGGCGCGCGCACCCGTCGCAGACATCCCCCGCTCCGGACCCGACTCGAAGCAGAGTCGAAGATCCGGAGTTATTGGGCTGCGTCGGTCGGTGCGTGCCCGAGCCCGGACAGACGGGAGATCCCGGTGCCGTACGAGCACTCGTATCCATCCCCCCAGGGCCTCTACGACCCTCGGTTCGAGAAGGACGCCTGCGGCGTCGCCATGGTTGCCACACTGACCGGCGTCGCCAGCCACGACATCGTGAAGCAGGGCATCCGTGCCCTCGTGAATCTCGACCACCGCGGTGCTGCCGGCGCCGAGACCAACTCTGGCGACGGCGCCGGGATCCTGCTCCAGGTCCCCGACGCCTTCCTGCGCGAGGTCGTCGACTTCGACCTGCCTGCCGAGCGTGCCTACGCCGTCGGAACCGCCTTCATCCCGGGCGACGTCGACCAGGTCGAGCGCACCGTGAAGCTGGTCGAGGAGATCGCGACCGAGGAGGGCCTGGAGGTCCTCGGCTGGCGTGAGGTGCCGGTCAACCCCGAGTCCCTCGGCGCCACCGCCAAGGCGGTCATGCCGACCTTCCGTCAGCTCTTCGTCGCCGGCGCCAAGCAGCGCGTGACCGGCCTGGCCCTGGAGCGGCTCGCCTTCTGCCTGCGCAAGCGCGCGGAGAAGGAGACCGACGTCTACTTCCCGTCGCTGTCCAGCCGCACCATCGTCTACAAGGGCATGCTCACCACGCCCCAGCTGGCCGAGGTGTTCCCCGACTTGGTCGACGAGCGGGTCGCCTCCGCGATCGCCGTCGTCCACAGCCGGTTCTCGACCAACACCTTCCCGAGCTGGCCGCTGAGCCACCCGTTCCGGTTCATCGCCCACAACGGCGAGATCAACACCGTGATGGGCAACCGCAACTGGATGAAGGCGCGCGAGTCGCTGCTCGAGTCCGAGCTCATCCCGGGCGACCTCGAGCGGCTCTTCCCGATCTGCACCGAGGGCGCCTCCGACTCGGCCTCCTTCGACGAGGTCCTCGAGCTGCTCCACCTGGCCGGCCGCAGCCTGCCCCACGCCATGCTGATGATGATCCCGGAGGCGTGGGAGAAGCACGAGGAGATGGACCCCGCCCGCAAGGCGTTCTACGAGTTCCACTCCTCGCTGATGGAGCCCTGGGACGGTCCCGCGAGCGTCGTCTTCACCGACGGCACCCAGATCGGCGCGGTCCTCGACCGCAACGGCCTGCGTCCCTCGCGCTACTGGGTCACCGAGGACGGCCTGGTCGTGCTCGGCTCCGAGGCCGGCGTGCTCGACGACATCGACCCCGCCACCGTGGTCCGCAAGGGCCGGGTCCAGCCGGGCAAGATGTTCCTGGTCGACACCGCGGAGCACCGCATCATCGAGGACGACGAGATCAAGTCCGAGCTCGCCGCCGAGCACCCCTACGACGAGTGGCTCCACGCCGGTCTCGTACGCCTCGAGGACATCCCCGAGCGTGAGCACATCGTCCACACCCACGCGAGCGTGACCCGTCGCCAGCAGGTCTTCGGCTACACCGAGGAGGAGCTCCGGATCCTGCTCGCGCCGATGGCCAACACCGGCGCCGAGCCGATCGGCTCGATGGGCACCGACAGCCCGATCGCGGCGCTGAGCGACAAGCCGCGGATGCTGTTCGACTACTTCGCCCAGCTCTTCGCGCAGGTCACCAACCCGCCGCTGGACGCGATCCGCGAGGAGCTCGTCACCAGCCTCAACGGCACCATCGGCGCCGAGTCCAACCTGCTCAACCCGGGCCCGGCCTCGTGTCGTCAGATCGTGCTGCCGTTCCCGGTCATCTCCAACGACGACCTGGCCAAGATCCGTCACATCAACCGTGACGGCGACATGCCGGGCTTCCAGGTCCACATCGTCCGCGGCCTCTACGAGGTCGACGGCGGTGCGGAGGCTCTCCGCACCCGTCTGGACGAGATCGCCGCGGAGGTCTCCCAGGCGATCGAGGACGGCGCCCGGATCATCGTCCTCTCCGACCGCCACTCCACCCAGGAGATGGCGCCGATCCCGTCGCTGCTGCTCACCGGCGCCGTCCACCACCACCTGGTCCGCGAGCGCACCCGCTCGCAGGTCGGCCTGCTGGTCGAGGCCGGCGACGTACGCGAGGTCCACCACGTCGCCCTGCTCATCGGCTACGGCGCCGCCGCGGTCAACCCCTACCTGGCGGTCGAGTCCGTCGAGGACCTCGCCTACGAGGGCTACTACGTCAAGGCCGACGCCGAGAAGGCGATGGCCAACACCATCAAGGCGCTCGGCAAGGGCGTCCTCAAGGTGATGTCGAAGATCGGCGTCTCCACGGTCGCCTCCTACACCGGCGCCCAGATCTTCGAGGCCGTCGGCCTCTCGCAGGAGGTCGTGGACCGCTACTTCACCGGCACCACCTCCAAGCTCGGCGGCATCGGCCTCGACGTGATCGCCGAGGAGGTCGCGAAGCGACACGCCACGGCCTACCCGCGCGACGGCGTCGTCAACGCCCACCGCGCGCTGCCCATCGGCGGCGAATACCAGTGGCGTCGCGAGGGTGAGCCGCACCTGTTCGACCCGGAGACGGTCTTCCGCCTCCAGCACGCGACCCGCAGCGGCCGCTACGACGTGTTCAAGCAGTACACCGACCGCGTCAACGAGCAGTCCGAGCGGCTGATGACGCTGCGCGGGCTCTTCAAGCTCAAGAGCGCCGAGGAGCTGGGCCGCCAGAAGATCTCGATCGACGAGGTCGAGCCCGTCGAGGCGATCGTCAAGCGCTTCTCGACCGGCGCGATGTCGTACGGCTCGATCTCTCGTGAGGCCCACGAGACGCTCGCCATCGCGATGAACATCCTCGGTGGCAAGTCCAACACCGGCGAGGGTGGCGAGGACCCCGAGCGGCTCTACGACCCCGAGCGGCGCTCCTCGATCAAGCAGGTCGCCTCCGGTCGCTTCGGCGTCACGAGCGAATACCTGACCAACGCCGACGACATCCAGATCAAGATGGCTCAGGGTGCCAAGCCCGGTGAGGGCGGCCAGCTGCCCGGCCACAAGGTCTACCCGTGGGTGGCCAAGACGCGTCACTCGACGCCGGGCGTGGGTCTCATCTCCCCGCCGCCGCACCACGACATCTACTCCATCGAGGACCTGGCTCAGCTGATCCACGACCTCAAGAACGCCAACCCGAGCGCTCGCGTCCACGTGAAGCTCGTGGCCGAGGTCGGCGTCGGCACCGTCGCCGCGGGTGTTTCCAAGGCACACGCCGACGTGGTGCTGATCTCCGGTCACGACGGCGGCACCGGCGCCTCCCCGCTCACCTCGCTCAAGCACGCCGGCGGTCCCTGGGAGCTCGGCCTCGCCGAGGCGCAGCAGACGCTGCTCCTCAACGGGCTGCGCGACCGCATCGTGGTGCAGACCGACGGCCAGCTCAAGACCGGCCGTGACGTGGTCATCGCCGCGCTGCTCGGTGCCGAGGAGTTCGGCTTCGCCACCGCGCCGCTGGTCGTCTCCGGCTGCGTGATGATGCGGGTCTGCCACCTCGACACCTGCCCGGTCGGCGTCGCCACCCAGAACCCGGTCCTGCGGGAGCGGTTCACCGGCAAGGCGGAGTACGTCGTCAACTTCATGCGCTACATCGCCGAGGAGGTCCGCGAGCTCCTCGCCGAGCTCGGCTTCCGCAGCATCGACGAGGCCGTCGGCCACGCCGAGGCGCTCGACGCCCGTGACGCGATCGACCACTGGAAGGCCTCCGGGCTCGACCTGTCGCCGATCTTCACCCGCGTGGAGTCGCCGCAGCAGTTCGCCGACCAGGCCCTCTACAACACCAAGGGCCAGGACCACGGGCTGGAGAAGTCGCTCGACGTCAACGAGCTGCTGCCGCTCGCGGCCCCGGCGCTCGAGCGCGGCGAGCCCGTACGCGCCCAGCTGCCGATCCGCAACGTCAACCGCACCGTCGGCACGATCCTCGGTCACGAGATCACCAAGCGCTACCGCGGCGCGGGGCTGCCCGAGGGCACGATCGACATCACCTTCACCGGCTCCGCGGGCCAGTCCTTCGGCGCGTTCATCCCGAGCGGCCTGACGCTGCGCCTGGAGGGCGACGCCAACGACTACGTCGGCAAGGGCCTCTCCGGCGGCCGGGTGGTCATCCGCCCGGAGCGTACGGCCGGGTTCCGGGCCGAGGAGCACATCATCGCCGGCAACACGCTGGCCTACGGCGCCACCAGCGGGCGGATCCACATCCGCGGTGGCGTGGGGGAGCGGGCCGCGGTCCGCAACTCCGGCGCCAGCATCGTCACCGAGGGTGTCGGCGACCACGGCTGCGAGTACATGACCGGTGGTCGTGTCGTCGTGCTCGGCCCGACCGGGCGCAACTTCGCGGCCGGTATGTCCGGCGGTATCGCCTGGGTCCTCGACTTCGAGGAGCAGCGGCTCAACGGCGAGCTGGTCGATGCCACCGGCGTCGAGGAGAAGTACGCCGCCGAGCTCGAGCAGCTGGTCCGCGACCACCTCGAGGAGACCGGCTCGGCCGTCGCCGAGGCGCTCCTGGCCGATTGGCCGAATTCTCTGACCCGCTTCACGCAGGTCATGCCCAGTGACTACAAGCGCGTGCTCGAAGCCCAGGAGGAGGCCCTCGAGGAGGGTCTCAACGAGGACGAGGCAGCGCAGCGGATCATGGAGGTGCTTCATGGCTGAGCTTGCGAAGTCCATGAAAATCCAACACAGCATGGATGAGCTTGCGAGCTCGACGAACGTCGAGCACAGCATGGCTGACCCTGCTGAGGTGAAGAAGGAGGCCTACTGTGGCTGACCCCAAGGGCTTTTTGAAGAACGGTCGTGAGGTCGCGACCCGGCGTCCTGTCGAGGAGCGGGTCAAGGACTGGCACGAGGTCTACCCGGGCAAGATCGGCAAGACCCTGCTGCCGATCATCAACACCCAGGCCTCGCGCTGCATGGACTGCGGCATCCCGTTCTGCCACCAGGGCTGCCCGCTCGGCAACATCATCCCCGAGTGGAACGACCTGGTCTGGCGCAACGACTGGGAGGGCGCCTCGGAGCGTCTGCACGCGACCAACAACTTCCCCGAGTTCACCGGTCGCCTCTGCCCGGCGCCGTGTGAGTCCGCCTGCGTGCTGGGCATCAACCAGCCCGCGGTGACCATCAAGAACATCGAGGTCGCGATCATCGACAAGGCCTGGGACGCGGGCCACGTCAAGCCGCAGCCGCCCGAGTGGCTCTCCGGCAAGGCGGTCGCCGTGATCGGCTCCGGCCCCGCGGGCCTGGCCGCCGCCCAGCAGCTGACCCGGTCGGGCCACACCGTGGCCGTCTACGAGCGGGCCGACAAGATCGGCGGGCTGCTGCGCTACGGCATCCCCGAGTTCAAGATGGAGAAGTCGCAGGTCGACCAGCGCCTGGCGCAGATGCGCCGAGAGGGCACGGTCTTCCGTCCGGGCGTCAACGTCGGCACCGACATCACCGGCGCGCAGCTGCGGGACCGCTACGACGCCATCGTGCTGGCCAACGGCTCGACCGTGGGCCGCGACCTGCCGGTCCCCGGGCGTGAGCTGAAGGGGATCCATCAGGCGATGGAGTACCTGCCGCAGTCCAACCGGTCCTCGCTCGGTGAGGCGGTCCCCGACCAGATCCTGGCCGAGGGCAAGCACGTGGTCATCATCGGTGGCGGTGACACCGGCGCCGACTGCCTCGGCACCGCGATCCGCCAGGGCGCGGAGTCGATCACCCAGCTGGAGATCATGCCGCGTCCGCCGGAGGAGCGCCCCGAGGGTCAGCCGTGGCCGACCTACCCGATGACCTACCGGGTCGCCTCTGCGCACGAGGAGGGTGGCGAGCGGGTCTACGCGGTCTCCACCAAGGAGTTCCTCGGCACCGAGGACGGCCGCGTACGCGCCCTCAAGCTCGTCGAGGTCGAGTTCATCGACGGCAAGCTGACCGAGAAGGAGGGGACCGAGAAGGAGATCCCCGCCGACCTGGTCCTGCTGGCGATGGGCTTCACCGGCCCGGAGAAGGACGGCCTCCTCACCCAGCTGGGTGTGGAGTACGACGCGCGCGGCAACGTCGCCCGCGACGACTCCTTCGCCACCTCCGTCCCCGGCGTGTACGTCGCCGGCGACGCGGGCCGCGGACAGTCGCTGATCGTGTGGGCGATCGCCGAGGGCCGCGCTGCGGCGGCCGCGGTCGACACCTACCTCACCGGCTCGACCAACCTGCCCGCGCCGATCCGTCCGACGGACCGGCAGCTGATGGTCTGAGGCCCACAGGCCGAGGCACAACGGCGTGCCGACCACTGGCCCGGCACCTCCACCTCGGAGGTGTCGGGCCAGTCGGGTCTCAGCCATCGGATCGGAGGATCCGACAGCGTTCGTACACACTTGTGGCGGGGAGTTTGTGGCACACCTCCATTGCCCGGGCCCGCGGGAAGCGGCTAGCCGCCGGCGCCTTCACGCCGGGCCCAGCGTGGAGCGACCACATCTGACTCGGACGATGGGGTAAACCGTGCGTGAACGGCCTGATCAGGACGTGGTCCGGGTGCTGGTTTGAACGATCCAGAGGGGTAGTCTGGGCTCCCGTGAGAAGAGCGAAGATCGTCTGCACCCTGGGACCCGCCGTCGGGACGGAGCGTCGCATCCGCGAGCTCGTCTACGCAGGCATGGACGTGGCCCGGATGAACATGAGCCATGGGTCCCACGACGACCACTCCAGCAACTACGCGCTGGTGCGGGAGGCGGCTGCGGCGAGCGGGCACAGCGTCGGCATCTTCGCCGACCTGCAGGGGCCCAAGATCCGGCTGGAGCGGTTCAAGGAGGGGTCCACGACGCTCCGCCGCGGCCAGGCCTGGACGATCACCACGCGCGACGTACAGGGTGACGACCAGATCTGCGGGACGACCTACAAGGGCCTGCCCGGTGACGTGAAGGTCGGCGACCCGATCCTGATCGACGACGGCAAGCTGCGCCTGCGGGTGACCGCGGTCGACGACACCGACGTCCACACCGAGGTGCTGGTCGGCGGGCCGGTCTCCAACAACAAGGGCATCAACCTCCCCGGCGTCGCGGTCTCCGTGCCGGCCCTGTCCGAGAAGGACGAGGAGGACCTCCGGTTCGCCCTCAAGCTCGGCGTCGACATGGTCGCGCTCAGCTTCGTGCGCAACGCGAAGGACTACGAGGACGTCCGCAAGATCATGGACGAGGAGGGGCGCGTCGTCCCGGTCATCGCCAAGATCGAGAAGCCGCAGGCGATCGACAACCTCGACGAGGTCATCGCAGCGTTCGACATGTTCATGGTCGCCCGTGGCGACCTCGGCGTGGAGTGCCCGCTCGAGGAGGTCCCGTTCCTGCAGAAGCGGATCATCGAGCTGGCCCGGCTCAACGCCAAGCCGGTCATCGTCGCCACCCAGATGCTCGACTCGATGATCTCCAACCCGGCGCCCACCCGCGCCGAGGCCAACGACGTCGCCAACGCCGTCCTCGACGGCGCCGACGCGGTGATGCTCTCCGCCGAGACGAGCGTGGGGGAGTATCCGATCCACACCGTCGAGACCATGGCGCGCATCATCGCCGCCACCGAGCGCCACGCCCTCTCCCGGGACGGCTCCGCCGCCGCCGAGCTCAGCCGCATCGACTGGGACCCGCACACCCGCTCCGGCGTGATTGCCAAGGCCGCCGCCGAGGTCGCCGACCGGGTCGGTGCGAAATACCTGGTCGCCTTCACCACCTCCGGCGACTCCGCCCGCCGCCTCTCCCGGCTGCGCGGCGCGATCCCGTTGCTCGCCTTCACCCCCTACGATGCCGTACGCAGCCAGCTCGCGCTCAGCTGGGGCACCGAGACCTTCCGCACCGACGAGGTCGAGCACACCGACGAGATGGTCCGCCAGGTCGACGAGAACCTGCTCAAGCTCGGCCGGGTCGAGGAGGGCGAGCTCGTCGTCATCATCGCCGGCTCGCCTCCCGGCATCCCCGGCTCCACCAACGCCCTGCGCATCCACCGCATCGGCGACGCGATCAACGAGGTCGCGCCGGCCTACGAGCGTAAGGGTTAGGTCTTCGGTCCGATCAGCGCGTCGAGTGCCGCGACCGCCTCGCGGCGCGAGACGCTGATCGTCTTCCAGGAGGACCGGCGCCACGGGATGTCGACCAGATCGAGCGCCCAGGTGCAGAGGTCGCGGATGTCGTCGGAATGGTTGACGAACTGCCACCGACCGTACGCGTAGCGCTTCTTCTCGCCCGCGACGACACGAGTCGCCCAGTTGTTCACCCGACATCCGTCAGAGTGGAACAGCCCGCGTAGGAACGGTCCGGGATGAGCCGTCACTATCTCTTCCTGCCAGTCCTCCAGGGCGATCGGGCGCTCGTGTTTGCGGCCGGGGCCGAGTTGAGGAAACAGGCAGGGGAGGTGTTTCCACGAGATCGTGGTGATCACAGCTCCGGGCACGAGGCGAGTATGTGGACGACCGCCGGGTTTGAGCCGAGCCATCAGGACCGTGAGGCGCTCGTTGATGTCGGGGTACTTCCGGTCGTTGACGATGTGCAGATTGAACACACCGCGGCGGCCTTCGCTGATGTGTCCGTCCCCGAGATACCAGCCAAGAAGCTCGGCGTACGCCTCTTCATCAAGGTCGGCCCCGTCGCATCGTGGACATGGCGGCGCGAGATGGGTCTGGCCGCGGACGATCCCGCGACGTTGGTAGAGCCGCCGCCATCGACGGATCGTCTTGATCGCAACGCCGTGCTTCGCCGCATTGTCTGCGTCGCGCATCCCCTCGTCGGAGCAGCGCAGTGCGCTGTCGACGACGGACTGGGGACGTACGTGTGGCATACGAGCATCATGCGCGTGACCACCGACAGTCTTGGTGCCGGATGTGGGATTCGAACCCACAAGCCCTTTCGGGCAGCGGTGTTTGAGACCGCCGCGTATGCCGTTCCGCCAATCCGGCTGGATCGGGAGAAAATCTACCGGACCGTGGGCGGAATCACTGCACCGGGACGTACCTCCGATGGCCTAGTCTGTGCTCGTGACGGAGAGCAACCCCAGCAGCACCCCGGAGACCCAGGCGCGGCGTACGGTCGTCATCGCGGAGGACGAAGTCCTGATCAGGATGGACCTCAAGGAGATGCTCACCGAGGAGGGCTACGACGTCGTCGGTGAGGCGGGCGACGGCAAGGCCGCGATCGAGCTCGCCACCGAGCACAGACCCGACCTGGTGATCCTCGACGTGAAGATGCCCGTGCTCGACGGGATCGCGGCGGCTGAGGCGATCGCGCGCGACCGGATCGCCCCGGTCGTCATGCTGACCGCGTTCTCCCAGCGAGACCTGGTGGAGCGGGCCCGCGACGCGGGGGCGATGGCCTACCTCGTCAAGCCGTTCAACATCACCGACCTGGTCCCCGCGATCGAGCTGGCGGTGAGCCGCTTCCAGGAGCTCGCCCAGCTCGAGAAGGAGGTCGCAGGTCTGACCGACCGGCTGGAGACCCGCAAGGCGGTCGACCGGGCCAAGGGCATCTTGCAGGAGGGGCTGACGCTCAGCGAGCCCGAGGCGTTCCGGTGGATCCAGAAGACCGCGATGGACCTGCGGCTCTCGATGCGCCAGGTCGCGGAGGGCGTCATCGAGCACGGCGTCAGCGGGCCACGTACCTGAATCCGTGTAAACGGCACGTCACAGAACGGTTGCGGTCTCAGATGGGGGCGAACCTGTGGCTTGTTCGTGGGTGATGTCGGCCTAGACTGCCCGCGCGGATCCGGTCGACCGGCGACATCAGCTGGTGCGAGGATCCGTATTTAGGACACACAGGCAGGAGTACCCACGTGCGCAAGCGGCTCTACAGAGTCCTCGTCGCGCTCATCGGTGCGCTGATGGTGCTGTTGGTAGGGACCCCGATCGCCGCGCAGGCGACCGAGACCCCACCGCCGGATGCCACCGCGATCCAGGTGACGCTTCAGGACGAGGCCAACAAGGATGCCCAAGGCAATCCGAAACCGATCCCGGGAGTGACCCTGGAGGTCACCAAGGACGGCAAGAAGGCCGGTGAGGGCGTCACCGACGCCAAGGGTGTCGCGACCATCGTCGTCGAGGAGCTCGGGAAATACACCGTGACCCTCGACGAGAAGACGCTCCCGGAAGGCACCGTCCTCGACGAGAACACCAAGGACGAGGTCACCGTCACCGTACGCTTCCAGGGCCCGAACAACCGAGCGATCTTCCCGATCGGGGTCACTGCCGGTGAACAGTCGAGCTTCGTCAAGGACTTCGCCCAGAACCTGCGGGCGGGGATCGTGTTCGCCCTGGTCCTGTGTCTGGCCGGCCTCGGCTTCTCGCTCATCTTCGGCACGACCGGCCTGTCCAACTTCGCCCACGGTGAGCTGCTCACCTTCGGCGCCGTGATGGCCTGGAGCTTCGACCAGATCTTCAAGACCGGCGGCCTGGCCTCGGTCTCGGTGATCCTCGCCGGGATCATCGGGGTCGTCCTCGGTGGCCTCGGTGGCTACGTCCAGGACAAGGTGCTGTGGGGCCCGCTGCGCCGCCGCGGCACCGGCCTGATCGCGATGATGATCATCTCGATCGGCCTGGCGATCTTCCTGCGCTACCTGTTCCAGTACTTCTACGGCTCCTCGACCCGCTCGCTGTCGCAGTACAACGGCCAGCAGCGCGAGCAGCACTGGTACTACCTCGGCCTCTCGCTCGCCGACCGCGAGGTGATCATCGTCCTCATCGCGGTCATCACGATCACCGCGGTCTGCGTGTGGCTGGCCAAGAGCCGGATGGGCAAGGCGATGCGCGCGGTCTCGGACAACCCGGCACTGGCCGCGTCCTCGGGGCTGCGGGTCGACGGCGTCATCACCAACGCATGGGTGATCGGTGGCGCGCTGACCGCGCTGTCCGGTGTGCTCTACGCGATGCAGCTGCAGGTCAACAGCTTCATGGGTATGCGGATCCTGCTGGTCATCCTCGCCGCGGTCACCCTCGGTGGTCTCGGCACGATCTGGGGTGCTCTGGTCGGCTCGATGGTGATCGGGCTCGTCTACGAGCTCGGGCCGCTGTTCGGCGTACCGACCTCGATCAAGGAGATCGGCCCGCTGCTGATCATGATCGTGATCCTGCTGGTGCGGCCCCAGGGCATCCTGGGTCGTAAAGAGCGGCTCGGGTAGGAGAGACAATGGATATTCTCGACATTCTCCGGGCGGCGCTGCAGCAGGCGCTGGGCCCGCAGGCGATCGTCTTCGCCCTGGCCGCCATCGGCCTCAACATCCACTTCGGCTACACCGGGCTGCTCAACTTCGGCCAGGCCGGGTTCGTCGCGGTGGGTGCGTACGGCCTGGCTGTCTCCGTGGTCACCTTCGGTGCGCCGTTCTGGCTCGGCATCGTGATGTCACTCGTGGCGCCGCTGGTGCTCGCCGTGATCCTGGGTGTGCCGACGCTGCGTCTGCGTGCGGACTATCTGGCGATCGTCACGATCGCCGCGGCCGAGGTGCTGCGGTTCGTCTTCGGCTCGGTGGAGATGAAGGAGACCTTCGGTGGCTCCAACGGTCTCAACGGCTACGCCAAGCCGTTCCAGGAGGCCAACCCCTACAGCAGCGGCATCGACCTGGGCATCATCTCGTTCGGTCGCAACGACCTGTGGTCGCTGACCGTCGGCTGGATCCTGGTCGCGCTCTGCTGTCTGCTCGTGTGGGCGCTGATGCGCAGCCCGTGGGGCCGTGTGCTCCGCTCCATCCGTGAGGACGAGGACGCGGTCCGCTCGCTGGGCAAGAACGTCTTCGCGTACAAGATGCAGGCCCTTGCGCTCGGTGGTGTCATCGGTGGCCTGGGCGGCATGTTCCTGGCGCTCAAGCAGGCCTCGGTCGTGCCGAGCGACTACTCCACGCTGATGACCTTCTACGCCTTCGCCGCGCTGCTCCTCGGCGGCGCGGCGCGGGTGATGGGGCCGGTTGTAGGCTCGATCATGTTCTGGTTCCTGATCGCGGGGCTGGGCTCGTTCTTCAGCCAGTCGGCCGGTAAGGGCGGCTGGATCCCGACGGTGATCATGACCGACACCCAGGCCAGCGTGATCCGCTACATCATGCTGGGTCTGGCCATCATGCTGCTGATGATCTTCCGTCCCCAGGGGATCTTCGGCGACCGTAGGGAGATCGCGATCGATGGACGCTGACATGACTGACCAGACGAACGAAGAGGCGAGCAAGACCGGGCCTGCGGGCCTGGTCGGGGTGAGTAACGAGCCGGGCAGCAAGAAGCCCGACCCGATCGTCGTCGCCGACAACATCACGCGTACGTTCGGCGGGCTCACCGCCGTCGACGTCGACCACGTCGAGATCCAGCGTGGTGCGATCACCGCGCTGATCGGCCCCAACGGCGCCGGGAAGACGACGTTCTTCAACCTGCTGACCGGCTTCGACCAGCCCAACTCCGGCTCATGGAGCCTGGAGGGCAAGTCGATCAAGGGCGTCGCGCCCTACAAGATCGCCCGCCTCGGCATGGTGCGCACCTTCCAGCTGACCAAGGTGCTGGCCAAGCTCACCGTGATCGAGAACATGCGCCTGGGCGCCACGGGGCAGAAGGGCGAGCGGTTCTGGGCCGCGCCGTTCAAGTTCCTGTGGGGCAACCAGGAGGACGAGGTCACCAAGAAGGCCGACGAGCTGCTCGCCCGGTTCCTGCTCGACAAGAAGCGCGGGGACTTCGCCGGGTCGCTCTCGGGTGGTCAGCGCAAGCTGTTGGAGATGGCCCGCGCGCTCATGGTCGACCCGGAAGTGGTCATGCTGGACGAGCCGATGGCGGGTGTGAACCCGGCCCTGAAGCAGTCGCTGCTGGGCCATGTGAAGTCGCTGCGCGACGAGGGTCGTACGGTCCTCTTCGTCGAGCACGACATGGACATGGTCCGCGACATCTCCGACTGGGTCATCGTGATGGCCCAGGGGAAGATCGTCGCGGAGGGCACTCCTGAGACGGTCATGGCCGACCAGCGTGTCATCGACGCCTATCTCGGGGCCCACCACGACACCGACCTGAGCGAGCTCGACGAAGAGGTCCTCGAGGCCGAGGTCGAGGCAGAGCTCGAGGCCGAGATCGCCCAAGAGGAGGATTCGAAGTGACTTCCAGCGACGCGGAGAAGTTCCGCGAGACACACCTGGGCGAGGCCGAGGGCGCGGTGCTCCGTGCCGACGGCCTGATCGCGGGCTACCTCCCCGGTGTCAACATCCTCAACGACACCGACCTCTACTGCCAGCCCGGCGAGCTCGTCGGCATCATCGGCCCCAACGGCGCCGGCAAGTCGACCCTGCTCAAGGCGCTGTTCGGCCTGGTGAAGATCCACGAGGGCACGGTCAAGCTGGAGGGTGAGGACATCACCGGCAAGCGTGCCGACGAGCTGGTCAGCCGGGGGATCGGGTTCGTCCCGCAGAACAACAACGTCTTCCCGAGCCTGACCATCGAGGAGAACCTCGAGATGGGCTGCTACCAGGCCCCGAAGAGGTTCGCGGAGCGGTTCGAGTTCGTCACCGGGATCTTTCCGGCCCTTGGTGAACGCCGTAAACAGCGCGCCGGTGGCCTCTCCGGCGGTGAGCGCCAGATGGTCGCGATGGGCCGGGCGCTGATGATGGAGCCGTCGGTCCTGCTGCTCGACGAGCCCTCCGCGGGGCTCTCGCCGGTCATGCAGGACGAGGTCTTCGTCCAGACCCGCAAGATCAACCAGGCGGGTGTCTCGATCGTGATGGTCGAGCAGAACGCCCGTCGCTGCCTGCAGATCTGCGACCGCGGCTACGTGCTCGACCAGGGCCGCAACGCCTACACGGGTCCCGGACGAGCACTCGCCGACGACCCGAAGGTGATCGAGCTCTACCTCGGCACTCTGGGTGCCAAGGAGGACTGACGAGTCAGGCCGAACGGCGAGGGCCCCGGAGCGTTCTGCTCCGGGGCCCTCGCCGTCTGTGCTCAGGCGACGGTGTGCGAGCGTCGCTGGGAGCGCCGGGCGGCGAGCAGCTCGCCGACGGCGCTGGACTGCTTCGGGCTGCGCGGCAGGCGCGAGTGATGGGGAAGGGCCCGGCCGAGGACGTTGAGCCGGGAGCGTACGACGGCGGTCGGCGCCACGCGCATGACAGCCTGGGCGCCGAGGCCGATCCGGGCGAGGAACCGGTTGCCGTCACGGCCACCGGCGGAGGCCGCGGCCGCGACCGTCCTGATCCCGCGCTCCTCGGCGAAGGAGACGGCCGACTCCATCAGCATCCGCCCCACGCCGCGGCGGCGGAAGCTGGGCACGACGTGGGGCGCGAAGATCTGCACCGTCGGCTCCAGGTTGAGCGGACCGAAGGTCGTCGCACGCATGTAGACCGCTCCCACCGGCTCGCCGCCGGACTCGGCGACCAGCAGGCGCTGGTCGGGGGAGGCCTCGGCGTCACGGATGATCGTCTCCAGGTCGTTCAGCTGATCCTGGGCGTCCGCCATCCGCAGCGAGTCCTGCCAGATGCCGAGGAGGAAGAGCGCGTCATCGGCTCGTGCCTCTCGCATCGTCACCGGCACCCTGGTCATCGAGTCCGACCCCCATGGGTGCGGGGCGTACAGATCATCACAATTCCTCCACGATCGTGCCTGTTCCTGGCGGGAATCGGTTTCCCGAGTGATCATGTGTCACGTAGGCACCAATGATACGGAGCCGATCATGGGGGCAACCCAGGCGATGATGCCATGGGGGAGATGTAACGGATTGGTGAAAAGACAGGTCCCTCGGGTGATTCACCCACTGAGCGTCTCTAATGTGACTCCGCAAGGTCCGGCGTGAGCCGGGCCAGCCCATACGAAAGAGGGACTTAGCAGTGAACTCATCATCCTCTACCTGGATGAAGCTGACCGCAGGCGCCGGCGCCTTGGCGCTCAGCTTCACCCTCGCCGCCTGTGGCGGCGAGACCGCTTCCGAGGAGCCGGAGAAGAAGCCTGCCGCCAAGGGCGACGGCACTCTCACCATCGGGCAGCTCCTCCCGCAGACCGGCAGCCTCGCGTTCCTCGGCCCGCCCGAGTTCGCCGGTTCGGACCTGGCGATCCAGGACATCAACGCGGCCGGCGGCGTGCTCGGCAAGGACGTCGTGTCGGTCGTCGCGGACTCCGGTGACACCACCTCCGCGATCGCCCCGACCGAGGCCGACAAGCTCATCGACGCCAAGTCCGACGTGATCGTCGGCACCGCCTCCTCGGGCGTGTCGATGACCGTGATCGACAAGATCATGTCGTCCGGGACCGTGATGTTCTCCCCGGCCAACACCTCGACCGAGTTCGACGAGGGCGACTTCGCCAAGCCGGACCTCTACTTCCGCACGGCTCCGTCCGACATCCTGCAGGGCGCCGTCATGGCCAACCTGCTGCTCGAGGACAAGCGCACCAACGTGGCGATCCTGGCCCGCCAGGACGCGTACGGCGAGACGCTGGCCGAGGAGGTCAAGGCCAACCTCGAGGGTGCCGGCTCCAAGGTCGCCACCACGGCGTTCTACTCCGAGGACGCCACCTCGTTCGACGCCCAGATCAACGAGGTCGCCGGCTCCGGTGCCGACGCGGTCGTCGTGATCGCGTTCGAGGAGACCAAGAAGCTCATCCCGCAGCTCATCGCCGCGGGTGTCGGTCCGGCCAAGCTGCCGACCTACTTCGTGGACGGCAACCTGTCGGACTACTCCAAGGACTTCACCAAGGGTGAGCTCACCGGTGTCAAGGGCACGCTCCCGGGCGCCGAGACCGCTGGTGACTTCAAGCAGCAGCTGCTGAAGGTCAACCCGAAGCTGGCCGACTACTCCTACGCCGGTGAGTCCTACGACGCCACCATCGTCTCCGCTCTGGCGGCGGTCCAGGCCGACAACGACAACGGTGAGGCCATCGCCAAGGAGATCGTCGACATCACCACCGGTGGTGAGAAGTGCGAGACCTACGCCGACTGCGTCAAGCTGATCGAGGACGGCAAGGACATCGACTACGACGGCAAGTCCGGTCCGATCGAGCTCGGCGAGACCGGTAGCCCGACGGCCGCGTCCATCGGTATCTACAAGTACAACGACAAGGCGACCTACGCCCCCGTCAAGTACATCGCTGGCGAGGTCTGAGCCTGTGACCCTGCGACGAAGTCGCAGGGTCACAACGCGAAGAGATCGAGCGAGCGCAGCGGGTGAGCTTGCGAACCCGCGAAGCGGGTCGAGATCCAGTCGCTGAGCGAAACTGATTGACGAAGGGCCCCGGAGCGACGCGCTCCGGGGCCCCTTCGGCGTTCGTTCCTACATCGAGATCCGCTCCGCGTCGATGAGGGAGCAGGTGATCCGCGAGGTGCAGACCCGCTTGCCACGCTCGTCGGTGATCACGACCTCGTACGCCGCCGAGGTGCGGCCGAGGTGGATCGCCGTCGCGGTGCCGGTGACGATCCCGGAGGTCGCCGAACGGTGGTGGGTGGCGTTGATGTCGACGCCGACCGCGATCTTGCCCAGGGTCGCAGCGTGCATCCCGGACCCGGTCGAGCCGAGCGTCTCGGCAAGGGCGACGGAGGCGCCGCCGTGGAGCAGGCCGTAGGGCTGGGTGTTGCCCTCCACCGGCATGGTGCCGACGACCTTGTCGGCCGAGATCTCCAGGATCTTGACGCCCATCTTGTCGTTGAGGCCTCCCATGCCGTGGGGGAGTGAGGCGAAGAAGACCTCGCCTGCTGTCTGGTCGGCGGTTGATGCATCGGTCATAAATGCATGGTCGCACGTGGGCTGCGAGGGCGGTGCGCGGGGATACGGGACTCTTCGCGCGCGAGGCTCGGATGTCGGTGGCACCGTTGTCGGTGGTCGTGGATAGAGTCGGACCGTGGCTGATGTGACGCGTGACCGACTGCTCCTCCTCGATGGGCACTCGCTGGCCTACCGGGCCTTCTTCGCCCTGCCGGTGGAGAACTTCTCGACCGTCACGGGGCAGAACACCAATGCCGTCTACGGCTTCACCTCGATGCTGGTCAACGTGCTGCGCGACGAGACCCCGACCCATGTCGCGGTCGCCTTCGACCTGTCGCGGCAGACGTTCCGGCTGGAGGAATACTCCGAATACAAGGCCAAGCGCAACAAGACGCCCGACGAGTTCAAGTCCCAGCTGCCGCTTATCCAGCGACTGCTCGACGTGCTGCACATCCGCCACCTGTCGCTGGCGGGCTATGAGGCCGACGACATCATCGCGACCCTGGTGACCCAGGGCCTCGAGGCCGGGATGGAGGTGCTGATCCTGACCGGTGACCGCGACTCGCTGCAGCTGGTCACGGACTCCTCGACCGTGCTCTACCCGATGCGTGGCGTCTCCGACCTGGCGCGGATGACGCCGGAGGCCGTCGAGGCGAAATACGGGGTCCCGCCGCACCGCTATCCTGAGCTGGCTGCGCTGGTGGGAGAGGACTCCGACAACCTGCCGGGCATCCCGGGGGTCGGCCCGAAGACCGCCGCGAAGTGGATCAACACCTACGACGGCCTCGACAACCTGATCACCCACGCCGACCAGGTCAAGGGCAAGGCGGGCGACAACCTGCGCGCCCACCTCGGCGATGTGATGCGCAACCGGCGGCTCAACGCCCTGGTCCGGGACCTGACCCTGGAGGTCGGCCCGGCCGACCTCGGACGGGTCGAGTGGGACCGGGCAGCCGCGCTGGAGCTCCTCGACGAGCTCGAGTTCCGCGGTGAGATCCGCACCCGGATCACCGACGTGCTCGCGCCGGAGGACGACGTCCCCGTCGACGACAGCGGCTTCGCGCTGGCGGGCGAGACGCTGGCCCCGGGGGCCGTGTCGGCATTCCTCGAGGAGCTCGGCACCACGCCGGTCGGGGTGCATGTGCGCGGAGCCTGGGGTTCGGGCACCGGCCGCGTGGACGGGTTCGGCTTCGCGACGGAGGAGCGGGCTGCGTACGTGGGGGTGGAGGGGCTCACCCCCGAGGACGAGGCGGCGTTGGCCGGCTGGCTCGCGGATGCCTCGAAGCCCAAGATCATGCACGACGCCAAGGGGCCCGAGCTGGCGATCGACGCCCACGGCTGGTCGCTGGGCGGGCTGGTGACCGACACGGCGCTCTCGGCCTACATCGTGGCCCCCGACCAGCGCTCCTACGACCTCGCCGACCTGACCCTGCGCTACCTCAAGCGTGAGCTCAAGCAGGAGGACGACGGCGGCCAGGAGTCGCTCTTCGGCGACGACGAGGTCGGTGGCGACGGCATCGCTGCGACCACGATGCTCTACGCCCGGGCGGTGCTCGACCTGGCCGCCGAGCTCGACTCGGCCGTCGAGGCGGCCGGTGGACACCGGCTGCTCTCCGAGGTGGAGCTCCCGCTGCTGCATCTGCTGGCGCGGATGGAGAAGACCGGCATCGCGGTCGACACCGAGCACCTCGACGCCCTGGAGCGCCACTTCGCCGGCCAGATGAAGCAGGCCGCCGACGAGGCCTACGGCGTGATCGGCAAGGAGATCAATCTCGGCTCGCCCAAGCAGCTGCAGGTGGTGCTCTTCGACGAGCTCGACATGCCGAAGACGAAGCGTACGAAGACCGGTTGGACCACCGACGCCGACGCGCTCCAGCAGCTCTACGTGAAGACCGAGCACCCGTTCCTGCTCGCTCTGCTGCGCCACCGCGACGTCACTCGGCTGCGGGTGACGATCGAGGGTCTGCTGAAGACCGTGCAGGACGACGGCCGGATCCACACCACCTTCAACCAGACGATCGCGGCGACCGGGCGGCTCTCCTCGACCGAGCCCAACCTGCAGAACATTCCGGTACGCACCGAGGAGGGGCGCGGGATCCGCAAGGGCTTCGTCGTCGGCGGCGGCTTCGAGTCGCTGATGACCGCCGACTATTCGCAGATCGAGATGCGGATCATGGCGCACCTGTCCGAGGACGAGCTGCTCATCGAGGCGTTCCGTTCCGGACGCGACTTCCACTCGATCACCGCCGCGCGGGTCTTCGGCGTCGACCCCGACGCGGTCTCGGTGGAGCAGCGGGCCAAGATCAAGGCGATGAACTACGGTCTCGCCTACGGCCTGTCCGCCTTCGGGCTCTCCCAGCAGCTCGGGATCGAGCCGAGCGAGGCGCGCGGGCTGATGGAGGAATACTTCGAGACCTTCGGCGGCATCCGCGACTACCTGCGCAGCCTGGTCGAGGAGGCCCGGCGCACGGGATACACCGAGACCATCATGGGTCGCCGCCGCTACCTGCCCGACCTGCTCTCCGACAACCGCCAGCGCCGCGAGACCGCCGAGCGGATGGCGCTCAACGCCCCCATCCAGGGCTCCGCCGCCGACCTGATCAAGGTCGCCATGCTGCGGGTCCAGGCCGCCATCGACGAGGCCGGACTCTCCTCCCGGATGCTCCTCCAGGTCCACGACGAGCTCGTCTTCGAGGTCGCTCCGGGGGAGCGCGCCGCGCTCGAGGCCCTCGTACGCGAGCAGATGGGCTCCGCCGCCGACCTCAACGTCCCGCTCGACGTCTCCGTCGGCACCGGCCGCTCCTGGCACGAAGCAGCCCACTAGCCGAGAAGTCACCCCGGTCGGCCGAGGCGTCAGTCGCGTCGGCCGAATCGGCAGTTGCGGCGTACCGAATCCTCAGTTGTGGGGGACGAAGCTCCAGTTTCGTCCCCCACAAGTGCCATCTCGGCCGCCACAACTGACGTCTCGGCCGTCTGGGGTGACGTCTCGGCAGATGGAGTCAGCTGCGCTGAGGAGCCTGGCCGAGGCGCCAGAAGGTGACGGAGAGAAGGACGGCGACGAGGGTGGCGTCGACGCTGAGGACGGCCCAGACGAGGCCGTCGGCGCTGGTCTGGGTCGCGCCGAGGGCGACGACGGCGGCGACGGCGATCCAGAGGAGGTACGCCGAGAGCCGGCTGCGCCGGGCCAGAACCGAGTAGACGAGCAGCTGGAGCACGGACAGCACCGTGCCGAGGATCGCGAAGACCCAGAGCAGGCCCTCGATCTCGGCATAGTCGGGGCCGCCGATGAAGATCATCGCGAGCCACGACAGCAGCCAAGCGCCGGCGATCGCGCATACGCCGAGACCGGCGACAAGGGCCAGTGACTTGAGCAGGGCGGAGCGGCGGCTGGCCTCGGCCGACATCGACGGGAAGGCGATGATCACCACGAACTGCGGCAGGAACAGCACCGCCTTGGTGAGGATGAGACCACCGGCGTACAGGCCTGAGACATGGTCGGAGAGCACGTTGCGGGCGATCAGGATGTCGACGTTGGAGAGTGCGAAGAAGCCCAGCAGCGCGAACGAACCGTGCAGCATCTCGACGACGACGGGTTTGATGGAGTCCGGCTCCGCCTCGGCGGAGGACGTACGCCGCCGCAGCACCCACCATCCGACGACCGCCGGCGCGAACTGGGCCAGCGCGACCCCGGCCATGGCGGCGCCCTCGGTGGGACGGACCCACATCGCGGCGGTCGCGACCAGGACCCGGGGGATGCCGAGGGCAAGATAGACCATCGCGAGCTCGAGCCAGCGGCGCTCGCCCTGCAGCACCCCGGCCTGGCCGCCCATGATCGTGAGCGGCACGGCGCACACCGCGACCAGCAGCGCGGGATAGATCGAGTCCAGCCGCAGCACGCGCCAGACCAGCGGTGAGGCGGCGAGCATGACCACGCCGACGACGATGGCCGCTCGGTAGGTCGCCCGCAGCACCGTCCGCTCGATGGCGCGCTCCTGGCCGGGCGTCTGGGTCACCCGTCGTGAGGCCGTCGCCTGCATGCCGAGCTGGACCACGCCGACCACGAGGAGCAGCGACATCATCGAGGCGACGCCGCCGTACTGCCCGGGACCGAGGATCCGGGCGGCGACGATCTGGAAGCCGTAGGTCGCGACGTTGGTGACCATGATGCACACGGCGAGGAAGCCGCTGCTGTGGATGAGCGCGGACAGCGTACGCCGGCGGGCGCTGGTCGGGCTGTCGGTCATCGTGGGCACTTGGAAAGCCTAGGCCGCGACAGGTCACATGCCGGCACCGGCATCCGCCCAGGACCGGAACTCCTTCGCCACAAGTGACGTCTCGGCCGACGTAACTGACCTTTCGGCCGACGCAGGTGACGTCTCGGCCGACGGGGGTGACATCTCGGCTGGGTAGGGTTGCGGGCGTGAGCGAGCGGGTGGTGCCTACGTTGTGGGCGGTCGTGCTCGCGGTGCTGATGCTAGGGCCGGCGCTCGGTGCCGGGTTCGTGCTCAGCTACGACATGGTGTGGGTGCCTGACCTCGGGCTGACCCGGGACGTGCTCGGGCTCGGGTCGGGGCTGCCGCGGGCGGTGCCCTCGGACGCCGTGGTCGCGGTGCTGGACGAGATCGTGCCGGGCCTCGTGCTGCAGAAGATCGTCCTGCTGGGGGCGCTGGTGCTGGCCGGGGCCGGTGCCGCCGAGCTGGTGCGAGAGCGCTCGCTCGCCGCGCGACTGGCGGTGGTGAGCCTGACCGTGTGGAGTCCGTACGTCGCCGAACGACTGTGGATGGGCCACTGGCCGATGCTGCTGGCCTATGCCGCGGTGCCCTGGCTCGTCGTCGCCGGCCGCCGGTGGGCGGCGGTCAAGCACGGCCCGGTGTGGATGCTGCCCGTCCTCCTCCTAGGAAGCCTGAGCGCGAGCGCGGGCATCGTCTCGGGCACAGTCCTCCTTGCCACCGGCCTGCGTCGTGACCGGCGCCCGGCCCTGCTTCTGGCCGCAGTAGCGACGGTGAACGCCCCCTGGCTCGTGGCCGGCATGACCCACACCTCCCAGGCGGCCTCGGCCACCGGGTTCGACGTGTTCGCGCTGCGCGGTGACGCCCTGCCCGCCCCGCTGGCGGCGCTGTCGCTCGGCGGGATCTGGAACACCTCGGTGGTCCCGGCGAGCCGGGAGGGCTGGCTCGCCTGGGTGGCGCTGGTTCTCCTGGTGGCACTGGTCGCGGCGGGAGGTCGGCGGTGGTGGAGATCCGAGAGCCAACGGGTCACGATCCTGGCGCTGTGGGTGGCGGGCCTGGCGATCGCCGGCGCCGGCTGGGCGGCGCCCCAGGCGCTAGACGACCTCGCCCGGCACGTCCCCGGTCTTGCGCTGTTCCGCGACAGCAGCCGACTGCTCCCGCTCTGCCTGCCGTTGTTGATCCTGACCGTCGCAGCCGGGGTCGACACCCTGACCGAGAAGCTGCGCGGCGCCGCGCCGCGATGGGCGGCCGCTGTGGTCGTCGTGCTCGTCCCGGTGGCGGTCCTTCCCGACGCCGCCTGGGGGCTGGCCGGTGGTCTCGGCACCGCTGACTACCCGTCGGAATGGCACCAGGCACGCGCGGCGCTCGCCGAGGAGAGCGCACCGGGTGACGTACTCGTCCTGCCGTGGTCCGCCTATCGCGCCCCGTCCTGGAACGGCGGCCGCCCCGTGCTCGACCCGCTGCCGAGGACGCTGACCCGCGCGAGCGTCGTGAACGGCGACCTGCTCATCGGCAGCACCACGGTCCCCGGAGAGGACCGTCGCGCCGGATCCGTCGAGGACACGCTCACCGACACCGATGCCGCCGAGCAGGTCACCCACCTGCGACAGCTCGGGATCGGGTACGTCATCACCGACCGATCCGCGGGCGATGCGCCACAGATCGCGGGCGAGGTGGTCTACCAGGGCGGCGGCCTGCTCGTGCAGCGCCTGCCCGGACGCGATCACCATATGCCCGGGACGAAACTCGGTCCGGCCATGGCGGGAGCGTGGGTGGCGTACGGCCTGGCGTGGCTCGGAGCCGCAACATCAACAGTTCTGCTACTGATCAGTACGCGTCGCCGGCCGGCTGCTAAAGTTCGCCGCTAGGAGAGGGAGGTCACATATCCATGGGCAACATCATTGCCATCGTCGCCAGCATTCTTGTTGGCGGCGGAGTCGCCGCAGCGACCATCGTCGGAGTCGTCACCAGCAGCACGAACGACACCGGCGAGAATCCTCCGAGCGTCTCTGAGTCGACGGTTCAGTACGGCACCAACGACTGAGCTCGACACATCTGACAAGGGGCCCGGCGGTGATCCGCCGGGCCCCTTCTCGTTCTGGGCGAGCTCCAGAGCAGTCAGTCCGCGCCGACCACGTGCCCCTGCAGCGCGGAGGCGAGCACGGCGTTGAAGTTGAGCTGGCTCTGCTCCCAGGTGTGCTTGCGGGCGTGCCAGCGGGCACCCTCGGCCAGCTCCTTGCGGCGGATCTCGTCGCCGAGCAGGTGGTCGAGCGCGGCCACGAAGCCGGCCTGGTCCTCGACCAGCACCCCGGACTCGCCGTCGTCGATCGACTCGGTCGTCCCGCCCGCGTCGCGGAAGGCGACGGTCGGGGTGCCGTGCTGGGCGGCCTCGGTGACGACCAGGCCCCAGCCCTCCTTCAGCGACGGCAGCGCCATCAGCCAGGACCGCTCGTAGACGGCCTCCTTGGTCTCCTCCGAGACATGCCCCATCATCTCGACGAAGTCGCCGGCCCCCACCCGGGAGACGTACGCAGCCAGCTCGTCGGCCCACCAGCCACCGCCCACGATGCTCAGTCTCAGGTCCGGGTAGGACGCCCGCAGCGCCACCGCCGCGTCGACCGCGAGCTCGACCCGCTTGTGCGGCACGAGTCGGCCGACGACACAGATGGAGGGGTGCTCGGTCTTGGCCGGCTGGTCGCTCAGCGCCGGAGCGGCGCCGTTGTGCACGACCGCGACCCGGGCGGGGTCGACGCCGAGGGTGGCCAGCTCGGCGCGGGTGGCGCGGGAGACCGCGACGTACTGCTTGCGACGGTAGAGCCGCGGTGCCAGCCACGACTCGACCCACCAGCCGATCCGCCCGGACAGCCCGGGGTAGACCACCGGCCACTGCTCGCGGTGGACGTGGTGGACGAGCACGGTGACCGGCGCCCGCGTGCCGAGCGGTGTGAAGAACGGGAGCCCGTTCTGCACGTCGATGACGGCGTCGACGCGACCGATCGGGCCCAGCCGCCCCAGCGCGAGCAGCAGCACGCCCCACAGATAAATGCTGAGCTTGCCGCCGCGACGTACGTAGCGGACGCCGTCGCGCTCCTCACGGGCACGAGCGCCCGGGTAGGTCGCGGTGAAGACGGTCACCCGCGCCCCGGCATCGACCAGGCCGGCGGTGATCTGGTGGAGGTAGTGCTCGGCCCCACCGGCTTCAGGATTGTCAGAATCGCGCCAGCTGAACACGGCGACATGGCCGCCGTTCAGCTGCGCTCCCTCGTTGGCGCGCAAAATACAGTGCTCCCCTGGATCTCGCAGTTCCCCGCTGCTGAGTGCTCCCTCCCCAGGGGTCACGCAGTTACTGGAGAGTAGGACATTTCGTGACCAAATGCACACCCACCGGGGTAATCGGTTAGGGTTCCCGCCGTGCCGAACCTCCTCGACTCCCAGCGCAACGCCCCGACCGGCGGACGCTGGAGCGCGACGCTGGGGCGCTCCGTACGTCTGTTCAGCGACTTCCGGGTGGAGCAGACCGATCCGGCGCGCTTCTACACCGCGCTGGCGGCCGACTCGGTCGGTCAGCTGGCCCACTACACCGACGGAGAGACTCTCGACGGCACCGTGCTGCTCGACGTCGGTGGCGGCCCGGGCTACTTCCGCGACGCCTTCATGGCGGCCGGCGCGACCTACCTGGCGCTGGACGCCGATGCCGGTGAGATGCAGGGCGCCGGGATCGTCGCCGAGGGCAGCATGCTCGGCGACGGGATGCGGCTGCCGGTCCGCACCGGATCGGTCGACGCCTGCTACTCCTCCAACGTGCTCGAGCACGTCCCGACCCCGACCGCGATGCTCGACGAGATGCTCCGGGTCACCAAGCCCGGTGGCGTCGTCTTCTGCTCCTACACGCTGTGGTGGGGTCCGTGGGGCGGCCACGAGACCAGTCCGTGGCACCTGCTCGGCGGCCGGTTCGCGCGGCGCCGCTACCAGCGCAAGCACGGTCACGAGCCCAAGAACAGGTTCGGCGAGTCGATGTACGCAGCGACCGCCTCCACCGGGCTGCGCTGGGCGCGCGCGCAGCGCAAGGCGGGCAACGCCGAGATCCTGGCCGCGGTTCCGCGCTACCACCCTGCGTGGGCGGCGTGGCTGATGCGGGTCCCGGTGGTGAGGGAGGTGCTCTCATGGAACCTCCTGCTGGTGCTCCGCAAGACGTGACCCCGGATCCGCCCAGCGCTACGTCACGACTGAGGATCGCGGCGTACGTCGCGATCCTGACCGCGATCACGTTCACCCAGGCGCCGGGCCGGATCGTCGCGGACACCAAGTTCGACCTGAGCGCCGACCCGTGGGCCTTCCTGGCCCGGGCGATGAACATGTGGGACGCGCAGGGCGCGTTCGGCCAGGTGCAGAACCAGGCGATCGGCTACCTGTGGCCGATGGGCCCCTTCTTCGGGCTCGGCCAGGTGGCGCAGCTGCCGGAGTGGGTGATCCAGCGGCTGTGGTGGGCGCTGCTGCTCAACCTGGCCTTCCTCGGCGTCCTGGCCGTGGCCAGTGAGCTGCGGCTGGGACGGCCGTGGGCCCAGGTCGCCGGGGCCGCGGCGTACGTCCTGACGCCGCGCGTGATGACCATCCTCGGCGCCAACTCGGTCGAGCTGTGGCCGACCGCGATCGCGCCGTGGGTGCTGCTCGCCGTCATCCGGGCCAGCGGCACCACCACGACGAAGGACCTGGTGCGCTGGTGCGCGGTGGCCGCGATCGCGGTCGCCTGCGCGGGCGGCGTCAACGCGACCGCGGTCTCGGCGGTGCTGGTCCCGGGCGTGATCTTCCTGCTGACCCGCACCGGCGCGCGGCGGTTCGCCGCGCTCGCCCTGTGGGGTGTGCTGACCATCCTCGCCACCCTGTGGTGGACGATCCCGCTGGTGCTCCAGGGCCGCTACATCCCGCCGTTCCTCGACTACATCGAGACCGCCGCGGTGACCGCCTCGACCACCGGCCTGCTGCCGACGCTGCTCGGCACCTCCGACTGGGTCGCCTACGCCGACCCGCTCTACTACCCGGCCGGGCAGAGCCTGAACGCCACCCCCTACCTGATCCTGGACGCGGCCGCGGTCGTCGCGATCGGGCTGGCCGGGCTCGCCGGCGTCGGCCGTGCGCGCCGCCAACAGAGCACATCGGTTCGGGCTTCGCTTCACCCAGAGAGCCGGTTCCTGATCGGCTGCGTCCTGGCCGGCGTCGTCCTCGTCGGGATCGGCTACACCGGCCCGCTGGCCGGCTGGGGGGCCGAGGCCCGCCAGGACCTCGTCGACGGCGCCCTGGCCGCGGTGCGCAACAGCCACAAGTACGACGCGGTCCTCCGCCTCGGCCTCGCCGCCGGCGTCGTGCTCACCGTCGAGACCATCCTCCACCGCGCCGAGCTCGCCCGGGCCTCGGCGACGAGCACGAAGGCCGCGCAGTGGCTGCGGCGGGTGTTCGTCATCGCCGTGGTCGCCTCGCTGGCCGGCCTGGCGGTGCCGTGGGTGCGCGGCCAGGTGCCGCCACCGGGATCGATCGAGAACGTTCCGGGTTTCTGGACCGACGCCGCCGACTACCTCTCCGAGAACGACGACGGCGGGGTCACCCTGGTGGTTCCGGCAGCCAGGTTCGGCGACTACCTGTGGGGCAGCACCCACGACGAGGTGCTGCAGCCCTACGCCGACTCCCGCTGGGCCGTACGCGGCGTGGTGCCGCTGGCCGAGCCCGGCAACGTCGTCTGGCTCGACCGGGTCACCGAGGAGCTCGAGCGCGGCACCCCGAGTGCGGATCTGGCGCCGATGCTGGCCAAGGCCGGTGTCACCCGGCTGCTGGTGCGCAACGACCTGCACTGGGGCACCACCGGCGCCCCGCCGCCCTCCCTGGTGCACGCCACCCTCGACCAGTCGCCGGGCCTGACCCGGGAGGCGAGCTTCGGCACCGAGTTCGGCAACACCACCTACCACCGCGAGGAGGGCACCCGCGTCCTCGTCGACGGGGGACTGGCGGGGGAGTACCCGCCGATCGAGATCTACGAGGTCGACGACGCGACCTCCGGCGCCACGCTGATCCCCGCCAGGACGACCGTGATGGGTGACCCCGGGGAGCCGGCGAGCGGCGCCCAGGCGGTGCTGACCCCCGACGACACCCGGACCGATGACGAGGGGGCCGAGGAGCCGACCGACGTCATCCTGACCGACGGGCAGCGGCGGCGTACGACGCTCTTCTCCGGCGTCCGGGCCAACTCCTCCTCGACCCGCACCGCCGAGGAGGGGGTCGACTCCGACAAGCCCGAGAGCTTCCACCGCTACCTGGAGGATCAGGAGCGGTGGCAGAGCACCGTGGTCTGGCGCGGGGTCGAGGCCGTGGAGGCCTCCAGCTCCGCGGCGACCCCGGAGGAGCTCCCGGTCGACCGCGGCGCGGCACCCTCGGCAGCCATGGACGGCGACCCCGGGACCGCGTGGCGCACCGAGGCCGGATGGGGGCACAGCCCCGAGGGCGCCTGGCTCCGGGTGCGGTTCGAGAACGAGGTCGACCTCGGCAAGGTCACCATCGCCCTCCCTGCGAACGTGATCGGGGTCGAGCGGCTCGAGCTCGTCGCCGGCGCCCAGATGCGGAAGGTCTACGCCCCGCAACCAGGGGCTGAGGCGACGTACGACCTCACCGGGTTCAGTGCACGCAACCTCACCATCACCGCCCGCGGCGCCACCGCCTACGGCGCCTGGGGGATCAGCGAGCTCTCCATCGAACACGTCACCCCACAACGCCTGGTCGCGCTGCCGAAGCCGCCCAGCGACGCCACGATCCGCAAGATCCGGCTCGGTCGTGACACCGACCGCAGCGGCTGCATCGACCAGGGCGGAGTGCTCTACTGCGAGCCGTTCCTGGCCGCCACCGGCGACGACGGCGACGACCTGGACCGGCTCGTCACGCTGACCCGCGCGCAGACGTTCAACGTCACCGGGACGGTGTCGCTGCGCCGTGACCACGCCTACGCCGCGGCCGCCGGCCTCGCCGGCGTCGACATCACCGCGCCGAGCAGCGGAGACATCGCCCAGTCGGCGCTCGCGATGGTCGACGGCGACCAGGGGACCTCGTGGCGGGCTCCGTCGACCGACCCCGCCGCCGTCACCCTCACGCTGCCCGAACGGCAGCGGGTCAGGTCGCTGCGGCTCCTGGTGAACGAGGCCGCGCCGGTCAGCATCCCCACCGAGGTCGAGATCACCGACCTGCGCCGCCCCAAGAAGCGCACGGTCACCCGCCACGTCGGCGAGGACGGTGCGGTCGCCGTCCCCAAGGGCTGGCGCACCGACCGGCTCCGGATCCGCATCACCGCGACCGACGCCGCCTACGACCAGCCCTCGAGCAGGGCCGACGCGACCGAGCTGCCGGCCGGCATCTCCGAGCTGCAGGTCAACGGCCGTCCGCTCGGCGACGGCCGGCTCCGCGCCGGCTGTGCCGCGGGGCCCCGCGTCCAGGTCGGCGACCGGTTGCTGCGTACGTCGGTCAACGGGTCGCTCGCCGATCTGCTGCGCGGCGGCGAGGTGCCGCTGAAGGTCTGCGACCGGGCGCCGCTCACGCTGGCCGCGGGCGAGAACACCCTGCTGGCCGACCCGGTCGCATCGCTGCGGGTCGACAGCCTCGAGCTCAGCGCCGACGTCATCGCGGACGCGGAGCCGCCGGAGGCGGTCGAGGTGGAGCGGGACCCGCGCGACGCCGCGGTCTCGGCGAGCGTGTCGCCCGAGGCCTACGACCGGGTCCTCGTGCTCCCGCAGAACATCAACCCCGGGGCCACCGCGACCCTCGACGGCAAGGCCCTGCGCGCCCAGCGGGTCGACGGCTGGCAGCAGGGCTGGATCGTGCCCGCCGGCACCGGCGGAGAGGTACGTTTCGGCTTCGCGCCCGAGAGCACCTACCGTGCCGGGCTGCTCGCCGGTGCGGGCGGCGCGGCGCTGGTCCTGGCGCTCGCGCTGGTGACCTCATGGCGTCGACGCGGCACCCCGCCCAGTCTCGAGCTGTTCCCCGAGGCCGCCCCGTGGCGCTGGTACGACGCCGGCGTGCTGGTCCTCGTCGCCGGGCTGCTCGCCGGCTGGTGGGGTGCGCTCGCCGCGGTCGTGGCCTGGCTGCTGCCGCGCCTGACCGGTCGCCGCCCGGATGTCATCCGTCTCCTGGCCGCCGGGTCGGGCGCGGCACTGCTCGCCGGCGCCCTGGTCGTCGAGATCCTCCCGACCGCCTGGGACCTGCCCTGGGACCCGCCTGCCTGGACGGCTCAGGCGCTCTCGCTCGTCGCGGTCGTGCTGGCCGCCGCGGCCGCCTCGGCGGCACCGCGCTCGACCGCCGGCTCAGGAACAGACGGGCGCGACCGCCGCAGCCCCGAGGGACGCCAGCCGCGCAGCCGCATCACCCTGCGCTCGAAGAAGAGGTAGGAGAGTGCCGCCACCGGCACGGTGACGATCAGCGTCATCCCCAGGACGGTCCAGAAGCGGTCGGCGAAGACCTCGTAGCCGAGCAGCTCCATGCCAATCAGCAGCACGAACATGTGGATCGAGAAGATGCCGTAGGAGATCTCGCCCAGGGCGCTCGGCAGCGGCGTGGCCAGCCAGCGGCGTACCGGTCCCTCGAGCTCGGGTCCGAAGACCAGCGGGAAGATCACGCAGACGGCGATCAAGCCGTAGAGCACGCACCGCAGCGCCGACTCGGCTGGTGTCGGCGCCTCGACGAGGCCGGTCGGCCCGGTGATCGGCGTGCAGGCGGCGACGAAGAGCCCCAGGGCCAGCAGCCACCAGCCGGCCAGGTCGCGCGCGGCGGCATCCAGCCGCGCGCGCATACGCGGGTCGACCGAGCAGACCGCGAGCGCGGTCCCGGCCAGGAACCACGGCAAGTAGCCCGGAAGCCACTCCGCCGCCAGCGGCTGGGTGAACCAGGTCCGGGCGCCGGCCGCGAAGACCACGCCGCTCACCGACAGCAGCAGGCAACCGATCAGCACTCGCCGTACGTCCAGACGGTCGCGTGGCGTCAGCAGCCGCACCAGAAGCGGCAGCACGAGGTAGAAGGCGACCTCGGTGCACAGGCTCCACATGTGGGCCAGGCCGTAGGCGTGGGAGTCCTGGGTGTAGATCTGGGTCAGGGTCAGGTTGGAGATCCAGCCGCCGAGCCCGACGTCGTCGTTCGTCGGCGCGAAGACCAGGCAGACGACCACCACGACCCAGTAGAGCGGCAGGATCCGCAGCGCTCGCTTCCACAGGTAGCGCCCGGTGCTCGGCGGAGAGTTTCCGGCGGCGCTCGCCGCGAACCAGGGCCGGGCCAGCAGGAACCCGGAGACCACGAAGAAGAGCGCCACCCCGAGGTCGAGGTGGGCCAGCATCGCGCCCGTCCAGCCACGCGGGTAGCGACCGGTCTGGAAGCCGACGTGGGTCAGCAGCACCATCAGCGCGCCGACCGCGCGCAGCGCGTCGAGCGTGAGGAACCGACGTTCCATCAGCCCTCACTTCCCGAGTCTGAGATCGGGTCCCCGAAGGGCACGGCCTTGCCGACCTCGATGCCACCCAGGCACGGCTTCGAGCCCGGAGTGAGGCTCTCGAAGCCGACCGTGTCGAAACGGCCGTCGCCCGTGCGGATGTAGAGGCTGCGGAAACCGGGCTCGATGCCGACGTCATAGGTGTGCTCGCCGGCGGTGACTCGCATCCGGCCCACGTCGCCCTCGCCTGCTGCGTACGCGATCCGCATCCACCAGCCGGCGCCGTCGACCCCGCCGTCCAGGTTCACCTGGAGCTGCGTCTGGCGCACCCGCAGCGCGCACCGGTCCAGGCTGGGCGTGGGGTCGACGGCGCCTACGGAGCGTCGTTCGGGGTCGACGGCCGCCGGGCGGATGTGACCCTTGTCGTCGACCATGTAGAGATGATCGGTGCTGGCGCGCGGAAACTCCATCTTGCCGGCGAGCGGCCGCAGCACCCGGCTGACCTGGTTGTACGGGTAGGCGGCACCCCAGACCATCCACTGCGGCACCGGCCCGTCCGCCATCGGCAGCGGCTCGTCGACGTCAGCCAGGTCGGCGCGGACGGTGTCGATGTAGCGCCGGGTGTTGTCGTCGTCGTGCCAGCCCTGGGCGTAGGAGTAGGACGAGAAGAGCCCCATCACGGTCACGACCGCCGTCGCGACCGCGACCCGCTTCGGCACGTCGAGGAACGCAGACGTACGCGTCGGGGCCAGCGTCTCCTCGGCTCCGAGCAGCGGCAGCGTGGCCAGGGCGAGTGCCATGGCGGTGACCGCGATCGTGTCGGTGAGGTAGCGGTAGGCGAGCGCGATGTCGGCGCCGACCCCACCGGCACGGATGGCGGTGATCAGGGCGATGTCGATGACCAGGATGCCGCCGACCAGCCACCACGCGCGCAGCGCGATCGAGCGGGTGCGGGCGAGCTCGTAGGTCAGCAGCGCCAGCACCCCGACGGCGAGCGCCGAGACCACCGCGCCGGGCTCGGCCCAGCCGGCGGAGTTGCCCTCCAGCCACGTCCAGCGCAGCGGCCCGCCGACCACGCCCGGAGCCCACGACTCCAGCAGGAACCGCTGCGCGACCAGCGCGAACCCGTTGGCGTCGGAGGTCCCGGAGGCGCTCGAGGAGCCGGCCCCCAGCGCGAGGTAGGCGACCACGGAGCCGATCGAGACCACCCCGTAGAGGAGCACGCCGGGCAGGTAGCGGCCCAGGACCGTCCGCAGCCGGGTCAGGATGTCGCCGGTCGCGAACCAGCCCAGCGCCAGCACGGCGTACGGCCAGAACAGCAGCATCGCCTTCTCGCCGAAGGCGATCGCGGCGAGCGTGATGAGCATCGTCAGCAGGGCCCAGCGGAACCGCCGCGTACGCAGGTAGTTGAGGTGTGCCCACGACCCCCAGAAGATCGCGGCGAGGAACGGCAGCTGGGTGATCCCCGGACCCCAGGTCAGGAACGCCGGCAGGCTGATCGAGGAGAACAGGAAGAGGGCCAGCGGCGGCAGGATCCCGCGCCGCTTCCCGAACGCGGAGCAGAGGAACACCAGGGCGCCGAGGCTCGCGATCGCCTGCAGTGCCAGCAGCTCGACGGCGGGGTAGACCCACGCGTAGGGGTCGAGCGAGAAGTTCCAGGCCGTCAGCGCGAACGCCCCCGGCATCAGGTGTCCGGCGAAGCCGCGGAAGAGCAGGTCGGCCGAGAGCCCGTCCGACATCAGCTTGGACATGAAGTTGGCGTCGTCGAAGCGATACCACGACCCGCTCACCGCCCAGGCGCGGAAGGCGAGCTGGGCCACGATCATGACGAGCGCGGCGGCGAGGACCTTCCTCGGGGTCGACAGCACACCGTCGTCGGTGGACGCGGCAGTGGCGGGTGCGAGGTGCGGGGATGACACGAAGAGGAAGTGTCGCACAGAGGTTTGTGACCCGTTGCACACCGCACGGGGTATTGCTGCTACGGTTCGCGGATCGAGGGGGGAACCGAGGCCTTGGGAGGGGCAGAAACATGCGAAGAGTGATTGGCTACGTCTTCTTGCTGGTCGGCGCGTTTGCGCTGGTCGCCGCCGCAGTATCCGGCTTCTGGGGCCGCGACGCCGCGGCCAAGTTTCCACTGAACGTCGACTCGCGCACCGTGCTCGAGGGCACGGCCAGCGGCGCACAGGCGAAGTCTGACGTCCCGGTGCGGGTGAAGTACGTCAACGTGACCAAGGCCGACCCGAAGGCGTCGACCGACGACGTCGTGGTGCTGATCGAGCAGGCCTGCGTCGTCGTTCAGGACGGCAAACCGGCACCTGACTGCCCCAACCCGAAGACCGACCCGCGTGCGGTGAACATCTCCAAGAGCGCCTACGCCCTGGACCGCACGACTGCCGAGCCGGTCAAGGACCAGGCCAAGTACGTGGGGGAGGAGTTCGCGACCGAGGGTATGTCCGGTTACGTCGCGAAGTTCCCGTTCGGCACCGAACGTCACGACTATGAGTACTGGGACGACACGCTCGGCAAGTCCGTCGTCGCCACCTACGTCGACGACGTCGAGGTGAGGGGCGTGAAGACCTACCAGTTCGAGGTCTCGATCCCGGCCACCGAGGTGACCCTGGACGAGGGTGAGTCCGAGGGCACCGAGGACGACACGATGGGCACCTACGAGGGTGCGCAGACCATCTACGTCGAGCCGACCACGGGTCAGTACATCGATCAGACCGGATCCCAGACCGCGATCGCCGGCGACACCACGGTGATCGACATCGAGGTCAGCTACACCGACGAGACCGTCGCGAAGAACGCCAAGGACGCCAAGGCCAACATCGCCAAGCTGAACCTGATCGGCACCTGGATCCCCGTCGGCGGCCTCGTCGTCGGCCTGATCCTCCTGCTGGTCGGCCTCTGGCTGGTCCTGCGTGGCCGCAAGCCCAACGGTGGCGCCCACGCCGCCGCGGACGACCGCACGCTGGTGGACGCTTAAGCCAGGTCGGCACCGAAGATCGCGGTCCCGGGGGTCAACAGCCCCCGGGTCCGTGACCAGCCGCCCCAGATCCGCTCGTGGTCCTCGGGCCACTCGGGCTCGACCAGGTCGGTGATCCGGAACCCGGCACCGGCCAGCAGCGACACCCAGTCCCCGAGGGTGCGGTGGTGCTCGACGTACGACACCTCGCCGGTCTCGTCGTCGACCTCGACGTAGGGGGTGCGGTCCCAGTAGGACTGCGCGGCGATGAGGCCCTCGGGGCCGGGGTCGTCGGGGAACATCCACCGCGTCGGGTGGGTGATCGAGAACGCGAAGCGGCCGCCGGGCCGCAGGACGCGGGCGGTCTCGGCGAGCGCGTGGGCGATGTCGCTGACGAACTGCAGCGCCCCGAAGGAGCAGAAGACCACGTCGAAGGAGTTGTCGGCGAAGGGCAGGTCGGTCGCGGTCGCCTGCACCGCGGGCACCACGACGCCGGTCTGCTCGTCGAGGCGCCGGGAGTGCTGGAGCTGACGGCCTGAGAGGTCCAGCCCGATCGCATGCCCGCCCTGGGTGTTCACCCACCGGGAGCACTGGCACGCGCCGGAGCCGAGCTCGAGGACGTCCTTGCCGGCGACGTCGCCGAGAATGCCGAGATCGGCCTCGGTCAGGCCCTCCGGGCCCCACACGAACCCGGCCTCGCCGAGGAACGGCCCGTGGGTCGCCTGGTACTCGTCGGCGTAGCGGTCCCAGTCGGGGCCGTTCGCGCGGCGCGACTCGGCCTCCCCGACGGTGCGCCGCTCGGCTCTGACGATCGGGCCGGTTGTCTCGATGGTTTCGATCGCGCCGAAGGGATCGATGGGCGCCTCCGGTCGGACGACCGGGCTGATGGCTTGGTCCACCTCTACAGCGTAGGCCCCGCAGGGTGACGCCGACAGTTGGACGGGGCCTGTGAGTGGAGCGTAGGCTTGGAAACTGCGTCTGAAGTCTGCCCGGGTCCCGGACCTAGTGGACCTTGGCCTGCTACCTCGGCCGCCGGCTCACACCGGGCGACGAAGCCTGTTTGTGCTGGTGCCGGCGAGGGGCTGCTGACCCGTACTTCAGACGTGAATGAACCCGACGATATCTGTCCACCCAAGGAAACCACCTCCCTTATGACGAGCACGCTCAACATTCCTCTTCCTGACTACGACGCGCCTCAGGTCGCGATCAACGACATCGGGTCGGAAGAGGACTTCCTCGCCGCGATCGACGAGACCATCAAGTACTTCAACGACGGCGACATCGTGGACGGTGTCATCGTCAAGGTCGACCGGGACGAGGTCCTGCTCGACATCGGTTACAAGACCGAAGGTGTCATCCCGTCGCGCGAGCTCTCGATCAAGCACGACGTCGACCCGTCCGAGGTTGTCGAGGTCGGCGACAAGGTCGAGGCCCTGGTGCTCCAGAAGGAGGACAAGGAAGGCCGCCTGATCCTGTCCAAGAAGCGTGCGCAGTACGAGCGCGCCTGGGGCACGATCGAGCAGGTCAAGGAGGAGGACGGCGTCGTCGAGGGCGCGGTCATCGAGGTCGTCAAGGGTGGTCTCATCCTGGACATCGGCCTGCGTGGCTTCCTCCCCGCCTCCCTGGTGGAGATGCGTCGCGTCCGCGACCTGCAGCCGTACGTGGGTCAGACCCTCGAGGCCAAGATCATCGAGCTCGACAAGAACCGCAACAACGTGGTCCTGTCGCGCCGTGCCTGGCTCGAGCAGACCCAGTCCGAGGTTCGCCACGGCTTCCTGACCCAGCTCCAGAAGGGTCAGATCCGCAAGGGTGTCGTCTCCTCGATCGTCAACTTCGGTGCGTTCGTGGACCTCGGCGGCGTCGACGGTCTCGTCCACGTCTCCGAGCTGTCCTGGAAGCACATCGACCACCCGTCCGAGGTCGTCACCGTCGGTGACGAGGTCACCGTCGAGGTTCTCGACGTGGACATGGACCGCGAGCGTGTCTCCCTGTCGCTGAAGGCGACCCAGGAGGACCCGTGGCAGCACTTCGCCCGCACCCACCAGATCGGCCAGATCGTCCCGGGTAAGGTCACCAAGCTGGTGCCGTTCGGTTCGTTCGTCCGCGTCGAGGAAGGCATCGAGGGCCTGGTGCACATCTCCGAGCTGGCCGAGCGCCACGTGGAGATCCCCGAGCAGGTCGTCCAGGTCAACGACGACGTCATGGTCAAGATCATCGACATCGACCTCGAGCGTCGCCGGATCTCGCTCTCGCTCAAGCAGGCCAACGAGACGGTCACCTCGACCGACGTCGAGGAGTTCGACCCGACCCTCTACGGCATGCCGGCGACCTACGACGACCAGGGCAACTACATCTACCCCGAGGGCTTCGACCCGGAGACGGGCGAGTGGCTCGAGGGCTACGACGAGCAGCGCGCGAAGTGGGAGGAGCAGTACGCTCAGGCCCACGCCCGCTGGGAGGCCCACATCAAGCAGCAGCAGGAGGCCGCCGAGAAGGCTGCCGAGGCCGGCGAGGCCACCTCCTACTCCTCCGGTGGCTCGGTCGACGAGACCATCTCCGAGGACGAGGGCGGCTCGCTCGCCTCCGACGAGGCGCTGCAGGCTCTTCGCGAGAAGCTGACCGGCGGTCAGTGAACTCCTGAGCGGATGCTCTGAAAACGCACGAATGCCCGGCCCCTTCCGAGGGGCCGGGCATTCGGGCTTTTAGGGCCACCTGGTCGCAGGCAGGCTGCTGCGGGGTTCGAAGGCCGGGTCGATGGCGTGGGACCGGGGTGCGGCCTTGGGGCGGTCGCCGTGGACGACGGCGAAGGTGGCGTAGGTGGTGAGGGCGAAGAGTGCGATGAGGATCAGTGCTGTGGTCATGGCAGTAATTCTTCGCTACCAGGTATTCCTGCCACATTGGCAGAAATGCCTAAGTTGCGCGAATTCCTGCCACCTGGCACCCTTCTGAGGTGCTTAGGAACGTCGCTGCGGTGATCTGGGACGGTGTCGCCCCCTTCGAGTTCGGTGCGGTCTGCGAGGCCTTCGCCATCGACCGGCGCGACGACGGGGTGCCGGTCCTCGACTTCGCGGTCTGTGCGCCGACGGCGGGGATGGTGCGTACGAACCTGGGGTTCAGGGTCGAGGCGCTCAACGGCCTCGAGGGGCTCGACGATGCCGACCTGATCGCGATCCCCGCCTTCGGCGGCCCCAACGGCACGCTGCCGGCGGAGGTGAAGGAGGCACTGCTGCGCGCGCATGCGCGGGGTGCCCGGTTCCTCACCGCGTGCTCGGGAGCCTTCGCGCTGGGGGAGGCCGGCCTCCTCGACGGGATCGAGTGCACCACCCACTGGAGGTACGCCACCGAGCTGCAGCGCCGCTTCCCGGCCTCGAAGGTCGTCCCGGAGGTGCTTTACGTCGACGCCGGGCAGATCGTCACCAGCGCCGGCACCGCCTCGGTGCTCGATGCCGCGCTGCACATCTGGCGTCAGGAGTACGGCGCCGCGGTCGCCTCCGCGGTGGCCCGCCGGATGGTCGTCCCGCCGCAGCGCGACGGGGGACAGGCGCAGTTCATCTCCCACCCGGTCCCCGATCCCGACGCGGAGACGCTGGGGCCCCTGCTGGCCTGGATCACGGCCCATCTCCACGAGGAGCTCGATGTGGACTCGCTGGCCCGTCAGGTGCTGATGTCGCCGCGTACGTTCGCCCGACGGTTCCGGGCCGAGACCGGGGCCACGCCCTATGCCTGGATCACCGCCCAGCGGGTCCGCCGGGCCGAGGAGCTGCTGGAGCGCAGCGACCGGTCGGTCGAGTGGATCGCGGGCGAGGTCGGCTTCGGGAACGCCGCGGCGCTGCGCCACCACTTCACCCGGGTGCGGGGGCTCTCCCCGCAGGCCTACCGGCGCCGGTTCGCCTGCGGGGAGCCCGCGACGGCCTAGTAGGGTCTCGCCATGCGCGTAGGACTCACCGGCGGGATCGCCTCGGGGAAGAGCACGGTCTCGGAGCTGCTGGCCGGGTGCGGGGCGGTGATCGTCGACTCCGACAAGATCGCCCGTGAGGTCGTCGAGCCGGGCACACCGGGGCTCGCGGCCGTCGTCGAGGAGTTCGGGCCCTCGGTGCTGACCGAGGCCGGTGAGCTGGACCGGGCCAAGGTGGGGGAGATCGTCTTCGCCGACGAGGGGGCCCGGGAGCGGCTCAACGCGATCGTGCACCCGTTGGTCGGGGCGCGGTCCGCGGAGCTCGAGGAGGCGGCGCGCACGGCGGGGAGACTGGTCGTCAACGACATCCCGCTGCTGGTCGAGGTGGGCTACGCGCCCTTCTTCGACGAGGTGATCGTCGTCGATGTGCCGGAGTCGATCCAGGTCGAGCGTGCGGTCGCGCGCGGCATGGCCGAGGCCGATGTCCGCGCCCGGATCGCCGCTCAGGCCAGTCGCGAGGACCGGCTCGCCGCGGCGACGTACGTCATCGACAACACCGGCAGCCTCGAGGATCTGCGGAAGCGGGTGCGGGAGATCTACGACTCACTCGCCCGAACGCGGTCGTAGGCGGGGGTTGCTGACATACTCGGCGGCGTGACTGGGGGCAAGCACACCGAATCAGAGGATCAGCAGCGTCGCGGATGGCGTTGGCTGCGGCCGGTGATCGCGGGGACCGTGCTGGTCCTGGCGGTCGGTGCGGGAGCGGCGGCGGTGACCCTCTGGGAGCCGACGGAGGTCGAGCCCGGCAGGCCGGTGGTGGCCACCACGAAGACCGACCCGACGAAGGACACCACGCCGCTCGCCTGGGGTCCGACGCGCGGAGAGCTGGCCACGGCCCGTGAGCTGGTGGCGGGCTGGGGGGACAAGAAGCTCGCCGGACAGGTGATCGTCGGCCGCTACCACGGCACCGATCCGGCCAAGGCCGCGAGGATGGTGCGCAAGTTCCACCTCGCCGGTGTCAGCGTGACCGGCGAGAACGTCGTCGACGAGGAGCAGGTGCGCGCGACGACCGCGGCGGTCTCCCGTGCGGTGGCGGCGGACGGTCGCTCGTTCCCCGCGGTGATCGGGGTCGACCAGGAGGGCGGGGTGGTCTCCCACCTGCGCGGCGTGGCCACCGAGTTCCCCGAGTTCGCGCGCGCCGGGGACGCCATCGAGGCGAAGCCGGGCAAGGGCGTCGCGGTGACGACAGAGGCCGCGCGGACGACCGCGCTCGAGCTGCGTGACCTGGGCTTCACCTGGGCGTTCGCGCCGGTGGCCGACGTGACCGTCGGCGCGGCCGACCCGACGATCGGCTCCCGCTCGCCGAGCGAGCGCCCGAAGACCGCCGCAGCGGCGGTCTCCGCGGCCGTGCAGGGCTACAACGCCGCCGGCCTGGTCTCCACCACCAAGCACTTCCCGGGCCACGGGGCGGTCACCGGCGACACCCACCTCGGGCTCCAGGAGCTCGACTTCGGGATGAAGAAGCTGAAGCGTCGCGACCTGGTGCCGTTCGACGCCGCCGTGGACGCCGGGGCACCGGCCGTCATGATCAGCCACGTCGACGTGAAGGCGGTGGCTCCTGGGAAGCCGGCCAGCATGGCGGCACCCATCTACGACCTGCTCCGTGACGACCTCGGCTTCGACGGCGTCGCCGTCACCGACTCGCTGGGCATGGGCGCGGTCACGACCACCACCAAGAAGCCCTCGGTGGCCGCACTCGAGGCAGGCGCCGACCTCCTGCTGATGCCGGCCAACTCCAAGGCCGCCCACCGCAGCGTCGTCAAGGCCCTCCGTTCGGGGCGCCTCGACCACTCCCGTGTCGAGGACGCGGCCGCCAAGGTCGTCGCCATGCAGATGTGGCAGCAGCGCGTCGCTGGTGCGGTGCCGGTGCCGGATGACGTACGCGAGCAGGCGGAGAAGGCCTCGGCGGCGCTCTCCGAGGCGGCCCCCGAAGGCTGACCTCCACGGGCGTCGGTTCATGGCACCATCGACCCATGAGCGTGGTGCTGCACGTCGACCTGGACCAGTTCATCGCGGCGGTGGAGGTGCTGCGACGGCCCGAGCTCGCCGGCAAGCCGGTGATCGTGGGCGGGCGTGGGGACCCGACCGAGCGGGCCGTGGTCTCGACGGCCTCCTACGAGGCCCGGGCCCACGGGGTCGGCTCCGGGATGCCGCTGCGCCTGGCGGTGCGCAAGTGCCCCGATGCGGTGCTGCTGCCGGTCGACCACGTCGCCTACGACGAGGCCTCCGCGGGCGTCATGAACACGCTGCGGTCGCTGGAGTGGGGCGGCGTACCCGTCCTCGTCGAGGTCCTCGGCTGGGACGAGGCGTTCCTCGGGCCCGGCCCCGGCCACGGTGACCTCGGCGATCCGGCAACCTTCGCCCAGCACGTACGCGACATGGTGCTCGAACGCACCCGGCTGCGCAGCGGCGTCGGGGTCGGCGACAACAAGCTGCAGGCGAAGCTCGCGACCGGGTTCGCCAAGCAGCGGGTCGACGGTGCGGTCGCGCGCGAGGCCGGGGCGGGCGGCCACGAGCCCGGTCCGGAGGGCCAGCTGCGGGGGACCGGCGTCTACCGGATCACCCACGAGACCTGGGACGCCGAGATGGGCCACCGCCCGACCGACGCGCTGTGGGGGATCGGGGCGAAGACCGCGAAGCGGCTCGCCGGTCTGGGGATCGAGACCGTCGCCGACCTGGGCGCGGCCTCGGCTGAGGGTCTGGCCGCCGCGATCGGTCCGACGACGGGCCCGTGGCTGCGCCGGCTGGGCCGGGGCGCCGACACCAGTCCGGTGGATCCCTCGCCGTGGGTCGCGCGCGGCCACGGCCACGAGGAGACCTTCCAGCAGGACCTCGTCGAGTGGCCGGACATCGTCGCCGAGACCCGCCGGCTGTGCACCGAGTGCCTCGAGGACGTCGTGAAGGAGGGCCGCGCGGTGACCCGGGTCGAGATCAAGGTGCGGTTCAAGCCGTTCTTCACCGTCACCCGCGGCCACAAGCTCCCCGAGCCCACCCTCGACGGTGATCGCCTCGCCGACGAGGCCGAGGCATTGCTGGAGCGGGTCGAGAAGGACCGGCCGATCCGTCTGATCGGGGTACGCCTCGAGATGGCCCCGCCGGCCGGAGGCTACTGACCCTGCCGAGGCGTCACATAGGTCGGGGGGGGGGGGGGGCCCCCGGGCCCCCCCCCCCCGGGGGGGGTGGGGGGGGGGGTGTGGGGGGGGGGGGGGGTAGGCCACCGTGTCTGGGGCCGGCGGGG
>NZ_JBITCR010000007.1:0-18786 GCF_044453405.1 Nocardioides sp. NPDC051685 | reverse complement strand
GCCCCCCCGGCCCCCGCCCCCCGCCCCCGCCGCGCCGCCCCCCCCCCCGGGGCCCGCCCCCCCCCCCCCCCCCCCCCCCCCCCCGACGGGAGTGACTTCTCGGCTACGCCGCCAGGTCCGGGTCCGCGAAGCGGCGCAGCTTCTGCAGAGCCTCGCGCTCGAGCTGGCGTACGCGCTCGGCGGAGATGCCGTGCTTGACGCCGATGTCGGCGAGCTTGTGCTGACGGCCGTCCGTGAGCCCGTAGCGGGAGCGGACGATGTCGGCGGAACGCTCGTCGAGCTGGCCGACCAGCGAGTTGAGCCGCTCGCGCGACTCGACGTCGATGACGTCCATGTCGGGCGACGGCGCCGACTCCTGGGCCATCAGATCGCCCAGAGAGGTGTCGCCGTCCTCGTCGATCGGGGTGTCCAGCGAGACGTGGTCACGGCCCCAGGAGAGCAGGTCGAGGACGCGGTCGATGTCCATACCGAGCTCGGCGGCGATCTCCTCCGGCTCGGGGTCACGGCCGAGCTGACGTTCCAGGGTGCGGCGGGCACCGCCGACCTGGTTGAGCTCCTCGACGACGTGGACCGGCAGCCGGACCACACGCGCCTGCTGGGCGATGCCACGGGTGATCGCCTGGCGCACCCACCACGTCGCGTACGTCGAGAACTTGTAGCCCTTGGTGTAGTCGAACTTCTCAACGGCCCGGATCAGGCCGGTGTTTCCTTCCTGGATCAGGTCGAGCATCGGCATCTGCGCGCGGCCGTACTTGCGCGCGATGGACACCACCAGTCGCAGGTTGGCGTTGATGAACTCACGGGTGGCGCGCTGGCCCTCCTCGGCCAGCCACTCCAGCTCGGCTCGGGTGGCTCCACCGGGTGCCTTCTTGCGGCCGACGCGGCCCTCGGCCAAGAGGTGCTCGGCCATCAGGCCGGCCTCGATCGCCTTGGACAGCTCAACCTCTTTGGCGGCATCCAGGAGCTCGTTGCGGGCGATCTCGTCGAGATACAGCCCGACGCTGTCACGCCCCTCGATCTCTCGGGTGGCGGTTGCGGTGCGTGTCGCCATGGGAACCTCCTCACGGTGAGGTTTGTGGCCTCACGGTGGTTTCAACGCTTCGCCCCTCCCAGGTGTTCCCTGGTAGAGCGCCTTGTCATCGAATCCGTCTTCGATCTCTTGTCCGGTTCGACGTACGCCGCGGGCGATAAGTTGCATCATGAGGTGAATCTCAGGGGTTTCTCATGGAGTACCCCGAGATCCCCGCAGATATGCCCTACGCAGAGGTCACCTGGTCGATCATCCAGGCAAGACTGAACGCCCGGTCCTCCCACGCCTTGTAGCGCCCCGAGACCCCTCCATGTCCGGCCGCCATCTCCGTCTTCAGGAGTACGTCACCCGGATTCTCTGCCGTCGCGCGCAGCTTGGCGACCCATTTCGCGGGCTCGACGTAGAGCACCCGGGTGTCGTTGATGCTGGTCTCGGCCAGGATCGGCGGATAGTGCTGGGCGGTGACGTTCGTGTAGGGGTCGTAGGACGACATGTAGTCGTACGTCTCCTTGTCGGCCTCCGGGTTGCCCCACTCGTCGTACTCGGTGACCGTCAGCGGCAGCGTCGCGTCGAGCATCGTGGTCAGCGCGTCCACGAAGGGCACCGCGGCGACGATCGCTCCGACGGCGTCCGGCGCCTGGTTGGCGACCGCGCCCATCAGCAGCCCGCCGGCGCTGCCGCCCTCGGCGATGATCTTGCTGGGCGTCGACCAGCCCGACTCGGCGAGGTGGCGCGCGCAGGCGATGTAGTCGGAGAAGGTGTTCTGCTTCTTCAGCATCTTCCCGTCGTCGTACCACGCGCGGCCCATCTCGCCGCCGCCGCGGATGTGGGCGATCGCGAACCCGATCCCACGGTCCAGCAGGCTCAGCCGCGCGATCGAGAAGTAGGGGTCCATGCTGGCCTCGTAGGAGCCGTAGGCGTAGAGCAGCACCGGGATCGGTCCGGTCTCGTGGAGCCCCTTCTTCGCCACGATCGAGATCGGCACCCGTACGCCGTCCTCGGCCGTCGCCCAGAGCCGGTGCTCCTCGTAGTCGTCGCGGTCGTAGCCACCGAGCACCGGGGCCTGCTTGAGCAGGGTCAGCTCGCGGCTGCGTACGTCGTAGTCGTAGACGGAGGCTGGGGTGCGCATCGTGGTGTAGCCGAGCCGCACGACCGGGGTCTCGAAGGAGGGGTTGGAGCCGGAGCCGATGGTGTAGAGCTCGTCGTCGAACTTCACCAGGTAGTCGTCGGCGACACCGGCTGTGCCTCCCTCGGGGCCGAGCTCCAGGATGCGGAGCTGGGTCAGGCCCTCGCTGCGCTGGTGGACGACCAGGTGACTGGCGAAGGCATCGACGTCCTCGAGGCGTACGCCGGGGGTGTGGGGGAGGAGCGGCTGCCACTCGGTCCGCGGGGTCGGGGCGGTCGGCGCGGTGGCGATCTCGAAGTCGGGACCCGAGGCGTTGTGGGTGACCAGGAAGACGTCCTCGCCGGCGATGGTGGCGTGCTCCACGGAGTATTCGACGCCCTCCTCGCGGGCGGCGAAGACCTGCCAGCCGGCGTCGGGGTCGTCGAGGTCGAGGAAGCGGTATTCGGCGGTGATCTTCGCGGCCGTCCCGATGAACATGAACCGGTCGGACCTGGTGCGCCCCACGCCGACCCAGAACCGGTCGTCGGTCTCGTGGAAGACCAGCTCGTCCTCGTCCTGGGTGGTGCCGAGGCGGTGGCGCCAGATCTTGTCGGCGCGCCAGGACTCGTCGGCGGTCGTGTAGTAGAGGTTGGCCGAGTCACGGTCCCAGGTCGCGCCGCCGTGCACGTTGGTGAGCTCGTCGGTCAGCAGCTCGCCCGTGGTGAGGTCCTTGACGCGTACGGTGTAGCGCTCGTCGCCGGTGACGTCGGTCGCGTAGGCGAGCAGGGTGGTGCTCGGGCTCACCGAGGAGCCGCCGAGGCTGAAGAAGTCGTGTCCCTCGGCGAGCGCGTCGAGGTCGAGCAGCACCTCCTCGCCGGGGAGTGCGGGCTGGTCGTGGGTGACGTCGGCCGGTGTCGGGGGAGTCCAGTCGTCGGGGTCGGCGACCTTCACCCGGCAGCTCGCGCCGTACTGCTTCCCCTCGAAGCTGCGGCCGTAGTACCAGTAGCCGCGCGAGCGCGTCGGGACGCTCAGGTCGGTCTCGAGGGTGCGCGCCTTGATCTCCTCGAAGATCTGGGTGCGCAGGTCGGAGAGGTGGTCGGTCTGCTCCTTGGTGTAGGCGTTCTCGGCCTCGATGTAGGCGATGACCTCGGGGTTCTCCTTCTCGCGGAGCCACTCGTAGTCATCGGTCCGGGTCAGGCCGTGGAACTGCTTGGACGAGGGCTTCTTCGGTGCGACCGGCCAGGGCGTCGACGGGTGGGCTGCAGACATGAACGAGACCCTATCCTCGCGACCCTCGAACCGGCGCGCACGGGACGTGCGTGGCCGCCTCACGCATCGCAACGCGCTATCGCACACCCTGGTCGCGTCGCGCGATACCGCACCGCCTCGCCGCGACGGCGAAGCCCGGACCCGGGGGAGGGGGCCTCAGGCCCCGGTGTAGGGCTGAAGGTCGGGGTCGTCGACGGCGTAGGACCTCACCGGGCCGGCCGGAGTCTCGGCGGTCTCGAAGCGCACGGTCACGACACCCCGCCCCGATCCCCAGACCCAGCCGCGACCCATTTCCGTGTGGACGACGTCCATCCCCGCCGCCCAGGTGGGTCGCCGCGCCGGCTCGGGCAGCGGGAGGTCGGGCTCGGTGTCGTCATCGATGTCGTCACCGAAGAGGTCCTCCTGGATCCAGTCGGCGAGACCGGAGACACCGACCCCGAGAAGGCGTACGCCGCCGGCCGTCTCGCCCGCCGTGAAGAGCTCGCCGAGCAGGGTCCTGGCCAGCCGGGCGATGGTGCCGGCCTGGTCGGTCGGGGCCGGAAGGGTCGCGGAGCGGTTGATCGTGGTGAAGTCGTAGAGCCTCACCTTGATCGTGATGGTGCGGCCCGAGAGCCCGTTCTTCTTCAGCCGGGCCGCGACCTCGGTGGCCTGCCGGGTGAGGATCTGCTCCATGAGCGGCCGGTCGGTCAGGTCGGTGTCATAGGTGCCCTCGACGCTGACCGACTTGGTCTCGCGCTCGGGTTCGATGCGCCGGTCGTCCTGGGCCCGGGCCAGCTTGTAGAGGTTGGTGCCGTGGGACTTGCCCACAAGGCGTACGAGCTCCTCGACGCTGACCTGCTCCAGATCGGCCACGGTGTGGATGCCGGCCCGGCGCAGGCGCTCGGCAGTGGCGGGACCGACGCCGGGGATCACCTTGACGTTCATCGGGCGGAGCAGGTCGAGCTCGGTGCCGGGCGCCACGACGACCAGGCCGTCGGGCTTGTCCAGGTCGCTGGCGATCTTGGCGATGAACTTCGAGCTGGCCAGGCCGACGCTCGCGCTCAGGCCCCCGGTCACCTCGGCGACCTCCGCGCGGATCCGCTCGGCCGTCGCGGTCACGGTGTCGACCTCGAGGTCGGGCAGGCCGGCGGCGGCGAGATCGACGAAGGCCTCGTCGAGCGAGAGCGGCTCGACCAAGGGGGACAGGTCGCGCAGGATGCCGAAGACCTGCTCACTGACCAGCTTGTAGGCATGGAAGCGCGGGTAGAGGAAGGCGGCGTGACCGCACAGCGCACGGGCCTCGCGGGTCGACATCGCCGAGCGGACGCCGAAGGCCCTGGCCTCGTAGGAGGCCGTGCTGACCACGCCGCGCCCGCCGATGCCGCCCACGATCACCGGCTTGCCGCGCAGGGACGGCTTGTCGCGCTGCTCGACCGAGGCGAAGAACGCGTCGAGGTCGAGGTGCATCACCGACGCCTGCGCTCTCATGGTGGCAACCTATCTGGCAGCGGGGACACTCTGTTTCGGGCCGTTGACCGTCCACAGGCTCGGTTGGGGACCGGGTTGTCCACAGGCTCCGCATATGGCGCCGAAACTGTCGGTGGGTCGCGGGGATCGTGGTCCGCATGACCACGAAACTCTCCATCGCCCGTCCCGAGGACGTCCTGGCGGCCGTCCCTGTCCTGCTCGGCTTCCAGCCCGAGAAGTCGATCGTCATGCTGACGTTCGGCGGTGAGCACCAGGTCCACGGCAGGATCGACCTGCCGCCGCCGGGCGAGGTCGAGGCCTGCCTCGACAGCCTGATCCTGCCCGCGGTCCGCCACCAGGTGCGCGGCGTCCTCCTCGTCCTCTACGACAGTGGCCCGCGCTTCGGGGTGAAGATCGCCCGTCGCCTCGCCGAGAGGCTCGCCGAGTGCGACATCGACCTGATCGGGTGCCTACGGGTCCAGGACGGCCGGTGGTTCGACCCGCTCGGGTTCCACGGGGTTCCCGACGACGGCGTTCCCTTCGACGTCGGGGCGCATCCGTTCCGTGCCCAGGCGGTCTTCGACGGGCAGCTGGTGCGCCGCTCCCGCTCCGAGCTGGCGGCCTCGATCGCCCCGGATCCCGCGGCGGCCGCCGAGACCGAGGCGGCGCTGGGGCAGGCCTCGTCGATGAAGACCTACGAGGTCGGCCGGCTGGTCGACGACGCGGTCGCCGGGACGGTGCTCTCGGCCGACCAGATCGCCTCCCTGCTGCTGGCCCTGCGCGACCCGCAGCGGCGAGACGCCGCCTGGGGCGGGATGACCCGGGAGGAGGCCAGGGCCCACGTGCGTCTGTGGACCGATGTCGTACGCCGCAGCCCCGACGCCCACGTCGCCCACCCGGCCGCGGTGCTGGCCTTCGCCGCCTGGCTCGGCGGTGACGGCGCGCTCGCGTGGTGTGCGCTGGACCGGTGCTTCGCGAGCGAACCTCACCACGGTCTCGGGGTGTTGGTCGCGCAGATGCTCGAGGGTGCGGTTCCCCCGAGCGCTTGGGAGGAGGCGCTCACCCGGTCGGATCTCCCGGTCTAGTCGTTTCGGTAGCGCAGCCGCTTCCAGCGGCGGCTCACCCCCGAGCGCGGGTCGAGCCACGCGTTGCGGGTCACCACGACGTACGTCAGGGGTGCGCCGATCTCTCGGAACGCCTGCCGGGCGGCGGCGAGCCAGCGGAGGTCGACGTCCTCGATCTCCGTGCTGCCTGCCCGGGTCAGCCACACGATCGGGTCCGGCACGCCGACCCGGCGCCGCATGCTGTGGACGATGTCGGCCCGCAGCCACGGGTCGGTGGGCTCGTCCTCGCGATGTGCGTGCGCGACCTCCTTGCCGCCGGGGATGCCGAGGTGGACGAGCGGCAGGAACGAGCGACGGTGCTCGGTGGCGGTGTGGTCGAGCACGGCACGTCTCAACCGCTTCTCGATCACCGGCGAGAGCGGCTCGTGCAGTCCCTCGACGGACGTCTCGGACAGGGTGGACAGGGAGGCCATGGGCCTAGCGTGCAACGGATGCCGGTTCGGCGCGACCCCCTTTCCACAGGCATGACGCGGTGCCGAGCCACGAGATGAGGCAGGATGTCCCTTATGCCTTCGCTCCACATCACCGGCGACGAGGCCGCCGACAAGCTGCTCTCCGACGACCCGTTCGCGCTGCTGCTGGGCATGGCCCTGGACCAGCAGTACCGGATGGAGGATGCGTTCAAGGGGGGTCACAAGCTGGTGACCCGCCTCGGGCATCTGGATCCCGCCACGATCGCCGAGATGGACCCCGAGGAGTTCAAGACGATCGCCTCGACCCCGCCGGCGATCCACCGGTTCCCAGGCTCGATGTCGGCGAAGGTGCAGGGGATCGCGGCCATCGTCACCAACGAGTACGGTGGTGACGTCACCCGGCTGTGGACCGAGGCCGCCAGCGGCAAGGACCTGCTCAAGCGGGTCCAGGCGCTTCCTGGCTTCGGGAAGCAGAAGGCGCAGATCTTCGTCTCCCTCCTCGCCAAGCAGCTGGGGGTGCGGCCGGAGGGCTGGCAGGAGGCCGTCGGTGACTACGCGCTCGATGGTTACCGTTCTGTGGCTGACGTCGTCGACGTTGCGTCGTTGCAGAAGGTGCGTGACTACAAACAGCAGAAGAAGGCCGCAGCCAAAGCAGCCGGATGAGCTGATGGGGAACACGACGCCCCGGATGGGGACTGTTCACCATCACCGTGGCAGAATGAATCTGCGGCTCTTGACGACCTCGGGCCCTGCCGCGCCCAAACTGAGTTTTTGATAAGTCTCGACCAAGTTCGACGGAGAGGTGTTCGTGTCCTCGAACGCGCGCAAGATACCCGCTGAGGTACTCGCCCACCCTGCCGTGAAGGCACTGATCGACCAGGCCAAGCCAACCGGCCGGGTGAGTCCCGACCAGGTCCGCCAGGCCAGCGAGGATGCCGCGGTCGAGCCCAGGCATCTGAAGGCACTGCTCGGTCACCTGAGCACGCTCGGCATCTCGGTGGACCTCGGCACCGCCGTCACCGGTCGTGCTGCGGCGGCGACGACCTCGACCCGCAAGACGACCACGGCCAAGGCGCCGGCCAAGAAGGCCGCCGCCAAGAAGGTCGCGGCCGAGCCCGAGAAGCCGGCCACGCCGGTCGCGGCGAAGAAGGCCGACGAGCCCGAGCCCAAGAAGACGACCGAGATCGACGAGGACGGCGAGGAGATCGTCCTCGAGGACGTCGAGGTCGACGTCGACGACATCGACGTCGACGACTCGGACACCGACTCCGACGACGACGGTGACAGCGACGACGACACCACGGTCGTCCAGATCGGTCCCGACGGCAAGAAGATCCTGCCCGACATCCCCGACGAGCAGTTCGAGAAGGACGTCGCCGCCGATCCCACGATCAAGGAGGACGAGAAGGAGGCCGAGAAGCAGAGCTTCGTCGTCTCCACCGCCGACGACACCGACGAGCCCGAGCAGACCGTCATGGTCGCGGGCGCGACCGCCGACCCGGTCAAGGACTACCTCAAGCAGATCGGTAAGGTCCCGCTGCTCAACGCCGAGATGGAGGTCGAGCTCGCCAAGCGGATCGAGGCCGGTCTCTTCGCGGAGGAGAAGCTCGGCAAGGGCGGCAAGATCACCCCCAAGATCCTCGACGAGCTCGAGTGGATCGCCGAGGACGGCAAGCGCGCCAAGAACCACCTCCTGGAGGCCAACCTCCGTCTGGTGGTCTCGCTGGCCAAGCGCTACACCGGCCGCGGCATGCTCTTCCTCGACCTGATCCAGGAGGGCAACCTGGGTCTGATCCGTGCGGTCGAGAAGTTCGACTACACCAAGGGCTACAAGTTCTCGACCTACGCCACCTGGTGGATCCGTCAGGCGATCACCCGCGCCATGGCCGACCAGGCCCGCACCATCCGCATCCCGGTGCACATGGTCGAGGTCATCAACAAGCTCGCGCGCGTCCAGCGCCAGATGCTCCAGGACCTGGGCCGTGAGCCCACCCCGGAGGAGCTGGCCAAGGAGCTCGACATGACCCCGGAGAAGGTCATCGAGGTCCAGAAGTACGGCCGCGAGCCGATCTCGCTCCACACCCCGCTCGGTGAGGACGGCGACTCCGAGTTCGGTGACCTGATCGAGGACTCCGAGGCGATCGTCCCGGCCGACGCGGTCTCGTTCACCCTGCTCCAGGAGCAGCTGCACGCGGTGCTCGACACGCTCTCCGAGCGTGAGGCCGGCGTCGTGAGCATGCGCTTCGGTCTGACCGACGGTCAGCCGAAGACTTTAGACGAGATCGGCAAGGTCTACGGGGTCACCCGCGAGCGCATCCGTCAGATCGAGTCCAAGACGATGTCGAAGCTGCGACACCCGTCGCGTTCTCAGGTTCTGCGAGACTATCTCGACTGATTCTGGCTAAGATCCCTCTCGAACGCCTTCCCGGACATCTGGGAGGGCGTTCGCCATTTCCGCAGACTCGCCCGCCACGACTGCGGAGTCGGCTAGGTTGCACGGGTCGGATGTCCGCCTTTCGGGAGGTCTTCTCGTGCCTACGCGTCTCTCACGTCCCCACCGTCCCGCTCTGGCAGCGGCAGGCGCACTGCTCGGAGGCCTGCTCGTCGCGGTGCCGATCACCGCGGTGGCGTCGGCGTCGGAGCCCGACTGGAACGCTTGCCTGGAGGGCCCCGACGACCGGCAGACGGTCTTCGAGCGAGCATCCGAGACCAGCGGAGTGCCGGCCGAGGTGCTGCTGGCGGTCTCCTACATGGAGTCACGCTGGGACGCCCACGGCGCCGCGCCGAGCACCTCGGGCGGCTACGGGCCGATGCACCTGACCGACCTGCCGGCACTGGCGAAGGACACCCAGGCCCACCCGGACCCATTGGGCAAGGGTGACGGCTCCCACCAGGCCCGCACCACGCGCCAGCGCGAAGAGGCGGTCCGGCTGGGTGAGGTCGAGACGCTGCGTACGGCCAACGAGATCACCGCGATCCCGGTCGCCGACCTGCGTGAGGACGCGGTCGCCAACATCTGCGGCGGGGCTGCGGTGCTGGCCGACTACCAGGAGGCTGCGGGCGGTGCGGAGACGCTCGCGGACTGGAGTGCCGCGGTCGGTCGCTACAGCGGTGCCGCGGACGAGGCGACCGCGCTCAAGTTCGCGCGGCAGGTCTTCGCGACGCTGAGCGCGGGGGAGTCGCGTACGACCAACGACGGGCACCTCGTCACCCTGGCGGCGACGCCGGTGACCGCCAGCGAGGAGGCCGTCGGGCGGCTCGATCTGGCCGAGTCCGACACCGGGGAGGCCGTCGAGTGTCCCGCGGTGCTCGGCTGCGAGTCGCTGCCCGCGCCCTACGAGCAGACCGGCGACACGATCGGCGACTACGGCAACCACGACCTCGCCAGCCGGCCCGAGGAGGGGTCGGTCGACTACATCGTCATCCACGACACCGAGACCTCCTACGACGGCACTGTGAGGCTGGTCCAGGACCCGACCTACCTCGGCTGGCACTACACGCTGCGATCGGTCGACGGCCACGTCGCCCACCACATCCCGGGCAAGGACGTCGGCTGGCACGCCGGCAACTGGTACGTCAACAGCCACTCGATCGGGCTGGAGCACGAGGGCTACGCCGCCGACGGTGCGTGGTACACCGAGGCGATGTACCAGACCTCGGCGACCCTGGTCCGCTACCTGGCCACGAGCTACGCGATCCCGCTCGACCGTGCCCACATCATCGGCCACGACCAGGTCCAGGGGGTCGCGCCGGCCAACGTCGCCGGGATGCACTGGGACCCGGGCCCCTACTGGGACTGGAGCCATTACTTCGATCTGCTCGGGGCGCCGATCAAGGCCGATCGCCACGCGCGCAGCGAGATCTGGACGGTCAACCCCGACTTCGACACCAACACCGGCAACCTGATGACCGGCTGCACCGAGGAGGGCGTGCCGTGCCCGAGCGACCGGGGCACCAACTTCGTCAACGTCTACGCCGAGCCTTCCGTCGACGCCCCGCTGCTGCCGGACACGGTCGTCGGCGGCTCCGCCAAGGTCTCCAACTGGGGCCCGCGCCTGGCGGCCGGTCAGAAGGTCGTGGTCAACGACCGGACCCGGTCCGACTGGTGGGGAGTCTGGTTCGGCGGCAAGCAGGGCTGGATCCAGAACCCGCGCGACGTGCTGCTGCCCTCCGCGGGCAAGGTCGTCACGCCCAAGGCCGGCACCACTGCCAAGGTCTACGGCACCGCCTACCCCACGAAGGCCAGCGACTATCCCGCCGGGGTGACGCCGCGGACGATCGCGCCCCTGCAGTACACGATCCCCGCAGGTCAGAAGTACGTCCTGGCCGACGCGAAGGTCCCGGCCGACTACTACAAGGCGAACAACTTCAACTGCGCGACCGTCGACGGCGTCCCCGACTGCATCGTGATCAGCGGCGGCACGACCTACTACCAGATCTGGTTCAACCACCGGATCGCGTACGTCATGGCAGACGACGTGACGGTCGCCAACGGCTGATCACATCGACCACCTGTGCCACACGACCCAGGGAGTTCCTGCACTCGGGCCTCAGGTGATGAACAGCCCGACGACCCAGGTGATCGTGGCGAGGGTGGCGGCGGTGGCGTCGATGAGGATGAACAGGCCGATCGCCTTGAGGGCGGCCCAGGTGGAGGCCCAGGCCTCGCCCGCGTCGCCGCCGTGGCGGCGGAGCTCGGCGAGGAAGACGCCGAGGGGGAAGCCGACGAAGACGCCGACGACGGGGATCACGAAGAAGCCGATGATGGCCAGGATCGCGCCGGCGATCTGGGTGGACAACGGCATCCCGGAGTCCTTGAGGCGCTTGCCGGGGATGGCGTACTTGGTGATCAGCCCGATGGCGATGAAGGCGGCGGAGATGCCGAAGATCACCCAGCCGGTGGGCTCTCCCAGCCAGATGGCCCAGCCTAGGATCGCGGCGGCGACGAGCAGCGCTCCGCCGGGGAGGATCGGGACGATGATGCCGGCGATGCCGAAGGCGATGACCAGCGCGACGAGACCAACGACGATCCATTCAGGGACGAGACTCACGGAGCGACCCTAGCCGCTGGCGGCCTCACGACGCGCCGGAGGCCCGGACCGTCGTGGTCCGGGCCTCCGGGGGAGTTGGTGGGTGGGGTCAGTTCTTCTCGGTGAGCTTGTGCGTCTCGTCGGTGATCGAGCTCGCGATCTCCTTGAGCTTCTCGCCGTGCTCGCGGGCGTGGTGGGCGCAGAACAGCAGTTCGCCGCCGGAGTGGAGCTCCGCGCGTACGTAGGCCTGCGCTCCGCACCGGTCGCAACGGTCCTCGGACGTGAGCGGCGAGCTGGTGGCAACGGCAGTGGTCACATCGGCCTCATTTCTGATCATGATTGCGCCGGGATAACGTACGTGAGTCTTAGAAGATTCCCTAGATCGCTAGCGTTTCCTCGCGGACTCTTACCTCCGTCGCACCTCAAATCCTTGCAGTTGTCGCTCCGGGTTGGGGATCCGGGTCGGACCTACCCCGCGGGACATCGCTGTCCGTGGCAGACATTCTTACCTGTCAACCGACCATTTCGTGCATCGAAACCCACAAGTTCCACGTAACGGACCGATCACGACGTCGGTGTGCCGCCCTATGGCGCGCGGTCCGGTTGCCGCGTGCCTGCGTGAGACCCGGGCGTGTCGCACGGTAGATTTCATCCGAGCAGTACCCGAGCAGCAACGCTTCAATGCAGGACAGCCAGGAGCCGATCATCTCTGACAACACCTACAACGCCGCGCACCTCCTCGTCCTCGAGGGCCTGGAGGCGGTTCGCAAGCGTCCCGGTATGTACATCGGCTCGACCGACACCCGCGGCCTCATGCACTGTCTGTGGGAGATCATCGACAACGGCGTCGACGAGGCGCTGGCCGGAGTGGCCGGTCACGTCGAGGTGACGATGCACCCCGACGGCTCGGTGGAGGTCTACGACGACGGCCGCGGCATCCCGACCGACAAGGAGCCCCGCACCGGGCTTCCCGGTGTCGAGGTGGTCGCGACCAAGCTGCACGCGGGCGGCAAGTTCGGTGGCGGCTCCTACAACGCGACCGGCGGTCTGCACGGTGTCGGTCTCTCGGTCGTCAACGCGCTCTCGAGCCGGATGGACATCGACGTGGACCGCTCGCCGGCCCAGCAGGGGATCTCCTTCCGCCGCGGTGTGCCCGGTGTCTTCGACGGCGACGGGCCGACGGCCGGCTTCACCCCGCAGAGCGGTCTGAGCCGCAAGGGCAAGCGCGTCGCCAAGGGCAAGACCGGCACCCGGATCCGGTTCTGGCCGGACAAGCAGATCTTCACCAAGGACGCCCGCTTCGAGCTCGAGGGACTGCTCGGCCGCGCCCGGCAGACGAGCTTCATCGTGCCCGGGCTCGAGCTGGTCATCCGCGACCAGTCCGGTGCCGACCCGATCGAGGAGAAGTTCCGCCACGACGGCGGCATCGCCGAGTTCGTCGACTTCCTGGCCAAGGACGAGCCGGTCAGCGGCGTACTCCGGCTGCAGGGGTCGGACACCTTCACCGAGACCGTGCCGATGCTCGACGACGCCGGCCACATGACCCCGCAGGACGTCGAGCGCGAGCTAGGCGTCGACATCGCGGTGCGGTGGGGCAGCGGCTACGACACCGAGATCCGCTCCTTCGTCAACGTGATCGCCACCCCGAAGGGCGGCACCCACGTCAGCGGCTTCGAGAACGCGCTGACCAAGACGTTCAACGACGCCATGCGCGCCGCCAAGGTGCTCAAGGTCAACGACAAGGACATCGTCAAGGAGGACATCCTCGAGGGCCTCACCGCCGTGGTGACGGTGCGCCTGGCTGAGCCCCAGTTCGAGGGCCAGACCAAGGAGATCCTCGGCACCCCGGCGGCCCGCAGCGTGGTGCGCAAGGTCGTCGCCGCGGAGATGAAGACCTTCCTCACCGAGTCGCGCGGCGCCCAGAAGCAGCAGGCCAAGCTGGTGATGGAGAAGGTGTACGCCGCCTCCAAGACCCGGCTCTCGCTGCGTCAGCAGAAGGAGAACCAGCGGCGCAAGAACGCGCTGGAGTCCTCCGCGCTGCCCTCCAAGCTCGCCGACTGCCGCACCACCGACGACCGCGCCGAGCTGTTCATCGTCGAGGGTGACTCCGCGCTCGGCACCGCCAAGGTGGCCCGCAACTCCGAGTTCCAGGCGCTGCTGCCGATCCGCGGCAAGATCCTCAACGTCCAGAAGGCCTCGGTCGGCGACATGCTGAAGAACGCCGAGTGCTCCTCGATCATCCAGGTCGTGGGGACCGGCACGGGGCGCAGCTTCGACCTGGACGCGTCGCGCTACGGCAAGATCATCTTCATGGCCGACGCCGACTCCGACGGCGCCCACATCCGTACGCTGCTGGCGACCCTGTTCTTCAAGTACATGCCCGAGCTGATCGCCGCCGGCAAGGTCTACACCGCGGTCCCGCCGCTGCACCGGATCGAGATCTCCAACCCGAAGAAGGGGATGGAGAGATACATCTACACCTACTCCGACCCGGAGCTGCAGCGAAAGCTCGCCGAGCTGAAGAAGAAGAACGTCACCTGGAAGGACCCGGTGCAGCGCTACAAGGGTCTGGGTGAGATGGATGCCGACCAACTGGCCGAGACCACGATGGACCCGCGTCACCGGACGCTCCGCCGGCTGACGCTGGACGACGCCGACGAGGCGGCCGCGGTCTTCGACCTGCTGATGGGCTCCGACGTCGCTCCGCGCAAGGAGTTCATCGTCGCCGGGGGCGGTCAGCTCTCCGAGACCGACCTCGACTTCTAGGCGCCACGGTGGATCAGAAGGCAGCCCGGACGGCGGCGACGAAGGCGTTCAAGGCCGGCGGCATGCCGCTGCGCAAGGGCCACCACCGACTCGGTGACCCCAAGAGCGACGACATCGTGTGGTACATCGACCTGCGTGCCCAGGGAGCCGGCCCGTCCGCACCGCTGCGCTTCGAGGTCGGCTGCTGGGTCGCCGCCCTCGGGCACCCTGAGCCGGAGGGCGGTCCGGTCGACTGCCCGCTGCTCCTGGACCGGCCGGTCGCGGCCACCACACCGGCCGAGATCGGCGAGGAGGTCGGCGAGCTCGTCGGTCTCGTCGCCGACCTGGACTCGGTCACCGCGCTGCGTGACGCGCTGGCCGAGGGCACGCTGGGGCGCCCGTTGGTCGATCAGTCGCTGCGTACGTTCCTGGAGGGTTAGCGCTCGGCCAGCAGGGCGAAGAGGTCGCCGACCTCGCCGAGGTGACCGAGCTTGTCGGGGTTGAGCACGTTGTGCATGCGCACGATCCGGCCGCCGTCGACGTCGAGCGCGATGACGCCGAGCAAGGCCCCGTCGGCACCGCGGGTGAGCATCGCGGGCTGGCCGTTGGCATGCGAGAGCTCGAGGCGTACGCCGAAGCGCTCGCCCTGACGCATGAGCCCGAGCAGGAAGCGGGTGACGGCGACGGCGCCGAGCATCGGCCTCTGGATCGCCGGAGCCCGGCCGCCGCCGTCGGCGACGAACACGACGTCGTCGGCCAGGAGCCGCTCCAGGCCACTGATGTCGCTCGCGGACAGCGCGGCGACGAACTGGGAGGCGAGCTGGTCGCGGCGCTCGCGTGAAGGGTCGAACCGGGGCGTGCCGTCGGCGATCCGCTTGCGGGCGCGGGTGAAGATCTGGCGGCAGTTGGTCGCGCTCTTGTCGACGATCGGGGCGATGTCGTCGTAGTCGTAGCCCAGCACCTCGCGCAGCACGAACACCGCGCGCTCGACCGGTGTGAGGGACTCCAGGAGCACCAGGAACGCGGTGCTGACGGTCTCGTCGAGCTCGAGGCGGTGCGCAGGGTCCTCGTCGGAGACCAGGATCGGCTCGGGTAGCCACGGCCCGACGTACTGCTCACGGCGGTGGCGGGCCGAGCGCAGGGTGTCGATGGCGATCCGGGTGGTGACCGTGGTGGCGTACGCATCCAGGTTGTCGATCTCGTCGGACTCCTGCGTGCTGCGGTGCATGCGCAGGAACGCGTCCTGCACGACGTCCTCCGCCTCGGCGACGCTGCCGAGCATCCGGTAGGCGATCGAGAACATCAGCGGGCGGAGCCCGTCATGGGCGGTTGCGAGGTCCACGAACGCAGGACCTTACGCCAGCTGTCACAGGAGCGCAGGTTGTTTCGTCGGTGGGGTCAACAACGACGAGAGGAACAGCAAAATGCGTATTTTCATCGCAGGCGGAACCGGTGCGGTCGGCGTCAGGATGGTGCCGCTGCTGGTGGCTGCCGGACACGAGGTCTACGGTTCGACCCGCCACGAGGCGGGGTGCGAGGCCCTGGCCGCGATGGGCGCGACCGGGATCGTGATGGACCCGCTGGACGCGCAGAGTGTCGCCGACGCCGTCGCCAAGGCGTCGCCCGAGGTGGTCGTGCACCAGCTCACCGCGCTGGGCGGCCTGAGCGGCAACCTGAAGAAGTGGGACCAGGACTTCGCGATGACCAACCGGTTGCGTACCGAGGGCACCGACCACCTGCTGGCGGCGTCCCGGGCCGCCGGGGTGCGGCGGTTCGTCGCGCAGAGCTTCGGTGGCGGCTGGACCTACGAGCGCACCGGCGGCTGGGTCAAGGACGAGAGCACCCCGATGATCGTCGACCCCGGCAAGGAGGCGCGAGGCACCCTGGCGGCGATCCGTCACCTGGAGGAGGCGGTGACCGCGGCGTCCGACCTCGAGGGGCTGGTGCTGCGCTACGGCAACTTCTACGGCCCTGGCAACGCCGCCTCCCGCGAGGGCGCGATCGGCGAGCTGCTGCGCGCTGGCAAGATGCCGGTGGTCGGCGGCGGCACCGGGGTGTGGTCGTTCGTCCACATCGACGATGTCGGCGCGGCAACCGCCGCGGCGGTCGAGCGCGGTGCGCCGGGCATCTACAACATCGTCGACGACGAGCCCGCGCCGGTGAACCAGTGGATGCCGTTCCTGGCCGAGCAGGTCGGCGGCCGGGACCCGATGCGGCTTCCGGCCTGGCTCGCCCGGCCGCTGATCGGTGAGTTCGGGGTCGCCCTGATGACCTCGGTGCGTGGGTCGTCCAACGCCAAGGCGAAGCAGGAGCTCGGCTGGACGCCGTCGTACGCCACCTGGCGCGAGGGCTTCCGGACCGGGATCGGCTGATCGTGGTTATGGTGGCGCGGTGAAGATGATCGCGTTGCAGGACGAGTGGTGGCCGGCGATGACCTGCTTCGGGTGTGGGCCGGCCAACGCGGAGGGGCTCCAGCTGAAGAGCTATCCGCAGCTGGACGGGAGCGTTACCGCGACCTTCCTGCCGTGGCCGCAGCACGACAACGGCGGCGGGTTCCTCAACGGCGGGATCATCGCGACCCTGCTCGACTGCCACAGCGCCGCCGCGGTGCACCAGGAGGCCTTCCTCAACGGCTGGATGCCGGCCGAGGGGGAGTCGCTGGCCTATGTGACGGCAGGGATCGACGTACGATTTCGGCGGCCGGCTCCGCTCAGGGAGCCGGTCACGCTCGTCGCCACCACCAAGGACGCCGACGAGGACCAGATCACCTCGCTGGTGCGGCTGGAGTGGGACGGCAAGGTCCGTGCCGAGGGTGAGGCGCTGTGGAAGCGGTGGCGCCCGCGGAGCTGAGACCGAAACGGCCCCCGACTCATGTCGGGGGCCATTCCGTGTCTCGTCAGTCGAGCAGCTCGGTCACGGTGCCGGCGGCCACGGTGTGACCGCCCTCGCGGACCGCGAAGCCGAGGCCGACGTCCATCGCGATCGGCTTCTCCAGCTCCACCCCGAGCTCGATCGTGTCGCCGGGCATGACCAGGGCGATCTCACCCAGATCGATCCCGCCGGGCACGTCCGTGGTCCGGAAGTAGAACTGCGGCCGGTAGTCCGCGGCGAACGGGGTGTGCCGACCACCCTCGGAGGTGGACAGCGCGTGCAGGTTCGCCCGGAACTTCCGGTGCGGCCGTACGCTGCCGGGCAGTGCCACGACCTGGCCGCGACGGACCTCGTCGCGCTTGACGCCACGCAGCAGCACCGCCGCGTTGTCGCCCGCCTCGGCGGACTCCAGCGACTTGCCGAACGTCTCCAGACCGATCGCGGTGCTGGTGACCGTCGCGCCGAGACCCACGACCTCGACCGCGTCGCCGACCTTCAGCGAGCCGCGCTCGACGGCACCGGTCACCACCGTGCCGCGGCCGGTGATCGTGACGACGTTCTCGATCGGCATCAGGAACGGCTGGCCGAGCTCACGCTCGGGCACCGGCACGTAGCCGTCGATCGCGTCCAGCAGGTCGCCGATCGCGGTGGTCCACTCGGGGTCGCCTTCCAGCGCCTTCAGCCCGGAGACCCTGACGACAGGGACGTCGTCGCCGGGGAACCCGTACTCGGAGAGGAGGTCACGGACCTCCAGCTCGACCAGGTCGAGCAGCTCCGGGTCGTCGACGGTGTCGGCCTTGTTGAGCGCCACCACCAGGTACGGCACACCCACCCGGCGCGCGAGCAGCACGTGCTCCCGCGTCTGCGGCATGGCGCCGTCCTGAGCGGAGACGACCAGGATCGCGGCGTCCACCTGGGCGGCGCCGGTGATCATGTTCTTCACGTAGTCGGCGTGCCCGGGCATGTCGACGTGCGCGTAGTGCCGGGTCGCGGTCTCGTACTCGACGTGCGAGATGTTGATCGTGATCCCGCGCTGCAGCTCCTCCGGAGCACGGTCGATGCCGTCGAAGGCGATGAAGCGGTTCACGCTCGGGTCGCGCTCCGCGAGCACCTTGGTGATCGCGGCGGTCAGCGTCGTCTTGCCGTGGTCGACGTGACCCATCGTCCCGATGTTGAGGTGCGGCTTGGTCCGCACGAACTGGCTCTTGGCCATGAGAGTTCCTTGTTTCTGTCAGAAGATTCGGGGTGAGCCAGGACCCTCCGGCAAGCCCTCACCGCGCTGTCACCGCGACGAGGGGGCCGGTGCGGGCCACCCTCCTCCGCGGGTCCTGTGAGGCAGGAGGAGGGTCAGCTTCGAGCGCCGGTGCAATCGACTGACGGAGCCCACGTGGGAGCGCCCGTCAGGCTCGTGCCTGACAGGTCGTGCTCGAAAACCACGCGGAACATGCGCATCACGATAGTCGTCAACATCGGACCCAGCGAAGTAATTCCCCGTCGGTCTATGTGCGTCTGGTGAAGCGGATGTCGCCGTTGGGCAAGCGCTCGTGGAGGTAGGTGGGGTCGTGGGCGCGGTGGTGGTGATGGGAGCAGAGGAGGGCGGCGTTGTCGAGGTCGGTCGCGCCGCCTTGGGCCCAGGCGATCCAGTGGTGGGCTTCGGCCCAGGTGGCTGTCGCGATTTGAAAATCGCCGAGTCGGGTCCGTGATGGTTGGCGTGTGCTGCGAAATACTTCGGTATGGCTCGCACTTATCGTCC
>NZ_JBITCR010000006.1:326688-407690 GCF_044453405.1 Nocardioides sp. NPDC051685 | reverse complement strand
ACCGGACGATAAGTGCGAGCCATACCGAAGTATTTCGCAGCACACGCCAACCATCACGGACCCGACTCGGCGATTTTCAAATCGCGACAGCCACCCGGGGACCCGCCCGCGTCCTCGATCAGGTCCGCGAGGCCGTCGGCCCAGGCGAGCCGCTTGAACGGCCACGGCTCGGCCGAGGAGATGAAGGGCTCGTCGTCCCAGAAGCCCGGGACCACCGAGCCCATCGCCCAGCCGAAGCGCCGGACGTACTCCCCCTGCACCACCTCGAGCAGCCGGTCGGTCGCGTCGGGGTCGAGCAGGTTGAGATAGCCGCGGTGGTAGCCGCTGGTGTCGTCGACCAGGGTCGTGTGGGCGAAGGTGTCGACCTGCCAGCGCCCCGCCGGCACCGACCAGGAGCCGTCCTCGAGGTTCGGGGTGAGCTCGACAAGGTCGCCACCGTCGGCAGATCCCGTCGGGCGAGCCGCGGCCGCGACCGTGTCCTTCAGCCTGACCAGCGGCCCGCCGAAGTCACCAATCGCCTCGCTGCCGTCGAAGCTCTGCGACCACAGGGCCGCCCCGGCCGGGTCGGTGACGGTGAGGTCGTTCCACTGCACGCGCTGAAGGCCCTCGACCGCGTCCTCGATCCCGACGCCGCCGAGCTCCGCGCTGACCGCCGGAGCACCGGTTGCGTACGTCGCGTCGACCGCAGCGGGCTGGACGGTCTTGTTGATCACCGGCTGGATCCGGTCGCCGGAGACGGTGACGCTGATCGTCTGCTCCCGACGTGGCGAGAAGCCCGGGGTGTTCACGCCGGTGGTCAGCCGGGTCCGCGAGCCGCCGTCGAGGCGCCAGACGCTGGCCTTGCCCTTCACGTCGACGTCGACGAGGTAGCCGCGGCTGCCGTCCTCGGAGGCGCGTACGACGAGCTGCGCGCCGGAGGCGGTCAGGGTGACCTTCCCGGTCGCGGTGTAGTCGCCCCAGGTCGCACCGGAGCTGATCGGGTGCGCGCCCTCGCGGATGGCCGCGTCCACGACGAGCCGTCCGCCTTCGACGCTGAGACCGCTGGACTCGGCCGGGTCGATCGTCGCCGGACCCTCGACGATCCGCGTCGAGCGCTGCAGCGCCTTCAGCCGCAGCTCCGGGCTCGGCTCGTACGTCTTGTCCCCCACCGTGCCGCCGTTGGCGATGATGCCGCCGGCCTTGCCGCTGGGGAAGTTGCTGTCGTTGAACAGCCAGATCCTCATCCCGGTGCGCTGCGCCTCCCGCAGGACGTGCTCGACGATGTCGAACCAGGCCTCGGTGAAGAACGCCGGCTGCATCTTGTCGCCGCCGTAGGGGAACAGGACCGCCTCGTAGACACCCTTGTCACGCATCTCCGCCATCTGCGCGTCGACGACGTCCGGGGTCACGTTGCCCGTCCAGTACCAGTAGAACGCCGGGCGGCTGTCGCTGGGCGGGTCGGCGAAGGCCGCCGGGTCGAAGCCGCGGGCCTGTGTCGATGTCTCGGTCGTCGCCTGGGTCGCCACCGCAGGATCGGTGGGCACGGTGCCGAGCGCGAGCGAGGTTGCCAGGGCCACGGTGCCGGCGAGAACGCCGGTGAGTCGGATCATTTTCTGCTCCCTACCTGGTGATGAACGTGTACGTGCCGGTCCCGACCTCGAACTCGGCGAACCCGGGGACCGTCGAGGTCACCCGGCGGGCCCCGGTCGGTGTCGTGACCCGGGCACCGTCGGCGGCCGGCACCCGGACGGTCGCGGTGGTGTTCGGCGGGATCGTGGTGGTGAGCCGGACCTGTCCCTCGCTCCGCACCCAGGAGCTGGAGATCGTGCCCCGGACGGACTCGTAGGAGGCCGATGCCGACTCGACGTCACCGACCAGTGCCGGCTCGATCACGACCTTCTTCCAGGCGACCGAGTCGTAGGCCTGGGTGATGCCGGCCACCCCACCGGTGAACCAGGAGTCGATCGCGCCGAGCATGTAGTGGTTCTGGGAGGCACCGGAGCTGGTCCAGCTCTCCGGCAGCGACGTCGCGCCGGCGGCGAGGAACTTGCCGTAGCTGACCCCGTCGTCACGCTGCACCCAGTCGTGGAGCACGTCGTCGAGCCGCTCCCGGGAGAGCAGGTCGACGGCGGCGTACAGGCCCACCTCACCGACGACGATGTGGTCGTCGGCGGTGCGGATCTGCTGGACGAACCGGTCCAGGACACCGGCGCGCAGGTCGGCCGGGACGAGGTCCTCCTGGAGCGCCAGGGCCTGGCTGGCCTGGTCGCCGTTGCCGTAGAGCCCGGTCTCCGGGTGGTAGAAGGTCGCATGGAAGGCGGTCGCCACCTCCGATGCCTTCCGCTCGTACGCAGCAGCGTCGGCCTCGCGCCCGAGCGCGCCCGCGATCCGGCTCATGTGGCTGAGGATGCGGTGGTAGGCCCACGTCTGGGTCAGCGCCGGCGGGGTGGCCGGTGAGGCCGGGGTGATCCAGTCACCGAGGCCACCGGGGACGATGCCGCCGGTCGAGATCGAGGCCAGGTAGTCGGCGTACTCCACCATCTGCGGCCAGTGGGCGCGCATCGCGCTGTCGTCGCCGTACCACTGGTAGATCTGCCAGGACGAGACCGCGAGGGTCGCACCCCAGTTGGCGTCGTGCCGGAAGGCCCCGGCGAAGAGCGCATCCTCCGGCGCGGTGGTCGGGATCAGCCCGTTGCCCTGCTGGGCGTCCACGACGTCCTGCAGCATCTTGCGGTAGTGCGCCTGGACGTCGTAGCCGTAGGCGAGGGTGTCGAAGACCAGGTTGGTCTGGTCGAGCCAGCCGAGCTTCTCGCGGTGCGGGCAGTCGGTGAAGACGGAATACATGTTGGACTGCACCGAGCGGTCGATGATCCGGTGGATCCCGGTCATCTGCGGGTCGGAGGTCGTGAACGAGCCGACCGCCCGGTCGGTGGCGCGCAGCACCAGCCCCTTCACCGTCGCGGCGGTCGGCGCGGTGGTCAGGCCCTCGACCTGGAGGTAGCGGAAGCCGTGGTAGACGAACCTCGGGATGAACGTCTCCTCGCCGGCGCCGGCCAGGGTGAACCGGTCCCGGATGTCGCCGCCGACGCTGCCCTGGTCGACGGTGCCGTCGGCCTTGAGCTTCTCGGCCGGGCGCATCGTGATCGTGGTCCCGGCCGGACCGCTGGTCGTCAGCTGCTGCCAGCCGGCGAAGTTGGTGCCGAGGTCGAAGACGTACGTCCCCGCCTTCGGCTCCTTGACGGCAACGGTCTCCAGGGTGTCGACCTGGCGGATCGGCGGGCTCTGCTGAGCCACCAGCTCGGGGTCGCCCGCCGGGGCACCGATGTCGACCGCGTCGAGCCAGCCGTCCCGGTCCGCGCCGGGCTCGTTCCAGGCACCGAGGTCGCGCCGGGCGTCGTGGTCCTCGCCGCCGTACCAGTTGGAGAAGGTGACCTCGCCGAGCGTGCTCTTGAAGGAGGTGCCGGTCGCGACCGTCTGGCGCCGGCCGTCGCGGTAGGTGATCTCGAGCTGTCCCATCGCCCTCGGAGCACCGTGCCCGGCCGCGGCCTTCAGGTAGCGCTTGGGGATCTCGGGAGTGTTGAAGACGTTGTAGATCCCGTTGCCGAGCTCCAGGCCCCAGGTGTTGCTCCCCTTGCGGAGCAGCCGGGTGACGTCGTACGTCGCATACGGGACGCGGACGCTGTGCTCGGTGTTGCCGGGCTGCAGCAGGTCGGGCGAGACCGGCTCGCCGTTGAGCGAGGCGTCGTAGACGCCCTCGCCGGTGACGTAGAGCCGTGCGGAGGCGATGTCGTCACCCGCGGTGAAGTCGCGGGCGAGCACCGGTAGGCCCGCCGGCGAGGTGTGCAGGTTGGAGATCGCGGTGACCTTGGTGCGCGGCCCGACCTTGGCGTACGGCGTGTCGTCACTGGAGACCGAGACCTGGAAGTCACGGGGGAAGTTCGGCGTGGTGCCGTAGTCGCTGGGGGCGTCCCAGAGCGGGTAGAGCCGCAACGTGTCGATCGCCGTCGGCCGGCCGAGGTCGATCGTGATGACGATCGGCTGGTCCTGGACGTCGGTCTCGGGGTGGTAGTCGCTGCGGTAGCCGCGCGGGTCGTCCGCGGTGGTGACCTTGCCGTCGGTCAGGTAGGACGGGTCCCACACGCCCGGCTCGGAGTTCTCCTCCGAGACGGTCACAGTGGCGCCCTCGGCCAGGTTCGCCCCGTCGACGCCGTGGGTGACCTCGATCTCGCCGAGCTCGAGGCGCGGCTTCCAGCTCGGGTCGTCCAGCGGCTCGCCGGGTCGGCCAAGGTCGATCACGGTCAGGCGTACGTAGCGGGTCTCCTGCGCTCCGATGCTCACGTCCTGGTGGAGCGGCGCGGCCCAGCGCTCGTCGGTGATCCACCTGCCCTGCCAGTCGGACTCATCGAGCAGGCCCATCTCGAAGGACGCCGGCCGGCTCCACTCGCTCACCTGGCCGGCGGCATCCCACACCCGGACCTGCCACAGCGCCTCGTCGCGGGAGCCGAGGCGGTCGCCGGCGTAGGACGTCGCCATCACGGCCGAGCGGACCCGGCCGGTGTCCCACAGGTCGGGTTCGCCCAGCCGACTGCGGGTGGATGCGACCCGGACCTGGTAGGCCGTCTGCCGGGCGATCCCGGCGCCGTTCCGCCACTGCAGGTCCGGAGTGAGGTCGTCGATCCCGATCGGATCGCTCACCCCTCCGACCCTGAGCTCGACCGGGGCGGCCGCGCTGTCGGACGGCTCGCTCGCGACCGCCGCGGACGGCATCAGACCGACGGCTGACGCCATCAGTGCCAGGGTGGCCAGGGCTCTCATCGCACCTCCTGAAACGATTCAACTCCAACGGAGGTTCAGTATGGCGCACGTCACACCCATCGCGGGAGACGCAGCGACGGACTGGCCGCATGCGGCCAGCTCAGCTGCGGTCGCTCAGCGGTGCTTGCCGCTCTCGACGAGATCCGGGAGCGGCTCGACGCCGCGCGACCGAGGCAGGCGCACCACTCCCTGCGCCACGAGCGCCCCGATCACCAGGAGCGCGCCACCGGCGAGCTCGCCGGCGCTCGGCACCTCCCCGGGCAGCAGCCACGCGGAGCCGATCGCCACCGGCGGCACCAGCAGGATCCACGGCACCACCGACGACGCCGGATGCCGGGCGAGCAGCGAGTTGAAGACCCCGTAGCCGACGAACGAGGCGAGCACGACCGTGTAGGCCGTGGAGACGAGTGCCTCCCAGCCGAAGGCGGCCACTCCCTCACGGACCCCCTCGGGTCCGTCGAGAACCAGCGAGAGCGCCAGCAGCGGCAGCGGCACGACCAGCGCCGACCAGACCGTCAGCGACAGTCCACCGGGCACCTTGGCCGCCCGGGAGATCACATTGCCGATCGCCCACGACAGCGCGGCGAGCAGGCACAGCAGCAGCGCGACGACGGGGATGTGACCGCCCCGCCCGAGCGCCACCACGACCAGCCCGAGGGCGCCCGCGACGACACCGACCACCTGCACCAGGGTCGGCCGCTCGCGCAGCACACCCGCCGCGATGACAATGGTCAGCACGACCTGCGCCTGGAGCACGAGCCCGGCGAGACCGGGCGGCATCCCGGCGGCCATGCTGGTGTAGAGCAGCCCGAACTGGCCCAGGCTCATGAAGATCCCGACCGCCGCCACGACCCGCCACGAAGCCTTCGGTCGCGGCAGCAGGAAGACCGCCGGGAAGGCGACCAGGACGAAGCGCACGGCGAGCAGCAGCAGCGGCGGCACCGCGTGCCCGTCGCGCGTCTCGAGGCCCCAGTCGATGACGACGAAGTTGAAGCCCCACAGGACGGCGACGAGGACGGCGAGCAGCGAGTCACGGCGATTCACACCGTCCAGGATGAAGGCAAAGATCATGAAGCACCAGCGAATGATTCTTCATCCGATGACGTAGCATCGCTTCATGATAGATCTCGCCGCGCTCGTCGCTCTCCGCGCCGTCGACACCCATGGCTCGGTGGTGGCCGCCGCCGACGCCCTGGGCTTCACGCCCAGCGCCGTGTCGCAGCAGGTCAAGCGGCTCGAGCGGCAGGTCGGCGTACCTCTGCTCGAGCGGATCGGGCGCGGCGTCATGCTCACCCATGCCGGCCGGCACCTGGTCGAGGAGGGGTCGCGGCTGCTCGCCGACATGGAGGCGCTCGAGTCCGGACTGCACGAGCAGGCCACCACGGTGGCCGGACGGCTGCGATTGACCGCGTTCTCCACCGCGATGCGCGGGCTGATCGCGCCGGTAGCCGGCGAGCTCCGCGTCGCCCATCCCGAGCTCACCCTCACCCTCTCCGAGCGGGAGCCGTGGGACACGGTCGACCTGGTCGCCACCGGTCACAGCGAGATCGGCGTGGTCCACTCCTGGGGCGACGTTCCGCTCTCCATCCCCGACCATCTGGTGACGACCGAGCTCCACCGCGACATCGCCGACGTGATCGCCCATCGCAACCACCCGCTGGCGCAGCTCGCGAAGGTGACCCCGCACGACCTCGTCGCCGAGGACTGGATCGCGACGCCGGAGGGCACGATCTGCCGGCAGTGGCTGAACCGGATGTACGCCGGCACCGGCCGGCTGCCGCGGATCGCGCACGTCTCGATGGAGTTCGACAGCCATCTGGCGCTGGTGCGAGCGGGGCTCGGGATCGCGCTCGTCCCCCGGCTCGGGCGCGCCGAGCTCGGCGAGGACCTGGTCGCCGTACGCGTCGTCGACCCGGTCCCCACCCGCGAGATCCTCGCACTGCACCGCCGCACCATGGCCGCCTCGCCGGCGGTCACCGCGGTGCTCGCGGCTCTAGCGGCTCAGAACAGGGCAGAGGCCAGCGACTGACGGCCCTTGAGCACCCGCTCGTCGTCGTTGCCGACCGCGGCGAAGAGGCCCAGCAGGTGCTCGCGCGCCTTGTTGCGCTCGTCCCCCGACGTACGCCGCACCAGCTCGACCAGCCGGAGGAAGGAGTCCTCCACGTGGCCGCCGAGCAGGTCCAGGTCGGCGACGAGCGTCTGCGCGTCGACGTCGTCGGGGGCGGCCGCGGCGGCGGCACGCGCGGCGTTGAGGTCGACCCCCTGCGTACGCTGCAGGACCTTGGCCATCGCCAGCCCGGCGGCGGCCTCGGAGTCGGCGGGGTTGGAGGCGATCAGCTTCTCGTACTCGGCCACGGCCGCGTCGATGTCGCCGCGCTCGAGCGCGTCCTGCGCCGGGGCGTAGCGCGGGTCGAGCGCCGGCTCGTCGCCGTCCTCGGTCACGGCGGCGCCGCCGATGGCGTTGGGCTTGTGCCGCCCGCCGATCCCCTGGGTGGTGAGCTGCTGGCCGAGCTGCTGGAAGACCGTACGCAGCTCCTCGAGGTTGAGCGCGCCCGGGATCGGCTGGGTGACCGGCCGGCCGTCGAGCAGGATGTAGAGGAGCGGCACCTGAGGCACCTGCAGCGCCTGCGCGATCTGCGGATTCTTGTCGATGTCGACCAGGCCGACGAGGAACCGGCCGTCGTACTCCTCCACGACCGTCGACACGTCGCGCGCGTAGGTGACGCTCTCGGGAGCGCGGGAAGCCGAGTAGAAGACCAGCACGACCGGAGCGGTCATCGACGCCTCGAGCACCGACTGGAAGATCTGCTCGTCGACCTCGACGGTGTAGGAGCCGGCGCTCCGCCCCTGGGCGGGAGCCGCATCGGCCGGACCGCCGAAGGGGGCGTCCTGTGCGGGCGTGGTGCTGGCGAGCCCGGAGAGGTCGACGGCTCCGGGGCGGGAGAACGGCTGCTGCGTCATGTCGCCAATCCTATGAGGACGGTCTAACCGACGCTGCCGCGGAGGCCCGCCCGCTGGACGACACGCTGGATGGTCAGGTCACGCTCGGTCGGCCGGCCGACGAAGTAGATGTTGTTCAGGCCCTGCTCCTGAGCGGCCGACTCGAAGACGAAATGGCCGTAGTTGAACATCTGACCCCAGAACGACTGCTTGACCGTGATGTCGAGGACTCGCGCCAGCGGCATCGTCGCCAGCTCGTTCGTGAGAACACCATGGATGCGGAAGATGCGCATGTTGGTGACCACGAACCGGTCCCGGCTGACCACCAGGGACCGCCAGAACGCGTGCCCGACCAGCCCGAACGCGAGCAGCACGATGATCCAGGCGACGTTCATGTCGATCGTCGCCGCCACGATCATCAGCGCCAGCCCGAGGATCGCCTCGGCCACCGGACGGATGTAGGAGACCCAGTGATGGGTGACCTCGTCCACGACGACCTCACCTTCGTCTCGCAGAAGGTGCTTGGAGATGTCGACACCGAAGAGGTTCACACAGCCAACGATAGTGATCCCACGGTGCGGAAGTCGACAAACAAGCCGTACGCCGGGACAACCTCCCCCGAGGAGTCAGTTTCTGGGCGCGAAAGGTCGATTTTCGGCGTCGAGACGGCAGATTTCGACGGCGAGAGGTCGATACGCAACGCACGTCGTGCCCACTCGCCACCAACAACCTGACCTCTCGACGCCGAAAATCGACTACTCGGCGTCAGAAACCGACTTCTCGGCGAGGAGGGTGTCGGCGGCGGCGTAGGGGTCACGTACGCCCCTGACCACCTCGGCCGCCAGGGCGTCCAGGTCGCCGGCCGAACCGACGGTCGTCCATCGCGCGCGGAGGGTCTCGACGGCGATGGCCTCGACCTCGGCACGCGCGCGACGGGTACGCCGCAGCGCCAGCATGCCGCTGGACTCGAGCCAGGCGCGGTGCTCGTCGAGCGCGCCGACGACCTCGGCCAGGCCCTTGCCCGACTGCGCGACGGCGGTGAGGACCGGCGGGGCCCAGGCCTCGGCGGGGCGGTCGGCGAGGCGGAGCATCCCGCGCACGTCTCGCTGGACCTTGGTCGCACCGTCCCGGTCGGCCTTGTTGACGACGTAGATGTCGCCGATCTCCAGGATCCCGGCCTTCGCGGCCTGGATGCCGTCACCCATCCCGGGCGCGAGCAGCACCACGGTGGTGTCGGCGAGGCCGGCGATCTCGACCTCCGACTGACCGACACCGACGGTCTCGACCAGCACGACGTCGAACCCGGCCGCATCCAGCACCCGGAGGGCCTGCGGCGCCGACCAGGCCAACCCGCCGAGGTGGCCACGCGAGGCCATCGAGCGGATGAAGACGCCCGGATCGGTGGCATGGTCGGTCATCCGGATCCGGTCCCCCAGCAGCGCGCCGCCGGAGAACGGGGAGGACGGGTCGACGGCCAGCACCGCCACGGTGCGCCCCTCGGAGCGCAGCTCGCGGACCAGCGCGGAGGTGGTGGTCGACTTCCCGACCCCGGGTGCGCCGGTGAGCCCGACGATGTGGGCGTGCCCGCCGTGGGGCGCGAGCGCGGCCATCACCTCGCGGAGCCGCTCTCCCCCACCGACGGGGGCGTTCTCGACGTACGACACCAGCCGCGCGACCGCCCGGGGCTCACCGCCCCGGGCGCGCGCGACCAGGTCGCTCACATCAGTGATGGCTCAGGCCTTGGGGACACGCACGATCAGGGCGTCGCCCTGACCGCCACCGCCGCACAGCGCGGCGACACCGGTGCCACCGCCCCGACGCTTCAGCTCGTGCGCCAGGGTCAGCACGATCCGGGCACCGGAGGAGCCCAGCGGGTGACCGAGGGCGATCGCGCCGCCGTTGACGTTGACCTTCTCCTCCGGGATGCCGAGCGCGGCGGCAGACTCCAGGCCGACCGCAGCGAAGGCCTCGTTGAACTCGACCAGGTCGAGGTCGGCAGCGGTGATGCCGTCCTTCTCCAGGGCCTTGGCGGTTGCGTTGGCCGGCTGCAGCTGCAGGGTGGAGTCGGGGCCGGCGACCATACCGTGGGCACCGATCTCGGCAAGCCACTCCAGGCCGAGCTCCTCGGCCTTCTCCTTCGACATCACCACAACGGCGGTGGCGCCGTCGGAGATCTGCGAGGAGGAGCCGGCGGTGATGGTGCCGGACTTGGAGAACGCCGGACGGAGCTTGGCCAGCGACTCGACGGTGGTGTCGCCGCGTACGCCCTCGTCGGCGGAGACGACGATCGGGTCGCCCTTGCGCTGCGGGATGGAGACCGGGACGATCTCGTCGTCGAAGGTGCCGTTCTTCTGCGCGGCCGCGGCCAGCTGGTGGGAGCGCGCGGAGAAGGCGTCCTGCTCCTCGCGGGAAACGCCCTTCTCACGGTCGGCGTTGACGGCCTCCGTCAGGGCACCCATCGCCTGCGCGGTGGCCTGGTCGTAGAGGGCGTCGTAGGCCATCGAGTCGACGAGCGCGGTGTCGCCGTACTTGAAGCCCTCGCGCGACTTCGGCAGCAGGTGCGGGGCCTGGGTCATCGACTCCATGCCGCCCGCGACCACGATCTCGGCCTCACCGGCGGTGATCAGCTGGGAGGCGGTGGCGATCGCGTTGAGGCCGGAGAGACAGACCTTGTTGATCGTGATGCTCGGGATGCTCCCGGGCAGCCCGGCGGCCAGGCCGGCGGTACGGGCCGGGTTCTGACCGGCACCGGCCTGGAGCACCTGGCCCATGATCAGGTAGTCGACCTGTTCCGGGGACACGCCGGACTTCTCGAGCGCGCCCTTGATGGCGACGGCACCGAGGTCGGCGGCGCTGAGGCCCTTGAATGCGCCGAGCAGGCGGCCAATCGGCGTACGCGCCCCGGCGACGATGACGTTGGACATGGGTCCTCCAAGAATGTTGGGTGGTGCTGATCTGCCTTGAGGTTACTAATTAGTAACCTCAGTGGGAAGAGTGTTGAGCGCAGCCTGGTGTGGCTGTCATCACACATTGTGCCCGCCCGTCCCGAATCGATGGAGAGTAGCCCCATGACCGCAGTCGACATCCCCGCCCACCTGTTCACCCAGATCGATCACGTCGGCCTCGCCGTGGCCGACCTGGATGCCGCGATCGACTTCTACGAGAAGACGTTCGGCATGAAGCTCGCCCACCGCGAGACCAACGAGGAGCAGGGTGTCGAGGAGGCGATGATCGCGATCGGCGAGTCCGACAACAAGCTCCAGCTGCTGGCCCCGCTCAACGAGAACAGCACCATCGCCAAGTTCCTCGACCGCAACGGCCCGGGCATGCAGCAGCTCGCCTACCGGGTCACCGACGTGGAGCAGGTCTCCGCGATCCTCCGGGAGCGCGGCGTACGTCTTCTCTACGACGCACCGCGACGCGGCACCGCCGACTCGCGGATCAACTTCATCCACCCCAAGGATGCCGGCGGCGTCCTGGTCGAGCTCGTCGAGCCGGCCTCGAACCCCGCCCACTGAGTCCACTCGCCGGACCCGCCACGGCACATGAACGATCCAAGAGTCATGTGTCACATCAGGCTGGCAATAACGGTTACTCACCAGTAATGTCCAGCGAAATAGAGTCAACCGCGACCCCTACGACGACGCAGGAGCCGACCATGCAGAAAATCCTCGACGCGATCCTTGCCGGCGATACGCCCGGCGAGGAGTTCGCGAACCTCGAGATCCCCGACCACTACCGTGCCGCCACCGTCCACAAGGACGAGGTCGACATGTTCGAGGGCGTCGCGACCAAGGAGAAGGACCCCCGGAAGTCCCTCCACGTCGAGGACGTCGCCCTCCCCGAGCTCGGCCCGGGCGAGGCCTTCGTCGCGGTGATGGCCTCGGCGATCAACTACAACACCGTGTGGACCTCGATCTTCGAGCCGGTCTCCACCTTCGGGTTCCTGGAGCGCTACGGCAAGGAGTCCGAGCTGGGCGCACGCCACAACCTGCCCTACCACATCGTCGGCTCCGACCTGTCCGGCGTCGTGCTCAAGGTCGGTGCGGGCGTCACCAAGTGGAAGCCGGGCGACCGGGTCGTGGCCCACTGCCTGAGCGTCGAGCTCGAGGCCCCCGACGGCCACAACGACACGATGATGGACCCCTCCCAGCGCATCTGGGGCTTCGAGACCAACTTCGGTGGCCTCGCCGACGTCGCGATGGTCAAGGCCAACCAGCTGATGCCGAAGCCGGAGCACCTCACCTGGGAGGAGGCCGCCTCCCCCGGCCTGGTCAACTGCACCGCCTACCGCCAGCTCGTCTCCGCCAACGGCGGCAACATGAAGCAGGGCGACAACGTCCTGATCTGGGGCGCCTCCGGTGGCCTCGGCGGCTTCGCGACGCAGTACGCCCTCAACGGCGGCGCCAACCCGGTCTGTGTCGTCTCCAACGAGGAGAAGGCCAAGATCGTGCGCAACATGGGCGCCGAGATGGTCATCAACCGCTCCGAGATGGACTTCAAGTTCTGGAACGAGGACGGCACCAAGCAGAACCCGAAGGAGTGGCTGCGCCTGGGCAAGGCCATCCGCGAGCTCACCGGCGGCGAGGACATCGACATCGTCTTCGAGCACCCCGGTCGGGAGACCTTCGGCGCCTCGGTGTTCGTGACCCGCAAGGGCGGCACCATCACCACCTGCGCGTCGACCTCGGGCTACATGCACGAGTACGACAACCGCTACCTGTGGATGAACCTGAAGCGGATCATCTCCAGCCACTTCGCGAACTACCGCGAGTCGTGGGAGGCCAACCGCCTCATCGCGCAGGGCAAGATCCACCCGACGCTGTCGCGGACCTACACCCTTGAAGAGGTCGGCCAGGCCTCGCTCGACGTGCACCACAACAAGCACCAGGGCAAGGTCGGCGTGCTCTGCCTCGCTCCCGAGGAGGGCCTCGGCGTCCTCGACGAGGAGAAGCGCGCGGCCCACATCGACAAGATCAACCTCTTCCGCGGCATCTGAGACGTCGCGTCCGGGTAAATAGATCCCAATAGATCCCATTTGAGACTGGATTCACGGCCGGTCTCCCCTTGCGCGAGGGGTGACCGGCCGTAGTCTTGCCCTTTGGGAGCAGAGGGCAAGACACAAACCCCCCTAAAGTGTGAGGAATCCGCCGCAAATGACGAATGAGGGACTGTCCATCTTCAACGAGGCCTCAGAGCCTCGGAAGAAGCCCGACCAGGACTCGACCGAGACACAGGTTCTCCCCCGGGTCCCCGGCGCTTCGGGATCGCCCAGCTCCGGCCACAACTCGGCTCCACCGGCTCCAGGCTCACTCCCGGCCTTCCCGGTCGTACGGCGGGGCGGATACGACCCCGGCACGGTGAACGCTCGGGTGCAGCAGCTTCTCCAGGCCAACGGCCAGGGACAGTCGGCGCTGCGCAACGCACAGCGCCGCATCGCCGAGCTCGAGCGCAAGGTCAACGACCTCAAGGCCGCCGCCACCCAGGGCAACGAAGCCCCGTCCTACGCCTCCCTCGGTGGTCGCGCGAGCGCGATGCTGCGACTGGCCGAGGAGGAGGCCGCCGCGGTCAAGGAGTCTGCTGAGAAGGAGGCCGCGGTCATCCGCGAGGCCGCTCAGCGTGAGGCTGCCGCGACCAAGGCGTCCGCCCAGCGTGACATCGAGGCGCTGCGTACGACGCACTACAAGGAGATCGACGATCACCGCGAGAAGGTGACCTCGGAGGTCCAGCAGGCCCGCAAGATGGTGCAGGCCGAGAGCGACGAGCTGCTCGCCGCCGCCAAGCGCGAGGCCGACCAGATCCGGCTCGCCGTGCAGCAGGAGGTCACCCAGCTGCGTACGTCGACCCAGCGTGAGGTCGAGAAGGCACGTGCCGGCGCGGACCGTGAGGTCCAGGAGGCCCGGCGGATGCTCGCCGTCGAGCGCGAGCGTCTCGCGCGCGAGGCCGCCGACCACCACGACCAGGCGATGGCCGAGACCGCTCGCATCGTGACCGAGGGCGAGACCCGTGCGGCCGACGCCGAGGAGCGGGCCCGGATCGCTGCCCAGCACGTCGCCGACCAGCGTGCCGAGCTGGCCAAGGAGTCCGAGGGCATCATCGCTCGCGCCCGCCGCGACGCCGAGGCGATCCTGGCCAAGGCTCGCGCCGAGGCCGACCACCTGGCCTCCACCGCGACCGTCGAGGCCGAGAAGGGTCACGCGATCATCAAGGCCGAGGTCGACCGCCTCACCAAGCGCCGCGACGCGATCGCCGCGCAGCTCTCCTCGCTCACCGACCTGGTCTCCGGGTTCGGCAAGACCGAGGACCCGGCCGAGCTGGAGGCGCCGAAGCCGTTCACCGAGGACGAGGACATCGTCGACGGCGAGCTCGTCGTCGACGAGAGCGTCACCCTCCTCGACTCCGACGAGGACCTCTCGGACGACTTCGACGACTACGACGAGCCCTCCGAGAAGACCGCGATCCGCGAGCCCGAGACAGCTAAGTCCGAGAGCCGGTGAACGCAGCCGCTGCCGGCCGTCCTGCGGACGGTCTGGAGACGACGTCTGCCACGACCGACCTCGGCGATGACTCGACGGCCGACAGCGAGCCTGCACTGCCGGTCGACGAGCCGGAGCCCGAGGAGAGCGAGCGGGACAAGCGGTTCGGCAAGCCCGGACCGCCGTTCGACCGGAGGTCTCCCTACCTCTTCGGGCTGCTCCTCGGTCTCGGCCTGCTGACCGCCTACGCAGCCGGCAACCTCCTCACCACGATGGGGAGCGTGATCCTCCAGGTGGTGGTCTCGCTCTTCATCGCCGCGGGGATCAACCCGATGGTGGTGTTCCTGCAGAGGCGTGGCTTCCGGCGGCCGTGGGCGGTCCTGACGGTCATCCTCGGCGTCCTGGGCGCGCTCGTGCTCTTCTTCGTGGCGCTGGTGCCGGTGATCAGCGACCAGGTCGCCAAGATCTCGGCCAACGTCCCCGACTGGATCGATGAGCTGCAGCGCAACGAGCGCGTCCAGCAGCTCAACGAGGAATACCAGATCCTCGACAAGGTGCAGGAATACGTCGCCAGCGGCGACTTCGTCAGCAGCGCCTTCGGTGGGGCGCTCGGCGTCGGCCTGGCGGTGATCAACGTGCTCGTCACGGGCTTCATCGTCATCGTTCTGACGCTCTACTTCATCGCCGCCTACGACCAGACGAAGCACGCCATCTACCGCCTCGCGCCGGCCTCGCGCCGCGAGCGGGTCGGCAAGCTCGGTGACCGGGTCTTCGACGGCATCGGGGGCTATGTCTCCGGGGCGTTCATCGTCGCGCTGTGCGCCGGCCTGTCCACCCTGGTGCTGCTCTTCGTCATCGGGATGGGCGAATACGCGGTCGCCCTGGCCTTCGTGGTCATGATCACCGACGTGATCCCGATGATCGGGGCCACCATCGGCGCGGTCATCGTCTGCGCGATCACCTTCGCGACGACCGATGTGAAGACCGGCATCATCGCGGTGGTCTTCTACATCGCCTACCAGCAGTTCGAGAACTACGTCGTCTATCCGCGGGTCATGTCCCGCTCGGTCGACATTCCCGGCGTCATCACGGTGATCGCGGCCCTCGTCGGTGCCTCGCTCCTCGGTGTCGTCGGCGCGCTGCTGGCGATCCCGACAGCGGCCGCGATCCTGATGCTGATCCGCGAGGTCTACGTCAGAGCTCAGGACGAACGCTAGGGCGTGTCTCCCAAAGACACGGCGGCCGCGAGCGGCGTTTCGCATCCGATCTGGCAAGGCGGCGCTGCGAAGGCATCCTGTGGCTGTCGAGCGGCGCCAACGCAGCCAGATCGGATGCGAAACGTCGCGTAGCGGGCGTGGATTTGGGAGACACGCACTAGCCACCACCTGTGAAGGAGCGCCGCACGCAGCCGATGCGTGCGGCGCTTCGCGCATCTCAGGAGGAGGCGGTGGTCGACTGCTCTCCCTGCTGGACCGCGATGATCCCGGCCAGCACGACCAGCCCGCCGATGAGCTGGATGAGGCCGGGAGCCTCACCGAGCAGGAGCCAGGCGAAGACGACAGCCGAGACGACCTCGAGAAGGCCGACGAACGACGAGAGCCGCGAGCCGAGTGTGCGGGTGGCCGCGATGCCGGCGGCGTACGAGACCGAGCAGGTCAGCACACCGAGACCCACCAGCGGCGCCCACCAGGGCATCTCCAGGCCGGCCAGGACCACCGGCGAGGTCTCCATCGCGAACGGGATGGCGCCGATCAGGCAGAGCAGCGCGAGCAGGACGGTCGCGCCGGTCAGACCGAGCCAGGCCAGCGCGAGCGGCGGCAGCGTGGTGCTGGAGTGGGCGTTGAGCACGTAGTAGCCGGCCAGTCCGACGGCGGCAGCGGAGCCCCACAGGACGCCGAACGGGTGCACGCTCGCACCGCTGACCAGGTCGAGGACCAGGACGAGCCCGGCGATCGCGACCAGCGCACCCACCAGGGTCAGCCGCGAGGGCCGCTCACCGTGTCGCAGCCACATCCAGGCCACGACGAGCACGACCCCCATGTATTCGAGCAGCAGCGCCGGCCCGACCGCCATCCACTGCACCGCCGAGAAGAACGCGAACTGCGGCACCACGATCGCCAGCAGTGCGTACGCCACCACGACCCGCCAGCTCGCGGCCACACCCCGCCACCGGCCGGCGAGCGCGCGCAGCGCGAACGGGGCCAGCACCACGGCGCCGATGCCGACGCGGAAGACCAGCACCCCGCCCGTCGACCAACCGGTGTCGAAGAGACCACGTCCCAACGGCCCGGAGAGGCTGAACGTGACCGCCGAGACGACCGCCATGAGCAGTCCGGCAGCCACCAGCGGCGTCTTCTGCGTGCTCTGCGGCACCGCCTCGTCATTGGTCAAAGTCGTCATGACACATGACGATCCCAGCGACGCGGTAATGTGTCAACATGGTTTTCACCCATGACACCGACGTCGGCCTCCAGGCAGCCGCGGCGCTGGCGAACACCCTTGCCCTCTCCCCCGGCTCGGTCGACGAGCTGACCACCGTGGCGGCGCTCGACGAGTTCTTCGTGACGTACGACTACACGGGGCGGCACGACCGCGACCGCGCCGAGCTCGACGAGGTGCGCGCCCTCCGTCCGCGCCTGCGCGACCTGCTCACCGCCGAGCGCGACGAGGCCGTGCGGCTGACCAACCAGATGCTCGCCGAGCACCGCGCCACTCCCCAGCTCGTCCGCCACACGAACTACGACTGGCACATCCACGCCACCGAGCCTGACGCCCCGCTGGCCACGAGGATCGCCGTCGAGACCGCGATGGCCATGGTCGACGTCATCCGCGCCGGCGAGCTGTCCCGCCTCTCGATCTGCGCCGACGACAACTGTGCCGGCGTGGTCGTTGACCTCTCCCGCAACCGCTCCAAGCGCTACTGCTCACCGACGTGCACCAACCGCAACGCCGTGGCCGCCTATCGCGAACGTCAGGCGAGCACGAAGTAACGGAGGGCGACGTAGACCCAGGCGACGGCCAGCGTCACGATCGTGACCACGATGCCGTACCTGGTGAACTTCCAGAAGCTGATCGGGTGGCCGGCCTTGGCGGCGAGCCCGAGCACCACCACGTTGGCCCCGGCGGCGACGGCGGTCGTGTTGCCGCCGAGGTCCGCGCCGAAGACGAGGGCCCACCACAGCGGGCTGTCGGCGCCCGAGGACGGCGTCGCGGCCACCATCTCCTCCACGATCGGCACCATCGCCGCGGTGTAGGGGATGTTGTCGACGAAGCCGCCGACCACGGCCGAGCCGATCATCAGCCCGGTCACCCCGGCGAGCTCGTTGTCGCCCATCAGCTCGGCGGCGTACGTCCCGAGCGACCCGATCACCCCGACCTCGACCAGGCCGCCGACGAGCACGAACAGCGCCATGAAGAAGGCCAGGGTCGACCACTCGACCTCCTCCAGGAACGCCTCGGTCTGCGTCTGGGAGACGACCACCATCGCACCGGCGCCGAGCATGGCGACCAGCGACGGGTCCAGGTGGAGCTCGGTGTGCAGGCCGAAGGCGAGCATCACCAGGGCCAGGACGGCCAGGCAGCGGTAGAGCAGCCCGCGGTCCGGGATGGCGGAGGCGGGCGGCTCGATCAGGCCGTCGAGATCGACGCGGCCCCGCAGGTCCTTGCGGAAGAGCAGGCGGACGAGTCCGACCAGCACCACCAGCAGGATCAGGCACAGCGGCAGCGAGTGGATCAGGAAGTCGTCGAAGGTCAGGTTCGCCCGGCTCGCCACGATGATGTTGGGCGGGTCGGCGATCAGTGTCGAGGTGCCGCCGACGTTGGCGGCCAGGATGAGTGAGATCAGGTAGGGCATCGGGCGCAGCCCCAGCCGCTCGCAGACCGACAGCGTCACCGGCGTGACGAGCAGCACGGTGGTCACGTTGTCGAGGATCGGCGAGAGCGCCGCGGTGACCAGGATCAGCAGCGTCGCCAGCCGCGCCGGGCGGCCGCCGGACTGTTTGACCGCCCACAGCGCGAGGAACTCGAACAGGCCCGTCTGCTTGAGGACGCCGACGATCACCATCATCCCGAAGAGCAGGAAGATGACGTCCCAGTCGACCCCGGTCTCATGACTGAAGAAGGCCGACTCGGCATCGATGATCCCGAGCGCGACCATCGCGGCGACGCCGCCCAGGGCGGCGGCGACACGGTGGACACGCTCGGTGGCGATGAGGCCATAGGTGACGATGAAGACGGCCACCGCTGCGTACACGATCATGCGTTGAGCTCCATGCCATCGACCCTCCGTTACCGGAGACCTGATCCGAATGGGTGCTGCCACCCATAAGTCCTGGCCAGAGGAGATGTCAGGGTTGAGCCATGAGTCATCTACCGCTCTACTGGCGGGTCTGCCTGACCAACTGGGCCGTGTTCTGCGTCGGCACCCTGGTCCTGGCGCTGTCCCCGGCCCGGGTCTCGGAGCGCGTCCTGGCCTCGGAGGCGGTGGTGCTGGCGGTCGGGCTGGTCGTGATGGCGACCCTGAACGCGCTCCTGCTGCTGCGCAGCCTGGCGCCGATCGACCGGGTGATCCGCACGATGGACGCGGTGGACCACCTCTCCCCCGACCAGCGCCTGACGACCCACGGCAAGGGCGCGGGCGCCCGTCTGGTGGCCAGCTACAACGCGATGCTCGAGCGGCTCGAGACCGAGCGGAGCACCAGCAACGCCAAGGCGCTCGCCGCACAGGAGGCCGAGCGGCACCGGATCGCCCAGGAGCTCCACGACGAGGTCGGGCAGTCGCTCACGGTCGTGCTCCTGGGGCTCAAGGGGCTGGAGCGACAGGTGCCCGAGTCGGTGCGTCCCGAGCTCGCCGCCGTGCGCGAGTCCGCGCGCACCGGCATCGACGACGTACGCCGCGTGGCCCGGCAGCTGCGGCCGGGCGTGCTCGAGGACCTCGGCCTGCACGCCGCCCTGGCCTCGCTGGCGACCGACGTCGGCGCGCTGGGCCGCACGACCGTACGCCGCACCATCGGCCGCGGGCTCCCCGAGCTGCCCCAGGACCGCGAGCTGGTGATCTACCGGGTCGCCCAGGAGGCGCTGACCAACGTCGTCCGCCACGCCCACGCCGCCACCGCCGAGCTCTCCCTGTGCAAGGTCGGCGACAAGGTCGTCCTCACCGTCTCCGACGACGGCCGCGGCAGCACCGACCTCGTGGCCGGCGCCGGGATCAGCGGCATGCGGGAGCGGGCCCTGCTCGTCGGTGCCGAGCTTCGGGTGACCAGCACCCCGGGCCGCGGCACCACCGTCCTCCTGGAGGTGCCGCTGTGACCCCGACGCCTGCGAAGATCCGGATCCTGCTGGCCGACGACCACACCCTCGTCCGCCGCGGCGTACGCCTCATCCTCGACGCCGAGCCGGACCTCGAGGTGGTCGCCGAGGCGGCCGACGGTGCCGAGGCCGTCGCCGCGCTGCGCGACGTCGAGGTCGACCTGGTGATCCTCGACGTCGCCATGCCCCGAATGACCGGGCTGCAGGCCGCGCGCACCATCGCCCGGATGCGTACGCCACCGAAGATGCTGATGCTCTCGATGCACGACAACGAGCAGTACTTCTTCGAGGCACTCAAGGTCGGCGCCAGCGGGTACGTCCTCAAGTCGGTCGCCGACGAGGACCTGGTCAAGGCCTGCCGCACCGCTATTCGGGGGCAAGCCTTCGTCTATCCCGGGGCGATGAGTGCCCTGGTCCGCGACTACCTCGACCGGCTCAACCGCGGCGAGAGCCTGCCGCGTACGGTCCTGACCGAGCGGGAGGACGAGGTGCTCAAGCTCATCGCCGAGGGACACTCGACCCGCGAGATCGCCCGCGAGCTGACGATCTCCTACAAGACCGTCGAGCGGCACCGCGAGAACATTCTCGCCAAGCTGGGCCTGCGCGACCGCACCCAGGTGACCCGCTATGCCATCAGGGCGGGTCTCATCGAGCCCTGAGAAGGCCTACCGTCAAAGGATGGACCCACAGCTCGACGCAGACCTCGCCGGGATGACCGATCTCCTCGGCGCGACCCAGGACTACGCACAAGAGATCATCGCCGGACTCGACGGCAGACCGGTGACCTCTCCGTTCCGGCCTCCCTCCGCCGAGCGGCTACCGGCCCGGGGCGCCGGGGGCCAGGCCGCTCTGCGACACTTCGAGAGCCGTTGGGCGCCGGGCCTCTCGGCGAGCGCCGGCCCCCGCTACCTGGGCTTCGTCACCGGCGGGGCGACCCCTGCCGCGGTCGCCGGCGACTGGCTGACCCCGGTCTTCGACCAGAACACCATCACGGTCCAGGACTCCGCCGCCAGCGACCTCGAGCGCGAGACGGTGCGCTGGGTCCTCGACCTGCTGGACCTCCCTGGCGACTTCAGCGGAGCGTTCGTCACCGGCGCGACGATGTCCAACCTCACCGGCCTGGCGCTGGCACGCGAGTGGCTCGGCGACCGGCTCGGGGTGTCGGTCTCGACCGAGGGCGTCGCGGCGCTCGGTCCGGTCGTCGTGCTCTCCGGCGCCGCCCACTCCACCGTCTCCAAGGCGCTGTCCGTGCTCGGGCTGGGCAGAGACAGCCTCCGGCCGGTCGCTCTCCGCCCCGACCGGGATGCCGTCGACGTCGACGCGTTGCGGACCGCTCTGCGCGAACAGGCCGGCCGACCCGTGATCGTCGTCGCCAACGCCGGCACCGTGAACACCGGCGACTTCGACGACCTGAACGCCATCGCCGACCTCCGCGACGAGTTCCCGTTCTGGCTTCACGTCGACGGCGCCTTCGGTGCGTTCGCGGCCCTCGCCCCCTCGCACGCCCACCTCGTCGCAGGTCTCTCCCGCGCCGACTCGATCTGCGTCGACCTGCACAAGTGGCTCAACGTCCCCTATGACTCCGCGATCCAGCTCACCCGCCACCCGGACCTGCAGGCCCGGGTCTTCAGCAACGCCTCGGCCTACATCGGCCTCCCCGGCGCATCCCCTGATTTCGTACACCTCACCCCCGAGAGCTCCCGACGCCTGCGCGCCCTGCCCGCCTGGTTCACCCTGTACGCCTACGGCCGCGAAGGCCACCGCGAGATCGTCGAGCGCACCATCGCCCTCGCTCGCCGCACCGGGCGGCTGCTCGCCGAGATCGACGGCGTCGAGCTGCTCGCCCCGGTCCGGCTCAACATCGTCTGCCTGAAAGTCCCCGGCGATCCCGCCGAGCTCGCCCGCCGTGTGGCCGATACCGGCGTCACCTTCGTGACCCCCACGGTCCACCACGGCACTCCCGCCCTGCGGTTGGGGTTCAGCAACTGGCGTACGTCCGAGGCGGATGCCGATCGGATCGTCGAGGTGTTCCAGCGACTCTTGTCGGGCAGCTAGCCCACGAGGCGGCCGCGAGCAGGAGTGTCACTCTGCCCACGGTCCCAGGGGACTCAGGCGCCGAACTCCCGGGCGCGCAGCCGCGCCAGGTGGGCGTGCACCAGCGGGAGCACCGACGCGCCCTCGCCGCTCGCGGAGGCGACCCGCTTCATCGACCCGGCACGTACGTCACCGACGGCGAAGACCCCCGGCACCGTCGTCTCCAGGCTCGCGGGCGGGTTCCCGTCGACCCACGCGTCGTGTGGCACGTCGCGGCCGGTCAGGACGAACCCGTGCTCGTCGAGCGCCACGCACTCCGCCAGCCACGAGCAGTCGGGTTCCGCTCCGAGCAGGCAGAAGAGGCCGTCGGCGGACGTCTTGGTGTCCTCACCGGTGTCCAGGTTCTCCAGCCGCAGCCACTCCAGCCGGGCGTTGCCCCCGCCGTCCGCGACGACGGTGCGCGGCCGGACCTGGATGTTCGCGGTCGCGTCGATCTCACGCACCAGGTAGGCCGACATGGTCTCGGCGAGGTCGTGACGCCGGACCAGGATCGTCACCGCTTTCGCGAACTTGGCGAGGTGGATGGCCGCCTGTCCGGCCGAGTTGCCGCCGCCCACCACGAAGACCTCACGGCCCTGCATCTCGCGCGCCATCGACGTCGCGGCACCGTAGTACACGCCGGCTCCCACCAGGTCGTCCACGCCAGGCACCCCGAGCCGCCGATAGGTCACGCCCATCGCGAGCACGACCGTACGTGCGCAGAACTGCGCGCCACGCACGTGCACGTGCTGGTGCTCGGGCTCGTGGGCGGGACCGGGCTCGATCCCGGTCGCCGGGCGCCCGGTGAAGAAGCGCGCGCCGAACCGCGTCGCCTGGATGCGGGACCGCTGGGCGAGGCGCATGCCGGAGATGCCGCGCGGGAAGCCGAGGTAGTTGCGGATCATGGAGCTCGACCCCGCCTGGCCGCCGATCGCGTCGCGTTCCACAACGACCGTCGCCAAGCCCTCCGACGCCGCGTAGACGGCGGCCGCGAGGCCCGCCGGTCCACCACCCACGATGGCGACGTCGGCGATCACCCCCTCGGGGATCTCGTCGAACCCGCCGTAGATGGCCTCGGCGGCCGTCGCCGCCGTCGCTCCGGAGACCACGCGTCCCGTGAACGTACGTAGCAGGGGCAGCCGCGCCCCCGGGCCGGCGGCCTCGACGATCTCCTCCGCCTCCTCGTCGCTCGGCTCGAGCGACCGGTGTGGGAAGCCCATGCGTTCCAGCAGGTCCCGGACCGCCGCCGCGTCGCGGTCGCCCGGCTCGGCCACCACGTCGGTCACGGTCACCAGGGGCCTGCCCACCGACCACCCCCACTCCGAGAGCAGCTCGATCAGCGCGGTGTGGAACTCCTCGTCCCGCGGCCCGCGCGGGATGAGGACGTACGTGTCCATCTCACGCTCGAGCGCCGCGGCACGTAGGTCGTCGAGAGCACCGGAGAAGTCGTCCCACGAGACCAGCGCGACCCGCCGCGCCGTCGCCACGATGGCCGGTACGCGGTGCAGGAACTCGATCGAGGTGCCTTCGTCGAGCACGTGCTCGACGGCGACCATCGCGATCTGCGCGCCCTCGGCCACGAGCTCGCGGGTCCTGTCGAGGCCCGCGGCGAAGCCCACCACGGGCTCGATCCGGTAGTCACGGTCGTAGCGTGCCCGGAACTCGTGCTCGATGATCTCGGCGTGCTCGCCGCCGACCAGCACGATGACCGGTCTGTCGCGCTCCATGCCGCACAGCGTAGCCGCGGTCCTCAGTCGCCGAGGCTCAGTCACCGAGGAAGGGACGCAGGGTCGCCAGGAAGGTCTCCGGCTTCTCGGAATGGACCCAGTGACCGGCGCCCTTGATGGTCACCTTGCGATAGCGCGGGAACCACTCCTTCATCGCCGGCGCGTACTCGTCGGTGACGTAGTTCGACAGCTCGCCCGCCAGCCACAGCACGGGCCCCTCATAGGGTTCGTACGCCTTCAGCTCCTCGGCCGGCCAGTCGCCGATGCGGTCGAGGTCGCGGCCGAGGACGTCCAGGTTCATCGCCCAGCGCCAGCCGTCGCCGTCCCGTCTCAGGTTCTGCAGCAGGAAGCCGCGGATCGTCGGGTCGGGGACCGCCTCCCGCATCCCGGCGTCGGCCTCCTCGCGCCGGGTGATGCGGTCCAGGTCGAGGCTCTGCATGGCGTCGACGTAGGTCTTGAAGCCGCCGACCCGCTCGTAGACGACCGGGGACATGTCGGCCACGACCAGCTTCGCGACCAGCTCGGGGCGGGTGATCGCGAGCAGCATCGCCACCTTGCCGCCCATCGAGTGGCCGACCACGGTCGCGGGGTCGTCGGCCGAGAGCAGCTCGGCGACGGCCGCTGTCACCTCGAGGTAGTCGAAGGTCTCGGGCTGCGGCGAGCGGCCGTGGTGGGGCAGGTCGACGAGCGTGACCCGATGCTTGTCGGCCAGCTGCTTGCCGAGCGTGTTCCAGTTGCGTCCCTGGCCGAAGAGTCCGTGCAGGAAGACGACGCGGCTGCCGCTCTCACCGAGCTCGAGCGTATGAAGAGTCACCGAGGGATCGTACAGACTCAGAAGTCGAAGCCGTCGAACATGTCCCCGATGCCGTCGCCGATGCCGCCGAAGGCGTCGCCGATGCCCTCGCCGATGCCGCCGATCGCGTCACCCATGCCCTCGCCGATCTCACCGAAGGCGTCGAAGCCGCCGAACGCGCTGAACATCAGCCCGGCGAACATCCAGTCCATGGGCGAGAAGGCACCGAAGTAGCCGGCAGCGTAGGGCCGGTAGGCCGGGCCACCCTGCCAGTAGGGAACGCGCTCGTTGCCGACCATCACCTTGCGGGTGTCCGGTTCAGCGCCGGCCTTGACGCGCTCGGCGTCGAGCGCACAGGCAGGTACGTCACGGGTGGTGCCACCCGGCGGCGCCCAGGCCACGTCCTCGACCGAGAGCCCGTGGCGGGGGTCGAAGAAGCACGGCGGGCGGCGCTTCGGCAGCGGCTCGCCGGCGACCCGCGCCTTGACGCAGGCGACCGCGTAGCGGCCGTCCTCGACGATCGTGGTGATCTGCTTGACGTCGTCGGGCGAGGTCATCTTGTCGACGGTGCGCTTGGCCGTCTCGTATTCGTCCAGGGCCCGCTGGTAGTCGGCGTTGGCGCCCTCGTCGAGCTCCTTGCCGGTCATGTCGAGGTCGAGCTTCTGCAGCTCCTCACCGAACGCGGTGACGTCCTCGAAAGCGAGCTGCTTGACCGGCTCGAGGTCGGCGCGCTGCTTTTCCAGCGCCCGCGCCTGCGAGCGCCTGCTGGTCACTACCACGGTCCCGACCACCGCGACGACGATGAGGAGTGCGATCAGAAGTCCCACGTCTCTCAGCGTACTGCCGGGGTGGTCGGGGCCTGCGCCTTCATCAAGGTATGCAGCTCAGGTCGCACATCCCATGTGGAGTTCCGCGTGGGATGTGCGCCTTCGTCTGCATACCTTGACGAAGGAACGCGCGTCAGCTGTAGTCGCGGAACCCCTTGCCCGTCTTGCGGCCCAGGTAGCCGGCGGTGACCAGGTGCTCCAGGAGCGGCGCGGGCGCGAAGCCCGGCTCGCGGAACTCCAGGTAGAGCTCGCGCTCGATAGCGAGCGAGACGTCGTTGCCGACCACGTCGAGCAGCTCGAAGGGACCCATCGGCAGCGCACATCCGAGCTTCATCGCGGTGTCGATGTCGTCGGCGGTCGCGTAGTGGCCCTCGAGCATCTTGACCGCGTCGTTGAGGTAGGGGAAGAGCAGCGCGTTGACGATGAAGCCGGCGCGGTCGCCACAGGAGACCGGCGCCTTGCCGACCTTCGCGCAGAGGGCGCGGACGGTCTCGGAGACCTCCTCGGAGGTGGTGACCGTGGAGACGACCTCGACCAGCTTCATCACCGGCGCGGGGTTGAAGAAGTGCATCCCGACGACGTCGGCAGGACGCTTCGTCACCTTGGCCAGCTCGATGACCGGCAGGCTCGAGGTCGTCGTCGCCAGGATCGCGCCCGGCTTGCAGATGTCATCGAGGTTCTCGAAGAGCGTGGTCTTGATGGCCAGATCCTCGGCGATCGCCTCCACGACGATGTCGACGTCGGCCAGATCGTCCAGCGAGGTCGTGCCGGTCAGGCGGCCGAGGATCTCCGGCTTCGCCGACTCCTCCAGCTTGCCCCGCCCGATGGCCTTGTCGAGGCTCTTGGTGATCCGCGCGGCGACATCGTCGACCTTGTCCTGGCTGCGCCCGACGTACGTCACGTCGTAGCCGCCCTTGGCGAAGACCTCGACGATCCCGGAGGCCATCGTCCCGGTGCCGACGACGCCGACCTTGGTGATCTCGCGGCGGAGCTCGTGGGTGGCGTCGGCGCTGGGCGTGAGGGCGTCGGGGACCACGATCGGCGAGTCGGCCCCCTCGTAGGTGTAGAAGCCGCGGCCCGACTTCCGCCCGAGCATCCCGGCGGTGACCATCTGCTTGAGGATCGGCGCAGGGGCGTGCAGGCGGTCGCGACCCTGGCGGTACATCGTGTCGAGGATCTCGTAGGAGGTGTCCAGGCCGATCAGGTCCAGCAGCGCCAGCGGCCCCATCGGGTAGCCGCAGCCCAGCCGCATCGCGGTGTCGATGTCCTCGCGGGTGGCGTAGTGGCCCTCGAACATCGAGACGGCGTGGTTCAGGTAGCCGAAGAGCAGCGCGTTGGCGATGAACCCGGCCCGGTCACCGCAGACCACCGGTGACTTGCCGAGCTTGCCGACGACCTCGCGCGCGTCCTCGAGCACCTCGGGCTCGGTCACCACGGTGCGTACGATCTCGACGAACTTCTGCACCGGCGCGGGGTTGAAGAAGTGCACGCCGACGACGCGCCCGGGGTGCTTGGACGCGGTCGAGATCTCGGTCACCGACAGCGACGAGGTGTTTGTCGCCAGGATGGTCTCGGGGGCCACGATCTCGTCGAGGGTGGCGAGGATCGTCTTCTTCAGCTCCAGCGACTCCACGACCGCCTCGACGACCATGTCGACGTCCTTGAGCGCCGTCGGGTCGGTGGCGAAGGAGATCCGGCCGAGCAGCGCCTTCTGCTCCTCCTCGCTGAGCTTGCCGCGCTTGACCGCCCGACCCGTCGAGTGCGCCAGGTGCTCCTTGCCGCGCTCGAGGCCCTCCTCGTCCCGCTCCACCCCGACAACGGTGAACCCGTTGCGGGCGAACACCTCCGCGATCCCCGCACCCATGGTGCCCAGGCCGACGACTCCGACTGTCTCGATCGTGCGCTCGCTCATGCCGAGCATCCTGCCACGGGGGGATGTCGGGCATCCCGGCATGCCGCTAGATTCGCTCCCGTGACCGACCAGACCCAGGCCGCCGAGCGCATCGGGGCCGAACGCATCGACGCCGAGCGGATCATCCCCGCCTCCCCCGCCGACATCTTCGCCGTCCTCGTCGACCCGGACGGCCATGTCGCCATCGACGCGTCCGGCATGCTCCAGTCGGCAGATGGATCACCAGTCGGCGCCGTCGGTGACCGGTTCGACGTCCACATGGACCGCGAGTCCCTCGGCGACATCCCGCTGGGAAAGTACGACGTCACTGTGATCATCACCGGGTTCGAGCCCGACAGGTGGATCGAGTGGACCATCGAAGGCACGATCAAGCCGCCGATCGGCCACCGCTTCGGCTACGAGCTCGAACAGCTCGAGTCCGGCGACACCCGCGTCACCTCGTACTGCGACTGGTCCACCGCCGTCCCCGGGTGGAAGCGGATCTTCCCGATCATCGACCAGAAGTCGATCCGGGCCACCCTGGGGATCCTGGAACGAGCCGTACGCCGCGGCTACCCCCGCCCCTGACCGCCGAGGCGTCACCCCCGCAGGCCGAGGCGTCACACGCGCGAATCGAGCCGGCACTTCGGTGCCGACTCGATTCGCGTAGCTGACGCCTCGGCCGACGTACGTGACGCCTCGGCCGGGTTGGGTCAGTAGGTGTGGAACCCCTCGCCGGTCTTGCGGCCGAGCTTGCCTTCCTGGACCTTCTGGACCAGGAGGGCGGCGGGGTCGAAGCCGGGCTCGCCGAACTCGTTGCGGAGCTCGGACTGGATGGCCAGGGAGACGTCGTTGCCGACGACGTCGAGGAGCTCGAACGGGCCCATCGGGAAGCCGGCGGTCTCCTTGATCGCGGCATCGATCTCGTCCATCGCGACACCGGACTCGTGCAGCTTGACGGCGTCGTTGAGGTAGGGGAACAGCAGCGCGTTGACGATGAAGCCGGAGCGGTCGCCACAGGAGACCGGGACCTTCTTGATCGCGGCGGACAGCGCCAGCACGGTCTCGTCGACCTCGGGCGAGGTGAAGTCGGTGGTGACCACCTCGACGAGCTTCATGACCGGCGCGGGGTTGAAGAAGTGCATCCCGATGACGTCGCCGGGGCGCTCGGTGACCTTGGCGAGCTCCGTGATCGGCATCGAGCTGGTCGTCGTGGCCAGGATCGCACCGGGCTTGGCGATCCGGTCGAGGTCCTTGAAGAGCTGCGTCTTGATCTCGAGATCCTCGGCGATGCCCTCGACGATCAGGTCGGCGTCGGCGAGGTCCTCGCGCGAGGTGCTGCCGGTGAGACGGCCGAGCACCGCGGCCTTGGTCGCCTCGTCCGAGCGGCCCTTCGCGATGGCCTTGTCGAGCGACTTGGTGATGCCGGCGACGACTCCGTCGACCTTCTCCTGGGAGCGGCCCACGAAGACGACGTCGTAGCCCGCCTGGGCGAAGACCTGGACGATGCCCGAGGCCATCGTGCCGGTGCCGATCACGCCGATCTTCTCGATCGTGCGGCGCAGCTCCGGAGCGCGTACGTGGTCTCCGGCGACCGCGGCGAACGTCCCGGACTCGCCGGCGACCTTGGTGAGCAGGTCGGCGGGCTTGTGCAGGTTGTCGCCGGTCTCCTCGAAGCGGGCGAGCAGCCCGTCACGTACGGCGGCGGCGCCGATCTCGTCGGCCGTGGCCAGCGGCCCCTGGGGGTAGCCGCAGCCGAAGCACATGGCGTTGTCGATGTCCGCGGCGGTGGCGTAGCCCGACTCGAGCATGCGAATGGCGTGGTTGAGGTAGGGCAGCACGAGCACGTCGTGGATGGAACCCTGGGTCGAAACCGTCATGCGACGGAAGACTGCCAAATTTATTACCCATGAGTAACCCCTGGTGGCGTGACGCTGCTCACATCAGGTCATGCGATACGTTCTCCCGGTGAGACTCGTCGTTGCCACCTGCCAGGTCGACTACGCGGGGCGGCTCACCGCCCACCTTCCGATGGCCACCAGAGTGTTGATGCTCAAGGCCGACGGATCGGTGCTGGTCCACTCCGACGGGGGCTCCTACAAGCCCCTCAACTGGATGTCGCCGCCCTGCGCCCTCAAAGAGGGCAAGTCCGACGACGGCCGCGTCGAATGGACCGTGACATCCAAGACGGACGACACCCTCCGGATCCTGATCGACGAGATCCACCACGAGTCGTCCCACGAGCTCGGCATCGACCCCGGCCTGCAGAAGGACGGCGTCGAGAAGCACCTCCAAGAGCTCCTCGCCGACCACCCGGCCACGCTGGGCGAGGGGTTGACCCTCGTACGCCGCGAATACCCGACCGCGATCGGCCCGGTCGACCTGATGTGCCGAGACGCCGACGGGAAGTCGGTCGCGGTCGAGATCAAGCGGCGCGGCGAGATCGACGGCGTGGAGCAGCTGACCCGCTATCTCGAGCTGCTCAACCGCGACCCGCTGCTGGCCCCCGTACGCGGCATCTTCGCCGCTCAGGCGATCAAACCGCAGGCGCGCGTGCTCGCCGAGGACCGCGGGATCACCTGCGCGATCGTCGACTACGACGCGCTCCGCGGCCTCGATGATCCGACCGAGAGACTCTTCTGACCAACAGTTGGTGCACGGTCAGGCAAGTTCACGCAAGCGAAACAGGTTTCCATACCTTTCATATGCGATCGCGTGACACTATTCACGTCATGTCCATGAACTACTCGGGGCATGGCGTTGGGGGCCGCCTGTCCGTGAGCGACGTCGAGGCGATCATGATCGATCTCCTGACGATGCAGCAGATGCACACGGCTGAGTTCCATGCGATCAAGGGCCGGATGGAGCGCACCGACGCTGCGATCGACAGCGTCAACGCGCGCCTGGACAGCGTGGAGCGGCGGCTGGACGACCTGCTGATCTCGATGAGTCAGCTGCTCAACTGGATCAACCCCCGCTGACCCGCCGAGTCGGCTCATCCTGACGTAGAACCCCGCCGAGTCGGCTCGTCATGACGAGCCGACTTGGCGGGGCTTGCGGTCAGAACGAGCCGACTCGATGTCAGGAGTTGACGGTGATCGGCTCGCCGCCGGAGACGAGGCGCCAGTCGACCGAGGCGAAAGCAGCCGGGTCGATGACCTGGTGGGCGGTGACCCAGTCGATGAGCAGCTGTCGGATCTCGACCTGCTGGTTGTAGACCACGGGGGCGTGGCTGACGTGCGGGAAGCCGCCGCCACCGGACTGGCGGTAGTTGTTGACCGCGAGCACGAACTCCTGAGCGTCGGTGACCGCCACGCCGTCGTAGGCGAGGCCGGTGATCCGCGAGCCCACCGCGGCCGCGATGTCGATGTCGTAGGTCAGCGCCGCATCGAGCCCGGCGATCGTGTCGAAGTTGTAGTCGGGGGTGCCGTTGGGCGCGGTATCGGTCGGCGCGTTGGTGACCTGGTCGATCGGGAAGGGGCCGGTGCCGCTGACCTGCTTGAAATAGCGAGCGGTGTATTCGAGGTAGTCGCGCAGCTGGGACCCGGTGATGCGCACCGCCATCAGGGTGTTGTCGTAGATGTAGAGACCGGCAACGTCGCGTACGGTCACCTCGCCCGCCGGGAAGGCGGCGGCACGGCTGAACGGGGCCGCGATCGAGAGCACCGGCAGCTCCGCGTCGGAGCCGGTGAGCGCCGCCTTGACCGCATCGGCCTGGACGAAGTTGACGAAGTCGATGATCGGTACGTCCTCCACGACCGCCCGCGCGGCCAGCATCTCCACCGCGGAGGTGCCGACGACGGAGTTGACGTAGTCGATCACGACGTCGTGCTGCTCCTTCACCGCGGCGGTGACCTCCGGGTCGGGGTCGACGGTGTTGGAGTTGAGCGTCTGCGAGGTCGCCGACTCCAGGACCCAGGCGGGACGGCCCCGACGCTTCTCGCGGCGTACGACCAGGTCCATCACGGAGACGCGCATGCCCCAGTAGAGCGGCTCGGTCAGCAGCACCTGCTTGCCGGTCGCGGTGTTGGTGACGTAGCGCTGGGTGATCTCCCGGTGGGCGTGGCCGACGAGGATCGCGTCGACGTCCGGCACCTGCTCGGCGACCAGGGTCGAGGCGTTCTCCGGGGGCAGCTCGTCGCCGTAGGAACTGGAGGTGTCGGCGCCGGAGTGGGCACTGATGATCACCAGGTCGCAGCCGGCCTTCTTGAGCTCGGGAACGAAGATCTTGGCCTGCTCGACCAGCCCGGGGAACTCCATCCGACCCTCGACGTTGGCCTTGTCCCAGATCGCGATGCCGGGGTTGGTCAGACCGAGCACACCGACCCGCAGTCGACGGCCGCGACCGAGGTCGTAGTCCTTGATGATGTAGGGCGGGAAGACCGGCAGCTTGGTCGACGGGTCGACCGCGTTGGCGCCGAGCATCGGGAAGTCCACCTGCTCCTCGAACTTCCGGAGGGTGTCGATGCCGTAGTTGAACTCGTGGTTGCCGAGCGCGACGGCGTCGTAGCCGACCAGGTTCATCGCCCGGGCCATCGGATGGATCGCGCCCTCGGTGATCGGGTCGATCCGGGCGTAGTAGTAGGCCAGCGGCGTGCCCTGGATGGTGTCACCCGCATCGATGGTGAGGATCGGCTCGCCGCGCCGCTCGGCACGGACGGCGTCGATCAGGGTCTTGACCTTGGCGACGCCGATCTCGTTGCCGGCGCTGTTCGCGAACTCGGCGTTCTTGTAGTAGTCCCAGTTGAAGACGTTGCCGTGCAGGTCGGTCGTGCCGAGCACGGTCAGCCGGACCGTGTCCGGCTTTCCCGCGCGGTTCGCACCATGGGCCGGGGTGGCGGTGTAGCCGGCAGCGCTCAGCGCCGCGGCGCCCGTGACAGCAGCACCGGACAGGACAGAACGGCGGGTGGCGTGAGGCATCGGTAACGTCCTTGCACGAGTAGGTAATCGTCTGCAAGGCAATTCCTACCACCTCGGGCACAACTTGGCGGCGCCTTTCCACTCAAGCAGGCAGATGCTTCTTCTTGACCGGCTTGCCGTCCAGGGTCACCAAGCGCCGCTTCTTGACCGTCATGCCCTCGGGCAACGTGCCCTCCTTGAGCATGCGGATCGGGCACCGCTTGCAGCGCGACTTCGACACGCAGCACTCCGTCTTGGGAGGCTTCCTCTTCTTGCCCACCCCCGAAGGGTAACAGCAGAGTTAGGCAAGCCTTACTTCACCAGGGCCGCCACCTCGGCGGCACAGCCCCAGCTCAGCGTCACCCCGGCACCGCCGTGCCCGTAGCAGTGCACCACCCGCCCCTCGCGCTCCAGCCGGACCAAGGGCCGGGCCGGGCGGAGGCCGACCAGATGGGCCCTGACCTCGGCGTTCGCGATCTCCGGCACGGCAGTGGTGGCGTCGGCCAGGATCCGCTCGGCCGTACGCGGATCCGGGCTCTGGTCCCAGGCGTGCGGCACCGACGTACCCCCGACGACGGTGTCGCCACCGCGCGGGAAGACGTAGGAGGGGGCCTCGCCCTCCGCTTCCAGCCACTCGTCGGTGGCACCCGGCTCGAGGACGACGATCTGGCCCTGGACCGGGTAGAGGCTGGTGTCGCCGACCAGCTCCCGCGCGCCGAGACCGGTCGCGTTGACCACGACGTCGGCGTCCAGGCTCTCCAGGTCGTCGACGGTCCCCGTCGAGATGGTCCCGCCGGCGTCGGTGATCCGTCGCTCGAGCCACGGCAGGTAGACCGGCATCTCGGCGATCGGGGCGGTGAACTCGGCCCGGTTGTCGCTGACGGTCAGGTCGGTGAGCGGCGCGGCCCACCACAGATCGGCCTCGGGGTTGTGCTGGGTGCCGTGCACCATGCGTACGCCTGCCTCTGGCTCCTCCTCGGCCAGCCGGGCGAGCTCTCGGAAGGTCTCGGTGGCCCAGACCCTCACCCGGTCGCGCGGCTCGGCCAGGTAGGGGAACCAGAACCCGCCGGCCACCGCCGAGGTGGTCCCGGACGTCCGCTCCCGGCCGATCACGTTGACCTCGTGACCGGCCTCCAGCAACCGCACCGCGCACGAGAGCCCGATGACTCCGGCTCCGACCACCACTATCCGCATGCGCGGCAGGCTACCCGCCGCACGTGTAACACGTCGTTCGTAGGACTACTCGCCCCATCAGATAGGGCGAGTAGTCCTACGAACGACGTGTTACAGGACCCGTTCGGCGCCTCTGCGGGCAGACCTCACCGCTCCTCGGCCAGGCGGCGGGCCAGGACCGGGACGACGATGGCGGCGGCGACGACGTGCAGGACCATCAGGGTGACCGCACTGACGGCGTCGAAGCCGAAGGTGGCGTCGGGGACGAACGAGACGACCGTCAGCACGACGGTGGTGACCACGAACGTACGCCGCGGGCTGCGGGCGACGCGGGCCATCACCGCGGCCATCGCGACCCCGATGAGCGAGAAGAAGGCGGTCAGCTGGACGAACCCGAGGATCGGGATCGGCCCCGAGGCGGTCTCGAAGCTCACCCCGGCGGCCAAGGCACCGGCGGCGAGGAGGGTGACGACCGCGCTCGCGGCAACCGTGGCGCCGAGGCCATGGAGCCAGACCGGCTTGCGGCCGGCGGCGCGGGTGGCGCGGGTCGAGGTGGTGGTCTGCTGGGCGGTGGTGATCGTGGACATCTTGTTCTCCCGTGAGGTGGCGGGAGGCTCTGTTCGCCTCCCTCTGCCCCTTCCACGAACGGCCGCAAGCAGAATCGACACGTCTCCCGAAAGTTTTTTCGGGAGACGTGTCGGCGCAGGCTCAGGAGAGGTCGTTGGCCTTCCGGATGACCTCGACGATGTCGGCCATGATCTCGGTGAGGCTGAAGTCCTTGGGCGTGTAGACCGCCGCGACCCCCGACTCGATCAGGGTCTTGGCGTCGGACTCGGGCACGATGCCGCCCACGATGACCGGTACGTCACCCAGACCCGCCTCGCGCAGCCCCTCGACCACGGACGGCACGAGCGACATGTGCGAGCCGGAGAGGATCGACAGCCCGACCACGTGTACGTCCTCGGCGACCGCCGCGGCGACGATCTGCTCCGGGGTCAGTCGGATGCCCTGGTAGATGACCTCGAAGCCGGCGTCGCGGGCCCGGACGGCCACCTGCTCGGCGCCGTTGGAGTGACCGTCCAGGCCGGGCTTGCCGACGAGCATGCGCAGCTTGACGCCGAGCTCGTCACCGGTGGCCTTCACCCGGTCGCGTACCGCGGACAGCTCGGCACCTGCCTCCGCGGCGCCGACGGCGCCGGAGACACCGGTGGGCGCCCGGAACTCGCCGAAGACCTCGCGCAGGGTGCCGGCCCACTCCCCCGTGGTCGCGCCCGCACGGGCGGCGGCCAAGGTGGCCTCCATCAGGTTGGCGTCGGTCTTCGCGGCAGCGGCCAGCGCGGCCAGCGCCTCGGCGACGGCCGACTCGTCACGCTCGGCCTTCCACGCCTCCAGGGAGGCCTTGGCGGCCTCCTCGGCACGGGGGTCGGCGACCATGATCGCGGCATCCAGGTCCGCGGTCAGCGGGCTCGGCTCGGTGGTGGTGAACTTGTTGACGCCGACGATGATCTCCTCGCCGGACTCGATGGCGGCGCGACGGCGGGCGTGCGAGGAGACCAGCTCGGACTTCATGTAGCCGGTGTCGACCGCGGCGATCGCGCCACCCATGGCCTGGACACGGTCGATCTCCTCCTTGGCGCCCGCGACGAGCTCGGCGACCTTGGCCTCGACGACCGGCGAGCCGTCGAAGAGGTCGCCGTACTCCAGCAGGTCGGACTCGTAGGCCAGCACCTGCTGCAGACGCAGCGACCACTGCTGGTCCCACGGACGCGGCAGGCCGAGCGCCTCGTTCCAGGCCGGCAGCTGCACCGCGCGGGCCCGCGCGTTCTTGGAGAGCGTCACCGCGAGCATCTCCAGCACGATGCGCTGGACGTTGTTCTCGGGCTGCGCCTCGGTGAGACCGAGGGAGTTGACCTGGACGCCGTAGCGGAACCGGCGCATCTTCGGGTCCTCGACGCCGTAGCGCTCACGGGTGATCTCGTCCCAGAGCTCGACGAAGGCGCGCATCTTGCACATCTCCTCGACGAAGCGCACCCCCGCGTTGACGAAGAACGAGATCCGGCCGACGACCTTGCCGAAGTCCTCCTCGGAGACCTGGCCGGAGGCCTTGACCTGGTCGAGGACCGCGATGGCTGTGCACATCGCGTAGGCGATCTCCTGCACCGGCGTCGCGCCGGCCTCCTGCAGGTGGTAGCTGCAGATGTTGATCGGGTTCCACTTCGGGATCTGGTGGACCGTGTAGGCGATCATGTCGCTGATCAGGCGCAGGGAGTGCTCCGGCGGGAAGACGTACGTCCCGCGGGAGAGATACTCCTTGATGATGTCGTTCTGCGTGGTGCCGGCCAGCTTGGCGGCGACCTCGGCCGGGTCCATGCCGGGGTTCTGCTCCTCGGCGGCGACCTGATACATCGCGAGCAGCCACATGGCGGTCGCGTTGATCGTCATCGAGGTGTTCATCTCAGTGAGGGGGATCTGGTCGAAGAGCTTGCGCATCTCTCCCATGTGCATGATCGGCACGCCGACCTTGCCGACCTCGCCGCGGGCGAGGACGCTGTCGGGGTCGTAGCCGGTCTGCGTGGGCAGGTCGAAGGCGACCGAGAGACCGGTCTGCCCCTTGGCGAGGTTGGTGCGATAGAGCTCGTTGGACGCCTCGGCGGTCGAGTGGCCGGCGTACGTCCGCATCAGCCAGGAGCGATCCTTCGCCGGGCGGCTCTGCTCGGAAGGCGTGGTGTCCGTCATAGACGGCATGCTAGCCCCTCGGTTACCGATCGGTAACCGGCTCCGGTGTGGAAGATGTCACTCGCTTTACCCGCTACCCGCTACGCGATGAGCGGGGAGTTCTCCACCTCGAGCACACGATAGAGCCTCGAGAGGTGAAGCATACGCCGCACCGCGGGAGTGCAGCCCTGCAGCGTGAGACGGCGACCCTCGGCATGGGCCTGCCGGGTCGCGACGGCGAGCAGCTTCAGGGCCGTCACATCGGCACTGGCCACGCCGGAGACGTCGAGCACGACGTCGCCCTCCACCGAGTCGAGATGGTCATAGATGACGCTGCGCGCCATCCAGGTGCTGCGTACGTCGAAGTCTCCGTTCAGCACCAGCGTCGGCCCGTCGATCACGATCTCCATGCCCTGCCTCCATCCCCCGGGAAGTGGATTGCCCTACACAGCAGCTCTACGCACCACACGGCGCTCCCTCTCGCCCACTATGACGCGCGGCAGCTCCGATTGGTTGCACCTCAACAGCCCCATTGGCCACTTCCGTCACTATCATCTGTCAGATGACCACGCTCGCCGGGAAGTGGGGCTTCCGCATAGGCTCAGCCCATGGTCAACCTGACGCGCATCTACACCCGCACCGGCGACGCCGGTGAGACCCGGCTCGGCGACATGAGCCTGACCGCCAAGACCGACCTGCGGCTGGAGGCGTACGCGACCACCGACGAGGCCGGGGCGGCGATCGGGGTCGCGCTGGCTCACGGCGGCATCGACGAGGACGTCGTGAAGGTGCTGACGACCGTCCAGAACGACCTCTTCGACGTCGGCGCCGACCTGTCCACCCCGGTCGTGGCCGACCCCGAGTATCCGCCGCTCCGGGTCGAGCAGGCCTACATCGACCGGCTCGAGGCCTGGTGCGACGACTACAACGAGCCGCTGGAGAAGCTGCGCTCGTTCATCCTCTCCGGCGGCACCGTGGCCGCGGCCCACCTGCACGTGGCCCGCACCGTGGTGCGCCGCGCCGAGCGGGCGGCCTGGGCTGCGTACGAGGTCCACGGCGAGACCATGAACAAGCTGGCCCTGACCTACCTCAACCGCCTCAGCGACCTGCTCTTCATCCTCGCCCGGCACGCCAACCGCGAGCAGGGCGACGTCCTGTGGGTGCCGGGCGGCGAGCGGTAGGGCTCGAGCGTCACAGCCAGCCGCGACGACCCGCCTCGTAGCCGAGCTGGAGGCGGGTGTCGACCCGCGCGCGGTCCATCATCTGGCGCACCCGCCGCTGGACCGTACGCAGCGACAGCCCGAGCTGCGCCCCGATGGACGCGTCGGTGAGGCCCGCGAGCAGCAGCGAGAGGACCTTGGTGTCCAGGGGCTCGAGGCGATCGGCGGCCGTCTCGACCGTGCCCTCGGGCGTCGCGACGAGCTTCGGGGCCGAGGTCCAGATCAGGTCGAAGAGGGCGAGGATCGCGTCGAGCAGACCGCTGGGGTGGAGCAGGAGCGCGTCCTGGACGGTGTTGTGCTCACTGTTCATCAGCGGGATCAGGGCGATCTCCCGGTCGACGATGAAGGCACGCAGCGGCACCGTCGGCACCACCCGCAGCTCGATCCCGATCTCGAGGCCCGAGTCGATGGTCTCGTAGATGCCGGGGGTGTCGAAGACAGAGCGCTCGAGCACGATGTCGTGCCGGACCCCGCGCTCGATCGCCGCCCGCTCGGCCTCGTCGGCGTCCTCCCGGGTCACCACCGCGGCCTGCGGCTTCTGCAGGGCCTGGATGCACTTCTTCGCCGAGTACTGCAGCTGGGCGAACCGCTGGGCGATCGCCTCGGTGCCGTGCACGACATCGACCACGTCGGCCACGTCCCGGCGAGCGACCGAGCCCCGGTAGAGACCGGCGAGCTCGGTCATCTCGACCTGCGCGCGGCGCAGCTCGTCCTGGCGCTGGACGAGCAGCGCCCCGAGCGCCACCGCCGGCGGCGAGGCGACGTAGCGGTCCTGACCGGCCGAGGCCCGGGCGACCAGGCCCTTCCCCTCCAACGCGGCCAGCACCGCGGAGACCGCGTAGGTGTCCAGGTCGGACACCTCGGCCAGCTCTTCGAGATTGGCCGACGGCGCCCCGACCAGCTGGCGGTAGACCGTCTCCTCGAGCTTGTCGAGACCGAGCGCATCGAGCATCCGAGATGCCTTTCCGTGGCGGGGAACGAACGACGGACATCATGGCAGATATACGACACGTCATATTCCCGCCATGGCGGTTCGACTTGCAATCACCGGCAACTTGGCCGAAAGTATTCATCGCCACCTCGGTCCGGATCCCCCCGCTCGGATCGAGGTGGCTTTCCTTTTGCGCGACGAAGTCATCCCGATCGGTTCGGATTCGGTTGCTCGGGACACGCAGCACGGCGTGCGTCTATGCAGGCCGGTGAATGCACTGGAACCCCGGCGCTGGGCGCCGCTGGTCTAGACCAGCGCCTCCGCAACGAACGAGACGCTGCTCACCACGAGCGTCCACGAAGTCGCAGAACCCGCCTCATGCTGGAAGAATGGATCGGGTGCCCTTGCTCGAAGCTCTCACGAACGACCTGCTCCGCGAGACCTTCGACCCCCAGACCATCGAGCGCGGCGCGGCCTACGCAGCCCAGGGCCGGGTCGGGGAGCCCCAGGTCACCGAGATCGGCAGCAGCACGCTGCGCGCGGCCGCCGAGGTCAGGGGCACCAGTCCGACCCCCTACCGCACGACCCTCAACCTGGAGTCCCGCAACGGCGTCGCCAGGGTGACGAGCTCGTGCAGCTGCCCCGTGCACAACAACTGCAAGCACGGCGCCGCCCTCGGGCTGGTCCTCGCCGGCTCGCGCACCGCGACGACGCCGCAGGGCCCGTCGTGGGAGACGGAGCTGCGTACGCTCCTGGGCCAGCTCGCCGAGGACAACAAGCCCGAGGACGACCTGCCGGCGCTGGCGCTCGAGATCGACGTGCACAGCCCGCGGTCGGCCATGGGGGGCTCCCCCACCGTCGAGCTCAGGCCGATGCGGATGGGCAACCGCGAGCGCTGGGCGAAGACCGGCGCCGACTGGGCCAACATCCCCAGCGCGCTGCCCGGCAAGGACTTCCCGCGCAGTCAGCTGCTCCCGCTGCAGGAGCTGGCCCGGCAGCTGCGGCCCGACCGGCTGCTCTACGCCCGCGGCTCCTCCCTCAGCCTCGCCGACTTCGGTGAGCATGCGGTCGGCCTGCTCCGCGACGCGATCCGTGGCGGCGTGACCGTCCTGCCCGGCGAGAACGTACGCGGCGTGGTGATCTTCGACGAGCCGCTCTCGCTCGCCGGGGAGCTGCGCCGCGAGGACGGCGAGGCCGTGCTCCGCTTCGGCCTGGCCCACGGCGACCGGGTCTACGCCGGCCCGACGGTGCTCCCGATCGGTCGCCCGACCCGCTCGGTGGGCGTCCTCGATGCCGGGGTGCTCCATCTCGGCGACCTGTCCGGACCGCTCTCGACGCACGCACAGCGGCTGGTGACCGCGCGCGACCCGCTGACCGTCCCCGAGCCGGAGATCGGCACGCTGAGCGCCCTGCTGGGCCCGTTGGCCCGTCTGGTGCCGCTGCGCTCCTCCGACGACTCCCTCGACATCCCTGAGCCTCCCGCACCGCGCCTGACCCTGACAGTCACCTGGCGCAGCTCGACGCATGCCACGCTCGGCTGGACGTGGGCCTACGGCGTACGTCACTACCCGGTGGACTCGCGCGAGGACCTCGGCCTGGTCCGTGATCCGGCCGCGGAGGCCGTGCTTCGCGACAAGGTCTCCGCCGAGCTGCTCCGCAAGCAGGAGGTGCGTGACGGCGATGCGCTCGCGCTCGCCATCCACGATCTCCCGGCGCTGCGTGAGATCGAGGGCGTCGAGGTCACCGAGGTGGAGCGGCCCGACTTCCGCGAGACCGACGAGGACCCCGAGATCTCCTTCGAGGTCACCTCGCCCGAGGGTGCCTCCCTGGGCGGCCAGGACTGGCTCGACCTGCAGGTCGTGATCCGGATCGGCGGAGAGGCTGTCCCGCTGCCCGACGTGCTCGGGGCGCTCACCCGCGGCGACGACCACCTGATCCTCCCCAGCGGCACCTACATCACCACCGACCGCCCCGAGCTCGACCGGCTGCGCAACGTCGTCGAGGCCGCCGGACAGCTCCACGAGCGCACCGGCGACGGGCTCGCCGTCGGCAAGCACGACCTCGGCGTCTGGGCCGAGCTCGCTGAGCTGGGCGTGGTCGACCAGCAGGCCGCCGAATGGGTCCAGCGCGCCCAGGCGCTGCGCGACCTGCGCGAGATCCCACGGCCTTCCCCGACCGGTCTCGCGACCGAGCTGCGCCATTACCAGCTCGACGGCTTCCACTGGCTGGCGTTCCTGCACGACCAGGGCCTCGGCGGGATCCTCGCCGACGACATGGGCCTCGGCAAGACGCTCCAGGTGCTGGCCACGATCTCCCACGCCGTGCACACGCAGCCGGGTCCGCGCGCCCCCTATCTCGTGGTGGCGCCGACGTCGGTCGTCCCGGCCTGGGTCCAGGAGGCCCGCCGCCACACCCCCGGTCTCCGGGTGAGCACGGTGAGCAAGCGCGTCGACTCCGTGGCCGAGGCCCGCGAGGACGCCGACGTCGTGGTCACCACCTACGCCATCCTCCGGCTCGAGCAGGACGCCTTCGCCGGGCGCCCCTGGGCCGGCCTCGTCCTCGACGAGGCCCAGCAGGTCAAGAACCACCAGTCCAAGACGTACGCCGCGGCCCGCCGCATCGACGCCCGCTGGCGTCTCGCGGTGACGGGCACGCCGTTCGAGAACCGGCTGATGGAGCTGTGGGCCCTGCTCTCGATCACGGCGCCGGGCCTCTACCCCAGCCCGCGGATGTTCCGGGACGCGGTGGTCTCGCCGGTGGAGAAGTCGGGCGACGACGGGGCGCTGCGCCGGTTCCGCACCCGGCTGCGCCCGTTCCTGCTGCGGCGTACGAAGGAGCTCGTCGCCGACGACCTGCCGCCCAAGCAGGAGCAGGTGCTCGGCGTCGACCTCAACCCGGCCCACCGCAAGATCTACGACGCCCACCTGGCCAAGGAGCGGCAGCGGATCCTGCACCTGCTCGACGACTTCAACGACAACCGGGTCGCGATCCTGAGTGCGCTGACCAGGCTGCGGCAGCTCTCCCTCGACCCCGGTCTGGTCGACCCCGATGACGACGACGTCGGTTCCGCCAAGCTCGACACCCTCGTCGACCACATCGAGGAGCTCGCCGCCGAGGGTCACAAGGCACTGGTCTTCAGCCAGTTCACCTCCTTCCTCGGCCGGGCGCGCACCCGGCTCGCCGAGGCCGGCATCGACGCCGCCTACCTCGACGGCGCCACCCGCGACCGCGGTGCGGTGATCGAGAGCTTCCGCGACGGCGATGCGCCGGTCTTCCTGATCTCGCTCAAGGCCGGTGGCGTCGGCCTGACGTTGACCGAGGCCGACTACGTCTTCGTGCTCGACCCGTGGTGGAACCCCGCCGCCGAGGCCCAGGCCGTCGACCGCGCCCACCGCATCGGCCAGACCCAGCACGTCATGGTCTACCGGCTGGTGTCGACCGACACGATCGAGGAGAAGGTCATGGAGCTCAAGGAGCGCAAGGCCGAGCTCTTCGCCAAGGTCGTCGACGGCGAGGGGGCCATGGGCTCCACCATCGGCGCCGACGACATCCGCGCCCTCTTCGTGTAGTCGAGTCGGCGCATCTGCCTCCCCGTGTAACACGTCGTTCGTAGGACTACTCGCCCTATCAGAACGACCGGATAGTCCTACGAACAGCGTGTTACAGGGCCCGCCGCCGCGCCACCGTGGCCGCGAGGGCCGCCGCCGGGAGCATCAGGACGGCGACGACCAGGAGGGCCCGCAGGGTGCCGATCTGGTCCCCCACGGCACCCAGGATCGGCGGGAAGCCGAGGAAGGCTCCGTAGGCGAGCGTGGAGACGACCGAGACGCGCGCCGCTGCCCGGGTCTCGTCGTCGGCGGCGATGCTGATCCCGAGCGGGAATCCGAGGGCGGCGCCGAAGCCCCACAGGACGATCCCGGCCAGCGCGAGCCCGAAGGAACCGGCGAAGACGGTCACCACGATCCCGGCACCCGCCAGCGCCGCCGAGGTGATCAGGACCGGCTGCCGGCCGACCCGGTCGATCACCTTCGCACCGGCGAAGCGGGCGAGGCTCATGCAGAAGACGAACGCCGCGTAGCACGCCACCCCGACCCGGTGACTCACGTCGTAGCCGTCGATCATCGCCAGCGAGACCCAGTCGTTGGCGCTCCCCTCGGCGGCGGCGAAGGCGAGCACCATCAGCCCCAGCAGCAGCGTGTGCGGCGAACGCCAGGCGGCGAGCAGCTCCCGCCGCGGCGAGTGTCCCTCCGGGGGTGCCGCCGTGGGGAGGAAGCCCGCGGTCCCCCACCAGCAGAGCGCCAGCGCGACGGCCGCGACGCCGGCGACGTGCCACACCGTCGGCAACGTACCCACCAGGGCGATGCCCAGCAGCCCACCGAGCACGGTGCCGACGCTCCACATCGCGTGCAGCTGCGGCATCAGCGTCTTGCCGCCGAGCCGCTCGACCGCGGCACCCTCGACGTTCATGGCGACGTCCCAGACCCCGTAGCCGACGCCGTACGCCACCAGGAACAGTGCCACCAGCCACGCCTGTCCCAGCCAGCTGCCGGAGACCGCCACCAGGGTCAGGGCGGCGGCGCAGAGCATCGCGCAGCGGCGTACGACCCGGGCGGCGCCCCAGCGCATCACCAGTCCCCCGGCCAGCGGCAGTGCGGCGACGGATCCGATGCCCATCGCCAGCAGCATCAGGCCGATGGCCGAGTTGTTCAGGCCGAGGCTCTCGCGAAGCGCGGGGATGCGGGAGATGAAGGTCGCGGACAGCAGGCCGTTGGTCGCGAACGCCACCACCGATCCGGCTTGGGCACGGCGAAGAGGCGTCACAGGTAAAGGCTAGTGACCCCGGGGGCCGCGCCCAGGTGCGGGATCAGTCCTGCTTCTTCTCGTAGGGGCCGCCGCGGCCGAAGATCGGCAGCACCCACGGCTGGCGCAGCGGCGCGCCGGCGAGGGCGACGACCGCGAAGGCGGTCGCGAGGACCCAGGCGATCCCGTAGAGCGCGCCACCGAGGCCGAAGGTCACGATGGTGACGGCGAGCAGGGTGAGCTGCAGGTTGAGGGCGCCGGCGGCGTGGTGCTTCACGAACTCGGAGCGCTTGCCGACGGTGTAGTAGAGGATCGCGGGACCGACGACGACCGGCACCCAGGTCGTGGCCTGGGCGAGCGCGGCCAGCAGCCGCTCCTCGGTGGTCGGCGGCGGCAGCAGGTCGCGAGCCGGCTTCGCCGGCGCCGGGGCCGGCGTGGGCTGCGCGACCAGGTCGCGGGTGATCGGCTCCAGGGCGGCGTACGTCTTCGCCTTCATGGTCAGATCGAAGCGGACGTCGAACTCGGCCTGGTCGAGCCGGCCGTCGGCGTAGGCGGCCTTGAGCAGGTCGATCACGCGGTCGCGGTCGGCGTCGGTGCAGCGAAGCTCGTCACCGGCGGGCGGAGCGGGCGGGGTGGGCTGTGCTGGAATGGGAGCGGAAGCGGTTGAGGACATACCTCAACGATCCGCCCACGCAGCCCTCCGGACAATCAGGGAATCCCCCGAAAGCAAACCGACCGACCCCGGTGTTGCGCCGGAGGCAGTCGGAGGAAGACGCGTCAGAAGACGATCCAGGTGGACCGGGTCGGGCGGGACTCCAGCCAGGCCTGGAAGCCGATCAGGGTCTGCTGGTCCATCGCCAGGTCGATGTGCTCGCCCTTGACGTCGCAGGTCACGATCAGGCTCTCGGGGTAGAGGACCAGCTCCTCGATCCCCTCGGGAGAGCGGCTGGAGATGTAGGACATCTCGGTCCGGCGCCAGACCCGTTTGGGCTTGGGTGAGAGCGAGAAGATCCGGAACCACTCCAGCTGAGCGTCACCGGAGTAGCGGCCGATACCAATGACCCAACCGCGCCCGGGACTGGTGTCCCGGACGCGGTGGCTCAGTTCGAAGACGCCGCCGTTGCGAGCGAGCAGGCGGCGGCGTACGGCAATCCCGATGCCATAGGCGAGGACAAGCAGAAGCGATGCGGCCACCAGGACCAAGAGCAGCTCCCACCATGCCATCCGGGTATCGCCCCTCTTTCCCTATGAGGCCTTCTCGACAGCGCGGATGCGTGCCTCGGCATGACGGATGCGCTTCTCGGCGTCGTTGTTGGTGCCGAGCAGGCGACGGGCCTCCTCGAGCTCGACCTGAGCTTGGTTGAGGTCGATCTCGTGGGCCAGCAGCACGTGCTCGGACAGGATCGAGACGCGGTCGTTGGCCACCGAGAGGAAGCCACCGTCGACGGTCGCGATGACCTCGGTGCCCTCCTCCGGAGTGATCTCCACGACCGCCTCGGTGAGCGCCGACAGCACCGGCGCGTGACCGCGCAGGATGCCGACATCACCGTCGACCGTTCGGGCGATGACCATGGTGGCCCCGCCGCTCCAGACCACACGGTCTGCAGCGACGAGCTCCACCTGAAGTGCGTCCGTCATCAGAGGCTCTTCTGGATCTCGGCCCACTTCGCCTCGACGTCGTCGAGGCCACCGCACATGAAGAACGCCTGCTCGGCGACGTGGTCGTACTCACCCTCGGCGATCTTGTTGAACGCCTCGATCGTGTCCTTGACCGGAACCGTCGAGCCCTCGATGCCGGTGAACTGCTTGGCGACGTAGGTGTTCTGCGAGAGGAACCGCTGGATCCGGCGAGCGCGGGAGACGATGATCTTGTCTTCCTCGGAGAGCTCGTCGACACCCAGGATCGCGATGATGTCCTGCAGCTCCTTGTTGCGCTGGAGGATCTGCTTGACGCGGACGGCGCAGTCGTAGTGGTCCTGGCCGATGTACTGCGGGTCCAGGATTCGCGACGTCGACGTCAGCGGGTCCACCGCCGGGTAGATACCCAGCGAAGCGATCTCACGGGAGAGCTCGGTGGTCGCGTCGAGGTGGGCGAAGGTGGTCGCCGGAGCCGGGTCGGTGTAGTCGTCGGCCGGCACGTAGATCGCCTGCATCGAGGTGATCGAGTGACCACGCGTCGAGGTGATCCGCTCCTGGAGCTGACCCATCTCGTCGGCGAGGTTGGGCTGGTAACCCACGGCCGAAGGCATCCGGCCCAGCAGGGTCGAGACCTCGGAGCCCGCCTGGGTGAAGCGGAAGATGTTGTCGATGAACAGCAGCACGTCCTGGCCCTGGACGTCGCGGAAGTACTCCGCCATCGTCAGCGCCGAGAGGGCCACGCGAAGACGCGTGCCCGGCGGCTCGTCCATCTGGCCGAAGGTCAGGGCGACCTTGTCGTAGACGCCGGCCTCCTGCATCTCGTGGATGAGGTCGTTGCCCTCACGGGTGCGCTCGCCGACACCGGCGAACACGGAGACACCACCGTGGTTCTTGGCGACTCGGGCGATCATCTCCTGGATGAGGACGGTCTTGCCGACGCCCGCACCACCGAAGAGGCCGATCTTTCCACCGGTCACGTAGGGGGTGAGGAGGTCGATGACCTTGATGCCCGTCTCGAACATCTGGGTCTTGGACTCGAGCTGGTCGAAGGCCGGAGCCTTGCGGTGGATGCCCCAACGCTCCTTGACCTCGACCGTGGCCGGGTCGACGTCGAGGATGTCACCGGTCGCGTTGAACACGTGGCCGAGGGTGGCGTCACCCACGGGAACCGTGATCGGACCCCCGGTGTCACGCACCGAGGAGCCGCGGACGACGCCGTCGGTCGGCTTCAGCGAGATCGCTCGGACCATGCCGTCACCGATGTGCTGGGCAACCTCGAGCGGCAGGGTCGTCGTCTCACCGCTGATGGTGACATCGACCTCGAGCTTGTTGTAGATATCCGGCATGGCGTCGACGGGGAACTCCACGTCGACGACCGGGCCGATCACGCGGGCGATGCGGCCCGTCGTGGTCTTCTCGTCAACCTGTGCGGTCATTTTCTAGTCAGTCTTTCTGTGGGTTCTCAGTCGTTCGCAGCCTGGGCATCGGCGAGCGCGTTCACGCCGCCGACGATCTCGCTGATCTCCTGGGTGATGCCTGCCTGGCGAGCCTGGTTGGCAACCCGGGTGAACTTCTTGATGAGCTCGTCGGCGTTGTCGGTAGCCGACTTCATCGCCTTCTGACGCTGGGCCAGCTCGGAGGCGGCGGCCTGCAGCAGCGCGAACCAGATCCGGCTCACGACGTACTGCGGGAGCAGCGAGTCGAGCACGGCCTCGGCCGACGGCTCGAACTCGTAGAGCGGCAGGACGTCGCCCTCGGCCGGAGCCTCGGTGCCCTCCACGACCTCCAGAGGCAGGAGACGTACGGCGGTGGGCTTCTGCGTCATCATGGTGACGAACCGCGTGTAGACCACGTGGACCTCGTCGACGCCGGGAGCAACCGCGGTCTCCGCCTCGGTGCCCTCGACGAAGACCTCGATCAGCTTCTCGCCGATCTCCTTGGCCGCTTCGTACTCCGGGCGGTCCGAGAAGCCGGTCCAGGCCTGGGCCACGGAACGGCCGCGGAACTTGTAGAAGGCCTCCGCCTTGCGTCCGGTGACGTAGAGGTCGACCTCCTTGCCCTCGGCCTTGAGCTTCTCGACCAGGCCCTCGGCCTCCTTGAGCACGCTCGAGGAGTAGGAGCCGGCCAGACCACGGTCGCTGGTGACCACCAGCACGGCGGCGCGGGTGGGCGCCTCCGGCTCGGTGGTCAGCGGGTGGTCCACGTTGGAGTAGGTCGCCACCGCAGAGACGGCGCGGGTGAGCTCACGGGCGTACGGCGCGGCCGCATTGGCCCGCTGCTGCGCCTTGATGATCCGGGACGCAGCGATGAGCTCCATGGCACGCGTGATCTTCTTCATCGACTCCGTCGACTTGATCCGCGCGCGGAGTTCACGCACTGACACGGCCATGGGTCAGCCCCGCTTCTGCTTGACGATCTGCTCCTGCTCGACGTCCTCGTCAGCCAGGGCCTCCTCCTTGGCGGAGCCCGGCTTGATCGAGGCACCCTCCGAGGTCTCGAACTGGTCGAGGAAGGCGTCGTAGGCGTCGTTGAGCGCGGTCTCGGTGGAGTCCTCGAACTTCAGGGACTCGCGGATCGCGGCCAGGATGCCCTCGTGGGAGCGGCGCAGGTAGTCGAGGAACTCCTGCTCGAACTTGAGCACGTCCTCGGTCGGGACGATGTCCAGGCGGCCGGTGGTGCCCAGCCACAGCGAGACGGTCATCTCGTCGATCGGGTAGGGCGAGTAGGCCGGCTGCTTGAGCAGCGCCATCAGGCGCTGACCGCGGGCCAGCTGCTGCTTCGAGGCCGCGTCCAGGTCGGAGGCGAACATCGCGAAGGCCTCCATCGCGCGGTACTGCGCGAGGTCGACCTTGAGCGAGCCGGTGACACCCTTGAGCGCCTTGGTCATCGCCGCGCCGCCGACGCGGGAGACCGAGACACCGACGTCGATCGCCGGACGCTGGTTGGCCGCGAACAGGTCGGACTGCAGGAAGATCTGACCGTCGGTGATGGAGATGACGTTGGTCGGGATGAACGCCGAGACGTCGTTGGCCTTCGTCTCGATGATCGGCAGACCGGTCATCGAGCCCGCGCCCATCTCGTCGGAGAGCTTCGCGCAGCGCTCCAGCAGACGGGAGTGCAGGTAGAAGACGTCACCCGGGTAGGCCTCACGGCCCGGCGGGCGGCGCAGCAGCAGCGACACGGCGCGGTAGGCCTCGGCCTGCTTGGTCAGGTCGTCGAAGACGATCAGGACGTGCTTGCCCTCGTACATCCAGTGCTGGCCGATGGCCGAGCCGGTGTAAGGAGCAAGGTACTTGAAGCCGGCGGAGTCGGAGGCGGGAGCGGCCACGATGGTCGTGTACTCCAGCGCGCCGGCCTCCTCGAGGGCACCACGCACGGAGGCGATGGTCGAGCCCTTCTGGCCGATGGCGACGTAGATGCAGCGAACCTGCTTCTGGGGGTCGCCCGAGTCCCAGTTCTGCTTCTGGTTGATGATCGTGTCGATGGCGACCGTGGTCTTACCGGTCGCACGGTCACCGATGATCAGCTGACGCTGGCCACGGCCGATCGGGGTCATCGCGTCGATCGCCTTGATGCCGGTGGCGAGCGGCTCGTGAACCGACTTCCGCTGCATCACGCCGGGAGCCTGGAGCTCCAGGGCGCGGCGGCCGACCGTCTCGATGTCGCCGAGGCCGTCGATCGCGTTGCCGAGCGGGTCCACGACGCGGCCGAGGTAGCCGTCACCGACGGGGACCGAGAGAACCTCGCCCGTACGTCGGACCGACTGGCCCTCCTCGATCTTGTCGAAGTCGCCCAGGATGACGACACCGATCTCGCGGGTCTCGAGGTTCAGGGCGAGACCGAGGGTCCCGTCCTCGAACTCGAGGAGCTCGTTCGCCATGGCCGAGGGCAGGCCCGAGACCTGGGCGATGCCGTCAGCGGTCCGCGCGACAGTGCCGACCTCCTCGGTCTTCGCCGCCTCGGGCTTGTAGTCCGCGACGTACTTTGCCAGCGCGTCCCTGATCTCGTCGGGACGGATGGTGAGCTCCGTCATCTCTGCCTTCTCTCTCGTTCTTACGTCGAAGTCTGTGTCACACAGGGGTCATACGGCCAGTTGAGCCGTGATGCCGGATCAGCCGGCGAGTGCTCGCTGCGCCCCGTCGAGGCGGCTGGAGATGGTGCCGTCGATGACGTCGTCACCGATCGAGACCTTGATGCCGCCGACGATGGCCGGGTCGACCACGATGTTCAGGTGGACCTCGCGGCCGTACTTCTTCGCGAGGGCCGCAGCCAGGCGGGTGGTGTCAGCCTCCGAGAGCGGGGCGGCCACGCGGACGACCGCGGTGCCTTCGCCCGCGACCGCGGCGGCGACCTTCTGGTATTCACCCAGCGCGGCCGTGGCGGTGCGGTAGGTGCCCGCCAGCGCCTGCTTGGTCAGGGTGACCGTCGCCGCCAGCGCCTTGCCGCCGAGCAGGTCGTCGACCAGCGTCACCTTGTCCGCGGTCGTGCGAGCCGGGTCGGAGAGCGCGTCGCGCAGCTCCGGCGTCTCCTGCACGGCCTGCTGGACCGCGAAGAGCTCGTCGGCGAGGCGCTTGGCCTCGCCGCCGGCGCTACGGATCGCGGCGATCTCGCTGAGTCGCTCGACCGCATCGCTCAGGTCACCGGCGTGCGTCCAGCGGTGCTTGACCGCCGACTCGACCACGCCGAGGCCCGTCGCGTCGACCTTCCCACCGAACAGCTCGCCGACGAGGCCGGTCTTGGCCTCTGCCGGCACCGACGCGTCGGTGACGAAGCGGCGCAGAGCAGCTTCGGTGCGGAAGGTCTGGGAGACCTCGAAGAGGGTGTCGGCCGCCTTCGCCGCCGCCTCGGGAGAGGCGGAGACAGCGGTCTTCAACTCCTCGGTCAGGGCGGCAACGGCCTCGGCCGACGCTCCACGGAAGTCCATCAGTGAACCCCTGCCTCGAGGTCGGCGAGGAACCGCTCGACCACACGGCTGGAACGCTCGTCGTCGTCGAGGGACTCCCCGACGATGCGACCGGCGAGACCAGTGGCCAGCGAACCGACCTCGGTCTTCAGCGACGTAGCAGCCGCCTGGCGCTCGGCCTCGATCTGCGCCTTGCCGGCGGTGATGATGCGCTCGGCCTCGGCCTGTGCCTCGGCACGAAACTCGGCCTTGATCGCGGCGCCCTCCTCGCGAGCCTGCTCGCGGATGCGGGCCGCCTCGTGGCGGGCGTCGGCCAGCTGAGCCTCCAGCTGGGCGAGCTTGGCATCGGCCTCGGCCTGCTTGGCGTTGGCGTTCTCGATGCCGCCTTCGATCGCCGCGGTCCGGTCGGCATACGCCTTCTCGAAGTTCGGAACGATGAACTTCGCGACTCCCACGAAGAGGAGGGCGATGACGATGACACCGAGGATGATCTCCGGCACGTGCGGGACCAACGGGTTGATCTCGGTCTCCGCAGCGGTTACCTGGGTAAGGATCATGTCGGAACCTTCAGTAGTTCCCTACGTCAGCGAAGGACGAAGGCGAGAGCCAGGGAGATGATGAAGAACTGCTCACAGAGAGCGAAGCCGAGGATCGCGATCGCCTGCAGGCGGCTCTGGGCCTCCGGCTGACGGGCAACACCGGCGACGTACGCGGCGAAGATCAGACCGACACCGACACCCGGGCCGATGGCGGAGAGGCCGAGGCCGATGATTCCGAGCTGTCCCGACAGTTCCATGGGATTTCCTTCCGGTTGTGACGCGATCTGCGTCAGTTGTTATGCGTCGACTTGGGTTGGCTGATAAGACGAGGCGTCAGTGCTCGTCGGCGACCGCCCCGGCGATGTACATCGCCGAGAGCAGCGTGAAGACGTAGGCCTGCAGGAACATGATCAACATGTCCAGGAAGGACACCATGATTCCGAGCAGGAAGGCGAAGAGGCCGGCGGCAATGCCCTGCCAGGTCGGTGCGTAGTGCAGGAGCAGCCAGGCACCGCCGAGCGAGAACAGCGCCACCAGCAGGTGGCCGGCGAACATGGTCGCGAAGAGACGGATCGCCAGCGTGAACGGCCGCACGATGATGTTGGAGAGGAACTCCAGCGGGACCATCATGATCAGGATCGGGCCGCTGACACCGCCGGGCACCGTCTGGAGCTTGAGGTAGCCGACGAAACCGTGCTTCGCGATACCGACGATGTTGTAGATCAGCCAGGTGATGGCCGCCAGGGCCGCCGTGTAGCCGATGTGCGACATCGTCGGGAACTGGATCAGCGGGATGATCCCGTAGAAGTTGTTGACCAGGATGAAGGTGAAGACCGTGAACAGGTACGGCACGAACCTCATGTAGTCGTGGGAGCCGATGATGTCGCGCGCGATGGAGTTGCGGACCATCCCGTAGACGTACTCACCGGCGAACTGCAGCCGACCCGGAACCACCGCGGCCTTGCGGGAGGCCGCGTAGAAGAAGCCGAGAACGATCACGACGGACAGCAGGACCAGGAGGCTCACCTTGGTCAGGGCCCAGTCGCCGGACCCGACGATCGGCGGAAGGAAGAAGTCCGCGGGCCCCGGGATATGAGGCCCCGACTCCGACGCCATAACGGTGGCGGCAAGCGACTTCACGCTGTCTCCTGTTTGTTCGAACTTACGATTCTGGGTGGCGAGCCTCAAAGGCTCGGGCATCATCCCGGCAGCCGCCCCCGACGGCCCGGACGATATCAGGCGCTACTGGCGGGTCACGAGTCTGCCCCGGGCAGGTCGAAGAGCGGGATTCGCGCGCGTCGCACCAGGAACGCGAACGTGGTCGTCCAGGCGACGGTGAGCGCCATGACCGAGAAGGCTGCCGGACGTACGACAGCGTCTCCCCCGGTCTGCGAAACGACCAGCAGGACGATGAAGAGAACCATGCCTGACAGCGTGAAAACACCGACCGCGGCGGGCAGCGACAGGGCCGGCGACTTCGCCGCGATCCAGAACATCGCCCACGAGCCGACTGCGAGCACGACGACGGTGGCGATCGAGCCGATCGCGGCACCGGTCAGACCAGTGGTCCCAGCAAGAACAAAGGCCACCACGAGGGCGGCGAGCACAGCAATTGCGGACACTGCGGCAGAACCTCGCAGCACCTTGGTCTTGCTGGTTGCGGTCGTCATCGTCGGCGGCCGTTCTCTCTGGGGGCATTTCACGTGTTCAGGAGCGTATCCCGAACGCTCGTGAAAACTATCACAAGCGTGTTTGGGTGCCCTAATTGATCGATCAAGGTGGCGCTCCGAGCTGCAGGTCATGCGGTCGAGACGGCTGAGGCACCCGGCCGTGGGACCCGAACGCGGCAGCGATGGTCAGGAACTACCCGCACTCGCACACGCGCCCTGGAACCGCGGAATGCATCCCTGGTCGCCGGCACGCCCCTCGTGCTCACGGCATCGCCGGCGAACGCTGCCACTAACTGCACGGCCACGAAACAGGTGAAGCACCAGACCGGGCTCGACTACTACCGTGCGGCTGTCAGGTGCACGTCGATCGGCTCCTCCTCCAAGGTCCGCGCCACGCTCGACAGGTCGGGGGCCGTCGACAGGCACTCAGCCTGGTTCACGACGACGAACAAGACCTACTACACGAACTACGCCAGCTGCTACGCCGGTTGCAGCGCTAGGGCCGATACCGCGGCTCGCTAGCCGCAGGGGAACCATCGGCAGGTCGGGCAATGCTGGTGATGACCTTGCCCGACCTGCCGGTTGGGAGCGGCTGAGATTCGATCTCGGCCTCCCGGGTTCAGAGCTTCTACTTGACCTGGTGCTCCAGCGGTGTGACTTCCTCGGGGACCTCGAGGAGCTTGTCGGTGCGCTCGCCGCGGATCTTGGGGAGGACGAAGGTGAGCAGCACGATGAGGGCGGTGGCGACGACGACGCCGATGATGACGACGGGGCCGCGGTAGAGGGTGACGAAAACCGAGCCGAAGGACATCAGGCCGGCCCAGAGCCACATGATCAGGACCGCACGGCGCTGGGAGTGGCCGATCTCGAGAAGACGGTGGTGGAGGTGCTTCTTGTCCGCGGCGAAGGGGGACCGGCCGGCGCGGGTGCGGCGTACGACGGCCAGCACCAGGTCGACGAGAGGCACCACCAGGATCGTCAGGGGGAGCAACAGGGGCAGGAACGTCACCAGGAGCGCGGTGGAGGCGTCGAAGGCGTTCACGTTCAGGCCGCCGGCGTTGTAGGAGCCCGAGAGGGTGACGGCGCTGGCGGCGAGAATCAGGCCGATCAGCATCGAGCCGCTGTCGCCCATGAACAGCCGGGCGGGGTGCCAGTTGTGGATCAGGAAGCCGACGCAGGCTCCGGCGAGCGCGACGGTCAGGAGCGCCGCGGTCGAGGCGCGACCGATGTCGTTGATCCGGGTGAACTGGTAGCAGAAGAGGAACAGCGCCAGCGCGCCGATGCCGACGACGCCGGCGGCCAGACCGTCGAGGCCGTCGATGAAGTTGACCGCGTTGACCACGGTGATCACGACGAGCCCGGTGAGCAGCGCGCCCTGGGCCGGGTCGATGGAGAACTGGGTGCCGTCGGGGAACGTGATCAGGCTGTACTGCAGGTTGAAGCCCACCAGGATCGCGGTCGCCAGCACCTGACCGCCCAGCTTGGTGAGCGCATCGAGCTCGAAGATGTCGTCGACGACACCGACGATGCAGATCAGCGCGCCGGCGAGGATGACCACTCCGGTGTCCTGCAGCACGAAGTCCGGGGCGTCGGCCAGGAACGGCAGCTCCCGGGCGACCAGGTAGGCCGCGATCAGGCCACCCAGCATCGCGACACCGCCCATGTAAGGGATCGGAACGGCATGTACGTCACGGTCGCGGACCTTCGCGACGGCCCCCGTGCGCATCGCGAACTCGCGGGCGACGACGGTGAGCAGGTAGGTCACCACGGCGGCGACCAGGAAGAGGAGGACGTAGGCGCGCATCAGGCTTCTGTGTCGGCGTCCGTGGCGGGCAGGTCGGTCTCGGCCTCGGCTGCCGGATCAGGATCACCGGGTCGGCGGATGGCGACGTCGTGCTGGGCGAGGATCTCGTTGATCCGGTCGATGCTGATCGCGCCCTCCCGGAGCACCTTCGGCTCGTCCCCGGTGGCGGAGATGATCGTGGACGCCTCACCGACGGGCGACTCGCCCCCGTCGAGGATGGCCTTGACCATCCTGCCGAGCATCTCGTCGGCCTGATCGGCGTTGGTCGCGGCCGGCATCGTGGTGCGGTTGGCCGAGCTGGTCGCGAGCGGACCGACCCGGTCGATGATCCGGCGCAGGATGTCGGAGTCGGGGATGCGTACGGCCACCGTCTGGCGGGTCTCGCCCAGGTCCCACTGCAGCGATGGCTGCTGGTGGAACACGACCGTCAGCGCGCCGGGCCACAGCTCCTCGACGAGGGTGCGGGCCCAGTCGGGGATCCGGGTCGCGAGGGCGTCGAGGGTGGCGACGTTGGAGATCAGCACCGGCGGCGGCATCGCGCGGCCCCGGCCCTTGGCGGCGAGCAGACCGGCCACCGCGCCCTTGTCGAACGCGTCGGCCGCGACGCCGTAGACCGTGTCGGTCGGGACGATCACGAGCTCGCCGGCCTGAAGGGCCGCCGCAGCAGCATCGATCGCCTTGGTCTGCTCGTCCTCGGTCGCGATCGGGTAGCGCTCAGTCACAGTGCTCATGTTGCCAGTTGCGCGGTCGTGAAGCGCGGACGGCCTGCCAGATCGAGATGATCGCGTACGTCCTGCCATCGCCCGGTGGCGGCGAAGACGGCGGGCGCCCCGCCGTTGTCGGCGTTCGGCCCCTGCTCGTCGGCGTGCTCGAAGCCGACCACTCCCCCGGGCCTGAGCAGCTCGGCAGCGCGTCGTTCCAGGACCCGGATCGCGTCCAGGCCGTCCTGGCCGGAGAAGAGGGCGAGGTCGGGGTCGTGGTCGCGTGCCTCGGCGGCGACCGACTCCCAGGCTTCGAGCGGGATGTACGGCGGGTTGCACACGAGCACGTCGACGGTGCCGTCCAGGTCGGCGAACTCGTCGGCCATGTCGCCCTGCCGCAGGTCCACGCCGGTGCCGGTCAGGTTGCGTACGGCCCAGGGGTAGGCGTCCTCGGAGAGCTCGACCGCATGCACGTCGGCGCCCGGGACCTCGTCGGCGATGCTCTTGGCGATCGCTCCCGATCCGGTGCAGAGGTCGACGACGACGGGGGTGTCGATCGCGGTGGCCCGGTCGATCGCCCAGCCGGCCAGCAGCTCGGTCTCGGGCCGGGGCACGAAGACGCCGGGGCCGACGGCGAGCTCGACGTGCCGGAAGTACGCCACCCCGGTCAAGTGCTGCAACGGTTCGCGCTCCGCACGCCGGGCGAGCAGGTCCGCATAGGCCTTCTCGTGGTCCTCCGACACGTCGTCGACGAGGAAGAGGCGGTTGCGGTCGATGCCGAGCACGTGGGCCAGCAGGATGGCCGCATCGGCGTCGGGACTCTCGATTCCGGCCTCTTCGAGCTGCTTTCGGGCACTTGCCTGAAGTGTGCGCGGGGCGGTCATGGGCAACTGCTCCTGAATGTGTTAGTCATGCTTTACCCGGCTGAGGGTAACGTTCGGGCGCCTCAAGGGTTCTTCGGGTCATATCGGGGGACGCGGGTTTGGCCGCACACCTCGCCGGGCGCTGTGCTGCCCCACCATCACACCCGAGAACTCCCCCGGAAGGAAACATCACCCCATGAAGTGGCTCTTGCTGCTTGCACTCATCCTCGTCCTCGCCCTGCTGATCTGGTTCTTCTTCGGACGGTCGATCCGCAAGGACGCCAAGGCCGCACACCGAGCCGACAAGGACCACCCGGCCACCGAGACCACCAGCGCACCCGTCGCGGCTGCCGCCGTCCCCGCGGAGGCGTCCGAGACCGAGTCGGCTGCACAGGAGCCCGCTGCTGAGGTTGCTGCTGACGAGGCTCCGGCTGCTGAGGAGCCGGTCGAGGCCGCTGCCGACACCGAGAGCGCCGAGACCGCCGACACCGCCAAGGCCGCGGACGAGGTGACCGACGCGGACACCGCTGCCGTCGTCGCGGAGGCCGAGAGCGTCACCGCGGCCGCCGCTGCCGCCGACGAGGCCGCCGAGGGGGCCACCGCTGCCCCCGTCGTCGAGCCTGAGCCCGCCCCGGCCGCCGAGGCGCCCGCCGCGGCCAACGGTGCCCCCTACGCCGGCGCGGTGCTGCCGGCTGCCGACGGAAGCAGCTCGGACGCTGCGTACGAGATCAAGGGCAGCAGCGGGAAGAAGTACCACACCACGGCGAGCCCCTACTACAGCCGCACGAAGGCAGCCGTCTACTTCGACTCCGAGGAGTCGGCCGAGGCGGCCGGCTTCGTCATCGGCTTCAAGAAGAAGGCCACCGCCTGAGCAGCCCCAGCAGATGCTCGAAGGTCGCAGTCACCCGGTGACTGCGACCTTCGAGTTTCCGCGAAGAGTCAATTTCTGACGCCGAGGAGTCGATCTCTGACAGCGAATGTCAGTTTCTGACCGCCACATCGAACTTCACGCCGGCCTACTGACCCCTCGGCCTCAAGAACTGACCCCTCGGCCTCAAGAACTGACGCCTCGGCGCTGGGTCAGGAGTCGAGCGAGGCCAGGCGGGCCGCCAGATCGGCGTCCACGGCGCTGCCGATCACCGGCTCCAGGTCGCCGTCGAGGACCTGGTCGAGGTTGTAGGCCTTGTAGCCGGTGCGATGGTCGGAGATGCGGTTCTCCGGGAAGTTGTAGGTGCGGATGCGCTCGGAACGGTCGACGGTGCGCACCTGGGAGCGACGGGCGTCGGAGGCCTCCGCGTCGGCGGCGTCCTGCGCGGCCTGGAGCAGTCGCGAGCGGAGCACGCGCATGGCCTGCTCCTTGTTCTGCAGCTGCGACTTCTCGTTCTGCATCGAGACCACGATGCCGGTGGGGATGTGGGTGATCCGGACCGCCGAGTCGGTGGTGTTGACCGACTGGCCGCCGGGGCCCGAGGAGCGGTAGACGTCGATGCGGAGATCGTTGTCGTTGATCTCGACGTCGATCGGCTCGGCCTCGGGAACCACGAGGACGCCGGCCGCCGACGTGTGCACCCGGCCCTGCGACTCGGTGACCGGCACCCGCTGGACGCGGTGGACGCCGCCCTCGAACTTGAGCAGCGCATAGGGAGCACGGCCCGGCTCGGAGTTGCCCTTCGCCTTCACCGCGACCGTGACCGACTTGTAGCCGCCGAGGTCGGACTCGTTGGCGTCGAGGAACTCGAGCTTCCAGCCCTGACGCTCGGCATAGCGGGTGTACATCCGCAGCAGGTCACCGGCGAACAGGGCCGACTCCTCACCGCCCTCGCCCGACTTCACCTCGAGGATGGCGTCCTTGTCGTCGGTCGGGTCACGGGGCACGAGCAGGCGGCGCAGCCGCTCCTCGGCCTCCTCGCGCTGCGGCACGAGCGCCGCGGCCTCCTCGGCGAACGCGGGGTCCTCCCCCGCCAGCTCGCGGGCGGCCTCGATGTCGTCACCGAGCTGCTGCCAGGAGCGGTAGGCGTCGATGATCGAGCTCAGCTCGGCGTACCGCTGGTTGAGCTTCTTCGCCAGACGCGCGTCGGCATGGGTCTCGGGCTCGGCGAGCCGCTTCTCCAGCCCCTCGTGCTCCTCGATCAGCCCTTCGACTGCTTCAAACTGTGACATCTCCGCCTCGCTTCGTACGCCGGTGAAACCCTCCAAACACGCCAGCGCCGGCCACCTGCGGAGCAGGGGCCGGCGCTGGGAAGCAGCTACTTGTTGCGCTTGCCGAAGCGAGCCTCGAAGCGAGCCACGCGACCGCCGGTGTCGAGGATCTTCTGCTTGCCCGTGTAGAACGGGTGGCAGTTGGAGCAGACGTCGGCGCGGATGGCGCCCTCGGCCACGGTGCTGCGGGTGGTGAACGAGTTGCCGCAGGTGCACGTGACCTGGGTCTCGACGTAAGTCGGGTGGATGTCGGACTTCATGAGGTTCCTCTCAAGACATGGGGTTCCGGGTCGCCACCGCAGGTTGCGGGACGTGAACCGGCACCGAGGATTCAGTGTATGTGAACGCCTGGGGCCGCCAATAATTCCCGGCGGCCCCGGACGCACACAGCAGTCAGCTCTTGGCGACCTCGTTGAGCAGCACCATGTTGGTGGCGGAGCCGGCGACCTTCTCGACCAGGACCGAGGCGGCCTTGGCACCGTCGAGCGTGGCCAGCGAGGCGCGCAGCTTGCGCACCGCGTCACCCTCCCCACCGGCGAAGAGCAGGTCGTCGCGGCGAGTGCCCGACGCGTTGACGTCGACGGCGGGGAAGATCCCGGCCTCGGCGTACTCCTCGCTCAGTCGCAGCTCGGAGTTGGCGGTGTCCTTGAAGGCCTCGAAGATGATCTCGTCGGTCTTCGAACCCGTCTCGACCGCGGCCGTGGCGAGGATGGTCAGCGAGCCGCCGTCCTCGACGTTGCGGGCCGCACCGAAGAACCGCTTCGTCGGGTAGAGCGCCGCGGAGTCGACGCCGCCGCCGAGGATCCGGCCCGACGCCGGGACGGAGAGGTTGTAGGCCTTGCCCAGGCGGGTCAGCCCGTCGAGCAGGACGACCACGTCGTGACCGAGCTCGACCAGGCGCTTGGCCCGCTCGATGGCCAGCTCGGCGACCACGGTGTGGTCGGCGGGCTGCCGGTCGAAGGTGGAGGCGATGACCTCACCCTTGACGCTGCGCTCGAAGTCGGTGACCTCCTCGGGACGCTCGTCGACGAGCACGACCATCAGGTGGCACTCGGGGTTGTTGGCCGTGATCGCGCCGGCGATCGCCTGCAGGACCGTGGTCTTGCCGGCCTTCGACGGGGAGGAGATCAGGCCGCGCTGGCCCTTGCCGATCGGCGAGATCAGGTCGATGACCCGGCCGGTGACCGGGTCGGAACCGCCCTCGAGGCGCAGCCGCTGGTCGGGGTGGACCGGGGCGAGCTTGTCGAACTCGACACGGTGCTTGGCGACCTCGGGGTCGGCACCGTTGACCGAGTCGATGCGCACCATCGGGTTGTACTTCTCCTTGCGCTCGCCCTCGCGGGGCTGGCGCACCTGGCCGACGATCGCGTCACCACGGCGCAGGCCGAGGCGCTTGACGAGCGACAGGGAGAGGTAGACGTCGTCGGGTCCGGGCAGGTAGCCGGAGGTGCGGACGAAGGCGTAGTTGTCGAGTACGTCCAGGATGCCCGCCGCGGGCACGAGCACGTCGTCCTCGAGGACGGTCGTGTCCGGCTCGCCACGGCCCGGGCGGTTGCGGTCGCGGTCGCGACCACGACGGCGACGGTTGCGGCGGCTGCCGCCCTCGCCGTCCTCATCGCCGGCGGCGTCGTCGGCCGACTCGGCCGGCCTCTCCTTCTGGGCGTCCTCGTTCTTCTTCTCGGCGGCAGGCTGGCCGGCCTTGGCCGGGCCCTTGCTCTGGCCTCCGGCCTGGCCGGACTGACCGCCCTGGCCGGACTGGCCGCCCTGGCCGCCGCCCTTGTTCTGGTTCTGGTTCTGGTTGCGCTGGCGGCGCGGGCGCTGGGCACCCTCGCTGCCGGCGTCAGCAGCCTCGGCGGTCTTCTCCGCGGGCTTCTCGGCCTTCTCGGCCGGCTTCTCTGCGGGCTTCTCCGCAGGCTTCTCAGCGGCAGGCTTCTCGGCCTTCTCCGCAGGCGCCGGCGCCGGCGCCGACTGCGCACGGCTGCCCTGGGCAGCCTTGATCGCGTCGATCAGCTGGGCCTTCTTCATCGAGTTCGCCCCGGTGATGCCCATACCGTTCGCCATCGCCTTGAGGTCGGCGAGGAGCATTCCGCCAAGGCCACCGCGCTTCTTCGGGGCTGCGTTCGGCTCCGGCGCAGTGGATTCCATGGTTTCAGTCACGTGAGTCCTTTCCCACGTATCGCCGATCGGCGTACGACGCCGACGGCTCGTTTGTCAGAACCCCTGACGCGCCGATGCGCGCCAACCGAAGTGGCACGGCACGAAAGGGGGATAGCACGTCCGTAGACCTGAACGGCCCGACGGACGTACATCCAGGCTAACACGCATGGCGCCCATCACAGCAGGGCCCCGGAAGGCGGGTCAGAGGATGCGTACGCCGTCCATGTCGACGCTCAGCGCATGGCACGTCCAGCCCTCGGGACAGCGGGCGGTGAGCTTGGTCGTCTCGGCCGACTCCACACCGCTGCTGAACGCCAGGACCGTGGGCCCGGCGCCCGACACGATCGCCGCAACGCCGTCGGCACGCAGCTCGTCGACCAGCGCGAGCGACTCCGGCATGGCGGGCCGGCGGTATTCCTGATGGAGGAAGTCGCGGGTGGCTCGGTGCAGGTGCTCGGGCGCGTCGCTCAGCGCCGCGACCAGGAGTGCCGTACGTCCCGCGTCGGCCGCCGCGTCGGAGTGCGGGACGGTCTCGGGCAGCAGCCCGCGGGCGGCCTTGGTCTCGACGCCGGTCGCGGGGACGAAGACCACGACGCTGACCCTCGGGTCGACGGCGGTGCGGACGGCAAAGAAACCGTCGTCCTCGCCGGCGATCGTGAAGCCACCGTGGAAGGCGGGCGCCACGTTGTCGGGGTGACCCTCGATCTCGGCAGCCTTCTGGAAGAGCGTGTCGTCGTCGAGGATCAGCTCTCCCCCGGCGACCAGGGCGCGAGCGAGCACGAGGCCGCCGATGATCGCGGCCGAGGACGACCCCAGGCCGCGGGCGTGCGGGATCCGGTTGCGACAGTGCAGCCGCAGCCCGGCCGGCTGCTTGCCGATGATGTCGAAGGCGGCCCGCATGGAGCGGACGACGAGGTGGGACTCGTCGAGCGGGACCGTGCCCTCGCCGGCACCCTCGACGGTGACCTCCAACGTCCCGCCCGGCACGACTTCGCCGGTGAGCTCGTCACGCAGGTCGAGCGCCAGTCCCAGCGAGTCATAGCCGGGGCCCAGGTTGGCGGAGGTGGCCGGGATGGTGACGGTCACCGGGCCTTCTACGAACGTCATGGGAGCTACGCGAGCCCTGCTGCTGCCGCCGCGGCCTCGAGGTCGGCGTCGATGATGATCTCGGGCAGCTCGCCGAAGAACTCCAGGGCGGTGGCGGTGTCCTTGAGTCCGTGGCCGGTGACGGTGATGACCGTGGTGGCCCCGGCGTAGGTGTCCCCTGCCTCGAGGTCGGCGAGCAGGCCGGCGACACCGGCCGCCGAGGCGGGCTCGACGAAGACGCCGTCGTTGCGGGCCAGCTGGGCCTGCGCGGAGAGGATCTGCTCGTCGGAGAGTGCCCGGAAGCGGCCACCGGACTTGGCGGCCGCGGCCTCGGCGAGCTGCCAGGAGGCCGGGTTGCCGATGCGGATCGCGGTCGCCTTGGTCTCGGGGTGCTCGACCGGGTGGCCGAGCACGAGCGGGGCGGCGCCCTCGGCCTGGAAGGCGCGCATGACCGGGGTCTTGGTGGCGTGGCCGGTCGCGGCGTACTGCTCGTAGCCGAGCCAGTAGGCGGACAGGTTGCCGGCGTTGCCGATCGGCATGAGGTGGTAGTCGGGGGCGTCGCCGAGACGGTCGACGACCTCGAAGGCCGCCGTCTTCTGGCCCTCGAGGCGGACCGGGTTGACCGAGTTGACCAGCGCGACCGGGTAGCTGTCGGCGAGCGCGCGGGAGAGCTTGAGGCAGTCGTCGAAGTTGCCGCGTACCTTGACCACCTCGGCGCCGTGGACCAGCGCCTGAGCCATCTTGGCGGCGCTGATCTTGCCGTTGGGGACGAGCACGACCGGGGTGATCCCGGCCTTGGCGGCGTAGGCGGCCATCGAGGCGCTCGTGTTGCCCGTGGAGGCGCAGACGACCGCCTTCGCGCCCTCGTGCACGGCGACGGAGATGGCCGCGGTCATGCCGCGGTCCTTGAACGAGCCGGTCGGGTTCTGGCCCTCGACCTTCAGCCACACCTCACCCTTGGTGGCGCCGGAGAGCCACTCGGAGTGGACCAGCGGGGTGCCACCCTCGCCGAGCGTCACCGCCGGGGTGTCCTGGGGGATGTCGAGGAGGGTCCGATACTCCTCGATCACGCCGCGCCATTGACTGGTCGTCATCAAACTGCTCCTTCTACGCGCATCACCGAGGCGACGTCGCGGACGTACTCCATCTCGCGCAGGTGCTGCACGGTCGCCGCGAGCGCGGCATCGGGGGCCTCGTGGGAGACGACGACGAGCTGAGCGTCCTCGCCTCGGCCTTCTTGACGTACGGCCTTGATCGAGACGCCGTGCTCGGAGAAGGCGGTCGCGACGGCAGCGAGCACGCCGGCCTTGTCGGCCACGTCGAGGCTGACGTGATAGCGGGTGACGGTCTCGCCCATCGGGCGCACCGCACGGTCGGCGTAGGCGGACTCGCCGAAGCCGCGGGTGCCGAGGGCCTTGTTGCGCCCGATGGTGACCAGGTCGCCCAGGACCGCGCTTGCGGTGGGCTCGCCGCCCGCGCCCTGGCCGTAGAACATCAGGTCGCCGGCCGAGGCGGACTCGACGAAGACGGCGTTGTAGGCGCCGCGTACGGTCGCCAGCGCGTGGGTGCGCGGGATCATCACCGGGTGGACCCGGACCGAGACGTCGTCGTCGTCGAGCTCGGCGATCGCGAGCAGCTTGACGACGCTGCCCATGGCCTTGGCCGAGGCGACGTCGCCGGCGGTCACCTCGGTGATGCCCTCGCGGTAGACGTCGCTGGCGGTCACCCGGGTGTGGAAGGCGAGGCTCGCCAGGATCGCGGCCTTGGCGGCGGCGTCGAAGCCCTCGACGTCGGCGGTCGGGTCGGCCTCGGCGTAGCCCAGCTCCTGGGCCTCGGCGAGGGCCTCCTCGAAGCCGGCACCGTAGGTGTCCATCTTGTCGAGGATGTAGTTGGTGGTGCCGTTGACGATGCCCATCACCTTGGTGACGTGGTCGCCGACCAGCGAGTCGCGCAGCGGGCGGAGGATCGGGATCGCACCGGCGACGGCGGCCTCGTAGTAGAGGTCGGTGCCGGCCTTCTCGGCGGCCTCGTAGAGCGTCGGGCCGTCCTCGGCGAGCAGGGCCTTGTTGGCGGTGACGACGCTGGCGCCGTTCTCCAGCGCCTTGAGGATGAGGCCGCGGGCCGGCTCGATGCCGCCGATCACCTCGACCACGAGGTCGACGTCGTCGCGGGCGACCAGGCCGTGGGCGTCGGTCGTGAGCAGCTCGGCGGGCACCTCGACGTCGCGGGGAGCGTCGAGGCGGCGTACGGCCACGCCTCTGAGCTCCAGCGGCGCACCCACTCTGGCGGCGAGATCCGCATCGCCCTCGAGCAGGAGCCGGACCACCTGGGACCCGACCACACCGCAGCCGAGGACGGCGACGCCCAGGGGTTTGACGGCGTGCGCGGTCGTCTTGTTGCTGCTCACGCGCCCAAGGGTATCCGGGACAGGCTCCAGGGACCGACTTCCGCTCTAGGCGCGGACACCTCGGCCCGGCTCGGCTCAGGTCAGCAGGACCACCTTGCCGGTCGTCTCGCGGGCCTCCAGCGCACGGTGGGCCTCCGCCGCCTCGGCCAGCGGGAAGGACGAGCCGACGTACGGCGTGCGGCTGCCGTCCGCGGCGGCCTCGAGCGAGGCCTGCTCGAACTCCTTGATCCGGCCCTGGACCCAGGGCCCGAGGATGTCGATGATCTTCGCGCCGCCCTGGTAGCCGTCCTGGTCGCCGGAGAACCGGACCATCCGGCCTTCGGGCTCCAGCTGGGCGTAGACCTGCCGGGGTACGTCACCCCCGAGCCCGTCGAGGAGCACCGTGATCCGGGGTTCCTCCTCTCGGAGGACCCGCAGCCAGTCGTCGGTGCGGTAGTCGATGGCCGTCTGCGCACCGAAGCCACGAGCGATCTCCAGCTTCGCCTCCGAACCCGCGAGACCGATCGCACGAGCGCCCGCGTTGCGGATGCCCTGGAGCAGGATCGCGCCCATGCCGCCGGCTGCCGAGGTGACCACGACGACGTCGTCGGGAGTGATCTCGGCGGCCTCGAGCACCGCCGCCGACGTGCGTCCGGTGCCGATGGCGGCGACAGCGGCCGCTGAGTCGAGGCCGTCGGGGCGTCGGTAGAGCTGCTGCTCGTCGGCGACGGCGAGCTCGGCGTAGCCGCCGCTGCTCCCCGGGCCGAGGTGGGCGACGACCTTCGCGCCCTGCCAGGCCTCGTCGACGCCCTCACCGATCTGGTCGACGATCCCGGCGACCTCGCGGCCGGGCGTCATCGGGAGGTCCGGGCGCGGCATCGTCGGCGGCAGGGCGGCCGCTCTGATCGAGGTGTCGAGACGGTGGACGCCGGCGGCCTCCACCCTGATGCGTACCTGGCCCGGACCTGGGGTCGGGTCGGGCACCTTCTCGACGCGCAGGACCTCCGGGCCGCCGAACTCGTGCTGTCTGATCGCTCGCATGCCTCGAGTCAACCTGCTCAAGTTGACTTGAGGTCAAGAGATTTCCGGAACCCTCAGGCGAGCTCCGGGATCGGCCGGAGCACCGCGGCGACGTCCCGCGCCAGGCGTACGCGGCGGAGCAGCTCCTCCGCGTCCGGCTCCACGTCGGTGGTGACGGTGATCGCGTCGTCGCGGGCCACCACCCACAGCCGCTCGTCGACGACATGGCTGGCGAAGCGGGACAGCGACCGCGCGTGCTCCTCGTCGGCCGCGATGACCGCCCCGTCGGGGGTGGTCACGTTGGTCTTGGCCCGGAACTCCGGCGGGAAGAAGACCGGCGTGGGCACCCGGCCGGTGCCGGTGTTGCCAGATCCCGGCGAGAGCCCGATCATCGCCGCCGTCTTCGGCAGGTGGGCCGGGACCCGCACCACGACCCAGCGGGCCGGACGCCAGGGCCCCTTCCCGGGGGACGCCTTGCCGTGCCAGTACTCGACCAGGATCCCGTCGCAGGTGCCGTCGACGACGAGGTCGCAGCGCTCGGCGCGTACGTCCGGACCCAGCACCTCCCAGCGCACCGGCCGCTGCGCGGCGGCCTTGCCGGACACCACCGGCCAGCCGAACGTCTGGGCCGCTCGGGTCACGCTGTCACGCCGTTCCTTCGTCAGCCGGGCGAAGGCCGCTCGCGGCGCCTGGGACGGCGCCGCGAGCGGTCCTTCTGAGTAGACCCCCCTCGGCATGCGCCCCATCGTAGGCTCACGAACCCTCGGATTTCGGGAAGGCGAAACCGAATTTCCTGCTCCGCGCGGTTTGATGGGTGCGTGCTGTTCCCCAACGCCGACCTCGAACGCATCCGCACCGGCGAGGTCGATCTCGCCTTCCGCCGTTGGAAGCGCCCGATGCACGTCGCCGGGGGTCGCCAGCGCACCCGGATAGGCGTGGTGGAGTTCGTGTCGGTCGCACCGGTGTCCGCGGACTCGCTGACCGAGGACGACGCCCGCCGGGCGGGTACGACGCTCGCGGACCTGCTGGCGTTCCTGTCCCGCAAGGACGGCGAGGTCTATCGGATCGAGATGCGCTACGGCGGCGACGACGACGAGCGGATCGCCCTGCGTACGAAACGACCCGGGAAGAAGGAGACCGACGCGCTGATCGGGACGCTGGCCGACATGGACCGGCGCAGCCGCCGTGGCCCATGGACGCGAGAGCATCTCGAGCTCATCGAAGCCCGTCCCGGCGAGCTGGCCGAGACCATCGCGGCCTCGATCGGGCGTGAGAAGAAGCCGTTCAAGGCCGACATCCGTCGCCTCAAGGAACTCGGCCTCACCGAATCCCTCCCGGTCGGCTACCGCCTCTCACCGCGTGGGCGGGCGGTTCTCCGGGCGCTGCGGGCGTGAGGCTGGTCCTCCGTCAAGGTATGCAGGGAAGAGCTCACATCCCGGGCGGAGTTCCGCGAGGGATGTGTTCCTTCGTCTGCATACCTTGCCGGAGGAACGCGCCCGCTCAGCCCATGTCGGTGGCGAAGAGGTCGTCCTCGGTCTCGCGCCTGACGATGACACGGGACTCACCGTCGCGGACCGCGACGACCGGGGGCCGCAGGGCGTGGTTGTAGTTGGAGGCCATCGAGCGACCGTAGGCACCAGTGCCGGGGACCGCGATCAGGTCGCCGGGGGCGATGTCGGCGGGCAGGAACTCGTGCTTGACCACGATGTCGCCGGCCTCGCAGTGCTTCCCGACCACGCGACCGAGCACTGGCCCGGCGGACGAGGAACGCCCGGCGAGGGTGGCGGAGTAGTCGGCGTCGTAGAGAGCCGTGCGGATGTTGTCGCTCATCCCGCCGTCGACGCTCACGTAGGTCCGCGTCACGCCCCCGTCGAGGGCGACCTCCTTGACCGTGCCGACCGTGTAGACGGTGCACATCGAGGGACCGACGATGGCCCGGCCCGGCTCGATCGATAGGTGGGGCACCGCGAGGCCGAAGCCGCGGCACTCGTGCTCGACGATCGCGGTGAGCTCCTCGGCCAACGCCTTGGGGGTCGAGGGGTCGTCCTGGGTGGTGTAGGCGATGCCGAAGCCGCCACCGAGGTCCATCTCGGGCAGCTCGGTGCCGAGCTCGTCACGGATCCGGGCCTGCAGCGCCAGCACCCGCCGGGCCGCGACCTCGAACCCGGAGGAGTCGAAGATCTGGGAGCCGATGTGGGAGTGGAGCCCGCGCAGCTCGACGTTCGGCGCGGCCAGCAGGCGGCGTACGGCTTCGAAGGCGTCCCCGGACGAGATCGAGAAGCCGAACTTCTGGTCCTCGTGGGCGGTGGCGATGTATTCGTGGGTGTGAGCCTCGACGCCTGCGGTGACCCGCACCATCACGCGGGCGGTGATGCCGGTCTCGGCGGCGATCGCGGCGACCCGCTCGACCTCGGCGAAGGAGTCGACGATGATCCGCCCGACGCCGGCGACGATCGCGCGGCGCAGCTCCATAGGGGTCTTGTTGTTGCCGTGGTAGCCGATCTTCGCCGGGTCCACCTCGGCCCGCAGAGCGACCGAGAGCTCGCCGTTGGAGCAGACGTCGAGGCAGAGCCCCTCCTGCGCCACCCAGCGCGCCACCTCGGTGCACAGGAACGCCTTGCCGGCGTAGTAGACGTCGTAGCCGGTGAAGGCGTCACGGAACGCGCGGGCCCGCTCGCGGAAGTCCGCCTCGTCCAGGACGTACGCAGGTGTGTTGATGTTCGCGACCAGGTCGGGCACGGCGACGCCACCGACGGTGAGCACACCGTTCGCGTCCTTCTCGGCCGTCGCCGACCACAGCGCGGGGACGAGGGCGTTGACGTCGTCCGGGGTCTTCAGCCACACCGGGGAGGTGCCGGTGAAGGAGCCCGGGGAGGTGTGGCCGGCCATCACATCCGCTCCGGGGCGGAGACGCCGAGCAGCCCGAGGCCGTTGGCGAAGACGGTGCGCGCGGCGGAGACGAGCGCGAGCCGGGCCAGGTTGACGGGGGCCACCGGCTCGTCGCCCTTGGGCAGCATGCGGCAGTCGTCATCGTCGTACCAGCGGTGGAAGATCCCGGCGGTGTCCTCCAGGTAGCGGGCGACCCGGTGGGGCTCGCGCAGCTCGGCGGCGGTCGCGACCACGCGCGGCAGCTCGGCGAGCGCACGCAGCAGCTCGCCCTCACGCTCATGGGTGAGCAGCGAGGGGTCGAAGGTGTCGAGGTCGATCGCCATGCCGAGGTCGGCGGCGTTGGCCATCATCCGGCAGGTGCGGGCATGGACGTACTGCACGTAGTAGACCGGGTTGGCGCTGTCGGCCTTGGCCCACAGGTCCAGGTCGATGTCGATGTTGGAGTCGCTGGAGTAACGGGCCAGCGCGTAGCGGGCCGCGTCCACCCCGATCGCCTCGACGATGTCGTCGATGGTGACCACGGTGCCGGCACGCTTCGACATCCGCATCGGCTGGCCGTCCTTGAGGAGGTTGACCATCTGGCCGATCAGGATCTCGAGGTTCTCGTGGGGCGTGTCGCCGAAGGCGGCGCACATCGCCATCATCCGGCCGACGTAGCCGTGGTGGTCGGCGCCCAGCATGATGAAGCAGCGGTCGAAGCCACGCTCGCGCTTGTCGAGGTAGTAGGCGAGGTCGCCGGAGAAGTAGGCCCCGTTGCCGTCGGCCTTGATGACGACGCGGTCCTTGTCGTCACCGAACTTCTCGGTCGCCAGCCAGATCGCGCCGTCCTTCTCGTAGACGTTGCCGAGCTCGCGAAGCTTCGCGATGGCGCGGTCCACGGCTCCGGACTTGTGGAGGTTGTCCTCGTGGAAGTAGACGTCGAAGTCGACGTTGAAGTCGTGCAGGCTCTGCTTGATCTCCGCGAACATCAGCTCCACGCCGATCGACCGGAAGACCTCCTGCGGGTCGTCGCTCTCGAGCGCGTTCGGCTCCTTGGCGAGGACCTGCTTGGCGATCTCCTCGATGTACGCACCGCCGTAGCCGTCCTCCGGGACCGGCCGGCCCTGGGCCCAGGCGAGTAGGCTCCGCGCGAAGCGGTCGATCTGGCCGCCGTGGTCGTTGAAGTAGTACTCCCGGGTGACCTCGGCCCCGGACGCCTCCAGGACACGACCGAGCGCGTCACCGACCGCGGCCCAGCGGACGCCACCGAGGTGCAGCGGGCCGGTCGGGTTGGCGGAGACGAACTCCAGGTTGATGTTGTGGCCCGCGAAGGAGTCGTTGTTGCCGTAGGCCGCCCCGGCGGCGACGATCTCGCCCGCCAGCTTGCCCTGGGCGCCGGCCTCGACGGAGATGTTCAGGAACCCGGGACCGGCGATCTCGACGTCGGCGATCCCGTCGGTCTCGGTGAGCTTCGCGGCGATCTGCTCGCCCAGCGCGCGCGGGTTCGTCCCCGCCTTCTTCGCCAGCTGCAGCGCCACGTTGGTGGCGTAGTCGCCGTGCCCCTTCTGCCTGGGTCGCTCCACCGTGACAGTGCTCGGAACGCCGTCGGGAAGGGTGATCGCACCCTCATCGACGAGCGCGGTGAGGACATCGACGACCGCGGTGGAAAGCTGCTCAGGAGTCACGAGGACCAGCGTATAAGCGCCAGTCGGTTTCACCGTTATCCGTCCCAGCCTGTAGGGTTCCATCTGCACCGCTCAGGCGGTGCACCGCCTCCGTAGCTCAGGGGATAGAGCGCCGGTTTCCGGTACCGTAGGCCGCAGGTTCGATTCCTGCCGGGGGCACAGATGAGACCGCTGGGTGACCAGCGGTCTCTTTCATTTCTCACCGATAACCAGCAGCGGCCGAGGCCGCCGGCATGCCAGTCTGTGGCCAGCATGGACAACACAGACGTACGCCGCTCCAAGCGGCTCTCACTGGTGCTGAGGCACCGCCCGGAGTCCGTGGGCGTCGAGCTGGACCCGCACGGCTGGGTCGATCTGCCCAGTCTCCTCGACGCTCTCGCCGCCCACGGCTCCCCGATGACTCGCGATGACGTCGACCGAGTCGTACGCTGCAACGACAAGCAGCGCTTCGAGATCGACGCGACGCTCGACCGGATCCGAGCGAGGCAGGGACACACCGTCGAGGTCGACCTGGACCTCACTCCCTCCGAACCTCCAGCAGTGCTCTTCCACGGCACACCACGCGCCAACATCGAGTCGATCATGACCTCGGGCCTCGATCGGCGCCGGCGCCATCACGTCCACCTCTCCCCCGACCGCGAGACCGCGGAGCGCGTCGGCGCACGCCGTGGCGACTTCGTCGTCTTCCGGGTCGACGCAGCGAAGATGCACGTCGATGGGCACATCTTCTGGCGCACCGACAACAACGTCTGGCTGACGGACACGGTGCCCTCCGCCTACTTCGCACCAGATTTCTGACGAACGCCGGTCACAACCCCTCGGCAAGCGTGTGTGCGACGAGGGCGTTGGCGTGACCGTGCCCGAGGCCGTACTCGCTCTTCAGGTGCGCCACGATCTGCATGTGCTTGGTGATCCCGCAGTCGCGGACGATCTGCTGCCACTCCGCGATCGGGCGGCCGTACTTCTTCTCGATGGACGGGAAGTAGGAGGCGGGGCCCTTCACCTGGTCGGTCATCTCTGGTCTCCTTGGTAGATCGTGGCGACGATCGCCACACACCCACGCGTCGAACCGAGCTCGACCGCTTCGACACGGACCAACCAAGAATCTGGGAGACCCACGTGACCAGCTATCCCCCAGCCCCTTGGCACATGCACGGATCGATGTGGCTCTCGGTCTTCCGGCTCGGCCACGATGTCGACGAGCGGCATCCGAAGGGGATCTACGCCGTCGCGCTGGTCGACTACACCGAGCCGAGCCCGCTGACCTACCACGAGCTCCTCTCCGCCCGGGTGATCACCGCATCCAACGGGAAGAAGGCGGTGAGCGTGGTCGACATCTGGGTGGACTCCCCCGACTCCGTGGCCGGCGGCCGTACGTTGTGGGCGATCCCGAAGGGGCTGGCCAAGTTCAGCGGGGAGTCGTCGGCCAGGGGACCACTGGCGACCCACACCTGGGAAACGAGCCACGACGAGGGCCCGATCGCGACGGCGAGGTTCAGCGACGTCACCCAGCTCGCCCCGCGTCTCCCGATGCAGGGCAACGTCGAGCAGCCCGGCATCGAGGAGCACCCCGACACCGCCTGGCTCACCATGAAGGGCGGCGCCAAGCTCCTGCCCGCCCGCGGCACCTGGACCTTCGACCCCGACGGCCCGCTCGCCTACCTCCGCGAGGCCACCAAGCTCGGCTCCTTCCGCGGCAAGGGCTTCGAGGTCGCCTTCGGCTGAGGCCGCGGTGGCGGCCGTCGAGAAGGCCGGCGGGACGATCGCGGAAGCGCCTTACGACTACCCCGGCGGGCGCCGGTTCATCTTCACCGACCCATCCGGAAATCGGCTCGGCGTCTACCAGCCCGTGGGATAACTGGGTCTCGGAAGCGGGTCTCGACCCGCTTCGCGGGTTCGCAGGCTCACCCGCTGCGCTCGCTCGACCTCCTCGCGTTGCGCCGTCGCTGGTTCCTCGCGACGACGCAGGCTCGGAAACCTAAGGCTCGACCGAATTACGAGGATCGCCCTAGACTCCGACCGCATGACCGACGCTACGCCGGCTCTGCTCGCGTATCTGTCCCGGTGGCTCGATGAGTCCCAGGGCGATAGCGACGCCGAAGCCGTTCTCTGGGGGAGAGTTGCGAAGGTGAGCGAAGAGGCCGGCGAAGCGATCGCCGCCCTCGTCGAAGCCACCGGTATGAATCCCCGACTGCGCCCTCTCTGGGGCAACACCCACAGCTACGACGACGTCGTCGATGAGCTCCTCGATGTCGCGATCACCGCGATGACAACGGCCGAGCATGCCGTCGTCACCACCTAGCAGCTGGGCCGCGTCCTAGGACTTCCGCTTCGCGGCCTTCCGCTGAGCGCGAAGCCTGCGCTCCTCGGCGTACATCGCCTCGGCCTCCTCGAGCGTCGGGGCGGAGCCGCCGTATGCCTTCGGCAGCCACCACGAGCCCGGGGGCTGCTCGTCGGCCGGGTGCGCCTTGATCAGCCGGTCGAGCATGGCTTCCATCTGTGACTTGAGCGCTGCGGTCTCCGCTGCCGGGTCCTCACCGGTCACCGGGAGCGGCGGGCCGATCTCGATGCCGATCGTCTTGTGCCGCGACAGGTCGATCTTCTGGCCCTTGGTCATGATCCGCTGGGTGCCCCACAGCACGACCGGGATCAGCGGGACGCCGGCGTCGGCGGCGATGCGTACGGTGCCGGTCTTGAGGTCCTTGATCAGGAACGAGCGCGAGATCGTGGCCTCGGGGAAGATCCCGACGATCTCACCGTTCCGGAGGTATTCGACGGCCTTCTTCATGCCCGCCGCGCCGTAGCTGCGGTCGATCGGGATGTGGTGGAACGAGCGCATCACCGGGCCGCCGACCGGGTGGTCGAAGACCTCCTTCTTGGCGATGAACCTGGTCAGCCGGCCACGCTCGGCACCGGGGAACCCGGCCATGATGTAGTCGACGAAGGAGAGGTGGTTGACCGCCAGCAGGGCACCGCCCTTCTCGGGGATGTGCTCCGCGCCGGTCATGTTGATCTTGATGTCGCCGAGCTTGAACCAGGTGCGGGCCGCGGCGATCGTGACCGGATAGCTGATGTCCATGGGGCGAATCGTGTCACGTCGGCATGGTCGCCGCGCGACTAGCCTCGCCCCGGTGAGCAGTCTTTACGTGACGACCACCGACGGGCTCCGGCTGGCCGTCACCGACTTCGGGTCCCCCGGCGACACCCGCCCCACGCTGGTCTGTGTCCACGGCTATCCCGACAACTCCAGCGTGTGGCTCCCGCTGGTCAGGATCCTCGGCAGCGAGCTGCGGATCGTGACCTACGACGTACGCGGCCACGGCAGCTCCCAGGCGCCGGCCACCCGGGCGGGCTACCTGATCGATCAGCTCAACGCGGACCTGCGGTCCGTCATCGACGCGGTCAGCCCGTCGGCGCCGGTGCACCTGCTCGCCCACGACTGGGGCTCGACCCAGACCTGGGAGGCCGTCGCCGGCAACGTACCGTCCGAGCGGATCGCCTCGTTCACCTCGATCTCGGGGCCGAGCCTGGACCAGACCGGGGCCTGGCTGCGTACGCCCGGCAGGACTGCCCGTGGCGTCCTCGAGCGGCTCAAGCAGGGGGCGGGGTCGACCTACATCGGCTTCCTCCAGGCCCCGCTGGTCCCCGAGCTCGCCTGGCGCTCCGGCATCCTCGACCGGATCGTCGGCGGATCGGCCGTCGACCGCACCCGGGCCGACCGGATCAACGGCCTCGAGCTCTACCGCGCCAACGCGATCGCCCGGATGGGCCGCCCGCAGCCACGGCCGGTCCCCGTCCCCGTCCAGGTCATCGCCCCGGTCGGTGACGCCTACGTCAGCCGTGCGTTGGCGGCCGAGGCTCCGGCGCCGTACGTCGCGGACCTGACGGTCCACGAGGTCGAGGGCTCGCACTGGGTGGTCGCCGACCATCCCGAGCGGGTCGCGCCGCTGGTGCGCGACTTCGTGCTCGCCCGCCGCAGCTAGCCCCGGCAGCCGCGGTTGAGCCGGCCGTCCTTGCGCGCGTCGTCGCCCATCGCCCGGGCCGCCCCGACGTTGGGGAAGACGACGCTGGCCGCGCCGGCGTTGCCGATCCCGCCGTGAACCACGCACGTGCGGACCTTCGACGGGTTGATCGCGGCGACAGCGCTGGCGAGCTGGTAGAGGTCACGCGGGGAGAGGCCGGTGGTGTGCATCTTCCTCATCACCAGCGAGACGCCCTTGGCCTTGAAGCCCACGTCGTGCTGCCGGGCGACGATCTTGCGGTGGATGCCGCGGATCACCCGGGACTGGTTGGCCGAGCGGTCGAAGTCGCCGCCGGGCAGCGTCTTGCGGGCCCGCGCGAAGTCGACCGAGTGCGGGCCGTTGATGTGGATCCTCCCCTTCTTGAAGCCGTAGGGCGCGACGTACGGATCGCTGAAGGCACGCGGGTTGTCGACGTCGACGCCGCCGACCCCGATCACCATGTCGCTCATCCCGGAGAAGGAGGTGACGAAGACGTACTGCGGCTGGACACCGACCAGGTTGCCGACGGCGCGGCCCATCAGCTTCGGGCCTCCGTAGAGGAGCGCCGAGTTGATCTTGTCGCGTCCGTGGCCGGGGATGTTGACGTAGGAGTCACGCGGGATGCTGATGTCGGTGGCATAGCCCGAGGACGGGTTGAAGCCGATCAGGTGCAGCGCGTCGCCACGGGTGCGGGTGACCTTCTGGCCGGGGCGGGCGTCCGAGCCGACGGCGAGGACCCAGATGGTGCCGCCCTTGCGGGTGAACTTGGCGACGTCGAGGCCCTTGGCCCACTTGGTCGCGATCAGCTCCGCGCGCGGCTCGGCGACCTCGGCGTCCGGGACCAAGAGGGCGGTCAGCGCGAGCACCACGCCGAGCGCGAGCGTGGTCAGCAGACGGCGGCGTACGAACGTGCTCATGCGGCTCACGACTTGTCTCCCGAGGGGCTCGGCGAGGCGGACGGCGCCGAGGACGGGTCCAGCGCCAGCTTCTCCTCGCGGGTGATGTTGAAGCCGAAGACGGCCCAGGAGGTCTTGGTCGGCACCATGTCGAGGGTGCCCCGGACGATCTGGCGCGACTCGCGCTCGCCCGTGGTGTCGTAGACCAGGCGGATCCGCGCGACCGCGCCGACCGGGTAGTTGTTGTTGGCCAGCAGATCGACGTGGACGTCGCTGGCGACCACCTGGACCCCGTCGATGTGGGGAGCGATCGTGGCGTTGCTCATCAGGCTCATCTGCTTGCCCGCCTGGGCGATGGTGCCCTGGGAGAAGCCGGGGAAGGACTTCGCGGTGAAGGTGGAGGTCGCGCGCGGGTAGTCGCCCCCGACGTACGCAGCCTGCAGCCAGCGGTCGACGACCTTCGCCACGTTGGCGGCGACCGCCTGGTGCCGGCTCCTGGGGAACTTGCCCTGCACGTGGATGAGCTTCGCGGCCGACTTCACGGTGGGCGCAGGGGTCGGCGACGGGGACGGTGAAGCGGCCGGTTTCTCGGCGTCACCACCGCATCCGGTGAGCGCCACGGAGCCGCTCAGAAACGCCGCCGTGAGTGCCGTTGCGACCCGCCTGCTGGTCGACCAGCGGGGCTTCGTACTGCTGCTCGTCATGCGGGGAATCCACCTCATCGACCTGCTCCGGGACCGGCCCACCATACGCACATCGACCCGGGTTGCAAGTCCACCCGGTAGGTAACGCAAGATGTGGGACGGATTACATCCTGTCCACAGGGAGAGCCTGCGTCGGGCATTTGCGTGTTCGTGGGGATAGCCTTGCCCGTGGGCAACCCATTTCTTACAGTGCGAAAATTCGGAAGAGGCGAATCAAGCCGTGTCCTCAGGCACCCCGTCCCCCAACACTGCCGACATCCCCGCGGAATTCGGCGCCAACGAGTGGCTGGTCGAGGAGATGTACGACCAGTACACGAAGGATCCCAGCAGTGTTGACCCCGTGTGGGTGAAGTTCTTCGAGACCAACGGACAGCCTGGAGCGTCGCCGAACGGCGCCGCGGCCCCGGCCACGCCCGCCGCCCCCGCAGCCAAGGCTCCGGTCTCCCCCGCGCCGGCCACCGCGCCCGCGCCGACCACCCCCGCATCGGCCGAGGCTCCGGCTGCCAAGGCGGCCCCGGCCCCGAAGGCCAAGCCGCGCCCGGACGCGCAGGCCGCCGAGCCGGCCAAGGGCACCGCGACGCCCACCCCCAAGGACGCCCCGAAGCCGACCGCCGTCGCCGTCACCGACGAGCCGACCTACACCACGCTGCGCGGCATCCCCGCCGCCACCGCCAAGAACATGGACGTGTCGCTCTCGGTGCCGACCGCGACCTCCGTGCGCAACATGCCGGTCAAGCTGCTGTGGGACAACCGCACCGTCATCAACAACCACCTCAAGCGCGCCCGCGGCGGCAAGGTCTCCTTCACCCACCTCATCGGCTACGCCATCATCAAGGCGATCAAGGCGATGCCGGCGATGAACAACACCTACGCCGAGATCGATGGCAAGCCGACCATGGTGACCCCGCCGCACATCAACCTCGGCCTCGCCATCGACCAGCAGAAGAAGGACGGCACCCGCCAGCTCGTCGCGCCGTCCATCAAGGGCTGCGAGCTGATGGACTTCGCCGGCTTCTGGACGGCCTACGAGGACATCGTCCGCAAGGCCAAGGACAACAAGCTGTCCATGTCCGACTACTCCGGCACCACGGTCAGCCTGACCAACGTCGGCGGCATCGGCACCAACAACTCGGTGCCGCGGCTGATGCAGGGCCAGGCCGCCATCATCGGCGTCGGCTCGATGGACTACCCGCCCGAGTTCCAGGGGGCCTCCCCCTCGAAGCTCGCCCAGAACGCGGTCTCGCGGATCATGACGATGACCTCGACGTACGACCACCGGGTCATCCAGGGCGCGCAGTCCGGCGAGTTCCTGGCCACCGTGCACAAGCTCCTGCTCGGCGAGAACGACTTCTACGACGAGATCTTCGCGTCGCTGCGGATCCCCTACGAGCCGATCCGCTGGAACCAGGACATCGACACCACCCACGACGACCAGATCTCCAAGCAGGTCAAGGTCGGCGAGATCATCCACGCCCACCGCGTTCGTGGTCACATGATGGCCGACACCGACCCGCTGGAATACAAGCAGCGTTCGCACCCCGACCTGCAGATCGAGTCGCACGGCCTGACCCTGTGGGACCTCGACCGCGAGTTCCCGGTCGGCTCCTTCGCCGGCGGCCGCAAGCCGTTCATGAAGCTGCGCGAGATCCTCGGTGTCCTGCGTGACTCCTACGTCCGCACGACCGGCATCGAGTACATGCACATCCAGGACCCCGAGCAGCGCCGGTGGATCCAGGACCGCGTCGAGCGGCCCTACGACAAGACCCCGCGCCAGGAGCAGCTCCGGATCCTGTCGAAGCTCAACGAGGCCGAGGCCTTCGAGACCTTCCTGCAGACCAAGTTCGTCGGCCAGAAGCGGTTCTCCCTCGAGGGCGGCGAGACCGCGATCCCGGTCATCGACGAGGTCTGCGAGGCCGCTGCCGAGGCCGGTCTGGACGAGGTCACGATCGGGATGGCCCACCGCGGTCGCCTCAACGTGCTCGCCAACATCGTCGGCAAGTCCTACAACCAGATCTTCCGCGAGTTCGAGGGCAACATCGACCCGCGCACGGTCCAGGGCTCCGGCGACGTGAAGTACCACCTCGGTGCCGAGGGTGAGTTCCTCTCCGACCTGGGCGACACGATCAAGGTCTCCGTCGCCGCGAACCCGTCCCACCTCGAGACCGTCGACCCTGTCCTGGAGGGCATCGCCCGCGCCAAGCAGGACGTGCTCGACCAGGGCGCGGTCTTCCCGGTCCTGCCGCTGCTGGTCCACGGTGACGCGGCCTTCGCCGGCCAGGGTGTGGTCGCGGAGACGCTCAACCTGTCCCAGCTGCGCGGCTACCGCACCGGTGGCACCGTCCACCTGGTCATCAACAACCAGGTCGGCTTCACGACCTCTCCCGGGTCGTCCAGGTCGTCCCTCTACGCGACCGACGTCGCGCGGATGGTCCAGGCGCCGATCTTCCACGTGAACGGCGACGACCCGGAGGCCTGCGTGCGGGTCGCGCGGCTCGCCTTCGAATACCGCCAGGCGTTCAACAAGGACGTCGTCATCGACCTCATCTGCTACCGCCGCCGCGGTCACAACGAGGGTGACGACCCGTCGTTCACCCAGCCGATGATGTACGACCTGATCGAGCAGAAGCGCTCGGTCCGCAAGCTCTACACCGAGTCGCTGATCGGTCGTGGTGACATCACGATCGAGGAGGCGGAGCAGGTGCTGGCTGCGTACCAGGCCCGGCTGGAGCAGGTCTTCACCGAGGTGCGCGACGCCGACAAGATGCCGCAGGCCTGGGAGACCGTCCCGGACTACCCCGAGAAGCCTGCCGGCGAGACCGTCACCGCGATCACCAACGATGTGCTGAAGCGGATCGCCGATGCGTACGTCACCCCGCCGGAGGGCTTCACGGTCCACCCGAAGGTGATGCCGCAGCTGCAGCGTCGCGCGACCGCGATCACCGACGGCAACATCGACTGGGGCACCGGCGAGATCCTCGCCTTCGGCTCGCTCCTGCTCGACGGCCGTCCGGTGCGTCTGGCCGGTCAGGACTCGCGTCGCGGCACCTTCGCGTCGCGCTTCGCCACGATCATCGACCGCAAGAACGCCGACGAGTGGACGCCGCTGAACAACCTCACCGAGGAGCAGGCGAAGTTCTACGTCTACGACTCGCTGCTCTCGGAGTACGCCGCGCTCGGCTTCGAGTACGGCTACTCGGTCGCGCGTCCCGAGGCGCTGGTCATGTGGGAGGCGCAGTTCGGTGACTTCGTCAACGGCGCCCAGTCGGTGATCGACGAGTACATCTCGGCCGGCAAGACCAAGTGGGGTCAGGACTCCGGCGTCGTGCTGCTGCTGCCGCACGGCTACGAGGGCCAGGGCGCCGACCACTCCTCGGCGCGCATCGAGCGGTTCCTCACCCTGTGCGCCGACGAGGCCATGGTCGTGGCTCAGCCCTCGACCCCGGCGTCCTACTTCCACCTGCTGCGTACGCACACCCTCGGTGCCGAGCACCGTCCGCTGATCGTCTTCACCCCGAAGTCGATGCTGCGCCGCAAGGAGGCTGCCTCGCAGCCGGCCGACTTCACCTCGGGCTCGTTCCAGCCGGTCATCGCTGACTCCGAGGCGGACGCCTCGAAGGTCACCAGCGTCCTGCTGGTCTCCGGCCGCCTGACCTGGGACCTCGCCGTGGAGCGCAAGAAGCGCAGCCGCGAGGACGTCGCGATCGTCCGCGTCGAGCAGCTCTACCCCTGGCCGACCGAGCAGCTCGCGACCGAGCTCGCGAAGTACCCCAACGCCAAGGTCAAGTGGGTCCAGGACGAGCCCTTCAACCAGGGTCCGTGGCCGAGCTACTACCTCAACGTGGTCCCCGAGCTGGGCCGCGAGGTCGAGCCGATCACCCGCCCGGCCTCCTCCACCACCGCCGTCGGCACCATCAAGCGGCACACGGTCGAGCAGAAGGAGCTCATCGAGCGCGCCTTCGCCTGATCCCCGGATCGAACCCCAACGCCGAGTCGGCGCGTTCTGACGCGCCGACTCGGTGTGGTTTTGGTTAGACCGGGACCGGGACCGGCTCCTCGCTCAGCCCCACCTTCGTGTGGAGGCGTCGCAGCGGGCGCGGCGCCCACCAGGCGGCTTCGCCGAGCATCCGCATGGCTGCCGGCAGGAGGATGCCGCGGATCAGGACGGCGTCGATGAGGATCGCCAGCCCGACCCCGAGGCCGAAGAACTTCATGAAGCTGATGTCGCTGACCATGAACGCGAAGAAGCTGGTCGCGATCAGGGCGGCGGCCGTGGTGACGATCCGGCCGGTGTGGGCCAGGCCCTGCACGACCGCCTCGACGTCGCCCAGCCCGCGCCGGCGCATCTCGGTGATCCGGCCGAGCACGAAGACCTCGTAGTCCATCGACAGTCCAAACGCGATCACCAGCAGCAGGACGACCATCGAGACGTTGAGCGGCATCGCGGTGAAGCCGAGAAGATCGGCGCCGAAGCCCTCCTGGAAGATCACCACGGTCGTGCCGACCGTCGCGCCGAGGCCGATGACGTTGAGCGCCAGCGCCCGCAACGGCTGGACCAGACTGCCGGTGAACAGGAACAGGATCACCACCATCGCAATGGCCAGCCCACCGACGGCGTACGGCAGCTTGGCGCCGATCGCGTCGAGCGAGTCCAGCAGCTCCGCGGCGCCACCGCCGACGAGCGCTGTGGTTCCTTCTGGCGAGGGGACGGCGCGTACGTCCCGGACCAGGTCGCGCGCTTCCTCGGACTGGCGGTCGAGCTGGTTGACGACGGCCAGCTCGTCCGCGCCGTCGCCGGGCGGGAGAGCCGGTGTCTTCGAGACGAGGGCACCGTCGACGTACCTCCCGACGCGGGTGTCGACACGGTCGACGTCGTCGATCCGGGAGAGGTCGGCGGCGTAGGTGCCGAGGCTGTCGTCGGCGACGGCCGAGGTCGTCACGACGCGGATGGGGCTGGTGCCATCGCCGCCGAACTCGTCGCGGAGCAGATCACCGGCCTGGCGGCTGCCGGCGGATGTCGGGAGGACCCGGTCGTCGGGGGTGCCGAACTCGATGCCGGCCAGGGGCGTGGCCATCACGAGCAGGACGGCGACGACGGGGAGCGCGACCCAGGGCCGCTTGGTGACGAAGCCGGCCAGGCGGGTCCAGAACGGGGCCGCGCCGCCGCGGAGGCCCCGTACGCCGGGGACGCGGATCGCGTCGATCCGGTCGCCCAGGAGCGTGATCGTGGCGGGGAGCAGGACGACCGCGACGACGGCGGTGATGATCATGACCCCGATGCCGGCGTACGCCGAGGAGCGCAGGAAGTAGAGCGGGAAGACGAGCAGCGAGGCCAGTGAGACGGCGACCGTCGTGGCGCTGAAGACGATGGTCCGGCCGGCGGTCTCCACGGCGCGCACGACGGCGTCGGCATGGTCCGCGCCGGCGGCTCGCTCCTCGCGGACCCTCGCGACCATCAGCAGCCCGTAGTCCACCGCGAGGCCGAGCCCGAGGCCGGTCGTCAGGTTGAGGGCGTAGATGGAGACGTCGGTGAAGCTGCCGAGCACCGAGAGCTCGGCGAAGGTGCCGGCGATGGCGAACCCGCCGACCCCGATCGTGACGAAGGCCGCGACCACGTTGCCGAAGGCGAGCACCAGCAGGGCGATCATCAGCGGGATCGCGATCGCCTCGGCGAGGCCGAGATCGGCTCCGATCTGGGTTCCGACCTCCTCGAAGGTCGCGAGCTGGCCTCCGACATGGACCGTCGTGGTGCGGTCGGTCGCGGTGTCATCGGTGTAGCGGTCGATCACCCCGGCGGCGTCGACGCTGTCGGGGTCCTTCGCGCCGACGGAGATCAGTCCGTGGGTGCCGTCATCGGAGATCATGCCGGGCCCGGGTGCGTCGAGGTAGGAGACGACGTCGGTCAGGTCGTCATCGGCTCGGAGACGGTCCACGAGCGCCCGGGCGTCCTTGGCAGCGGCACCTTCGGTCACCGTGCCGTGGGCGGCGCTGACGGTCAGGAGGAACCCGGCCTCGTTGCCGAAGCCCTCCTCCAGCGCGGTGGCCGCGCGGCTGCTCTCCGAGGCGGGGTCGTCGAAGCCGGCGTCGTCGAGCTTGCCGAAGGCCGAGGTGGCCAGGTAGATCGCGCCGAGGAGGGCGACCAGGCCGATCACCAGGACCCGGCGCGGATTTCGCACCACGAGGGTGCCGAGTCGGTGGAACATGAGTCCTCCAGAGGAATGTGGGCAGGTGTAAACTTTGCAGGTGTTAACTTTCCCTCCGATGTGGGCAGGTGTCAACATGAATTCCGTGAAATCCTCAGAGAGCTCGGACGAGGGCGCCCGGCCCTACCACCACGGCGACCTCCGCAACGCGCTGGTCGAGGCGGCCGCGGCGCTCGCCGAGGAGGGCGGTCCGGACGCGGTGACCATCCGCGCCGCGGCGCGCGCGGTCGGCGTGACCCCGACCGCGACCTACCGCCACTTCGCCAACCAGGCCGACCTGCTCGACGCCGCCAAGCACGAGGCAATGGACCGCCTGGCCGCGACGATCCTCGACCTCCTGGCCGCCGAGAAGCCGGCCCCGCACCCGGCCGAGGCCGCCGTGCAACGCCTCGCCGCAGCCGGCCGCGGCTATATCCGCTTCGCACTCGCGCAGCCCGGACTGTTCCGCACTGCCTTCCTCCGCCCGCACGACGGAGACCCACACCCGCCCGGGGAGATGTCCGTATTCCTCGCCGAAGCCCCGCCCTACGCCTTCCTCACCACAGCCCTCGACGACCTCGTCGCGGCCGGCTGGCTGGCCCCCGAGCTTCGCCCCGACGCCGAGACGGCGGCCTGGTCCACCGTCCACGGCCTCGCGGTCCTGCTCGTCGACGGGCCCTACCGCACATGCCCCGACTCCGAGCGTGATCGGCTGATCAACGCCACCCTCGGCATGGTCGTACGCGGCCTCTCCGGAGGCCCGGCCTCCGACGCACCACTGAACGCAGAATGAAAGACTGACGCCATGTATTTCACCGACCGCGGCATCGAGGAGCTCGTCACCCGTCGGGGCGACGAGGAGGTCACCCTCGCCTGGCTGGCCGAGCAGCTCCAGGCATTCGTCGACGTACACCCCGAGCACGAGACCGCCATCGAGCGGCTCGCCACCTGGCTGGCCCGCCTCGACGACCCCGAAGACTGACCAGCCGAATCCTCAGTTCTGGCGAGCCGAGAAATCAGTTGTGGGGGGCGGCACCCAGGGTTGGGGGCCCCCCACCGGGGGCGCGGGCGCCCCCACCAACAAAGGGGCCGGGGGTGTGTAGGGCCGCCTGGGGGCGGGCCCGCGCGCGGCGAGCG
>NZ_JBITCR010000006.1:275704-326678 GCF_044453405.1 Nocardioides sp. NPDC051685 | reverse complement strand
CCCCTCCCACCCCCCCCCCCCCCCCACAACCCACACACCCCCACACTATTCTGTCGGCCCCACTAAAAATGTGTTTGGGCCCCCACAACCCTTTGGTCGCCCCCCCCACAACTGCGGACTCGGCCGCCAGAACTACCTAGTCGCCGAGGTCTTTCTCGGCACGCTTGGCAGCGGCACGGAGCTCGAAGAGCTCGGTGGCGAGGCCGCCGATGGCACCAGCTACGTCTCGTACGGCGCCGGTGATGATGACCGCCACCTGGCCGACGGTCGTGGCCGTGACCTCGACGGCGCTCTGCGCGACATCCTTGCGGATCTCGCTCTTGCTCAGCTCAGGCTCCATGACAACCCATTGTGGCTGGTCAGGCGTCATGCCGCGACCCCCTCGAGGGCGGGAGCGGCCTCGACACCCTGGGCCGCGGGGCGCTTGCGGTCGGGGAGGGCGTACTTGCAGATCTTCTTGAAGACGCCCCACAGCTGCTGGTGCAGCGGACCGGTGTTGTAGGAGAGGCCGTAGCGCTCGCAGATCTCGCGGACCTCCTCGGAGATCTCCGGGTAGCGGCGGGCGGGGAGGTCGGGGAAGAGGTGATGCTCGATCTGGTGGGACAGGTTCCCGGACATGATGTGGAAGATGCGCCCGCCGGTGATGTTGGCGGAACCGAGGAGCTGGCGGTAGTACCAGTGACCCTGGGTCTCGTCCTCGCACTCCTCCTGCGAGAACGACGCCACGCCGGCCGGGAAGTGGCCGCAGAAGATGATGTTGAAGGTCCACAGGTTGCGGATGATGTTGGCGGTGAAGTTGCCCGCGAAGGTGAGCGGCGCGAGCGGACCGGTGAGCAGCGGGAAGAGGACGTAGTCCTTCAGCGTCTGCTTCTTCACCTTGCGCCAGATCCGGGCGCCGATCTCCTTGTTCTCGGCCCACGTGCGACGACCGGCGACGAGTTCGTCGACCTCGAGGTCGTGCATCGCCACGCCCCACTCGAAGAACGTCATCAGCAGGAACGCGTACAGCGGGTTGCCGAGGTAGTACGGGTGCCACTTCTGGTCCTCGTCCATCCGGAGGATGCCGTAGCCCACGTCGCGGTCCTTGCCCACGATGTTCGTGAACGTGTGGTGCATGTAGTTGTGGCCGTACTTCCAGTTCTCGGCCGGCGCCATCGTGTCCCACTCGAACATGCGCGAGTTGAGGTCGGGGTCGCCCATCCAGTCGTACTGGCCGTGCATGACGTTGTGCCCGATCTCCATGTTGTCGAGGATCTTGGAGATCGACAGACACGCGACGGCCGGCACCCAGCCGATCACGGGCACGTAGAAGAGCGCGCGGCCGGCAAGCTCGAAGGCGCGCTGCTTCTTGACGATGTCGTAGATGTACGCCGAGTCCTTCTCGCCCAGGTCGGCGACGATCCGCTGGCGGATGGCCTCCATCTCGGCGCCGAACGCCTCTAGCTCCTGGGGGCTCAGTCGGCGGTTTCCGGTCTTCTCAACAGTGGTCATGGGGGTGTCTCCTTGAAGGAATCGTCAGAGGTCCACGGAGCAGTCGCCCTCGGGCGTGCTCACGCAGATCCGGATCTGTTCGTCGGGGAGCTCGGAGGTCTCGCCGGTCAGGATGTTGCGGACCCGCCCGGAGCTCTTGTTGGTGGTGCAGGAGAAGCAGATCCCCATGCGGCAGCCGGACTCGGGGGTCAGCCCCGCGGCCTCGGCCTGGTCGAGGATCGTGGCGCCGTCGTTGGCGACGGTTGTGCCCGTGCGCGCGAACTCCATCTCGCCACCGGCCACGCCGGCGGTCTTCGGAGGCTTGAAGTACTCCACGCGGAGCGAGTCCGTGCCGTCGTACGCAGCCTGGGCCGCCTCGATGAGCGACGCCGGCCCGCAGGCCCAGGTCGGCACCTCCCGATAGCCCGGGACGAGCTTCTCCAGGAGTGCCGGGGAGAGATAGGGCGCCCCGTCGGCGGTGTGGAGGATGTGCAGGTCGACACCGTGGCCCTGGTGCCGGATCTCCTCGAGCTCGTCGGCGAAGATCTGGCGATCGGCGCTGGGCGCCCAGTGCAGGAACGTGACCTTGCCCCGGTGCGTACGCCGCTGCAGGGAGCGCAGCATCGACATCACCGGAGTGATGCCGGAGCCGCCCGAGATCAGGATGATGTGCTCGGGCACGCGGTCGGGAAGGACGAAGTCACCCTCGGCCTGGGACAGGTGCACCAGGGTGCCGACGGTGGCCCGCTCGGTCAGGTACTTGGAGATGCTGTAGGGGGTCGCGTACTCGTCGTCGTGGGCACGCACCGTGATGGTCAGCGGCTCACCCGCCTTGCCCTCGGTGTTGGACACGGTGAAGACGCGGGTGGTCCGGCGCCCCTCCCCCGTGTCGATGCCGACACTCACGTGCTGGCCGGCGCGGTGACCGCGCCAGGTCGAGGTGGGCTGGAGGGTCACCGTCGCCACCCGGGGCGCGCCGGGCGCGCTGACCTCCGGGTGGATGTCGGTGATGCGGGCCCGCACCTCGTGCGCGGCCAGCATCGGGTTGATCTGGGTCAGATAGCGGTCGATGCCGTGCGGTGAGGCGAGCGCCGCAACCGTGCGGGAGCGGAGGATCCGGCCGCCGAGGTCGAGTGCCATGTGTTTCGCCTTTCAGTGAACATCTGTACACCGACAACCATGGCGGGTCGCACCAGCACGCGTCAAGACACCGCGCACGTGGTCCAGATCACGGTGTACAGGTGTGCACCTGACGTCTCGCAGGCCGTTGCCCATAGGATGGGCGCGTGATCGAGACAGGGGCGGAGCCGGAAAGCCGTGCGGAGCGCAAGCTCCGGACCCGGCGAGCGATCCTGGACGCGACGCTGGAGCTGTGCTCCGACAGCTCGCTGACCGCGCTCTCGCTACGCCAGGTCGCCAAGCAGGTCGGCATCGTGCCGACCGCGTTCTACCGCCACTTCGACTCCATCGAGTCGCTCGGGCTGGCACTGGTCGAGGAGTCCTTCGACTCGCTGCGCGACCTCTTCCGCGACGTACGCCGCAACGCCCGGGCCGACCAGGATATCGTCGACGGCTCGATCGATGCCCTCGTCGACCACGTCCACCGGCGCCGCGACCACTTCGGGTTCATCGCCCGCGAGCGGGTCGCCGGGCCGCGTTCGGTGCGCGAGGCGATCCGGCGCGAGATCGAGCTCTGCGAGCGCGAGCTCGCCACCGACCTCGCGCTGATGACCGGCACCGACACCTGGACCGCCAAGGACCTGCACGTGCTCTCGTCGCTGTTCGTGACCGTCCTCGTCGCCACTGCCGAGCAGATCCTCTCCACCACGCGCCCTGAGCAGGAGGAGCAGATCATCGCCGGTGTGCGCACGCAGCTGAGGATGCTGCTGATCGGGGTCTATCAGTGGCGCTCGGAGGCGTAGGAATACGCCACTCAGCAGCCGCACACCGCAGGCTCGAGCCCGTGCTCGCACAGCTCGGCGAGCTCGGCGTCGAGATCCGCCTCCGGCTGATCAGCAGGCTCCTCGGCAGGCTCCGCGTGCCCCTCGGCCCGGGCCGGCAGCAGGATCGCCATCACTACCACGATCAGGGCCAGGCCGGCACTGACGAGGAACGCGGCCTGCAGGCCGCTCACGTGGGCCTCGACGACACCCACCTTGTCGACCACCTGATCGCTGCGTACGGACATCACGGTCACCGCCAGCGCGGTGCCGAACGCGGCCGCGACCTGCTGCAGCGTGCCCAGGATCGAGGAGCCGTGGGAGTAGAGGTGCATCGGCAGCGCCCCGAGACCGAGGGTGAAGACCGGGGTGAAGGCCGAGGCCAGGCTGACCATCAGCACGATGTGCAGCACGAGCACGAGCCAGTAGGGCGTGGTCAGCGAGATCTGCGAGAGCCCGCCGAGAGCGACCACGATGCCGAGGGAGCCCGGGATGACGAGCACCCGGCCGCCGTACGCGTCGAAGATCCGGCCCACGGTCGGCCCGAGGAGACCCATCGCGAGACCGCCCGGCATCACCAGCAGGCCGGTGAGGAGCGGGGAGAGCCCGCGCACGTTCTGCAGGTAGAGCGGCAGCAGGATCATCGAGCCCATCATCGCCAGGAAGGCGATCGACATCAGGACCAGCGACTTGGTGAAGGTGCCGTGCAGGAAGGCGCGCAGGTCGAGCAGCGGCGAGCCGATGCGCTGCAGCCGGAGCTGGCGGAGCACGAACCCGAGGATCAGCACCGCACCGACGGCGGCGATGATCAGCGGGATCCCGACCTCACCCTCGGCGAACCGGCTCAGCCCGTAGACGAGCGACCCGAACCCGAGCGCGGCGATGACCACGGAGGCCCAGTCCACGCTCGACTCGGCGGGCTCGTTGACGTTCTCCAGGCGGCGCAATCCGGACCAGGCGACGACGACGGCGATCGGCAGGACCAGCAGGAAGAGCAGCCGCCACGAGCCGAAGCCCAGGATCAGCCCGGACAGCGTCGGCCCGAGCGCCGGAGCGACCGAGATGGCCATGGTGACGTTGCCCATCACCCGGCCACGGTCGCTCTCGTCGACCACCGTCATCAGCGTGGTCATGAGCAGCGGCATCATCACCGCGGTGCCGGCCGCCTGGATGACCCGGCCGGCGAGCAGGATCCCGAAGACCGGCGCGATCGCGGAGATCACGGTGCCGGCGATGAAGACACCCATCGCCGTGGCGTACGCAGTCCTGGTCGTCACCCGCTGCAGGAACCAGCCGGTCACCGGGATGACCGACGCCATGGTCAGCATGAACGCGGTCGAGACCCACTGGGCGGCGTGCTCGGTGACCTCGAAGCTCTTCATCAGGTTCGGGATCGCGTTGAGCATGATCGTCTCGTTGAGGATCACCACGAAAGTGGCCAGCACGAGCAGGGTGATGACAGCAGGGGTACGCCGCTTCTCACCATCGAGTGGACGATGCGATGTTGTGACGGCAGCAGTCATGACGAGTTCCTCGGGTCGTACGCAGGGGCCCGGTGCCGCCCGCTCTCATACATAGATCGAACGGGCGGTGCCGATTTCGACATCACGCCACGAGAAACTTTTCGAGCCCCCCGGCAGTGACACTCAATGGTCCCTTGCCGAACCGGGGAGAGTCGAACGATATTCCGTACGTCACACAGCCGCCGTCACACAGCCGCCGTCACGCAGACCGCCGTCACGCAGACCGCCGTCACGCAGACCGCCGGCACGTGGCCGGTGTCAGAGGGTGAAGACGACCTTCCCGAAGAGATCACCGGCGTGCATCGCCTCGAAGCCGGCCTTGGCCTCGGTCAGCGGCATGGTGCGGTCGATCAGCGGGCGGGTGCCGGTCGCCTCGAGCAGCGAGACCAGACTCGCCAGCTCGTTGCGGGTGCCCATCGTCGAGCCGATCACCTTGAGCTGCAGGAAGAAGATGTTGGTCAGCATCGCGTCGTCGAGGTTCGGACCAGACGTGGTGCCGCTGATGATGATCGCCCCGCCGGGACGCAGCGAGCGGACCGAGTGCGTCCAGGTCGCCCGGCCGACGGTCTCGATCACGGCGTCGACCTTGACCGGCAGCCGCTCCCCCGACGGCAGGGCCTCGTGGGCACCGAGCTCGAGGGCACGCTTCCGCTTCGCCTCGTCACGCGAGGTGGCGTAGACCTTCAGGCCGGCCGCGCGCGCGAGCGTGATCGCGGCGGTCGCGACGCCGCCGCCGGCGCCCTGCACCAGCACCGAGTCGCCGGCCTTGAGCCCGCCCTGGGTGAACAGCATCCGGTAGGCCGTCAGCCATGCCGTCGGCAGGCACGCGGCCTCCACGAAGGACATCCCGGCGGGCTTCGCCACGACGTTGCGGCGCGGCACGATCACCTTCTCGGCGAACGTGCCCTGGTGGCGCTCGGAGAGCAGGGACCGCTTCGGGTCGAGGGTCTCGTCGCCGGTCCAGTCGGGCGAGGAGATCACCGAGTGGACCACGACCTCGTTGCCGTCTTCGTCGAGCCCGGCCGCGTCGCAGCCGAGGATCATCGGCAGCGCCTCGGCCTTGAGCCCGACCCCCTGCAGCGACCACAGGTCGTGGTGGTTGAGCGAGGCCGCCTTGACGGTGACCGTCGTCCACCCGTCCGGCGCTACCGGCTCGGGCCGCTCCCCCAGCACGAGGCCGGAGATCGGGTCGTCGGATGAGAACTTCTCGGCGTAGGCAGCGAACATGCGCCCGACCTTACCGATCTCTGCGGTTCCTCGATCAAGGTACGCAGATGGCGGAACGCATCCCCAGCGGAGCTCCGCTGGGGATGCGTGAGTTCGCCTGCATCCCTTGCCGAAGGAACGCTCAGGCGCGAGCCACCCCGTCGACCCGAGCAGCCTCCGCGACCGCAGCGGCGACCGCGGGACCGACGCGCGGGTCGAACGGCTCGGGGATGATCTTCGACTCGGTCAGCTCCTCGCCGACCAGAGCGGCCAGCGCCTGGGCGGCAGCGAGCTTCATGCCCTCGGTGATCGAGGAGGCGTGGACGTCGATCGCGCCCCGGAAGATCCCGGGGAAGGCGAGGACGTTGTTGATCTGGTTGGGGAAGTCCGAGCGACCGGTGGCGACGATCCTGGCGTACTTGTGCGCGACGTCGGGGTGGATCTCGGGGTTCGGGTTGGCCATCGCGAAGACGATCGCGTCGTCCGCCATGGTCGCGACGAGCTCCTCGGGAACGGTGCCGCCGGAGACACCGACGTAGACGTCGGCGCCGGCGAGCGCCTCGGCCAGCGAGCCGGAGCGACCGGTGACGTCGGCGGTCACCTCGGCGATCGCCTTCTTCGAGGCGGTCAGGTCCGAGCGGGTCGAGGAGATGACGCCCTTGCGGTCGAGCAGGGCGAGGTCCTTGATGCCGAACTCGAGCAGGATCTTGGCGACCGCCACGCCGGCGGCACCGGCTCCGGAGATGACCACGCGGGTCGACTCCGGGTTGCGGCCGGTCAGCTTCAGCGCGTTCATCAGCGCGGCCAGGGTGACCACGGCGGTGCCGTGCTGGTCGTCGTGGAAGACCGGGATGTCGAGCGCCTCCTTGAGGCGGTCCTCGATCTCGAAGCAACGCGGCGCGGAGATGTCCTCCAGGTTGATCCCGCCGAACGACGGCGCCATCCGGATGACGGTCTCGACGATCTCGTCGACGTCGGTGGTGTCCAGGCAGATCGGGATCGAGTCGACGCCGCCGAACTCCTTGAACAGCACCGCCTTGCCCTCCATCACCGGCATCGCGGCGGCCGGACCGATGTCGCCCAGGCCGAGCACCGCGGTGCCGTCGGTCACGACCGCGACGGTGTTGGGCACCCAGGTGTAGGTGTGGGCCAGCTCAGGATTCTCGGCGATCGCGGTGCAGACCCGAGCGACACCGGGGGTGTAGGCCATCGACAGCGAGGCCTTGTCGGAAACCGATGCGGTCGCCGCGATCGCCATCTTGCCGCCGCGGTGAAGCTCGAACACCGGGTCGCCGTCATAGGCGCTGGTCTCGGTGGACAGGGTGGACTCGGTCATTGGGGGCCTCCAGAAAACTACGGACTCGGGACGTCGGGCGGTCGAACGCGAGCCGAAGGGTGGAGCCGCGCAAGGCGCCATCTACAGGGATGTGATGCCCGGATGGCAAGTTTCCCACAGGCTACCGGAGGAAGCGGTTGATGTTTCCTACAGGTGACGAACCCCTCATCTGGAGTCTTCCTGCAGAGCAGCACCCAGGACACGGGGCCGTGGCCACAGCCGGCCCACCACGACCCCGAGAACATCGGCGTCCGCGACGGGCCCGCGATGACGGGAGTCGATCACCCCGGGAGCGGCCGGGTTGTCCGAGAGCAGCCACCACCCGGAGCGGCCGGATGCGGTCGTACGCCGCTCCACGGCCCGCTTCACCACGACCGCCCCGTCGGCGAGGCGGGCGACGACCACGCAGCCGGCCACCGGCGTACGTCCGTAGGAGACCCACAACCGGTCCCCGGCCCGCAGCGTGGGCTCCATCGAGACCCCCACGACCTTCGCCATCCCCCAGGAGTGTCGGGGTGCCCTGGCCGCGGTGTCATCCATGCGGAGTAGTGTCGCAATCCGTAGGACACATGAACACTCTTTGAGAGGACCCGCATGTTCGCGCGACTTTTCGCTCCCACCATCGAGGTCTCGGCCCACTGCGACCTGCCCTGCGGCGTCTACGACCCCGCCCAGGCCCGCATCGAGGCCGAGTCCGTCAAGGCCGTCATCGCCAAGGCCCTGGACAGCGACGACCCCGACTTCCGCACCCGCGCCATCGTGATCAAGGAGCAGCGCTCCAACCTGGTCAAGGAACACCTCTGGGTGCTGTGGACCGACTACTTCAAGCCCCCGCACTTCGAGGCCTACCCCCAGCTCCACACCCTCGTCAACGAGGCCACCAAGCTCGCCGGCGCCGCCGGCACCAAGGGCACCCTCGACCTCGAGGTCGCCGACCAGCTCCTCGCCAAGATCGACGAGATCGCCGAGATCTTCTGGGCCACCAAGAAGGCCTGAGCCCTTCTCACATCAGCCCGTACGCCGCAGCCGCTCCGTCCTCGGAGCGGCTGCGGTGGGTTATCGGCCCGGCGAGACCCGTCTCGTTGCATAATCGTCGGGACTCCCACGGAAGGACTGACCACACAGATGCCCCAGGTCGAGCTGCGCCTTCCCGCAGAAGGTGCTTACGTCTCCGTGCTGCGTACGACGACCGCCGCTCTCGCCGCGCGCCTCGACTTCACCCTCGAGGACATCGAGGACCTGCGGATGGCGGTCAGCGAAGCGGCCGCGATCTGTCTCGAGTGCGCCTCGGAGACCGCAGACCTCGACGTCGTCTTCGACCTCGGCGAGGACACCATCGGGGTCACCGTGACCACGACCTGTGACGCCGAGGCCGAGATCGACGAGGAGAGCTTCGCCTGGCAGGTGCTCACCACGCTGGCCAGGGAGGTCACCGCCACCCCCGACGGCGACCAGCTCAGGATCTCGCTGGTCGCCGGAGCGACCCCGCTTGGAGCCGCGCGCTGACATGGCGCAGGAGACGATCCGGTCGTCGAGGTCCAGGAGCTCGAGCGAGGTGGAGGACGCCCGCGCACGCTCCCGTGAGCTCTTCACGACCCTCGCCGGCCCGGACCTGAGCGACGCCGAGCGCATCGCCGCACGCGAGGAGCTGGTCCACCTCAACATGGCGCTGGTCGAGTACTGCGCCTCCCAGTTCTACGGTCGCGGGGAACCGCACGAGGACCTCGTCCAGGTCGGTGTGGTCGGCCTCCTCAACGCCGTGGACCGCTACGACCTCTCCCGCGACGTGGAGTTCTCGACGTACGCGGTGCCCACCATCCTCGGCGAGATCAAGCGCTACTTCCGCGACAGCCGATGGGCCGTCAGCGTCCCCCGTCGCCTTCGCGACCTGCAGCAGAACCTCCGCGACGCGACCGCCGAGCTCTCCCAGGAGCTGGGCCGCTCCCCCACCGCCCGCGACCTCGCCGCCCGCCTCGGCGTCAGCCTCGAGACCGTCATCGAGGGCCTGGAGTCCAGCAACGCGTACGCCGCGCTGTCCCTCGACTCCGAGAGCGACGAGACGGCGCCGATGCTCGACTCGCTGACCGCCCACGACCTGCGCCTCGACGACGTCGAGGTGCGCGAGTCGATCAAGCCGGTGCTCGACAGCCTCTCGGCGCACGAGAAGCAGGTGCTGATGCTGAAGTTCTTCCGCAACAAGACCCAGACCGAGATCGCGGCCGAGCTGGGGGTCTCCCAGATGCAGGTCTCCCGGCTGCTCAACCGCTCGCTCACCCAGCTCCGCAAGGCGCTGGAGGAGGACTGACGTCTAGCGCTGCTCGAGCGCGGCGATGCTCGGCGGCGCGAAGATGCCGACGAGGGCGACCACGGCGACCAGCGCGAGCCCGCCCGCGACGGCGAGATCCTCACGTAGGTTCCAGGCCAGACCGAGCACGATCAGCTGGACGAGCACCAGCGGTGCCCGCGACCACGACTCCAGGCGCCAGAACATGAAGGCGCACCAGCCGATGCCGGCCGCGCAGAGCAGGAAGAACACGCCGCCCGCGATCGCGGTCGTGAGCGAGGCTGCGTCGGGGATGCGTACGAACTCCAGCGCTCCCCAGAACAGCATCGCCGCGGCCTCGATGCCTGCAGCGAACACGGTCAGCAAGAGAGTCCAGGGGCGATGCGGCGCGGTCACTTCAGCAGCCTAGGCCATGCCCGTACACTGGACCTTCACGGGCGTGAAAACGGCGAGAGCATACACCACCGGTTTTGCGGGTAACTCACCGCGTTACCGAATTGTCTAGCCCCAGGAAGACTGAGTGTTACGGTCCGGTGACGAACCAGACACTGGTTAGGGGTTGTTTCGGAGTCCATTTCTTGGAACTCTAGAGACCAGCACGCACGTGAAGACATTCACACATCCCCGCCACGTGCCGACTCGCAGGGTCTCGAAGCACCAGGGCCTTGCCCATCCTACGTCAGAAAGAGGGTCTACCCAGCCATGGATTGGCGCCACCGTTCGGCTTGTCTCGATGAAGACCCGGAACTGTTCTTCCCCATCGGCAACACCGGCCCGGCCATCCTCCAGATCGAGGAAGCCAAGCAGGTCTGCCGACGTTGCGACGTTCGCGAGCAGTGTCTTCAGTGGGCTCTTGAGGCCGGTCAGGACCACGGCGTGTGGGGTGGACTGAGCGAGGACGAGCGTCGCGCGCTGAAGCGCCGCAACGCCCGCTCGCGTGTCCGCACCGCCGTCTGATCAACCCCTAGAGGCCACCACCACTAGAGCTCCAACGGCAGCTCGACCGCAGCTCTTGCCCCATGGCCGTCAGGCCGGGGCCCCAACGAGAGCCGGCCACCGAGCTCGCCTTCGACGAGAGTCTTCACGATCGACAACCCAAGGTTTGTCGATGTGTCGAGACTGAACCCGTCGGGTAGTCCATGACCGTCGTCCTCGATGGTCACCTGGAGATGCCCGGCGGGTTGCTGTCGTACGGACATCACGATCGTGCCCGTCTCGGGATCGCCGGGACCGCTGCCGCGGTAGCCGTGCTCGACTGCGTTCTGCAGGAGCTCGGTGACGACCATCGCCATCGGCGTGGCCACCTCCGAGGGCAGCAGCCCGAACGAGCCCTCACGGCGCACCCGCACCGCGACGCCGACCGAGGTGACCTCCCCGACCATGGAGGCGAGCCGGTCGGCGATCTCGTCGAACTCGACGGTCTCCTCGACGGCCTGCTGGGAGAGGATCTCGTGGACCAGCGCGATCGACCCGACGCGGCGTACGGCCTCGTTCAGGGCGTCTTGCGCGACGCCGGAGTCGACCCGGCGCGACTGCATCCGAAGCAGCGCGGCCACGGTTTGTAGATTGTTCTTCACCCGATGGTGGATCTCGCGGATCGTCGCGTCCTTGGTGACGAGCTCACGATCGCGTCGGCGCAGGTCTGTGACGTCGCGCAGCAGCACCAGCGCTCCGATCGCCTCGCCACGTGGGCGCAGCGGGATCGAGCGCATGATGATCGCCATCACCCCGGTGTCGATCTCGGTGTCGCGGTGCGCCCGCCCACCGAGGACCGCGCTGAGCGTCTCCTCGTCGGGGCGCTTGCGCGGCGGCACCAGGGCCCGGGTCATCCCGGCCAGCGACTGGCCCGCGAGGTCGCCGGAGAGGCCGAGCCGGCGGAAGACCGAGAGCGCGTTGGGGCTGGCGTAGTCGACGACTCCGTCGGCATCCACCCGCACGAACCCGTCCCCGACCCGAGGGGTGTCGGTGTGGTCGCTGCGCTGGCCGACCGCCGGGAAGTAGCCGTTGGCGACCATCTGGGTCAGGTCGGCAGCCGTCTGCAGGTAGGACAGCTCGAGTTTGGAGGGCGTGCGTACGCCGAGCAGGTTGGTGTTGCGGCTCAGCACCGCGATGATGCGGCCGGCGCGGCGTACGGGGATGGTCTCGACCCGCACCGGGAGGTCGTCGCGCCACTCGGGATCGCCCTCACGCACCAGCCGGCCGGCGTCGACGGCGTCGTCGAGGGTGGCGTGGCGCCCCTTCGGCACGAACATGCCGACGATGTCGTCGACGTAGGCCGTCGGACCGGTCGTAGGACGCATCTGACCGGCCGCCCAGAAGCCGTTGCCGGACTTGTCCGGAAGCCACAGCACCAGGTCGGCGAAGGAGAGGTCGGCCAGGATCTGCCAGTCGGCCATGAGCAGCTGAAGCCACTCGACATCATCGCTGTCGAGGTCGGTGTGGCTCTGGGCGAGCTCACTCAGGGTGGGCACGCGGACAGCGTAGATGTAGACCAAGGTATGAGCATTGAGCGGGTCGGTGGTACGCGCGTGGACGGGTTTGGCAGGATGTTCCCCATGTCGGAGGCGTACTGGCGGGAGGTTCACTCGACCGGTCTCGCCGTACCCACGGACCGGCCCTTGGGCGATCTCACGATCGAGCTCACCCGGATGCTCGGCGACCCCGATCCGGACGTACGCAGCGGCCTGGCCGTGCCTGCCCTGTCGACGTGGATCCAGCGCGGCGTCTACGACGACCTGCTCGCGGGTCTGGGCGACGGGATGGCCGCCGGCCTCGTGGTCGGGCTCGGCGACTCCGGCAACAACGGCGTCTTCCGCCGGGCCTCCTCGGTCGAGGCCCTGGCCGAGTGCATCGCCCGCGACAACGCTCGTTCGCTGGTGCAGGCGGAGAAGGTGCTGGAGTGGGGCGACCGGATCGCCACCTGGCTGCTGCGCGAGCGAGACCTGCGTGCCTTCGTCCCCGAGCGCGGCTGGGCGCACGCGGTCGCTCGCGGCGCCGATGCGCTCGGCACCCTGGCCGCCTCCGAGCACCTCGGCAAGCCGGAGCTGACGGTCATCCTCGACGTCGTGGCCGACCGGGTGCTCGCCCGTGGCGACACCATCTACGCCCACGGCGAGCCCGACCGGCTGGCGGCCGCCACGATGTCGGTCCTGCGCCGCAACCTGGTCCCGCTCAACATCATGGAGCCGTGGATCAACCGCATCGTCACCGTCGCCACCGCCACCCCGGAGACGCCCGACCGCGACCCGTTCCTGCTCACCGGCAACGCCGAGGCGTTCCTACGGGCCCTCTACATCCAGCTCGCGCTCAGCAACGACATCCCGCAGATCCGCGGTGACCTGCTGCTGGTCGTGGTGGCCGCCCTGAAGAAGTCCAACAGGGCCTATCTGACCTGACCGCGGGCCCAGATTGGCCCTCACGCGCCTCGGTTTGAGAGACTGTCTCGAGGCCCCTCGGGGTCCACGTACCCCAATGGAGGAGATCATCATGGGCAAGACCGGCCGCAAGCGCCGCGCGCGCCGCAAGAAGGGCGCGAACCACGGCAAGCGCCCCAACAGCTGAACACCAGCTGTGACAAGACGTGAGAGCCCCAGCCGATTCGGCTGGGGCTCTCGTCGCGTCTGTGGCCGCGTCAGGACCTGGTGCGGAGCTCCTGGATCTGGACCATGATCTTCGCGCGCAGCTCGCCCGGGGCGACCTCGGTGCACGAGCGCGCCACGACCGCCTTGACGATCCGCTGCTGGTCGTAGGTCTCCAGGCAGGGGTTGCAGGTCTGCAGGTGGCGCTTGACCTGATCGGCGTCCGCCTCGGCGAGCTCGTTGTCGATCAGGAAGACGATCTGCTCGAGGAAGTCAGCGCAGTCGCTGGGTGAGGCGTCGTGTTTGTGGGCACTCATGACGCACCTCCGCGAGCGCCGGTGAGGTCGTTGGTGCGAACGTAGTCGGAGAGAAGATCGCGCAACTGACGCCGGCCGCGGTGAAGCCGCGACATCACGGTGCCGATCGGGGTTTCCATGATCTCGGCGATCTCCTTGTAGGCGAATCCCTCGACATCGGCGAGGTAGACAGCGAGCCGGAACTCCTCCGGGAGACGCTGCAGCGCGTCCTTCACCTGGGAGTCGGGCAGGTGCTCGAGCGCCTCCATCTCCGCAGACTTCAGACCGGTCGAGGTGTGCGACTCGGCCCGCGCCAGCTGCCAGTCCTCGACGTCCTCGGACATCGACTGCTGCGGCTGGCGCTGCTTCTTGCGGTAGGTGTTGATGAAGGTGTTGGTGAGGATGCGGTAGAGCCAGGCCTTCAGGTTGGTGCCGGGCTTGAACTGGTGGAAGGACGAGTACGCCTTCGCGAACGTCTCCTGCACCAGGTCCTCCGCGTCGGAGGGGTTGCGGGTCATCCGCATAGCCGCCGAGTAGAGCTGGTCGAGGAAGGGCAGCGCGTCCCGCTCGAAGCGCAGCGCGCGCTCCTCGGGCGTCTCCTCGCTTCGCTCGGTTACTTCCTCGCTCGGCGCGAGCGGACGAGCAAACTCGCCGCCCGACCTCGCTTCGGGCGTGTCGGTGGCCAGGTCGACCTCATCGTTGTTGTCGCTCATCACGTCCCAGGGTACGCGCGTGAGCACAGGGGCGCTCATCGTCGACACGTTTGCCGTGGGGCGTTCGAGCACGATGGTCATGATGCGTGAACGCCGCGACGGCGGCCAAACATTCCCGCCGACGTTCCGGCTAGGGGATGACCTCGCGGACCAGCCACTCCAGGGTGGACTCGACCAGGATCGCGTCGGCGTCGGCCTGCGTGATCGGGCCCCGCTTGCCGACGATGAGGGAATGGTCCGCACCCGGGATCGGGGTGACCTCGATCCCCTCGGGGAACTCCTCGGGCCTGCCGAACCTGTCCCGGGTGCCCTGGAGCACGAGCGTCGGCACCCTCGCCTCCAGCAGCTCGTCGGCGCGCGAGATCTGGGGCTTGCTGATCGGGTGCAGCGGGAAGGCCAGGCAGAGCGCCCCGGCAGCGCCGAAACCGCGCGCCGTACGGACCGCCGACCTGGCCCCGGCGGAGCGCCCACCGACCACCAGCGGGGTGCGCACCCGCATCCAGTTGGCGGCGATGGTCAGGGCTGCGTCGAGGGACTTCGGCGGCGTGGCCACCGGCTTCCCCTTGACCCGCCAGGGCTGCTCGAAGCGGACCACGGTGATCCCCTGGGCCGGCAGCGCGTCGTTGAGCGCCATCAGGTCGTGGGTGTCGATGCCGTTGCCCGCGCCGTGGGAGAGCAGCAGGGTCGCCTGTGGTCGCCGCGCCCGGCGGGTATAGAGCCGCCCATCCCCGTAGGGCGTGCCGATCATCTGCGTCGTGGTTCCACCCATGTCATCCCCAGGCTTCCTCGAGCGGCAGCGGCTCGATGAGCTCACGGCCGTTGTTGCGTACGTTGCTCACCAGTGTCGAGACCGGGTAGGCCTCCAGCCGACCGGGCGCCGCCGGGGTCAGCAGCTCCAGATCGCCCGGACGGGTCGGGTCGAGCCACTCGTCCCAGCGCTCACGCTCCACCATGAGCGGCATCCGGTCGTGGATCCGCCCCAGGGAGTCCTCCGCCTCGGTGGTGATCACCGTGCAGCTCCACAGCCAGCGGCCGGGGTCGTCCTCGGCCTTGGCGGGGTCGGGCCACAGCTCGTAGAGACCGGCCATCGCCAGCACTCCCCCGTCCTTCGGGGTGATGAAGTAGGGCTGCTTGCGGGGTTTGCCCTTCGCGTCCTTCGCGTCGGTGGCGTACCACTCGAAGTAGCCGTCGGCCGGCAGCAGGCAGCGGCGCTTGGCGAAGGCCCGGCGATAGGCGGGCTTGTCGCCGACCGTCTCCATCCGGGCGTTGATCATCCGGTTGCCGATCTTGACGTCCTTGGCCCAGGACGGGACCAGGCCCCAACGTACGGAACGGAGCTGGCGTTCGGTGGGGGCGTCATCCTCGCGCGGCGGGCGCTCGAGAACGGCGTAGACATCGTCGGTCGGGGCCACGTTGTAGCTCTCGGTGAGCGGCTCCTGCAGGCGCAGCTCATCGATCTCGAACTCCTCGGCCAGCTCGTCGGGTTGGCGGCTGGACGCGTAACGACCGCACATACGTTCACCTTAGCGCCGCGTGACGATGGTGTTCCGGGGTATTTGGTCAGGCTCCGCGGGCGAGCTCGTCGAGCAGGAAGCCCGCGGAGGTGTCGTTCTCCGGGAGCCCCTCGATCCAGATCCGGTCGGCGCTGTGCTCGACCATCCGCTTGAGGAGCCCGAGCCGCTTGACCAGGGTCTCGTCGCGCGGGGCGACCACAACCATGCGGCTGTGGCCGACCTGGCCGACGACGGCCGCGCCGGCGAAGACCGAGCGCGCGGTCTGGCCCAGCAACGACATCCGGCGAGCGGTGGCGATGCTGTCGGTCCTGCCTCCGGGCGGCCCCGGGAGATGGGCGTCGGTGACGACCAGGGCATGGCTGCGCGCCCGGGCATCGCGGTAGAGCTCGGAGATGCGCTCACGTACGTGCGCGAGGGTGGAGAGACCGGTGAGCGGGTCGGCACAGGAGATGGTGTGCAGGTAGCCGAGCGTCGCCTCGCTCCAGGCCACGGAGAGTGCGTGCACCTCGGCGAAGGCCGGGTCGCGGCTGTCGACGGTCTGCGTCGTCATCCGGAGGTCCTCGAGGCTCTCCCCGAGCGAAACACCGGTCTCGGCGAGGTCGTGACCGACCACCCAGCAGGCCTCGGCGACGTAGCTGCTCCGCTCGGCCAGCGCCTCGGCGACAGCCTCGAACCGGGGCGGCAGCGCCGCCCGCTGCTCCTCGGAGAGCTCCGTGGTCTCAGGCGGGGTGGACGCACGCGCACGCCTACCCCGGGAGAACAGCCGCACGACTCACCTCTTTCCTCGTGTTTCCTGGCGTTGCTGCGGTTCCTCGTTCGAAATCGTCGGGTGATGGATACAGTGGTGCGCGCGCTGGCCGACCGCGCGTGCACATGGACTTGACGCGCGAAATCGGCAAACATGACGCGATAGTGACCCGCCTTTTCCGGGTTTCTCGAAACTTGTTGTCCGATCCCGGGAAGGGGGCGTGACGTGCCGACCGCCGCAGTCGTTAGCACAGCGCATGTCTCCTGTTGGCGCAACCCGCGTCATACCTCGGTCCTTCTAACGTCTCTGGTGCTGTGAGCGAATCGACCCCCACCTCTCTTCCGACCCTCGACGCCCCCGGCGACGCCGAGCTGATCACCGCTGTCCGCGGCGGTGACCTGGATGCGTACGGGACGCTGTTCGAGCGCCATGTCGAGGCCGCCCGCCGCCTCGCCCGGCAGCTGGTGTCGTCCGGAGATGTCGACGACCTCGTCTCCGAGGCGTTCGCCAAGGTGCTCAACGTGCTGCAGCGGGGCGGTGGTCCGGACCTGGCGTTCCGCGCCTACCTGCTGACGTCGCTGCGCCGGCTCCACGTCGACAAGATCCGCGCCGCCTCCAAGCTGACCACGACCGACGACCTGACGCCGTTCGACCCGGGCGTGCCCTTCGAGGACACCGCGGTGTCGGGCTTCGAGAACCAGGCCGCCGCGAAGGCGTTCCAGCAGCTCCCGGAGCGCTGGCAGCAGGTGCTGTGGCACACCGAGGTCGAGGGCCAGAAGCCGGCCGAGATCGCGCCGATGCTGGGTATGTCGGCCAACTCGGTCTCCGCGCTCGCCTACCGGGCTCGCGAGGGCCTCAAGCAGGCGTTCATCTCGATGCACGCGCAGGACGCCGGCGAGGAGGCCTGCGCGACCACGCGCGCCAACCTGGGTGCCTACATCCGCAACGGCCTCTCCAAGCGCGACGCCAAGAAGGTCGACGACCACCTGCAGGACTGCCGTCCGTGCACCGCGATCTACCTCGAGCTCACCGAGGTCAACTCCGGGATGGGTGCTTGGCTCGCTCCGGCCCTGCTCGGCACCGCGGGCGCGGGCTACCTCGCCGTCGGTGGTGGCGTCGCCGCCAAGGGTGGCGTGCTGCTCTTCTTCGGGCGGGTCAGGGACTGGGCGCTGGGCGACCCAGTGGGACGTACGGTCGCGGGTGGTGCCGGTGTCGCGGCCGCTGCCGCCGTGGTCGCCGGGTTCGCGCTCACCGGCGGTGACCCGGCCCCGAAGGAGCCGGCCGCCGACGAGCCTGCCGCCGAAGCGCCGGCCGACCCGGCTCCGGCCGCTCCGGCCGACCCGGCGGCGCCGCCCGCCGACAACCCCGCTGCTCCGCCAGCAGCGGCGCCTCCGGCCGACCAGCCGGCTGACCAGCCCGCGGACCAGCCAACCGACCAGCCGGCCGACCAGCCGCCCGCGCAGACGGAGCAGGCGCCGGTGATCACGACGCCTATCCCGGAGGTCGAGGTGTCCCCCGGCGGCAAGGCCGTCATCGACCTGACCCAGGGCGCGTCCGACGCCAACGACGACTCGCTCTCGGTCAAGGAGGCCAGCGTCCGCGCCCCCGCCCACGGCGCCGTCACCTTGGGCGGCACCTCGACCTCGGGCGGCGGCAAGGGAGGCCGCCCCAGCGGCGCGATCTTCGCCGGCCTGCGGATGGCCGGTGACCCCGTCACCACCGTGACTTACCAGGCCGACAAAGGCTGGCGAGGCACCGACACCATCGAGTACGTCCTCACCGACGGCAACGGCGGCGAGGTCGCCGGCACCGTGGACGTGACCACGCCCAACGCCGATCCCAAGGCCGTCGGCGACGCCGCGACCCTGACCAGGACTCCCGGGTCGAACGGCAACGGTCAGGGCAACAACGGCAACGGAAACGGCAACCAGCCGTCGACGGCGCAGGGCAGCATCGACGTACTCGCCAACGACACCGACGACAACGGCGACACCCTCGAGCTGCGCGAGATCGTCGAGCAGCCGGCGCACGGCACCGCCGAGATCGTCGACGGCAAGGTGGTCTACACCATGGACCCCGGCTACGACGGGGCCGGCGACACCTTCACCTATCGGATCTCGGACGGCCACGGCGGCGAGGACGTCGGTGCTGTGGAGGTGACCTTCGAGGAAGCTCCGAAGAACGACCCAAAAGTCGAGGTTAGCGCCACCCAGCAGGACGGCGGGTTCGGTGCGTCGTTCCTCGGTCTGTCCGGGTGGGCGAGCTATGTGGCCGCCACCGCAGAGGTCACCGGCCTCCCCGAGGCCACGGCCGGTCGGTCGACCAAGCTGGTGATCACGGTGACGGGCATGGAGCCGGCCTACCTCGGCTGGCAGGCCTGCGGCGACTTCGCTCCGCCGCCGTCGGGCAGCACCTACTCCTACGAGTGCGAGCTGGCAGGTGACGGCACAGCGGCACGGGTCAACTTCATCCCGAAGGCGGGCGAGACGTGGACCTTCGACGCCCGCATCGTGCCGGATGGTTACGAAGACAGCAACGCGAGCAACAATCACGGCAGCGTCTCCGGGTCCGCCGGCCAGGAGCCCACGCCGACTCCGACGCCCTCTCCCACCGAGACCCCGGACGTCCCTCAAGTGCCCACTCCGCCGACGACCCCTGACGTCCCGCAGGTGCCCGCGCCACCGACGACTCCGGACGTACCCCAGGTGCCGACCCCCTCGGACCTGCCCAGCGACCCGGGCACTCCGAGCGAAAGTCCCTCGCTGCCCGAAGACCCTGAGGAGCCCAGCGACAGCGCCGGCCCGGGCAACGTTCCCGACGACGAGCCCTCCGAGTCCGAGGCGAGCGCCCACACGGGGGCACTGACCTGGGAGGGTTTCCTGAAGGCGATCGGCATCGGCTGATCCCACACCGGCTCACCGCGCGTCCGTCGGCCTCGGCCGGCGGACGCGCTGCGGTTTTCGCAGGTCGTAGCCACTAAGGTTGAGGCGTGACTACGACGACCGACCGTGCCGCAGACATCGCCGACCCCTGGCCGGCGCCCCGAGCGCGCGGGCCGGTCACGGCGACGGTGTCGCTGCCCGGGAGCAAGTCGCTCACCAACCGGGCGCTGCTGCTGGCCTCGATCGCCGACGGGCCCAGCGTCGTACGTCGTGCGCTGCGGTCCCGCGACACGCTGCTGATGGCGGCAGCGCTGACGTCGTTGGGCTCGCGGGTGGACACCTCGGGCGACGACTGGGTCGTCACGCCGGGTGCCTTCGGCACCGATGCCGACGTCGACTGCGGGCTGGCGGGGACGGTGATGCGGTTCGTACCTCCGGTGGCTGCGCTCTCCACCGGCACGGTCGCCTTCGACGGTGACCCGCACATGCGCAACCGGCCGGTCGGCGAGGTGCTGCGGGCGCTTCGCGATCTCGGCGTGGACATCGAGGGCGACGGGCTGCCGTTCACCATCCGCGGCGCCGGTGCGGTGCCCGGCGGGACCGTGGTGGTCGACGCGTCGGCCTCGAGCCAGTTCATCAGCGCGCTGCTGCTGGCGGGTGCCCGCTACGAGCAGGGGGTGGACGTACGCCATGACGGCAAGCCGGTGCCCTCCCTCCCCCACATCGACATGACCGTCGCGATGCTGCGTGAGCACGGCGTCGCGGTCGACGACTCGGACGCCAACCGCTGGACCGTGGCGCCGGGGCCGATCAGGGCGCTCGACCGCACCATCGAGCCGGACCTGTCCAACGCGGCTCCGTTCCTGGCGCTGGCGGCGGTCTCTGGTGGGACGGTGACGGTCCGCGACTGGCCGGAGGCCACCGACCAGCCGGGCGACCAGCTGCGCGAGGTGCTCTCGCTGATGGGCTGCGAGGTTCGGGTGGGCGACGACGGGCTCACCGTGACCGGGCCCGAGCGGCTCACCGGGATCGACCTGGACATGCACGACATCGGCGAGCTCACCCCGGCGGTCGCAGCGCTCTGCGCCCTGGCGGAGACACCCTCGCACCTGACCGGCATCGGCCACATCCGTGGCCACGAGACCGACCGCCTCGCCGCGCTCGCCCGTGAGCTGGGGGCGCTCGGGGCCGACGTCACCGAGCATCCCGACGGGCTGACGATCCGCCCGGCGACGCTGCACGGCGGCGTGTTCCACACCTACGCCGACCACCGGATGGCTCATGCCGGCGTGATCATCGGGGCTGCCGTCGAGGACGTCCTGGTCGAGAACATCACCACCACCTCGAAGACCTTCACCGACTTCGCGCCCTTCTGGGCTGGTCTCTTCTGAGCATCTGATGGCGAAGGCACAGCGTCGCTACGGCACCGAGGACGTCGAGCACTACGACCGTCCCCGGCGCCACACCCGGCCACGGACCAAGGACCGGCCCAGCTATGACGACGCGGATCTCGGCCGGGTGATCACGGTCGACCGTGGCCGGTTCACGCTGGTCATGGACGAGGCCCCCGAGGTCGAGGTGTGGGCGGTCAAGGCCCGCCCGCTCGGCCGCAAGGGCGTCGTGGTGGGCGACCGGGTCAAGGTCGTCGGCGACACCTCGGGCGCGGAGGGCGCACTGGCCCGGATCGTCGAGCTCGAGCCCCGGGAGACGGTGCTGCGGCGTACGGCCGATGACGACGACCCCGTCGAGCGGGTCGTGGTCGCCAACGCCGACCAGCTGGTGATCGTGACCGCGATCGCCGACCCCGAGCCGCGCACCGGATTCATCGACCGCGCGCTGGTGGCCGCCTACGAGGCGGGCATCGATCCGCTGCTGTGCATCACCAAGGCCGACCTGGCCGACCCGGAGTCGCTGGTCTCGGTCTACCGGTCGCTGGGGGTGCCGTGGGTGGTGACCCAGCGGGGCGGCGACATGAGCGCGCTGCAGGCAGAGCTCGAAGGGCGTACGTCGGTGCTCCTCGGCCACAGCGGCGTGGGCAAGTCGACGCTGGTCAACGCCATCGTTCCCGATGCCGGGCGCGAGGTGGGGCACGTCAACGCGGTCACCGGACGAGGACGGCACACCTCCACCTCGGCCCTGATGCTGAGGCTTCCCGACGACGCCGGATGGATCGTGGACACCCCGGGGATCCGTACGTTCGGGCTGGCCCACGTCGAGCCCGAACGGCTCATCGTCTCCTTCCCCGATCTGCAGGAGGCGACGGCCGAGTGCCCGCGCGGCTGCACTCACGCCGCGGAGGAGCCCGAGTGCGGTCTGGACGCGGCCGTCGAGGCCGGCGACCTCGATCCCGAACGGGTCGCCTCGTTCCGTCGGCTGCTCGAGGCGCGGTCGGTGCCGGCGTACTCGCTCTGACCTGGGGCGACTTCCCATGCCCCGGCCGGTGTTTTCGTGGGCAACCGGTTACCAGGGGAGGGTTCGCTCCGGAGCCGTAGCCACTAGAGTGATCCCTCGTGGCGAGCACTCCTGACTACAACGACGACCTGCGGCTGGCGCACCTGCTGGCCGACGACGCCGACTCGCTGTCGACGTCGCGGTTCAAGGCGCTCGACCTGCATGTCATGACCAAGCCCGACCTCACCCCGGTCTCGGACGCGGACAAGGCCGTCGAGGAGTCGATCCGGCGCACGCTCTCCCGCGCGCGCACGCGGGACGCGATCACCGGCGAGGAGTCGGGTTCGTCCGGCTCCTCCAGCCGGCGCTGGATCGTGGACCCGATCGACGGCACGAAGAACTTCGTGCGCGGCGTGCCGGTCTGGGCGACGCTGATCGCGCTCGCCGTCGACAACGAGGTCGTGATGTCGGTCGTCTCCGCGCCTCAGCTCGGACGACGCTGGTGGGCGGCGAAGGGGCAGGGCGCCCACACCGGCAAGTCGCTGATGAAGTCGACGCGGTGCCAGGTCTCGGACGTACGTCGCCTGGAGGACGCCTCCATGTCCTACTCCTCGCTGCACGGCTGGGAGGAGCGCGAGCGGCTCGAGGACTTCTTGGCGCTGATGCGCAGCTGCTGGCGCACCCGGGCCTACTCCGACTTCTGGTCCTACATGCTCGTCGCCGAGGGTGCGGTCGACATCGCGGTCGAGCCCGAGCTCGAGGTCTACGACATGGCCGCGCTGGACATCATCGTGCGCGAGGCCGGCGGGTCCTTCACGTCGCTGGCCGGAGACCCGGGGCCGTGGGGCGGCAACGCGCTGGCCACCAACGGGCACCTGCACGACGCGGTGCTCTCCTTCCTCGGCGGGCTGCCCGACGGCAGCAACGACGCCGACTGGCCGGCCGCACAGCCCGGGTCGGTCACGGCGTTCCGCCGTCCGGCCAGCGAGTAGGACCGTCACACCAGACCCTGGCGTGACGCCTGTCACAGCCGCTACCGTTGGTGCATGAAGATCGCGGACGTACTCACTCGCAAGGCGATCGCCGAGGTGGTCACGATCGCTTCAACCGCCACCGTGCGTGATCTGCTCGGTGTGCTCGCCGAGCACGGCATCGGGGCATGCGTCGTCAGCGGCGACGGCACCGAGGTCGCCGGCATCGTCTCCGAGCGCGACGTGGTGCGGCGTCTCCACGAGAACGATGCGCTGCTCGCCGCCGAGGTCTCCTCGATCATGACCACCGAGGTCGAGACCTGCGCCCCCGAGGCCACCATCGACGAGATCATGGGCATCATGACCAAGCGCCGGATCCGGCACATGCCGGTCGTCTCCGCCGACGGTGGCCTGGTCGGCATCGTCAGCATCGGCGACCTGGTCAAGCACCGCATCGACCAGCTCGCCTTCGAGCGGGACCAGCTCGAGGCGTACGTCCACCAGACGTAGAGGTTCTTCACAGGACCTGCACAACTTCTGCAGCCTTTCCGGCGACTCGGACTTCTAGCCTGAGCATGTGCCAGAACAACTGACCGTCGCCCGCCGGGTCCTCGTCGTCGAGGACGAGCCGGTCATCAACCAGGCCGTCTCGGACCGTCTCGCGGCGGAGGGGTACGACGTCGTGCGGGCGTGGGACGGCCCCGGAGCCGTCTCCTGCTTCGAGGAGACCTCGCCCGACCTGGTCATCCTCGACGTGATGCTGCCCGGCTACGACGGCCTGGAGGTGTGCCGCCGGATCCAGGCCGTACGTCCCGTGCCGGTGCTCATGCTCACCGCCCGTGTCGACGAGGCCGATGTCCTGGTCGGGCTCGGGGTCGGGGCCGACGACTACCTCACCAAGCCGTTCCGTGCCCGCGAGCTGGTCGCCCGGGTCAACGCGCTCCTGCGGCGGGTGGAGCGGGCGGCCGAGCTGGCCGGGTCGCCGCGGCGTACGGCCGAGATCGGGGGGCTGCGGATGGATCCGGCCGCCCGGCGGGTGTGGGTCGACGGGTCCGAGGTCCGGCTGACCCCGACCGAGTTCGACCTGCTGGTCTGCCTGGCGGCCGATCCGGGGGCCGTGGTCACCCGTGAGCGTCTGCTCGCCGAGGTCTGGGGCTGGAACGACGCCTCGGGGACCCGCACCGTCGACAGCCACGTGAAGGGGCTGCGGGCCAAGATCGGGTCCGCGCGGGTGCGGACCGTGCACGGCGTCGGCTATGCCCTGGAGGCCGGCGAATGACGCCGCTGGAACGGGTCTCCTCGATCAAGGTCAAGCTCGGTCTCCTGGTCGCCGCGAGCGCTCTGGTGGCGGCCGTCGTCGCCTCCCTCGGGCGGGTAGCCGGGGTCTCGCCGTGGATCTCGATCCCGGTCACGATCGGGATCGCGCTCGCGGTCACCCAGCTGCTGGCGGCCGGGATGACCTCGCCGCTGCGGCAGATGACCCTTGCCGCACGGCGGATGGCGCGGGGCGACTACTCGGTCTCGGTGCCGGCGGTCGGGGCCGATGAGGTCGGTCAGCTGGGCCGCGCGTTCAACACCATGGCCAGCGACCTCGGCGCGGTCGACCGCCAGCGCCGCGATCTGGTCGCCAACGTCTCCCACGAGCTGCGTACGCCACTGGCTGCTCTCACCGTCGTGCTGGAGAACCTCGTGGACGGTGTCGGCTCCGAGCCCGCAGCGCTCCAGACCGCGCTCGGCCAGGCCGAGCGGCTGAGCCGGCTCGTCGAGGACCTGCTCGACCTGGCGCGCGTCGACGCCGGCAAGGCGCCGCTCAGCACCGCCTCGGTCGACCTCGGCCCGCTGCTGGAGGCCTGTGTGGCGGAGGTTCGGGCCAACGGGCGCCCGGTCTCCTACGAGATCGACGTCCCGGTCTCTCTTGTCGTCGACGCCGACGCCGATCGGCTCAGCCAGCTCGTCGTGAACCTGCTCGACAACGCCTCCCGGCACAGCCCCCGCGGCGGCGTCGTGACCGTGCGCGCCGGGCTCGACGAGCCTGACGGCTACCACCTCGAGGTCCTCGACTCCGGGCCAGGTGTCCCGGTCGCCGACCGGGGTCGCGTCTTCGAGCCGTTCGGCACGCTCAGCGCCTCCGGCGAGGGCGGTGGCACCGGGCTCGGGCTCGCCATCGCCCGGTGGGTCACCGACCTGCACGGCGGCTCCATCGCGTTCCTCGACCCGTTTCCGGGGGCTGCTGCTGGTGCCCGGGTGCGCGTCGACCTTCCGCTGCGGCCCCCCGCACGCACCGTTGCCAGTCATCTCACCCCCACCCACGAGGAGAGCCAGATGCCCACCACCACTCCCCCGGCGGCCGAACCCGCCGAGCCCGCGAAACCGGCCGAGCCGGTCGCTCCCACGACCACCCCGGCCGACGCCAAGGCCGCCGACGCCACCCCGTCGGTTCTCGACGACATCTTCGGCACCTACTGGCCCGACTCCGGTGTCGTGGGCAGGTTCGGGCTCTTCATCGGTGCCGTGGTCGCCGGCCTGCTCGGCGGCCTCCTGATCCCTGATCGCAACGCCGGGCTCGGAACGGTCGTCGTCATGCTCGCCGCCGGAGGGGTCGTGATGATGGCGGGCAAGGAGCGCCGTGGCTGGTTCCCGATCGTCTGCTACGTGCTGTTCACGCTGCTCTCCGCGGTCGCGGTGCTGCGCGACGCCGAATGGATCGTCGCGTTGTGCCTGCTCACGGCGGTCGCGGTGCTCCTGTGCGCCTCGACCCGGGCGAAGACACTGCTCGGCATCATGCTGACCGGGATCTCCTGGCCGCTGGCCGGGCTGCGCGGGATCCCGTGGCTGGGACGTACGCTCACCAGCGTCTCCGGCAAGGGTCACGGGGCGGCGGTCGCCCGCACCACGGTGCTCTCGCTGCTCGGTCTGGTGATCTTCGGGCTCCTGTTCACCACCGCCGACGCGGTGCTGGGCAGCTGGGTCGACAAGTTCGTGCCGGACGTACGCCCCGACACCTTCGCTGCTCGGATCTTCATGACCGTCTTCGTCTTCGGGGTGGTGCTGGCCGCGGCGTACCTGGCCGTGAACCCGCCACGGATCGACCGCGACGAGCGTACGTCCCAGCCCGTCGCCAACCGCTACGAATGGCTGGCCCCGGTCGGTGTCGTCGTGGCTGTCTTCGCCGCGTTCCTGGTCGCGCAGGCGACCGCCGTCTTCGGCGGCGAGGACTATCTGCGGAAGACCACGGGGCTGACCTACGCCGAGTACGTCCACCAGGGGTTCGGCCAGCTCACCGTCGCGACCGCCCTCACCCTGCTGGTGATCTGGGCGGCGGCGCGGAAGGCGCCGGTGCAGACCGCCGCCGACCGGCTGTGGCTGCGGGTCGCGCTCGGGCTGCTGGCCGCCGAGGCCCTGGTCGTCGTCGGGTCGGCGTTGTATCGGATGCACCTCTACCAGGAGGCGTACGGCTTCACGCAGCTCCGGATGCTCGTCGATGTCTTCGAGGCCTGGCTGGGTCTGCTGGTGATCGCCGGGCTGGTCGCCGCGGTGACCGGCACCGCGATCGGCGGCGGGCTCTGGCTCGGCCGGTTCGCGCTGGTCAGCGGGGCGGTCGCCCTGCTCGGGATCGCCGCGATCAACCCCGACGCGTGGATCGCCGAGCACAACGTCTCGCGCTACGAGGAGACCGGGAAGATCGACACCGACTTCCTCCGCGGGCTCTCCGACGACGCCGTGCCTGCTCTGGAGGAGCTCCCGGACGACCTTCGCCGATGCGTGCTCGGTCCCAACGACCGCGAGGGCGACTGGCTCGAGTGGAACCTCGGCCGGCAGCGAGCCGACGGCCTGACCCCTGGTTACAACCCACCGATCGGCTCCGAGGCCGACCCGGCCGCGGTGTGCCCGAACGAGTCTCGATACATAGACTGACGTCATGAGCCAGAAGCCAGAGATCGACTTCGTCGACCCCACCCCTCCGACCGACCTCGTCATCAAGGACATCACCATCGGTGACGGCGAGGAGGCCACCGAGCGCGACCGGGTCTCGGTCCAGTACGTCGGCGTGGCGCTGTCCACCGGCGAGGAGTTCGACGCGTCCTACAACCGCGGCGAGCCGCTCGACTTCCGCGTCGGCATCGGCCAGGTCATCCAGGGCTGGGACCAGGGCATCCTCGGCATGAAGGTCGGCGGCCGCCGCCAGCTCGTCATCCCACCCCACCTGGGCTACGGCGACCGCGGCGCCGGCGGCGCGATCAAGCCCGGCGAGACCCTGATCTTCGTCTGCGACCTGGTCAAGGTCGAGAAGTAAGCAGTTCGTACGCAGCGAGGCGGTGACCCTTCCGGGTCACCGCCTCGCTCCCATTTCCGCCAGGTCTACCAGGGGACGTCGAAGTCGGCGTCGTCGGCGACGCGGGCCGCCTGGCCCGCGTACTCGACGACGTCGCCGACCCTGAGCTGACGCCCGCGGCGGAGCTCGATCTCACCGTTGACCTTCACCTCGCCCGCGGTGATCGCCGGGCGCGCCTCGGAGCCGGTCTCGATCAGGTTGGCCAGCTTCAGGAACTGACCGAGCCGGATTATCTCGTCGGTGATGGGTACGTCGAAGGGCTCACTCACCCCGCCATCCTCCCCCGCGCCGAGGCGTCAGGTAAATCGGTCGGGGCGTCACCCGCGTCGGTCGACACGTCACTGCGGTCGGCCGAGTTGGCACGCGGTGACGTCTCGGCCGACGTACCTGACGTCTCGGCCGACGTACCTGACGCCTCGGCCGACGTACCTGACGCCTCGGCGGGTCAGGCCATCAGGACGGCGACGGTGTGGATGATGACGCCGACGAGGCCACCGACGATGGTGCCGTTGATGCGGATGAACTGCAGGTCGCGGCCGACGAAGAGCTCGATACGGCGGGCGGCCTGCTTGCCGTCCCAGCGCTGGATGGTGTGGGTGATGACGGTGGTCGCCTCGCGGCCGTAGCGCTTGACGACGTAGACGGCCACGTCGGAGGCGAGGGCGTCGTAGCGGCGCTGGAGGGTCTCGTCGAGGACGACCTTCTGGGCGTAGCGGACGACTTCGTCCAGGGCGCGGCGGCGGACGACGCCGTCGGGGTCGCGCAGGGACGTGGTCAGCGCACGTCGCAGGGCGTCCCAGATCGAGATGGCGGTGTTGATCACGCCGGGGTGGTCGAGCACGCGCTCCTTGAGCCGCTCGGCGCGTTCCATGGTCGCCTCGTCGTGCTGCAGGTTGTCGGCGAGGTCGGCGAGCATGGTGTCGATCGCCTTGCGGGCGCGGTGCTCGGGGTCGTCGCGGATGTCGGCGATCCAGCGGACCAGCTCGACGTGGATGCGGGCGGTCACCGGCTCGCGCAGCACCTGCGGGGTCCACCACGGCGCCCGCTCCCCGAGCACCTCGGTGACGATCTCCTCGTTCTCCTCGAGCCAGCCGTGCAGCTCGACCAGGGCCAGGTCGACCAGCCCGTGGTGTACGCCGTCGTCCAGCGCCGCCTGCAGGGTGCCGCCGAGGAGCGGTGCGATCTGCTCCTCGCGCAGGCGGGGTACGAACCCGTCCTGGATGATCTCGACGATGTGCCGGTTGTTGATCCGGGACAGCCCGTCGGCAACCACGGTGGAGACCTCGTCGACGACCCGCTTGGCGTTGGGCTCCTCGGAGAGCCACAGCGCGAGCCGCAGCGACGGCATCGCGACGCCGAGGCGCTCACGGATGGTCTCCTCCTGCAGGAAGTTGTCCTGGACGAACTCCTCCAGGCTGGCTCCCAGCTCGTCCTTCCGCTTCGGGATGAGCGCGGTGTGCGGCACCGGCAGCCCCAGCGGGTGACGGAACAGCGCGGTGACCGCGAACCAGTCGGCCATCGCACCGACCATCGACGCCTCGGCCCCGGCGTTCACGAACCCCCAGAACCCGTCCATCCGAAGGGTCAGCAGATAGACGATCGCGGCCACGACCAGGAGGCCGGTGGCGACGATGCGCATGCGGCGCAGTGCCTGGCGACGTACGACATCGGCCTCGGTCTCGACCATCAGACCGCCGATCCCGGCGCCCCCAGGAGAACTCATGGGCTCAATTGTGCCGGGTCGCCCCACGCGACGGCGACTGCAACACCAGGACCCTGGTTTCTATAGGTTACTCACGGGTCGGCCCACAGGTGGGTTACAAAGCGCCCAAGGGCGTCACCGATCCCTTCCCCTGCTCGTTGGAGTGGGCGAGAGTGCCTCGGGGGAGGCACACGTCCCACCGAGGAGATACATGTCGTCGCACAACGCGGACGGTGTGGGGTCGCATCTGTTCGACTCGTCGAGGAGCGCTATGTCGTTGACCACCGCCGCCAAGGTGGAGGTTCTCAGCGTCCTCGTCCGCGCCGGCCGGGAGGCCCGCGCGCCGCTCACCCCGCACGACTGCAACACCGTGGTCGAGACCAGCGCCCATCTCGCCGAGATCGCGCCCACCCTTGCAGAGCGCACGCCCGGCGAGCGCGCCCGCGCGACCCGCTCCGCGATGGAGCTGTTCCTCTCCGTCGACTGCCCGCAGCTCGCGCCCGAACTCCGCGAGGAGCTCGCCAGAGCGGTCGAGCACGTTGTCGTACGTCATCCGGCGAGCGCCAGGTAAGCCAGAAAAGTTTCAGGCAGGAGATAGTTTCAAACAAAATTGCCGTCGCGGCCCCACGGGCCTCGGCGGCATGTTTGTATTTAACGGGTAACCCGGAGGAAACGAATCCCAGGAACGATTGCGGACTCGTAGCGCCGCGGGTTCACGACCGGGAGGTAGTTGCATGACCATCGTCAGAGCCGCAATCAGCCAGACCACCTGGACCGGGGACAAGGCCTCCATGCTGGACAAGCACGAGGGCTTCGCGCGCGACGCCGCCGCGCAGAGTGCCCAGGTGATGTGCTTCCAGGAGCTCTTCTACGGGCCTTACTTCGGGATCACCCAGGACAAGAAGTACTACCGCTACGCCGAGCCTGCTGACGGACCCATCGTGCAGCGCTTCGCGAGCCTGGCCAAGGAGCTGGGCATGGTGATGGTGCTGCCGATCTACGAAGAGGCCGACACCGGGATCTACTACAACACCGCCGTGCTGGTCGACGCCGACGGCACGATCCTCGGCAAGTACCGGAAGAACCATCTGCCGCACGTGGAGAAGTTCTGGGAGAAGTTCTACTTCCGCCCCGGCAACCTCGGCTACCCGGTCTTCGAGTCCGCGGTCGGCAAGGTGGGGATGTACATCTGCTACGACCGCCACTTCCCCGAGGGCTGGCGCGAGCTCGGGCTCAACGGGGCCCACATGGTCTTCAACCCCAACGCCACCAAGCCCGGGCTCTCCAACCGACTGTGGGAGATCGAGCAGCCGGCCGCGGCGGTCGCCAACGGCTACTTCGTGCTCGCGCCCAACCGGGTCGGCTTGGAGGACAACGAGTACGGCGCGGAGGCGGTCAACTTCTACGGGAAGTCGCAGGTGGTCGACCCCCGCGGCAACTACGTGGGCGAGCTCGGCTCGGGCGAGAAGGAGGAGCTGCTCGTACGCGATCTGGACATGAACATGGTCCAGGAGATGCGCGACGACTGGCAGTTCTACCGCGACCGGCGACCCGATTCGTACACCGCCATCCCCCGGCCCTGAGGAGGCCCGCATGACCACCACGCTCATCACGGGCGGCACGGTCGTCTCCGCGACCGGGCGCACGCAGGCCGACGTGCTCGTCGACGGCGAGAAGATCGTCGCGCTCATCTCGCCCGGCGCCAGCCCCTTCGGCACGATCGACGCCGACGTCACCATCGACGCGACCGGGAAGTACGTCATCCCCGGCGGCGTCGACGCCCACACCCACATGCAGCTGCCGTTCGGCGGCACCAACGCCTCCGACACCTTCGAGACCGGCACCCGGGCCGCGGCCTGGGGCGGCACCACGACGATCATCGACTTCGCGGTGCAGCGCTACGGCGAACGCGTACAGGACGGGTTGGCGCACTGGCACGAGCTGGCCGCCGGCAACTGTGCCATCGACTACGGGTTCCACCAGATCATCGGCGGGGTCGACGACGACGCGCTCAAGGCGATGGACACCCTCGTGGACGAGGGGATCACCTCCTACAAGCTGTTCATGGCCTACCCGGGCGTCTTCTACTCCGATGACGCGCAGGTGCTGCGGGCGATGCAGAAGGCGACCGACCACGGGCTGCTGACGATGATGCACGCCGAGAACGGGCCGGCGATCGACGTGCTCGCCGCGCAGCTGGCGGAGTCCGGCAAGACCTCCCCCTACTACCACGGCATCGCACGCGCCTGGCAGATGGAGGAGGAGGCCACCCACCGGGCGATCATGCTCGCCGACGTGACCGGGGCGCCGCTCTACGTGGTGCACGTCAGCGCCAAGCAGGCCGTCGAGCAGCTCGCCGGCGCCCGGGACCGCGGCAAGAACGTCTTCGGCGAGACCTGCCCGCAGTACCTCTACCTCTCCCTCGAGGAGCAGCTCGGCGCGTCCTCGGAGGAGTGGGGTGACTTCGAGGGGGCCAAGTGGGTCTGCTCGACGCCGCTGCGCTCGCGCGCGGAGGGCCACCAGGATGCGATGTGGCAGGCGCTGCGTACGAACGACCTGCAGATGGTCTCGACCGATCACTGCCCCTTCTGCATGAAGGAGCAGAAGGAGCTCGGCAAGGACGACTTCCGGGCCATCCCCAACGGGATCGGCTCGATCGAGCACCGCGTCGACCTGCTCTACCAGGGTGTGGTGACCGGGCAGATCACCCTCGAACGGTGGGTGGAGCTGATCGCGACCACGCCGGCGCGGATGTTCGGACTCTACGGCCGCAAGGGCGTCATCGCGCCGGGAGCGGACGCCGACATCGTCGTCTACGACCCGGCCGGTCACACCTCCATCGGCATCGGGGAGGGCAAGACCCATCACATGAACATGGACCACTCCGCCTGGGAGGGCTACGAGATCGACGGGCATGTCGACGTGGTGCTCTCCCGCGGATCCGTGGTCGTCGCCGACGGCGAGTTCAAGGGCACCAAGAGCCACGGCAGCTATCTCAAGCGCGACCTCTCCCAGTACCTGGTGTGACGTGATGGACTTCGGTGTCGTCCTCCAGACCAACCCGCCCGCCTGGCGGGTCGTCTCCCTGGCGAAGCAGGCCGAGGCGTACGGCTTCGACTACGTGTGGACGTTCGACAGCCACCTGCTGTGGATGGAGCCGTACGTCATCTACAGCCAGATCCTCGCCGAGACCCACACCATCAAGGTCGGTCCGTTCGTGACCAACCCGGCGACCCGTGACTGGACGGTGACCGCGTCGGTCTTCGCGACCTTGAACGAGATGTACGGCAACCGCACCGTGTGCGGGATGGGCCGTGGCGACTCGGCGGTGCGGGTGCTGAACGGGAAGCCGTCGACGATCCGGGAGATGCGCGAGGCCACCCGGGTGATCCGCGAGCTGGCCAACCGGCGACCGGTCGAGATCAACGGCACCACGCTGCAGTTCCCGTGGGCAAAGCGCTCCGAGCTGGAGGTGTGGATCGCGGCCTACGGCCCGCTCGCGCTGAAGGCGGCCGGGGAGGTCGGCGACGGGTTCATCCTGCAGCTGGCCGACCCCGACATCACCGAGTGGATGATCGGGGCGGTCAAGAAGGCCGCCTCCGACGCGGGCCGGGACCCCGAGTCGCTGACCTTCTGCGTGGCTGCCCCTGCGTACGTCACCGACGGGTCGCCCGAGGCGCTGGATCATGCCCGCGAGCAGTGCCGGTGGTTCGGCGGCATGGTGGGCAACCACATCGCCGACATCGTTTCGAAGTACGGCAGCGGTGCCGTACCGCAGGCGCTCACCGACTACATCAAGAACCGCGAGGGCTACGACTACAACGAGCACGGGCGGGCCGGGAACACCCACACCCAGTTCGTGCCCGACGAGATCGTCGACCGGTTCTGCCTCCTCGGCTCGGTCGAGGAGCAGGTCGCCAAGCTCGAGCAGCTCAAAAGCCTCGGCGTCGACCAGTTCGCCGTCTACCTGCAGCACGACGCGATGGACCAGACCCTGGCGGCGTACGGCGATCTGGTGATCCCCCGGGTCAACCGGCCGGCGACGGCTAAGGCGTGACGGGTGGGCCGCATCGTCACCGGGGTCGCCCGGATGGTCGCCGGAGTGCTCGGGCTGGCCCTGGTGGTGGCACTGTGGGAGGGCTACAAGCAGTTCGGGCCCGAGTCGGGCTGGGGCATCGGGGAAGCGCGGATCCTGCCGCGGGCGACCGACCTGGCGATGCCGCACGTGTGGGAGATGGCCACGCGGCTCCTCGAGCCGGAGACCTCCGCCTCGACCTCGTCACCGCTGTGGCTGGTCGTCCTCCAGGCGGCCCTGGTGTCACTGGGGATCGCGTGTGTCGGGCTGCTCGTCGGCACCGTCGTCGGACTCGGGTTGGCGCTGGTCATGGACCGGTTCCGGCCCGCCGAGCACGGCCTGCTGCCGTGGATCGTGCTGTCCCAGACGGTGCCGCTGATCGCGTTCGCGCCGATGGTGAAGTCGTGGGGCTCGAACATCGCCATCGGCGCCTGGGAGTGGCCGGCGTGGATGTCGGTCGCCGTGATCGCCTCCTACCTCGCCTTCTTCCCGGTCGCCGTGGGAGCGCTGCGAGGACTCCAGTCACCGACGGTCCAGCAGCGCGAGCTCTTCGTGACGTACGACGCGGGCCACTGGGCCACGCTGCGCAAGGTCAAGCTGCCCGCTGCCGTGCCCTACCTGCTCTCCGCGCTGCGCCTGGCCGCGGCCGCCGCCGTGGTCGGAACGGTCGTGGCCGAGGGGTCGATCGCCTACATGGACGGCATCGGTCGCAAGCTGATCGGCTACGGCGGCCAGGCCTCCGGCGACCCCGCGAAGGCCTGGGCGCCGATCTTCGGCGCGGCCGTGCTGGGTCTGCTCGCCGCCGGAGTGGTCTGGCTCATCGGCGTCGCGCTGCGGCGCTATCGGCGGGGTGAGGCGACGTGATCGACGACGGAAAGGCCACCGTGACCCCTGAATCCCCCTCGACCCGCGAGGATCCAGCCATGCCCGCCGTCCTGTTTGCCGGGGTGACCAAGAAGTTCCCGAGCAAGCAGGGCCAGGTGCACGCGCTCGCCGACATCGACCTGAGCGTCGCCCCGGGCGAGTTCGTCTCGCTCATCGGGCCCTCGGGGTGCGGCAAGTCGACGCTGATGCGGCTGGTGGCCGATCTCGAGACTCCGTCGGCGGGGACCGTGCAGGTGTTCGGCAAGACGGCGACGCGCGCCCGCAAGGACCAGGACTACGGGATCGCCTTCCAGCAGTCTGGGCTGCTGGCGTGGCGTACGGTCGCCGACAACATCGCGGTGCCGCTGGAGCTGCACAAGATCTCCAGGCGCAGGCGACAGGAGCGGGTCGCGGAGCTGGCCGCCCTGGTCGGGCTGGAAGAGTTCACCGGGCACTACCCCGACCAGCTCTCCGGCGGCATGCAGCAGCGGGTGGCGATCGCCCGGGCCCTGGCCGAGCAGCCTCGGCTGCTGCTGATGGACGAGCCGTTCGGCGCGCTCGACGAGATGACCCGCGAACGCCTCCAGACCGAGCTGTCCAGGCTGGTCCGCGAGACCGGTGCCGCGGTCGTGTTCGTCACCCACTCGATCCCGGAGGCGGTCTTCCTCTCCGAGCGGGTCGTGGTGATGTCGCCGCGACCGGGCCGGATCACCCGGATCGTGTCGACCGGGCTCGGGCCCGACGTCGTGCGCGACGAGGCGCTGCGCGAGTCGGAGCGCTTCTACGAGCTGGTGACCGAGGTCCGCGAGGCGTTGCACTCCAGGCCCGCCTCCGACGGAGCCGGCTCATGACCCCGTCCCTCTCGCGCGTGCTGGCACCGCTCGTCGTCGGGCTGCTCGGCCTGGCGCTGTGGGCGGTCACCGTCGACGTACTCGGCATCGGCACCTTCTTCCTCCCCGGCCCGGGCGAGGTCGCCACCACTCTCGGCGAGAGCTGGGAGCCGATCCGCGCCGCCTTCTGGGTCACCGCCGTCAACTCGCTGTGGGGCCTGGCGGCGGGCGCGGTCCTCGGCGTCGCGCTCGCCGGCGTCGCCGCCACGACTCGCCTCTTCGACGGCATGCTCGGGCCCATGGTCGCGGTCCTCGCGGTCGTCCCGATCGTCGCGATCGCGCCGCTGCTCTACACCATGCTCGGCACCGACCAGGAGACCCCGCGACGCATCATCGGCGGCATCGCCGCGTTCGTACCGGTCTTCGTCAACACCCTGCGTGGCCTGCGGCAGACCACTCCGCTGCAGCGCGATCTGATGAGGACGTACGCCGCCGGTCCGGTGCAGCGCTTCCGAACCGTCACGCTCCCCGTCGCGATCCCGTACGCCCTCACCGGGCTGCGCCTGGCCGGCTCGCTGGCGGTCATCTCCGCACTGGTCGCGGAGTACTTCGGCGGGGTCAACAACGGTCTCGGCAGCGCGATCAAGAACGCCGCGACCTCCAACCACGCCCGGGCATTCGCGTACGTCGGGGGCGCGATCGTGCTCGGCCTGCTGGTCTTCGCGATCACGGCTGCACTGGAGCGGCTGGCGCGCAGGGCCTACCCGTCAGGAGAGAGCCGCTAGCGACCCTTGGTCGCCAGGCGGCGTACGGCCTCCTACTCGCAGTGTCGCGCGGAGGTCCTCGACAAGCTCGACCACCGGAGGAGAAATGAACAGTTTCATACGACAAGGGATCGCTGCCGCCGCAGCCGTGGCACTGACGTTGGGGCTCGCCGCGTGCGGCGGCTCCGGGAGCGAGGGTGATGGCGACGGCGACCTGACCCAGGTCAAGCTGCAGCTGCAGTGGCTGCCGCAGGCGCAGTTCGCCGGCTACTACGCGGCGATGGACCAGGGCTTCTTCGAGGACGAGGGGCTCGACGTCGAGATCATCCCCTCGGGTGGCGACATCGTGCCGCAGGACGCCCTGGCCAACGGCGACGTCGACTACGCGGTCGCCTGGGTGCCGAAGGTGCTGGGGTCGATCGAAGGCGGCGCCAACCTGACCAACATCGCCCAGATCTTCCAGCGCTCGGGCACGCTGCAGGTCTCCTGGGCAGACTCCGGCATCGAGTCGGTCGCCGACTTCGAGGGCAAGAAGATCGGCTCGTGGGGCTTCGGCAACGAGTGGGAGATCTTCGCCGCGATGGCCGCGGAGGGGTTGGACTCCAAGTCCGTCTCGATCATCACGCAGGACTTCAACATGAACGCCTTCCTGCAGGGCGACATCGACGCGGCGCAGGCGATGACCTACAACGAGTACGCCCAGCTGCTCGAGGCCGAGAACCCCAAGACCGGCGAGCTCTATCAGCCCACGGACTTCAACGTCATCTCGTATGAGGACACCGAAGGCGCGATGCTCCAGGACGCGCTCTGGGCGGACACCGAGCGGCTCTCGTCGGACGCGGACTACGAGGAGACGACCGTCAAGTTCCTCAAGGCGGTCGTCAAGGGCTGGGCACACGCACGCGACAACGCCGAGGACGTCGCCCCGACCATGGCCGAGCACGAGTCCACCTGGGGTCCCGCGCACGAGCTGTGGATGCTCAACGAGACCAACAAGCTCATCTGGCCGTCCGAGAACGGGATCGGGGTCATCGACGAGGGGGCCTGGAAGCAGACCGTCGACGGCGCGCTCGCGGCGACCAACGAGAAGGGCGAGAAGCTGATCACCAAGGCGCCGCCGGAGACGGCCTACTCCAACGAGTACATCGAGAAGGCGCTCGATGAGCTCGGCGACGAGGTCGACACCAAGGGCAGCGACTTCAAGCCGTTGGACGTGGAGGTGACCGCAGGCGGCGCGTGATTCAGTCGTGTTTGGCACCGTTATGTAACGAAAACGTAGCCGCTGACCTGATATACCGTCGTAATCGGTATTCCGGTTCGGCGGCTACGTTGCCGTTTCCGGCGTAGAGTGAGAGCCGATCCCGATCCGCCCACGCATCCCAGGGGGAAGCCTTGACCAGCGCCGAAACCACGTCAGCCGGGGTCACCCCCGACCCCGTCCTCGATGCCCGCGCCTACGACCTCGACCGGGCCCATGTCTTCCACTCCTGGTCCGCCCAGGCGGCGCTGAAGCCGCTGGTCATCGCCGGCGGCCAGGGCTCGCGGGTGTGGGACCACTCGGGGCGTACGTACCTGGACTTCTCCTCCCAGCTGGTCAACACCAACATCGGCCACCAGCACCCCCGGGTGGTGGAGGCGATCAAGAAGCAGGCCGAGACCCTGACCACGATCGCGCCGACGACGGCCAACCTGGCTCGTGGCGAGGCCGCCGAGCGGATCACCGACATCGCGCCGGTGGGCTTCAACAAGGTCTTCTTCACCAACGCCGGCGCCGACGCGGTCGAGAACGCGATCCGGATGGCCCGCATCCACACCGGCCGCGACAAGGTGCTCTCGACCTACCGCTCCTACCACGGCAACACCGGCGCGGCGATCGTCGCGACGGGCGACTGGCGACGGATCCCGAACGAGTACGCCCGGGGCCACGTCCACTTCTTCGGCCCCTACCTCTACCGCTCGGAGTTCTGGTCGACCACGCCGGAGCAGGAGGCCGAGCGCGCCCTGCACCACCTGCGGCGGGTCATCGAGTCAGAGGGACCCGCCTCGATCGCGGCGATCCTCCTCGAGACCATCCCCGGCACCGCCGGGATCATGATCCCGCCGCCGGGCTACCTCCCCGGGGTCAGGGCCCTGGCCGACGAGTTCGGGATCATGCTCATCCTCGACGAGGTGATGGCCGGTTTCGGCCGCACCGGCGAGTGGCTCGCCCTGGACGCCTACGACGTCGTCCCCGACCTGATCACCTTCGCCAAGGGGGTCAACTCCGGCTACGTACCTGCCGGCGGGGTGATCATCTCCGACCCGGTCGCGGCGACCTTCGACGACCAGGTCTTCCCCGGCGGCCTCACCTACTCCGGCCACCCGCTCGCGATGGCGTCGATCGTGGCGACCATCGAGGCGATGAACGAGGAGGGCATCGTCGACAACGCCGCGACCATCGGCACCGACCACATCGCCCCCGGCCTCGCCGCGCTGGCCGAGAAGCACGACGTGATCGGCGAGGTGCGCGGCACCGGGGTCTTCTGGGCCCTCGAGCTGGTCACCGACCGCGGGACGCGGGAGCCGCTGCCGGCCGCGACGATGGCCCGGATCAAGTCCGAGCTGATCGCCCGCAGCCTGATCCCGTTCACCATGGAAAACCGCATCCACGTGGTGCCCCCGTGCGTCGTCACCCCCGACGAGGTCGCCGAGGCGATCTCGATCTACGACGACGTGCTCGGCTCGCTGTAAACAGCTCTCTAAGGACCCATGACATGACCGATCTCCCCATCCTCGACCACTGGATCGGCGGCGCCACCAACCCCGGCACCGGCACCCGTCTCGGCGACGTCTACAACCCCGCGCTGGGCACCGTCCAGAAGCACGTACGCTTCGCCTCGGCCGCCGACGTCGACACCGCCGTCTCCGCGGCCAAGAAGGCCTACGAAGAGTGGAGCGAGACCTCGCTCACGCGGCGTACCGCCGTGCTCTTCAAGTTCCGCGAGCTGCTCAACGCCCGCAAGGGCGAGCTCGCCGAGATCCTGACCGCCGAGCACGGCAAGGTGCTCTCGGACGCCGCCGGCGAGATCGCCCGCGGTCTCGAGGTCGTCGAGTTCGCCTGCGGGCTCTCCCACCTGCTCAAGGGCACCGTCTCCGAGCAGGTCTCCTCCGGCGTGGACGTGACCACGCTCAAGCAGCCGCTGGGCGTGGTGGGCATCATCAGCCCGTTCAACTTCCCCGCAATGGTGCCGATGTGGTTCTTCCCGATCGCGATCGCGGCCGGCAACACGGTCGTGATCAAGCCCTCGGAGAAGGACCCGACCGCGTCCAGCTGGATCGCGGAGCTGTGGGCCGAGGCGGGGCTGCCCGACGGTGTCTACAACGTGGTCCACGGCGACAAGGAGGCCGTCGACGCGCTCCTCGACAACCCCGACGTCGCCTCGATCTCCTTCGTCGGCTCCACCCCGATCGCCCGCTACGTCTACGAGCGCGGCACCGCCGCCGGCAAGCGCGTCCAGGCGCTCGGCGGCGCCAAGAACCACATGCTCGTGCTGCCCGACGCCGACCTCGACCTGGTCGCCGACTCCGCGGTCAACGCGGGCTTCGGGTCGGCAGGCGAGCGCTGCATGGCGATCTCGGTGGTGCTGGCCGTCGACTCGGTCGCCGACACCCTGATCTCGAAGATCACCTCCCGGATGGCAACGCTCAAGACCGGCGACGGCACCCGCGGCACCGACATGGGCCCGCTGATCACCGGCGCCCACCGCGACAAGGTGGCGAGCTACGTCGACGTTGCCGCGGCCGACGGCGCCGAGGTCGTCGTCGACGGACGTGGGATCGAGGTCGACGGTGATCCCAACGGGTTCTGGGTCGGGCCGACGCTCGTCGACCGCGTGCCGACCACCTCGACCGTCTACACCGAGGAGATCTTCGGTCCGGTGCTCTCGGTGGTCCGTGTCTCCGGCTACGAGGAGGGCCTGGAGCTGATCAACTCCGGCCAGTTCGGCAACGGCACCGCCATCTTCACCAACGACGGCGGTGCCGCCCGCCGGTTCCAGCGTGAGGTGCAGGTCGGGATGGTCGGCGTGAACGTGCCGATCCCGGTGCCTGTCGCCTATCACTCCTTCGGCGGCTGGAAGGCCTCGCTGTTCGGGGACGCGAAGGCGTACGGCCCCGCGGGTCTGGACTTCTTCACCCGCGAGAAGGCCGTCACCACCCGGTGGCTGGACCCGTCGCACGGCGGGATCAACCTGGGGTTCCCGCAGAACTCCTAGGGACTCCGGGGACTAGTAGTCGTAGTCGTCGTCAGGGCTGCCTGCGTCGAGCTTCTGCTCGGCGTAGTCGGCCTCGTCGACGTCGTCAGGTGTCGAGGTCACCGTCTCCTCGGCGTCCAGCGGCGCCTCGTCGTCGACGGTCTCCTCGACGACATCGGTCGCCTGCTCCTCGAGGTCTGCCTCTGCTGCGTGCTCGCTCATCTGCCCTCGCTCAGATCGACGTGCTCGGATCGACGTACTCGGAGTCCAGTAGACCACCGACACACGCGGATGTCATCGCTACGATCCGTCATATGCGCCTCCCCCCTGAGGAGCCCGGATCGACGTGGGCTCGCAGCTACGACTACACCGCGCGCGAGCTCGTGCGGCCGCGTTCCGTGGACGACGTACGCGACCTCGTGCTGCGCGAGCCACGGCTGCGCGCGCTGGGGTCTCGGCACTCCTTCACCGATCTCGCGGACACTTCCGGGGTCCTGGTGTCGCTCGAGGGGCTGGCGGGGCCGCCGACGCTGGCGGGCGACGTGGTCCGCGTTCCCGGCGGGATGCGCTACGGCGAGCTCGCCGCCTGGCTGCAGGAGCACGGACGGGCGCTTCCCAACCTCGCCTCGCTCCCCCACATCTCGGTCGCCGGCGCCATCGCGACCGGCACTCACGGCTCCGGGGTCCGCAACGGCTCGCTGGCCACCTCGGTGACCGCGCTGGAGATCGTCGACGGCCGCGGCGACCTGGTGCGCCTGGAGGCCGGGTCACCCGACTTCGACGGAGCCGTGGTGGGGCTCGGCGCTCTGGGGATCGTGACCCATCTCGAGCTGCTGACCTCGCCGACCTACCAGATCGCGCAGACGGTCCACGACGGACTCACCTACGCCGACCTGCGAGAACACCTCACCGAGATCCTCGCCGCGGCCTACTCGGTGTCGATCTTCACGCGATGGGGCGACGAGCCGGACGGGTCCGTCGGCCGGGTCTGGGTGAAGTCCCGCGCGACGACCCCGGAGATCCCGGGGACGGTGCCCGCGACCCAGCCTCGCCACGTCGTCCCCGGCCTCGACCCGGCGCCGTGCACCGAGCAGCTCGGCGTGCCCGGTCCGTGGCACGAGCGGCTGCCCCACTTCCGGCTCGAGTTCCAGCCGAGCGTCGGCGCGGAGCTGCAGAGCGAGTATCTGGTGCCGCTCGAACGCGCCCAGGAGGCGGTCGACGCCGTCCGGTCGCTCGCCGACCGGGTCCAGCCACTGCTGCAGGTCGGCGAGATCCGCGCCGTCGCCGCCGACGAGCTGTGGCTCTCCCCCGCCTACGGCACCGACACGCTGGCGCTGCACTTCACCTGGAACGCCGACCCGGCCGGCGTCGGTGCGCTCCTGCCCGACCTCGAGGAGCGGCTCCCGGCAGGCACCCGGCCGCACTGGGGCAAGCTCTTCGCCGCCACCGATCCCGGTGCCGGCTTTCCGCGCTGGGACGACTTCAAGGACCTCGTACGCCGCTTCGACCCCGACCGCCGGTTCTGGAACGCCTGGCTAGGCCGTGTCTCCTAAAGACACGGCGGCCGCGAGCGGCGTTTCGGGCCGATCTGGCAAAGGCCGCTTCGTTCAGACCTCCGGAGGGAAGGCATCCTGGAGGATGTCGCGCGGCGGCAACGCAGCCAGATCGGATGCGAAACGTCGCGTAGCGGGCGTGGATTTGGGAGACACGGCCTAGCCCGCGTCCTCGGCTGAGGGGCTCAGTCCTCGACGAACTGGCGGTGGTTGCGGATCACCTCGGCGATGATCACGTTGAGGATCTTCTCGGCGAACTCGGGGTCGAGGCCGGCGTCGTCGGAGAGCCGGCGGAGCCGCTCGATCTGGACCGCCTCGCGGCTGGGATCGGCCGGCGGGAAGCCCGCGCGCGCCTTGAGCCGGCCGACCTGCTCGGTGCACTTGAAGCGCTCCGCGAGCAGATGGACGAGAGCGGCGTCGAGGTTGTCGATGCTGCCGCGCAGACGGAGGAGCTCTTCGTGGGCGGCGCTATCGGGTTCGGTCACAGCGCTATCAAACCCGATGTCTGCCCCGGAGCCACGACGAGTCTTACTCGCCGGACTCCTTCGAGGCGTGCTCGGCGAGCGCCTTGTCGATGTCGAGCTCGACGACGGCGTCGATGACCTGCTTGAGCGCGGGCGCGGGCAGCGCGCCGGGCTGGGAGAAGACGAGGTTGCCCTTCTTGAAGGCCATCAGCGTCGGGATCGAGGTGATGTTGGCGGCACCGGCGAGCGCCTGCTCGGCCTCGGTGTCGACCTTGCCGAAGACGATCTCCGGGTGCTCCTCGGAGGCGGCGTCGTAGATCGGGCTGAACTGGCGGCACGGGCCGCACCAGGATGCCCAGAAGTCCACGAGGACGATCTCGTTGTCGCTGACGGTGCTCTCGAAGTTCTCTGCGCCGAGCTCGACGGTGGGCATGGGGCTCTCACTTCCGGTCTGGAGTCGTGTGCGCGCCGGCCGGCGGGCACGTACGTCACAACGCACCTGCCCCACCAGGGATTCCCCGCGGGGATCAGGGAAGGCGCTTGGCCTTCGGGCCGATGTGCCGCTCGATACGGCTGCGTGGCTGCCCGGTCAGCTTGGCGACGATCGGCACCCGGAACACATATCCACCGACAGCCGCCGCGACGACCAGCAGGATGATCAAGAACGTCATGCTCCGAGCGTACGCCGCAGCACCCAGGCCCCACCTCAGGATTGTCCCTGAGATGAGGCCTGGTCGGGTCCCGGGTCGGCCTCAGGCGGCGCGGCGACCCCGGCGGCCCGACTCGCGCTTGCGGAGGGCGTCGGTCAGCAGGGAGACCAGTGCCTCGAGCTGCACGTCGGCGGAGTCGGTGACCTCCTCGTCGGAGCCGTCCAGGGCACGAGCGGCGAGGCCGGCCTTGGAGTCGATCAGCTCGGCGATCCGGGTGTCGATGGTCTGGCTCGCGATGATGCGCCACGCGGTGACCGGCTCGGTCTGGCCGATGCGGTGGACCCGGTCGATCGCCTGCGTCTGCTCGGCGTCGGTCCAGGAGAGCTCGGCCAGGATCAGGTTGGAGGCGGCCTGGAGGTTGACGCCGACGCCGGCCGCGGTGAGCGAGCAGACGATGATCTCGACCTCGGGGTCGTTCATGAACTCGTCGATCGCCTTCTCGCGCGCCTTCGAGGTCTGGTCGCCACGGATCGTGGAGTAGCGGATGCCGCGCTCCTCGAAGAGCTTCTGCGCGGTGTCCATCACCTCGATGTGCTTGGCGAAGAAGACGACCTTGCCGACGTTGCGGGCCAGCTGGGCGGCGTAGTCGGCGGCCAGGGAGGCCTTCGCACGACCGATGCGGCGCATCATGCCGAAGACGTTCTCGCCGGTGGAGGCGTCCTGGTCCTCGCGCTCCCAGGTGGCCACGCGGCGGATCAGCTCGAGGTCGAGCTCGCCCGGCGCCGGCTTGGCCCCGGTCACCCGGGTCTCGATCGCGGTGTCGTAGCGCTGCATCATCCGCTTGGCAAGCTCGGCCTCGGCGGCCCGGATCGAGCGGCCCTCGGCATCGTCGAGCTCGACCGGGAGGTCGGCCACGCGCCGCGCCGGGATGTCGCTGGCGACGTCGATCTTGCGGCGGCGCACGATGCCCTGGTTGACGACGACGCGGCGGGCAGCGCCGTAGAAGCTGTTGTCCTGCGGGGTCAGCCCGGTCTCCTCGAGCCCCTCGAGCAGCCCGTTGAGCGGCTTGACGTCGTCGATCCAGCCGAGGAACTGCCAGATCGCCCGGAAGTCCTCGATGTCGTTGATCAGCGGGGTGCCGGTCAGCGCCATCAGCAGCGGGTTGGCCGTACGCTGCCGGATCTTCGCCGAGAGGGCCAGCACGTGCTGGGAGCGCTGGGAGGACTTGTTCTTGATGAAGTGGGCCTCGTCCACGACCATGCCCTTGAAGCCGAAGTCGCCGAGCCAGCCGACGTGGCGGTCGAGGATCTCGTAGTTGACCACGATGATGTCGGCGAAGCCGTCGATGTCCTCGCCGTTGCCGTGCACGACGGTCGCCTTCTTGGACGGCGTCCACAGGCTGACCTCGCGCGCCCAGTTGGCCTTGACGACGTTGGGCACGACGACGAGCAGGGGGTAGGCGTCGGCCGCCTCGGCGGCGAGCAGGGCCTGCGCGGTCTTGCCGAGGCCGGGCTCGTCGGCCAGGAGGTAGGAGCGGTGGCCCTCGGCCGCCGAGGCGACCAGCTGGGCCTGGTGGTGCATGAGCTCGCGGGTGCCGGGCGCGTCGACGTGGCCGGGGCCGTAGGCCGGCGGGTCGGGCAGCGGCATGCAGGAGGGCCCGGAGTCGGCGTACTCGAAGCTTCGGAACAGCGGCCCGAGGAGCTCCCAGCCGGACAGGCGGCGGGCGTGGACCGGCGGCCGGGCGTTGGTGAAGTCGGGCACCAGGAACGGGTTGGAGAGCTGGCGCTGGATGACGCTCGTCGGGACCACGCGCTTGTCGGGGACCACGACGGCGGGCGTCTCGTCCTCGTCCTCCTCCTCGTCCTCGGGGACGTCGACGCCACCACGGGCCATCAGCTCGTGCTTGAGGTCGACGGCGGCGTCGGAGATCTCCGCGTCCTCGGCGAGAAGCTCGAACAGGCGCGAGTCCATGGTCGCGGTCTTGGCGAGGATCGTGGCGATCCCGTCGAGACGCTTGAGCTGCTCGGCGCGTCGTCCGTCGTTGAGGGTCTCGTCCTCGAGCACACGGTGGCGCTCGTCTCGGGCGAGGAGCGCGACGACCTGGAACTTGGTGCGTACGTCGGGCATGGCCGAGCGGCGCTGCACCGCCGACTCCACCTCACGGACGACCTGAGCGAGCACCGGGATGATGCCCTCGTTGTCCTTGTGGACGCCCTTGCGGCGACCGTTCTGCCCGGACCTGCCGACGTTGCCGTTGCTTCGCGAACGGCCGGACCGGTTGTTGCGCCGGGTAGCGGCTCCCTGAGCCAACTGAATCCTCCTTGGGGCCACGCACGGGTGAGTGGCATGTCCAAATGCCGACCCTCATCGGCCGGTCGCCCTCCCAGGGCTCACGCAGATCGATGGCAGACGACTGACGACCGCGTGCCAAACAGCGGATACGCGCGATCGGCGCCTCATCGACCGGGCCAGTGACTCATTCGGTCCCCACGACGAACGTCCACGAGCCGGGCGCTTGCAGCGAGTGTAACCCCACCCACACCTGTTAGTGGAAGTCTCGTTGGGCGTTTTCTGTCAATTGATCAAACGCGGGTGTCAGGACGGCCTCGGACGAGCCCGGTAGAACTCGCGTGCGCGCCTTCCGAGACGCTTGGTGGCGACGTCGGAGAGCACCACACCGAGCGGGATGTTGAGTACCGGGATGCCGCGCAGGACGACACGCCGGGCCACCCGCGCACCGACGAGCTGCGCCATCGACTTGGTCGCCTCGACGGTCTTGCTCGTCGCCCAGCGGGAGGCGGCGCGGACGCCGAACCGGCTGCCGGTGGCCCCCACCGCGGTGCCGCCACCGTCGAAGAGCAGATCCACGCCGGCCAGTCTGAGGAACTCGTCGATCCGGGCCGGGTCCTCGAGATCGTGCCCGTACGCCGAGGCGATGTGCATCACCAGGCGCTGCTCGATCCACGCCAGCGCGACCAGGTCCCCCAGGATCGCCGTGCCGGCGGCGGCCACGACCGCAGCTGGACCACCGATGACGGCAGGCACCTCGGCGACCGCGATCATCGCGCCGCCGCCGGCACCCTGCAGGCGGGCGAACCAGCGGTGCCTGTGGATCAGCTCGTCGACGTACGCCTCAGGGTCGAAGCCGGGCGCCGCGCGGTCCGCAGCCACCTTCTCGGCGATGTCCGGGCCCTGGGTGGCGACCAGGTGCCCGACCAGCACCTGCGGTGCCGCCGGACCCGCCTTGATCAGCTCCTTGAGCGGGAACTTCGGCTTCTTGATCATGGGCCGAACCTATCCGAGGAGGGCCCGGCTACGGCGCTACGACTCAGTCGATCAGGTACTGGTCCGCCCAGGCCGAGATGATCCGGGCGGCACGCTGGGCCTGGCCCTTCTTGGTGAGGAGGTGGTCGGAGCCCTCCAGCGCCACGAAGGAGCGCGGGTGACGGGCGGTGTTGAAGATGTCGGAGGCGTTCTCGATGCCGACGGTGGTGTCGGTGGGGCTGTGCATGACCAGGAGCGGCTTCTTGAGCTGCATGATCTTCTGGCGCAGGTCGGCGCGGCGTACGTCCTGGACGAAGGCCTTGCGCAGGATCAGCGACTTGCCGCCGGCCATCCACGGGGCCTGGCCGTCCTCGAGCACCCGGGAGAGCACCGCGTCGTAGTTGTGCTCGACGTGGGCCGGCTGGAACGGAGCACCGACGGTGGCGACCGCATCGACCCCGACCGCGTCGGTCGCCGCGGCCAGGACGGCCGCGCCGCCGAAGGAGTGGCCGACGAGCAGCTCGGCCGGGGTGCCGCGCTCGGCCATGAAACGGGTGGCTTCGACGGTGTCGGCGACCTTGTGGGTGAAGGAACCGTCGCCCCAGTCGCCCTCGGAGCCGCCGAGCCCGAGGTTGTCGAAGCGCAGCATGCCGATGCCCTCGGCGGCGAGCTGCTTGCAGATCCGCGCAGCTGCCGGCGACTCCTTGCCGAGAGTGAAGCCGTGGCTGAAGACTCCCCAGCCGCGTACCTCACCCTCCGGGAGGTCGATCAGACCGGCCAGCTTCGGCCCGGACGTGCTCTTGAACCACACCTTTTCTGTTGCCACGTGCCACATCGTCGCGCGCCGGGGCGCTACGTGCGAGTACCCGTGCCGAATTTCACTGGACGACGACATAGTCGTGACCGTATATTCGTCTACGAATATACGGAGGTGAGTGATGGCCCGACGCAAGGTGAACAACCTGACCGGGCTCGCGGTGCTCGGCACCGTGGTGCAACGGCCGATGCACCGCTACGAGATCGCCTCGCTCATGCGCGCCCGCGGCAAGGGCGACGACGTCGACATCAAGTGGAGCTCGCTCTACACGGTGGTGGCGAGCCTCGAGAAGCACGGGCTGCTCGAGGTCGCCGGCACCGACCGCCAGGGCGCGCGCCCCGAGCGCACGATCTACCGCATCACCGAGGCGGGGCGCACGGAGCTGGTCGAGTGGACCCGCGAGCTGCTCACCACCCCGGTGAGCGAGCAGTCCGGCTTCGTCGCCGGGCTCTCGATGATGGCCGCGCTCACCCCCGACCAGGTCGCCGACGCGCTGCACGACCGGCTGACCGCGCTGGAGCAGATGGTGCGCGAGCTGCGGGCGGCGTACGAGGAGGCGGAGGTCCCGCGCCTCTTCCTGGTCGAGATGGAGTACGCGATCGCGATGCGCGAGGCCGAGGCCGCCTGGGTCCGTGCGCTGCAGGCCGACCTCGCCTCGGGCACCTACCCGCTCGTCGAGGAGTGGCGGGAGTGGCACCGCAGCGGTGCGATGCCGGCCGATCTCGCCGAGCTCGCGGAGCGGGGCGCCGAGCAGGACTGAACCAAGAACGACCTGGCGGCGGTGCGGCAACACCGCCACCAGGCCCACCGAAAAGAACCGGCACCGCGGCAACGGCGACACGGCTCGGATGGCACTGAGCAGACTATCCGCCCGACGCCGCGGTCCCTCACCAAGGAGTAGAACCGTGGCATCCATCTCATCAGCACTCGTGATCGGCGGCGGCGTCGCCGGTCCCGTGACCGCGGCCGCACTGGCGAAGGCCGGTATCGAGGCGACCGTCTACGAGGCCTACCCCGAGCCCACCGAGGGCATCGGCGGCCTGCTCGCGCTCGAGCCGAACGGCGTCGTCGCCCTCGACACCATCGGCGCTGCCACCGGTGTGCTCGACGCCGGCACCCCGATCACCCGCTCCCGGATGGCGATCGGCGGCCGTACGTTCGACCTGGTCGCCTCGCCGTCCGGGCTGCCGGCGCGGCAGGCGATCGAACGCGCCGACCTGCACCGCGTCCTGCGTGAGCAGGCGGTCGCGGCCGGCGTACGTCTCGAGCACGGGCGGCGGCTCGTCTCGGTCTCCGAGGACGCCGATGGCGTGGTGGCGCACTTCGACGACGGGTCCTCGGCGCGCGGTGACGTGCTCGTCGGCGCCGACGGGGTGCGCTCGACCGTGCGTACGCTCATCGACCCGGGCGCGCCCGGCGCCGGCTACACCGGGCTGCTCGGCTTCGGTGGGTACGCCGACGTCGACCTCGATGTCGAGCCGGCGACGATGACCTTCGCGTTCGGGCGGCGCGCCTACTACCTCTACTGGCGCCACGGCGACGGCCGGGTGGCATGGGGCGTCAACCTGCCCTCGCCCTACCTCAGCCTCACCGAAGCCCGCCGGACACCACCCGAGGAGTGGCTGCGCACGCTCCGCGAGGTGTACGCCGACGACGACCCCGGTGCGCTCCTGGCCGCCTCGACGTCGGCCGAGTCGCTGCAGGTGGTCGGCGCGCTGCACATCATGCCGCCGGTGCCGCACTGGCACCGCGGCCGGATGGTGCTGGTGGGCGACGCGGTGCACGCACCGTCGAACAGCACCGGGCAGGGCGCCTCGCTCGCGATCGAGAGCGGCATCCAGCTGGCCCGCTGCCTGCGCGACCTGCCGTCGGTCGAGTCGGCGTTCGCTGCGTACGAGGGCCTGCGGCGTACGCGGGTGGAGAAGATCGCGGCGCGCGGGGCGAAGATCAGCCACGCGAAGGCGCCCGGTCCACTCGCACGGCGGTTGATGCCGCTGGTGCTGCCGCTCGTCTTCCGGGCGCCGGCGGTGGCTCGCGTGGCCGAGGAGGAGCAGCGCTACGCGATCGACTGGGACGCGAAGGTCGCCTGACGCGGGTGGTCGAGCCTGTCGAGACCATCAGGTCTCGACAGGCTCCGACGACCGTCAGCGCTCGACGTAGAACAGCCGCTTGTTGAGGAACTCGTCGATCCCGAGCGGCCCGAGCTCGCGGCCGAAGCCGGAGCGCTTGGTGCCGCCGAAGGGGACGTCGGCACCCTCGCCGGCCGGGGTGTTGACGTTGGCCATGCCGACCTCGAGCCGCTGGGCGACGGCGATCGCGCGCGCCTCGTCGGTGGAGAAGACGGCGCCGCCGAGGCCGTACTCCACGGCGTTGGCCAGCTCGACGGCCTCCTCGTCGGTGCTCACCTTGTAGACGACGGCGACCGGGCCGAAGAGCTCCTCGGTGTAGGCGCGCATCTCCGGCGTGACACCGGTGAGGACGGCAGGGGCGAAGAACGCGTCGGGCCCGTCGGAGATCTCGCCGCCGGCGTGGAGGGTGGCGCCCTTGTCGACGGCGTCCTGGATCTGGGCGTGCAGCGCCTCGGCCGCCTTGCGGGCCACCAGCGGGGAGTAGACGGTGTCGTCGCCGTCCTCGCCCTCGAGCGGCGTCATCGCGGCCGCACGCTTGGTGAGGGCCGCGACGAAGTCGTCGTAGACGCCCTCGTTCACGATCATCCGCTTGTTGCCGTTGCAGACCTGGCCGACGTTCTCCATCCGGGTTGCCCAGGCGGTCTCGGCGGCCTCGTCGATGTCGTCGGAGTCGAGGATGATGTAGGGGTCGGAGCCGCCGAGCTCGAGGACGACCTTCTTCAGGTTGCGCCCGGCGGCCTCGGCGACCGCCGTGCCGGCGCGCTCGGAGCCGGTCAGAGACACCGCGCGGACCCGCGGGTCGGCGATCATCGTCGCGATCTGCTCGTGGGTGGCGTAGAGGTTCTGGTAGACACCCTCGGGAAGGCCGGCGTCCTCGAAGATCTTCGCGATCGCGGCCGAGGAGCGCGGGCAGTTCTCGGCGTGCTTGAGGATCACGGTGTTGCCCGCGACGAGGTTGGGCGCGGCGAAGCGGGCGACCTGGTAGTAGGGGTAGTTCCACGGCATCACGCCGAGCACGGGGCCGAGCGGCAGGCGCTGGATGACGGCCTTGCCCTCGTGGCCGGGCAGGTCGGTCTCCTCGAGGAGCTCGGGGCCGTGGTCGGCGTAGTAGGCGGTGATCTCGCCGGAGAACTCCGCCTCGCCAGCTCCCGAGGAGGCCTTCTTGCCCATCTCGGTGCGGATGATCCTGCCGAGCTCCGCGGCGCGCTCGGTGAAGAGGTCCGCGGCACGCTTCACGATCGCGGAACGCTCCTCGATCGGGGTCGAGCGCCAGGCTGCGTACGCCTCCTGGGACCGCGCCAACGCCTCCTCCACCTCGGCGTCGGTGGCGAACAGGAAGGTCTCGATCACCTCGCCGGTAGCGGGGTCGGTCACCTGGTAGGGAGGCGTGGTGCTCATCGTCATCCTCTTCGATCGGGGCTGCTTTGATGCGATGGTACGTGGTTTTAGATCGGTTGTGATGACGGAATCGTTACTCTTTCCCGGTTTTCGCAACTGAATCCGAAGTTAGGACACGTTCTAGAATGTCCGCATGGATCTCGCATTCTTCCGGCGCACCGATGACGGCTTCGAGCCTACGCCGATGGCTCGCAGCATGTGGGCCGAGGACCACATGCACGGAGTGGCCGCCAGCGGCCTGATCGCCCGCGGGCTCGAGGACCAGATCGAGTTGCTGGGCCGCGCTGCTGAGCTGGTGCCCTCGCGCTATCACGTCGACCTGTTCCGACCGCCGCGGATGGTGCCGACGCGGATCCGCACGAGCGTCGTACGCAACGGCCCCCGCATCGCGCTGCTCGATGCCGAGATGGTCCAGTCGTCCGCGGACGGCTCGGAGCAGGTCGTGGCGCGGGCGACCTGCACCTACCTACTTGCCGGCGAGAACCCTGCCGGGGAGGTCTGGTCGGCGACCGAGCGTGCCACTCCCCCGCCGCTCTCGGTCGCACCCCCGACCTCCGAGCCGCACGTACCCTTCTTCGTCTCCGAGAACCCCTGGTCCGACGACTTCGGCAAGCACCAGAACGCGGGGCGTCACGTCACCTGGCAGGTCGCGGTTCCGACCGTCGCCGGCGAGCCGATGACCCCGTTCCAGACCGTCGCGTCCATCGCCGACGCGACCTCGATGGTCACCAACTGGGGCAGCAACGGCGTCGAGTGGATCAACACCGACATCTCGCTCGCCCTCGCCCGCCGACCGGCCGGGATGGAGGTCGGCCTCGCCACCATCGACCACGTCGCCCACGAGGGCATCTCCGTCGGCACCGCCGAGGTCTTCGACCGCGAGGGCACCATCGGCACCGCCACCGTCACCGCCCTCGCCAACGCCAAGCGCACCGTCGACTTCACCGCTCCCGTCGAGGGCGGCCCCGCCACCCCCGTATAGCCGAGGCGTCACCCCCGCCGGCCGAGGCGTCACTCGCGTCGGCCGAGATGTCACCGCGGTGACGT
>NZ_JBITCR010000006.1:256737-275617 GCF_044453405.1 Nocardioides sp. NPDC051685 | reverse complement strand
GACGTACGTGACGTCTCGGCCGACGTACCTGACGTCTCGGCCGACGTACCTGACGTCTCGGCCGACGTACCTGACGTCTCGGCCGACGTACCTGACGTCTCGGCCGACGTACCTGACGTCTCGGCGAGGGCTAGGTTCTGGGCGACGAGGGCGGCCATGAGGGCTCGCTGGCGGGTGGGGGTGAGGCCGAAGCCGGAGGGGGTCAGGTCGGGGGTGGCCAGGGACTCGTCGATGCCGTGGAGGCGGGCGGTGGCGTGGTTGACGTCGGCGATCGCCTGGCGGAGATCGGTGGTCGCGGAGTCGTGGATATCGGGGTCGCCGACGAGGTTGAGTACGCCGGTGATGCCGATGTGGCGCTCGTCGCCGACCCGCTCCAGGGCTGCGAGCAGCGCAGCCCCTGCCGGGCGGAGCGGCGCGAGGTCCGCCGGGAACGGATAGGTGGCGCGCAGGCGCGAGGGGTTGTAGCGGTAGGCGGTGTTGAGCATGGTGCCGCCGGCGCGCATCGCCCAGACGCGGTGGAGGTCGGAGGCCAGGAACGCGTACGCAGCAGCATCCTGCGTCGGGTAGACGACCAGGCCGTTGGAGAAGACATGGTCGGCACCGACCATGACCGGCCACAGGTGCTTGCTGTGCTTGCTGAACGCGATGACGTGCGAGAGCCCGGCGGCGTCGCGGTAGAGCTCGTCGACCGGGCTGAGGAAGCCCCACCAGCGCTCCTTGAGCTGGGGGTACTTCACGAACTGTCGGCGGCGCTCGGCGCGCACCTTGGACCGCACCAGACGCGCGAGCGGGCGGTCCTCGGCGAGCTCCTCGAGCCCCAGCTTGCCGACGTCGAGCACGAAGCGGGAGGCGGTCGAACCACACGGGGTCACCAGGTCCTCGCCGCTCAGATAGGGCCGCACCGTGTGCCCGAGGAGCCCGCGGCCGAGCGCCTCAGCCTCGGACGGAGTCAGCACGAGCGAGCGCCCGAGCACGATCGTGCCCTGGTAGCCGTGCGGCAGCGGGACCTCGAGGTCCAGCCGGGCCGGCTCGGGGAGCGAGAAGCCATCCTCGAGCGTCCCGGTGATCGCAGGGACCGAGCGCCCGTCGAGCCACGCGCTGTCGAGCGGCCGGGTGGTGAGCCAGATCTTCGCGAACCGCACTCCTGCCGTCGGCCACGGCGCCGACCTTTCTGCCCGGGCGACCTGCCAGCCGCGGTCCAGGAGCGCACCGAGGCCGAACCGTGCGGTATCGCCCTCGCTGATCGAGTCGGTGGTGATCAGCCCGATCTCGCCGCGGCTGAGGGCGGCGGCGCGGAGCAGGAAGTAGATGACGTAGTCGGCCCGCCTCGTCGTGCCCGCGGCGAGCGTGTGCGCGAGGTAGTCCCGCAGCTCCTGACCGATCGCGTCCCGCACCCGCTTCACCCCGAGGTAGGGCGGGTTGCCGACGACCGCGTCGAAGCCGCCACGCGCCATCACCTCGGGGGCGGCCAGCGCCCAGTGGATCGGCCGGACGGAGGGAACGGGGAGTCGCCGGGCCCGGCCCAGCGCTGCGTACGCCTCCTCGAGCCGTCTCCCCGGCCGGCCACCCAGCGGCAGTGCGACGGCGACCATCGCGTCGGCGTACGCCTTCGGGTCACCGACACCGTCGGGCAGCTCGTCCGCGTCGACGAACCCGACCAGCGAGTTGCCGCACAGGATCCGGTCGTCGAGGAACGTCAGCGGGAGCGAAGGGTCCTCGCAGAGCAGCCAGAGCGACAGCTTCGCGATGTCGACCGCGACCGGGTCGATGTCGGCGCCGTAGAGGCAGCGGGTGACGATCTCGGCCATCGGCAGCCGGCACGACGACGCCAGGTAGCGCGCGGAGGCGAGGAGGAAGACGCCGGTCCCGGCGGCGATGTCGACCACGGTCGCATCCGGGGACGCGACCGGCGCCAAGGCGTGGGCGACGACCTCGTCGGCCAGCTCGGGCGGGGTGTAGTGGGCGCCGTTGTCGCGTCGTGAGGAGTCCTCGAGCAGGGCCTCGTAGACGTAGCCGATCTCCTCCAGCACCAGACCGTCCAACCCGGTCCCGTCCGGGAACAGATAGTTCGACAGCAGACGATCCGACGACGAACGGTCCGCGGCACAGGACAACAGACCCGCCGCGTCCAGGGCCGCGTCGGTGAGCGCCATTCCCCGCGCCTCTGCGAACGCCGCCACGACCCGGCGCATCACCACGGCCACCGCCGAGGGGCCGCCGCCCAGCTCGGCGACCGCCGATCGCGCTCGAGTGCGCAATGCCCGGGCGGTGATCACAGGATGAACCATAGAACGCCCGCAGGTTCGGGGAGACGAACCGACGATGAAGAGTGACGCCCCGGGGTGCCCCCGTTCACCACAACGTCACACCGCACGTACAGAATCCGGCGCATGTCCATCGACTCGGAGCGGCTCGCACCCCTCCTCCACATCCGGCCCGGCACGACACCTCGTGTGGCGATCATCTCGGCGAGCTACGGCGCGGGCCACAACTCGGCCTCCCGGGAGATCTCCCGAGCACTCGGGGAGGCCGGATGTGACGTCGAGATCTTCGACTTCGTCGACCTGATGCCCTGGCGGCTCGGGCACGGGCTGAAGTTCGGCTACAAGATGCAGCTCCAGGTCAGCCCCGAGTCCTGGGGCACCACGATGAGCCTGGTCATGCCGGGACGCCCGCTCCACAGACCCTTCAACCAGGTCCTCCGCCTCTCCACGCGCAACCTCACCGACGCCATGCACGGCGCCGACCTGGTCATCTCCACCCACCCGTTCTGCTCCCAGGTCATCGGCCACCTGCGCGCCACGGGGCAGCTCACCGTGCCCGCCGTCACCTACCTCACCGACGCCGCCGTCCCGGCGCTGTGGATCAACCCCGGCATCGACCTCAACCTCGCCATCCACGAGGTCGCGGCCCACGAGGCGCGCATGCTCGGCGGCACGGCGGCCGTGGTCCAGCCGCTGGTCCCGCCGGGTGCGGCGTACGTCCCCGGGGAGGTCTTTCCCGACCCCCTGGCGGACCTCGGCCTCGAGGGCCCGCGGGCATTGGTCACCGGCGGTTCGCTGGGCGCCGGCGCGCTCGAGCAGACCGCCCGCGACATCCTCGAGCACAGCGACATGACCCCGATCGTCCTCTGCGCGACCGACTCCTGCCTCAAGCGTCGCCTGGAGCGGATCCCCGGTGTGGTGGCGCTCGGCTGGCGCACCGACGTACGTGCCCTGATGGCGACCAGCGACTGCGTCGTCCAGAACGCCGGCGGCTTCACCTCGCTGGAGGCCCTGGCCTCGGGCACGCCGGTGATCACCTACCGCTCGATCTCCGGCCACGGCGCCGCCAACTCGGCCAACCTGGATCGCGCCGGGCTGATCCCGTGGGCCCGCGACGAGATCGAGCTCGCCAAGCACCTGGTCGTCGCCATGGAGTCGCCCCGGTTCAACCGGCTTGCGCTCGGGGTCCCCGACATCGTCCAGCTCCTCACGGGCAGCGGCGACGAGACCGCGGTTGCTCAGCGGTTCGAGGACAGCCCGAAGAGCCGCGCAGCGTTCTCGTGGAGCACCGCGCGGGCCCAGTCGTCCCCGAGCCCGAGCCCCAGAACCCCGTCGACCGCCTCGAGATAGGGGTAGGGGATGTTCGGGAAGTCGCTCCCGAACAGCACCCGCTCCCCCAGCGCCTTCAGCCGCGGCAGCTCCTCGGCCGGGAAGGGCGTCGATGCCTCGGTGAAGACGGTGAAGGCCATGGTCGTGTCCAGATGCACGCCGTCGTACTTCTCCGCCAGGTCGAGGAAGCGCGCGTAGTCCGGCAGTCCCATGTGGGCCACGACCAGCACCAGGTCGGGATAGCGTCCGAGCAGTGCCTCCATCCCGGCCGGCCCGGTGAACCGCCCCGGCGCCGGCCCGTGGCCGGAGTGGATCACCAGCGGCGTACGCGACTGCGAGAGCACCTCCCAGACCGGGTCCAGCAGCGGCGAGTTGGGGTCGTAGTCACCGACCTGGACGTGCGCCTTGAAGATCTGCGCGCCCGCCTCGACCGCCTCACGCACGTAGTCGCCCGCACCCGGCTCCGGGTAGAACGTCGCCGACTGCAGGCAGTCCGGCTTGTCGGCCGCGAACTCCGCACCCCACTGGTTCAGCCACGCCGCCATCCCCGGCTTGTGCGGATAGGTGAGGGCGGAGAAGTGACGTACGCCGAGGTCTCGCAGCACCCGGAGGCGCTCCTCCTCGGAGTGCCGGTAGGCGATCGGCCACGCCCGCCCGGTCAGCGGCCCGGCCGAGTCGAAGTAGGCCCACACCTTGTCGAGCATCCGCTCGGGCAGGAAGTGGGTGTGTACGTCGAAGATGCCGTCCAGCCCCAGCGCATCGAGCCGCGCTCGGATCTGCGCGGGCTCGTCCGGGGCGATGGTGACCGTCGGAGAACTCACGACAGGCGAACCTACCCGGCGGACGCGGAGCCCGAGGCCAACGGTGCGGCGAACGTCTCCGCGATCGCCCGCGCCCGCTCGGGAATCTCGTCGGCCGTCAGCCCCCAGGTCCCCTCGGCGAAGCGCCGGGCGAGCTTCGCCAGCGAGTCGGCGCCTTCGTTGAGCGCCTCGCCGACGTGGCCGCGCACCCACTCGAAGGAGAGCCGGCCGGACTCGCGGCACAGCTCGTCGTGCATCCGGGTCAAGCCCGCGAGCTCGGCGCGATGCTCGGTCTCGTAGCCCTTCGGCATCGACAGCCCGCCCTTGAGCCAGTCCGAGATCAGCGCTAGCGCGACCCGCGAGTCGGTCCGGATGGTCAGCGTGCGACGCGGCAGCGCGCGCACCGCCTCCGCGATCGCCTGCAGCTCGGCCAGGACCACCAGCGACTGCGGGTCCCGGATCCGGGCGTTGGGCACCTGCCGGCCGAAGCCGTGCTGGCCGTCGCCGGCGAGCCAGCCCCACCCGATGAACCCACGGTGCGCCGAGCCGTCGGTCGCCACCACCAGCGGCGGCAGCGGGCCGGCGCGGTGAATCGCCAGCGCCTCCACCGCCTCCGCGCGGATGTCGGCGTCCTCCTCGGCGAACGGCACCATGGTGACCCCCGGGTAGGCGTCCGCGATCTCGTCGGTCAGCATCCAGAACCTGGAGTTGGACGGCAGCGCGACCACGACCTGCACCGGAGCGATCTCGACGAGCGCGTCGTACGCCGCCCCGACCGCCGCGATGATGGCGTCCTCGGTCCCGCGGGCACCGAGCGACCCCGCCGACGACACCTCGGGACCGGCCAGAACCCAGTCCCATCTCTCGGCGTCGCTGCGCTCCTTGACGACGATGAAGCAACGCATTGCAGACCTCCTGACCCGCCCGAACAAGTCGGTCTCGACGTTACCCCGCGGCCCCTGAGAAAGAGACTCCGGCGTCAGGATCCGGACGCGGGCCGCCCGTGCGGCTCACCCCTCGGCGTAGAGGCCGTCGATGATGTCGGCGTACTTCTTGCTCACCACGCGCCGCTTGAGCTTCAGGGTCGGGGTGAGCTCCTCGGACTCGGCGGTCCACTCCTCGCCGAGCAGCTCGAACGCCTTGACCTGCTCGGGACGCGACAGCCGGGCGTTGGCCGCCTCGACGGCCTGGCCCACCGCACCCCGGATCACCGGGTGCTGAGCCAGCTCGGCGAGCGACCCGGCCTCGACGCCGAGCTTCTGGGCGACCACGGGAGCGATCTCGCCGTCGAGGGTGAGGACGGCGACCACGTACGAACGCCCGTCGCCGACCACCATCGCGTGGCCGACCAGCGGACTCTCCTTGAGGAGGTTCTCGATGTTGGACGGGGCGATGTTCTTGCCCGCGGAGTTGATGATCATCTCCTTCTTGCGGTCGACGACGCTGAGGAAGCCGTCCTCGTCGAGCGAGCCGATGTCGCCGGTGTGCAGCCAGCCGTCGGCGTCGAGGAGCGTCGCGGTCGCCTCCGGCCGGCGTATGTAGCCAGGAGTCGTGATCGGCCCACGGAACAGGATCTCGCCGTCCTCGGCGATGCGCATCTCGATCCCGGGATGGGGCCGGCCGACCGTGCCGAGCCGGAAACCCTCGGGTCCGTTGGCGGTCGCGGCGCCGGTGGTCTCGGTCATCCCGTAGACGTCGTAGACCTTGATGCCCAGCCCGGCGAAGAAGCGGGCCACCTCGATCGGCATCGGTGCGGCCGCGCTGGCCGCCCACTCGACCCTGTCGAGGCCGAGCAGGGCGCGCATCGTGGACAGCACCGCCGCATCGGCCTGGTCATAGGCCGCCTGCAGCTCGGGGGAGGTCGTCTGTCCGGTCTGCTGCGACTCGACGTAGGCGAGCCCGACCGCCATCGCCTTCTCCACGGCTTCCCGCTTGGCGTCGTCGGTCTCGGCGGCGAGCAGCGCGGTGACGCCGGTGCGGATCTTCTCCCACACCCGCGGCACCCCGAAGAAGCTGGTCGGGTGCACCTCCTGGAGGGTGCCGAGCAGGAGCGACGGGTCCTGGATGAGGTAGACGTGACCGCCGTTGAACTGGGGGATGTAGAGGCTGAGCACCCGCTCGGCGATGTGCGCGAACGGCAGGTAGGAGACCAGGATCCCCGGCTCCTCGATCCCCGAGGTCGACAGCGAGCTGGTGGTCTCGAAGACGATGTTGCGGTGGGTGAGCACCACTCCCTTGGGCTGCCCGGTCGTGCCCGAGGTGTAGAGCATCGTGACGGTGTCGTCAGGGGTCACGGCCGCGCTGCGCGCGTCCAGCTCATCGCCCACCTCGGCGAGCGCCGACGCGCCGGAGGCGACGAAGTCGTCCCACGCCACCGCCCGCGGGTCATCGGCCACCGCGGTGTCGATGGTGACGACACGGCGGATCTCCTCGCGCTTCAGACCGAGCGCCCAGCGAGCGACGTGATCGTCGGTCTCCAGCACCACGATCCGCGGGTCGGCATGCTCGGCGACGTAGCCCACCTGGTCGGGCGCGAGGGTGTTGTAGATGCTGATCGGCACACCGCCGGCGAGCACCGCGGCCAGGTCGGCGACGACGTGCTCGATGCGGTTGGCGGCCATGATCGCGACCGACTCCCCCGGCTGGAGTCCGGCGGCGATGTAGGCGGCGGCCAGCTCGCGGGCGCGCTGGTGCAGCTCGGCCCAGGTCAGCGTGCGCCAGCCGGTGCCGTCGGCGGTGTGCCGGTCGGAGAAGGCCGGCTCGGCGCCGCGTCGGGCGACCACCTCGGCGAGAACATCGACCATGGTCCGGTCGCCGATCTGGGACTCGAGGGCGGCGCGGTCGGCAAGAACGTCGGGCATCAGGGCGCTCCTTCGCTGGTTGTGACTCGGGTCACAAGTCGGTTGCCTCGACCGTAGGGAGGTGTCGGAGCCGACACAAGAGCCCGTCCGCGCTATTCGATAACAGGTTCCACTCCAGCGTCTTTCCACTCACCGGAAGAAGGCGCTGGCGGCGGCCACCGGAACAGGGGTTGACTCGCCCCATGCCAGAAGAACGTACGCAGGTTGTGATCGTCGGTGCCGGCCCCGCGGGGATGCTGCTGAGCCATCTCCTCGCCGCCGACGGGGTCGACTCGGTCGTGGTCGAGACCCGGTCGGAGGAGTACGTCGCAGCCCGGATCCGAGCCGGCATCCTGGAGCAGTCGAGCGTCGACCTGCTCACCGAGGTCGGCCTCGGCGACCGGCTCGCCCGCGACGCCGACGAGCACCGGGGGATCTACCTGCAGTGGCCCGAGGAGCGCCACCACCTCGACTTCGTCGACCTGGTCGGCCGGGCGGTCTACGTCTACGGGCAGACCGAGGTGCAGAAGGACCTGATCGACGCCCGGCGTGCCGCCGGGCAGGTCGTCCACTACGAGGTCCGCGACACCGCCCTGCACGACCTCGAGAGTGACCGGCCGTCGGTCACCTTCACCGACGCAACCGGTGCCGCTCGCCGAATCACCGCCGATGTGATCGTCGGCTGCGACGGCTCCTTCGGCCCCAGCCGCGCCGCCATCCCGGCACGGGAGAGCTGGGACCGCACCTACCCCTACAGCTGGTTCGGCATCCTCGCCGACGTCGCCCCCTCGACCGACGAGCTCATCTACGCCTGGCACCCCGACGGCTTCGCGCTGCACTCGATGCGCTCGGAGAGCGTCTCGCGCTTCTACCTCCAGGTGCCCAACGGGACCGACCCGGCGAGCTGGTCCGACGACCAGATCTGGGACGCCCTCGCGGCGCGGCTCGGCCACGGCCAGAACGGCTGGGCGCTGCAGCCGGGCCCGATCACCGATCGCAGCGTCCTGCCGATGCGCTCGCACGTGTCCACGCCGATGCGCCACGGCCGGCTCTTCCTGGCCGGCGACGCCGCCCACATCGTCCCGCCGACCGGCGCCAAGGGGCTCAACCTCGCGGTCGCCGACGTCGCCCTGCTGGCGCCGGCGCTCACCGCGCTGCTCAAGGGCGACTCCAGGCTGGCCGACGACTACTCCGAGACCGCGCTGCGCCGGGTGTGGCGCTGCACCCACTTCTCCTGGTGGATGACGACGATGCTGCACACCGCCGAGGACCCCTTCGACACCGAGCTCCAGCTCTCCCAGCTGCGCTGGGTGACCTCCAGCGAGCACGCCGCCGCCGGGCTCGCGGAGAACTACGCCGGTCTACCGATCGGCTTCTGAGCGACCCGCCCCGGGATCTCGTCCGCCTCGCTCTCGACCGGCTCGGCGATCGCCGCCGGGCGGCCGTGCGACGCGCCGCCGAAAGCGTCTCGCGCGGCCCTGTTCGAGTAGGCTCGCGCGTCGTTCTGGACCAGAGACGAGAAAGTTGCGCGACATGGCCGCATCACGGTTGGGGCAATGGCTGCTGACCTCCGACGAGCCGGAGCCGGAAGGCTTCTACGAGAGCGAGTCGGACGTCTCCGCCAACCATCAGACCCAGCCCTGGTGGAGGGTGATGTGCCTGACGGGCGTCGACTACTTCTCCACGCTCGGCTACCAGCCGGCGATCGCCGCGCTGGCGGCCGGCGCGATCGCGCCGTTCGCGACGCTCGTACTGGTACTCATCACCCTCTTCGCAGCACTGCCGATGTATCGCCGGGTGGCCGAGGAGAGCCCTCACGGCGACGGCAGCCTCTCGATGCTGGAGCGGCTGCTGTCGTACTGGTCGAGCAAGCTGCTGGTGCTGGCCCTGCTCGGGTTCGTGGCCACCGGGTTCGTCATCACCATGACGCTCTCGGCCGCCGACGCCGCGGCGCACATGCTCGAGAACCCCTTCCTCCACGACGCGCTCAGCGGCAAGCAGGTCGTGGTGACCCTGCTCCTGCTGGCACTGCTCGGCGGCGTGTTCCTCAAGGGCTTCAAGGAGGCGATCGGCATCGCCGTGGTGCTGGTCGTCGTCTTCATCGGGCTCAGCGCTGTCGTCACCGTCGAGGGCCTCGTCGAGGCACTGACCCACCCCGAGGTCTTCTCCAACTGGACCGACGCCATCTCCGCCGAGCACGCGATCCCGCTCGGGGTCATCGGCGCGGCGCTCATCGTCTTCCCCGCCCTCGCGCTCGGCCTGTCCGGGTTCGAGACCGGCGTGGTCGTGATGCCGCTGGTCAAGGGCGACCCCAGCGACACCCAGGAGGCTCCCCTCGGGCGGATCCGCAACGCCAAGAAGCTGCTCACCAGCGCCGCGTTGATCATGAGCGTGATGCTGCTCAGCTCCACCCTGGTCACCACCCTGCTGATCCCCGGCGAGCAGTTCGAGGAGGGCGGCGAGGCCAACGGGCGCGCGCTGGCCTACCTGGCGCACGAGCGGTTCGGCGACGCCTTCGGGACCGCCTACGACATCGCCACGATCGGCATCCTGTGGTTCGCCGGTGCCAGCGCGATGGCCGGTCTGCTCAACATCGTGCCGCGCTACCTGCCCCGCTACGGGATGGCGCCCGACTGGGCCCGTCTGACCCGGCCGCTGACCCTGGTGTTCACGGTCATCGCCGCGGTGGTCACGCTCCTGTTCAGCGCCGACGTCAACGCCCAGGCAGGGGCGTACGCCACCGGCGTACTGGCGTTGATGACGTCGGCCGCCGTGGCCGTCACCCTGACCGAGTGGCGGCGGGGCCGTCGGAGTCGTGGCCTGTTCTTCGGAGTGGTCAGCGCGATCTTCGTCTACACGATCTCGGTCACGATCATCGAGCGGCCCGAGGGCCTGCTCATCGCGCTGATCTTCGTCGTGATGATCCTCGTGGTCAGCGTCTACTCCCGGATCATGCGCAGCACCGAGCTGCGGGTCAACCGGGTCGACATCGACCAGGGCGCCCAGAAGGTCCTCGACATCTCGATCGCCGACCCGCGCCCGATCCGGTTCATCGCCAACAAGCTGCAGGCCGGCGACAGCGACGAGTACGACGAGAAGATGGCCGAGGTGCAGCTCGACAACCACCTCGGCGACCACGAGGACCGGATCTTCCTCGAGGTCGAGGTCACCGACGCGAGCGAGTTCGAGACGCTCGTCGAGGTCACCAGCGTCCAGGTCGGCAAGCACCGCATCCTGCGCGCGACCGGGTCGAGCGTGCCGAACGCCATCGCCGCTTTCCTGCTGCACGTGCGCGACCTCGACGACCAGGTCCCGCACGTCTACTTCGAGTGGTCCGAGCGGGCGCCGGCCGACAACGCACTGCGGTTCTGGCTGGCCGGTGAGGGTGACATCCCGCCCCTGACGCACGAGATCCTCCGCAAGGCCGAGCCCGAGGAACAGCGGCGACCCCAGGTGCACGTCGGCGGGTAGCCCGCCCCCTTGCCCCACCAGGCGCCTCCATGTTTAGGTAAGCCTTACCTAAACATGGAGGTGTCATGGAGTCGACTCCCCGCATTGCCCGCAGCATCCTGTCCTGCCCCCGCGGGGGCAACGTGGTCATCGACGGCATCCCCTACTCGCTGGAGGAGCTCGAGATGCAGGGCTTCGCCGACGACGGCGGGCGGCCGACCTTCCTGTGCCCGCCCGAGCGACGGATGGCGTACGCCGGCCGTCGCGGCAGCCATGTCGTGCTGGTCCTCCAGGGCGCGCTCGGCAACGGCGAGGCGGTCCGCCTGACCGGCACGCTGCGGTGGCTGCGTACGGATGCCTGCACGTGCTGCGAGACGGAGTGGGAGGAGATCGTCATGGACGTCTCCAACGTCATCCTGGTCCACCCCACCGGCGAGGCGGTGCCGATCCCGCTCGACGCCTTCACCGACCGCGACCTCGACCTCAACGACGGCGTGATCCACCGCAACCAGGACCACCTCAACAACCAGCACGGCGAGGAGCTGCGCGAGGCCGTCGCGACCCGTTGCTACATCCCGGCCGACAGCATCCTGGCCGCCCAGATCACCGGCCTGAGCGCGGAGGGCTTCGAGTTCCAGTGGGTCGACGAGCGCGGCGCCCACAGCGCGCGCACGACCTTCGACCGCCCCGCCCGGACGCCGGAGGACCTCGTCGCCGGAGTCCGCAAGGCGCTCGCCGCCGAGATCTGCTGAAATCAAGATTTCTCGCTCCATCCAGATTCCCGGGACACAAATCCCATGTACATTGGTTGATAGACCAACGTCGCAAGGAGGCTCGGATGGTTGTGCAGACACTTCGCTCGATCGGTGGCTACGTGGGCGCCGTCGCCGGCACCCCGGTCCGGATGATCAGACCCCAGCCGTTCGGAGCCCAGCCCCGCCGGGCGTACGACGAGACGCTGCGTACGTTGTCGGAGGCGTCGGTCGAGAAGTACTTCAACGCGTTCAAGGACATCGACTGGGACGCCCCGGAGATGGCGATCGACGAGGACGACGAGCGCTGGATCCTGCCCCCGCTCGACCTGCTCGGCGCCCACCCCTGGTATCAGTCGCTGCCCAAGGCGCGCCAGATCGAGGTCGGCCGGCATCGCCTCACCGCGATCGTCAAGACCGGCTCCCAGTTCGAGCAGCTGCTCCTCCTCGGCGGCACCCAGTTCCTGATGGGCGTCGACAACGGCGACCCCGAGTTCCGCTACTTCATGCACGAGCTCACCGAGGAGACCCACCACATCCAGATGTTCCAGGAGTTCACCAACCGGGTCTGCCCCGACGTCGCCGGCGCGCCCGGCTGGCTGATGCGCTCGATCCCGCTGGTGGGACACCTCGGCGGGCTCTACCCGGCGCTCTTCTTCGCGATCATCCTGGCCGGCGAGGAGCCGATCGACCACGTGCAGAAGGAGGTCATGCGCTCCGGCGGTACCCACCCGCTCCTGGACCGGATCATGGCCATCCACATCGCCGAGGAGGCCCGCCACATCGGCTTCGCGCACGCCTGGCTCGAGGAGCACGCGCCGTCGCTCAACCCGGTCTCGCGCCTGGCCCTCGGCATCCTCACGCCGCTCGCGATGCGCCTGGGCTCCGACGCGATCATCGTCCCGTCCCGTGCCGACCGGGAGCTCATGGGTATGCCCGACTCGGTCGCCCGCGAGGTCTGGGGCACCGGCCCCGAGGCGGCCGCGTTCCGTCGTCATCTCTTCGCCGACGTCAGGATGCTCTTCGACAACCTCGGGCTGCGTACGCCGCTGGCCCGGTGGTCCTGGCGGGTGCTCGGCGTCGACGGACGGCCGGCGCGTTTTCGCGCCGAGCCACCCACCGTCGCTGCTTGACGAGCGGAGTTGAATGGCATCACCGACTCACACGAGGAGCATGATGCCGAACAACGACAGTGGCCGCGCGAACATCGGTGTGGTGGGCCTGGCCGTGATGGGCTCCAACCTGGCCCGCAACCTGGCCTCCCGCGAGGGCAACACGGTGGCGGTCTACAACCGCACCTACGCCCGCACCGAGGAGCTCGTCACCGAGCATCCCGAGGCCGGTTTTCTCGCCTCCGAGACGATCGACGACTTCGTGGCCACGCTGGCCAAGCCGCGCACGGCGATCATCATGGTGCAGGCGGGCAAGGGCACCGACGCGGTGATCGAGCAGCTGGCCGAGCGGTTCGAGCCCGGCGACATCATCGTCGACGGCGGCAACGCCAACTTCAACGACACCATCCGCCGCGAGCGCGAGCTGCGCGAGCGGGGCCTGAACTTCGTCGGCACCGGCATCTCCGGCGGTGAGGAGGGCGCCCTCAACGGCCCCTCGATCATGCCCGGCGGCTCGGCCGAGGCCTGGGAGACGCTCGGCCCGATCCTGAAGTCGATCGCCGCGGTGGCGGAGGGCGAGCCGTGCGTGACCCACGTCGGCACCGACGGCGCCGGCCACTTCGTGAAGATGGTCCACAACGGCATCGAGTACGCCGACATGCAGCTGATCGCGGAGGCCTACGACCTCCTCCGGCGGGTGGGCGGGCTCTCGGTGGAGCAGCTGGTCGACGTCTTCCAGGACTGGAACACCGGCGACCTGGAGTCCTACCTGATCGAGATCACCGCGGAGGTGCTCGCCCAGAAGGACGCCGAGACCGGGGCCCCCTTGGTCGATGTGATTCTCGACGAGGCCGGCTCGAAGGGCACCGGCGTCTGGACGGTGCAGAACGCGCTCGGCCTGGGCATCCCGGTCTCCGGCATCGGCGAGGCGGTCTTCGCCCGGGCGGTCTCCTCCAAGCCCGCCCAGCGCGGGGCGATGCGGGCCTCGGTGACCAACCGCCCGAAGGCGCCCGAGGTCCCCGACACGTTCGTCGACGACGTACGCGCGGCCCTCTATGCCTCGAAGGTGGTCGCCTACGCGCAGGGCTTCGACCTGATCGTGGCCGGCGCGAAGGAGTACGGCTGGGACATCGACCTCGGCGCGCTCGCCAAGATCTGGCGGGCCGGCTGCATCATCCGGGCCCGCTTCCTCAACCGGATCGTGGATGCGTACGCCACCAAGCCCGACCTGGAGACGCTGCTGGTCGACCCCTACTTCGCCGACGCGGTCGCCTCCGGCGAGGAGGCGTGGCGGCGCGTCGTCGGGATCGCGGCCGCCTCGGGCGTCCCCGCACCCGGGTTCTCCTCGGCGCTCGCCTACTTCGACTCGCTCGCCGCCGACCGGCTCCCGGCCGCGCTCATCCAGGGCCAGCGGGACTTCTTCGGCGCCCACACCTACAAGCGTGTGGACAAGGACGGCACCTTCCACACGCTGTGGTCCGACGACCGCTCGGAGATCGCGACGACGCCCTCGACGCACTAGCCCCACGGGGCCGGGAGATACCGAACTTGGGGCTGTCGTTCCGGCGGGCGGCAGTCCTAGTTTGAAGCATGGGGTTCGACGTCGCCGCGGAGAGGTACGCCCGTTTCATGGGCCGCTACGCCGAACCCCTCGCACCCCACTTCGCCGACTTCGCCCGGGTCAGCATGGGCCAGCGGGTGCTCGACGTCGGCTGCGGGCCGGGCACGCTCACCCGCGTCCTGGTGACGCTCACCGAGGCCCACCTGGTGGCCGCCATCGATCCGTCGCCGCCCTTCATCGAGGCGGTCGCCAGGAAGCTGGCGAGGGTGGACGTGCACACCGGCGTGGCCGAGGCACTCCCCTTCGCCGACAACTGGTTCGACGTCTCGCTCGCCCAGCTGGTCGTGCACTTCATGACCGACCCGGCGGCGGGCATCAAGGAGATGATCCGGGTCACCCGTCCCGGCGGCACCGTCGCGGCGTGCGTCTGGGACGCCGACACCGGTGCCGTCGCGCCGTTCTGGGCGTGCGTGCACGAGATCGACCCGGAGGCCGAGGACGAGGCCTTCCTCGCCGGCGCCCGGATGGGTGACCTCGAGCAGATGTTCAGGGACGCAGGCCTCCGCAAGGTCGAGCCCAGCGGCCTAGTCATCCGCGTCACCCACCCGACCTTCGAGGACTGGTGGGACCCCTACACCTTCGGCGTCGGCCCGGCCGGCGACTACGTGAACTCGCTCGACGACGCCGGCCGCAAGGCGCTCGAGGAGGTCGCCCGGCGACGGCTCGGGAACGGCCCGTTCACGGTCACCGCGACCGCCTGGGCGGCCCGCGGCACCGTCGCCTGACCCACCCGGTGACTTCGGTCTCATCCCGCGTGGCAATTTGCATTGCTCCCCTATCCTCAATAAGGTTGTAAAAGTCAACCAACCAGAGGGGCGATGATGGAGCAGGCGACCTACCGCGACCTGATGCATCGACTCAGCGAGGTCGGGGCCGTCAAGAAGGGTCTGGCCCGCAACCTCCCACCCGACCTACCGGCCGGGTCCGCGGGCGTGCTGGGTCTGCTGTCCCAGCACGGCGAGATGACCATCAGCGAGCTCACCGACCTGCTCGCCATCGACATCTCGGTGACCAGTCGCCATGTCTCGTACCTCGCCGATCAGGGCTGGCTCGAGCGCTCCCCCAACCCGGCGGACGGACGCTCCCGCCTGCTGCGTCTCACCGACTCCGGGCGCGACCTGCTCGCCGGGTTCTCCGACCACATCACCGAGCTGCTCGCCGAACGGCTCAGCGACTGGAGCGACCACGAGGTGCATGAGCTGATCCGGCTCATGGGCAAGCTGCACGACAGCCTCGCCTGCCCCGCGCACTCGCTCACCCACGTACGCAACCAACGCTTCGCTCAACCCCGCTGAGCTCATAGAAGAAGGGAAGTCCATGGCAACGACAACGGCCGAACGGACTCACGCCGGTCCGCCGGGAGGCGCGTCCGGCGACGGCTTCCACATGTCTCACCGCGAGATCATGGAGGCACTCTCGGGCCTGCTGCTCGGCATGTTCGTAGCGATGATCTCCTCCACGATCGTCTCCAACGCGCTGCCCGAGATCATCGCCGACATCGGCGGCGGGCAGTCGGCCTACACCTGGGTGGTCACGGCCTCCCTGCTGACCATGACGGCCACCACCCCGCTGTGGGGCAAGATGGCCGACCTGTTCAGCAAGAAGGTGCTCATGCAGCTCGCGCTGGTCCTCTTCGTGGCGGCCTCGGCCGTCGCGGGGCTGGCCCAGAACCCGGGGCAGCTGATCGCCGCCCGGGCGGTCCAGGGCATCGGCATGGGCGGTCTGACCGCCCTGGCCCAGGTCATCATGGCCGCGATGATCGCGCCGCGTGAGCGCGGCCGCTACTCGGGCTACCTCGGCGCCGTCTTCGCTGTCGCCACCGTCGGCGGCCCGCTGCTCGGCGGCGTCATCACCGACGCCGACTCGCTCGGCTGGCGCTGGTGCTTCTACGTCGGCATCCCGTTCGCGGTGATCGCGTTCATCGTGCTGCAGAAGACCCTGCACCTTCCGGTCATCAGGCGCGAGGGCGTCAAGGTCGACTGGTCCGGCGCGTTCTTCATGGCGGCCGGCGTCTCGCTGCTGCTCATCTGGGTGACCTTCGCCGGCGACAAGTACGACTGGGCCTCCTGGGAGACCGCGGCCATGGTCGGCGGCTCCGTGCTGCTCCTGCTGATCTTCGTCCTCGTCGAGTCTCGGGCCAAGGAGCCGATCATCCCGCTTCGGCTCTTCGCCAACCGCACGATCACGCTCTCCTCGCTCGCCTCGCTCTTCGTCGGCGTGGCGATGTTCGCCGGCACGATCTTCTTCAGCCAGTACTTCCAGCTCGCCCGCGACGAGTCGCCGACGATGGCCGGCGTGATGACGATCCCGATGATCGCCGGACTGTTCCTCTCCTCGACCATCTCCGGCCAGGTCATCACCCGCACCGGGAAGTGGAAGGCCTGGCTGGTCGTCGGCGCCGTCCTCATCGTCGGCGGGCTGGGCCTGCTCGGCACGATCCGCTACGACACCGAGTACTGGCACGTCGCGATCTTCATGGCGGTCCTCGGGCTCGGCGTCGGTATGACGATGCAGAACCTGGTCCTCTCCACGCAGAACCAGGTCTCGCCCGCCGACCTCGGCGCGGCCAGCTCCATGGTCACCTTCTTCCGCAGCCTCGGCGGCGCGATGGGCGTCTCCGCGCTCGGCGCGCTGATGGCCCACCGGGTCACCGACTACGTCGAGGACGGCCTCGCCGACCTGGGTCCGAAGTACGCCGCCCTGGCCCAGGGCACCTCCGGTGAGATCCCGGACATGGACAAGGTGCCCGAGCCGCTGCGGTCGGTGCTGGAGAGTGCCTACGGGCACGGCATCGCCGACATCTTCCTGGTCGCCTCCGCGGTTGCCGTGATCGCGCTGCTGTTCGTGCTGTTCATCAAGGAGGTGCCGCTCAAGACCAGGTCCGGGCTCGCCCAGGCTGCCGAGGAGGACTCCCCCGCAGCCGTCGCCGAGGCCGTCGCCGGGGTGACCGAGCAGCACGCTGCTCCCGTCTCCCACGGGACCCCGCTGCACGGGTTCGTCCGCGGTTCCGGGAGCGTCCCGGTCCCGTACGCCGCGGTCACGCTGATCTCGCTGTCCGGGCGTCAGCTCGGACGCTCGGTCGCCCACGCCGACGGCGCCTACTCGGTGGACGCACCTGGCCCCGGGACGTACGTGCTGATCGCGTCGGCCGACGGCTTCCAGCCGCAGGCCTCCACGGTGGTCGTGGGCGGTGAGCCGGTGGCGTACGACCTCCTGCTCAGCGGCACCACCGGCCTCAAGGGCATCGTGCGTCGCGGTGAGGACGGCGCGCCGATCCAGGGCGCGATGGTGATCGTGACCGACGTACGCGGCGACCTGCTCTCCACCGGCACCACCGTCGCCGACGGCACCTTCTTCGTCGACGAGCTGGTCCCGGGTCCGGCCACGGTCGCGGTCAACGCCGAGGGCTACCGCCCGCACGCGGTGCCGATCGAGATCGGCGCCACCGGCGTCACCCGTCTCGAGGTGGAGCTGGTCACCGGCGCCCGCCTGACCGGTGTCGTCAAGGCGGCCTTCGGGCCCCTCGCCGACGCCCGGGTGACGCTGGTCGACGCCGCCGGCAACGTGGCCGGGACGGCGACGACGGGTGCTGACGGGGCGTACGCCTTCGCCGATCTCGACAGCGGCGACTACACCGTCCTGGCGACCAGCTACCCGCCCGCGGCCAGCGCCGTGAGCCTCACCGGCCACGGCGTGGACGGCCACGAGATCGTCCTCTCCCACCCCGAGGACTGATCCGCGATGGCACTGACCGCACAGATCCGCACCCGTGACGGATGGGCCGTCGCGCACGCGGTCGTCACCCTCACCGACACGGCCGGCGGTCAGGTGCTGCGCGCCGAGGCCGACGAGGACGGTGTCGTCACCGACGACACCGTCCTCGCCCCCGGGCCGTACGTCGCGATCATCACCGCGATCGGCTGGTCCCCCACCGCGGCGACCGCGATCGTCACCGCCTCGGGGACGGCCGCGCTCGGCACCGTCACGCTGACCCGGCAGGGGGACACCTCGCTCCCGGCCCCGGGGCCGTGGACGATCGACCCCGCCCACTCCAGCCTCGGCGCGGTCGCGCAGCATCTGGGCATCTCCAGCGTGCGCGGCCGGTTCACCGACTTCGCCGGGGTCGTCGAGATCGCCCCGGACCACCTGGAGAAGTCCCGCGTCGAGGCGGTCATCCGCGCCGCCTCGATCGACACCGGCAACCGGATGCGCGACGACCACCTGCGCAGCGGTGACTTCCTCGACGTCGAGGCGTTCCCCGAGATCGTCTATCGCTCCACCGGGCTCAACCCGGCCGGAGCCGACCGCTGGACCGTGCACGGAGAGCTCTCCATGCACGGGCAGACCCGCTCCGTCGACCTCCACGTCGCCTACCTCGGCACCGGCCCCGACGCCTGGGGCGGCACCCGCGCCGCCTTCCGTGCGACCGCCCAGCTCCGCCGCGACGACTTCGCGATGAGCTACAACCAGGCCGTCGCCGCCGGTATCGCCGCCATCGGCACGACCCTCAAGGTCGAGCTGGACATCCAGGCCGTCCAGGGCGACACGCTTCCGGCATGAGCCGAGGCGTCAGCCCGGTCGGCCGAAGCGTCAGGTACGTCGGGGGGGGGGGGGGGGGGGGGGCCCGGCAGGCCCCCGGCGAGGAGAGGGGGGCGGGGGGTGTGGGGGGCGCGGAGGAGACGAGAGGGTTTGTGGGTGGGGCTGGGCGCAAC
>NZ_JBITCR010000006.1:0-256727 GCF_044453405.1 Nocardioides sp. NPDC051685 | reverse complement strand
CGGGGCGGCGGGGCCCGCCCCGGGGCGGCGTGGCCGGGGGGCGCCCGCGGGGGGCGCCCCCCCCCCCCCGGGCCCCGCGTCGCCCCCCCCCCCCCCCCCCCCCCCCCGACGTAAGTGACGTCTCGGCAGGGTTGTCACGGGCAGACTGAGACTCTGCGAGTATGAGTGCATGGAGCTGCGCCATCTTCGCTACTTCGTCGCGGTCGCCGAGGAGCGTCACTTCGGGCGGGCGGCGCAGCGGCTCCACATGGCGCAGCCGCCGCTGTCGCAGCAGATCCGGCAGCTCGAGGCGGAGCTCGGGCTGACCCTGCTCACCCGTACGACGCGGCGGGTCGACCTGACTCCCGCCGGGGCCGCGTACCTGGAACGGGCTCGGGAGATCCTCGGCGCCGTCGACGCCGCCGCACACGAGGCCGCCAGCATCGCCTCGGGGCGGCGGGGGCGGCTGCTGATCGGGTGCGTCGGATCGGCGACGTACTCGCTGCTGCCGACCCTTGCCCGCACCCTGCGCACGGAGCTGCCCGAGGTCGAGTTCGGGTTCCGGGGCGAGATGCTCTCGCCGGACCAGGCCGCGGCACTCGCCGACGGCACGCTCGACCTGGGCCTGCTCCGTCCCCTCCCCGACTCCGCCGGTCTCGCGATCACCCACCTGCGCCAGGAGGACCTGCTGGTGGCGATGCCGAAGGACCACCGTTTCGCCGCCCGTCGCCAGGTACGTGTCACCGACCTCGACGGCGAGGGCCTGGTCATCCACGCCGGCAGCGGCCGCTCGGCGATGAACGCGATGATCCAGCACCTCTTCGACGAGGCCGGGATCGGCACCCATATCGCCCACGAGGTCGCCGAGACCTCCACCCTGGTCACCTTCGTGGCCGCCGGCCTGGGGGTCGCCATCGTGCCCGAGCCCACCGCGGCCCTGGCCGTCCCCAACGTCGTCTACGTCCCGCTCTCGGGAACCCCCGGCGTCGAGCTCGTCGCCGCCACCCGTGCCGGCGACGAGAGCCCCCTGCTCACCCGCGCTCTCGCCATCCTGGCCGCCCTCAGCAACAACTAGCCGACTCGGCGGGTGGGCGTCAGCGGCAGCGCAGCGTCTGCGAGGGGGCGACGCCGTAGGCCTGCCGATAGGCGGCGGCGAAGCGACCGAGGTGGGTGAAGCCCCACCGGTAGGCGACCTCGGCGACGGTGTCCCCGCGGCTGGCGATGAGGTCGGCGTGGACGCGTTCGAGACGGATCTCCTGCAGCCGCTGGGTGGGCGTACGGCCGAGGTAGCGCTGGAAGCCCTGCTGGAGCCGGCGGATGCCGACGTCGGCCTCGCGGGCCAGGTCGGAGACGGTCCACTCCCTGGCCGGGTCGGCCTCCATGGCCTCCACGACGCGGGAGACGATGCGGGGCTGGACGGAGCCGACGGCGGGCTCCTCGGGGAAGCAGGCGGCGACGAAGGCCGCGGTCAACGTCCCGGCCAGCCGGCGACGCACCCGCTCGTCTCCCACCAGGGCCGGGTTGCGCATCGCCTCGGTGCCGAGCGAGCCGAGCAGGCCGATCCAGGCGCGGGCACCGTCGGCGCGCAGGTCGAGCTGGGCGGGCAGCCGGTCGGTGTGCAGGCCGACCAGGGCTGCCACCTCCTCGACCAGATAGTCACGGTCGACCCGCATGCCGACGATCGAGCAGTCGGCCGACCACCGCGTCATCTTGGTGGGACGGTCGGGCGGGCACACGGTCGCCTGGCCGTCGAGCGAGAGCACATGGGCACCACCGACGTTGGCCTCGAGCACCCCGCTGCGCGGGACGTTGACCGCCCAGGCACCTGGGTGGTCCGACTCCACCGACACCTCCGCACCCCAGCCGATCCGGGTCAGCCGGACCGGACCGAGGTCGACCGCACGCAGCTCGGCAGGGCGAGCCGGCCGGCCGCGCATGGTCAGCGCATGCGGGAAGTAGACCCGGGAGACCTCGTCGGAGAAGGTCTCCATGTCGCCGGACGATGCGGTGAGAGTGCCCGTGCTCATCTGCCACCCCCTAGTGACGTCCTTCACATTAACAGCGCATCGGCTTCCCGCCGAGAGCGTCCGGAAACCCGGTGCGCAATCCGGACAACCCCTTCGCCCAGCGGATCGCCGCCCTCGCGATCCCGATCTAGCGTCGTCCTCCGACGTGACCGCCGCCACACATCCCGCGGCCCGACGAAGGAGGAGCTCCATGGACCCACGCACCCTGCGGTCGACCTTCGGCCGCTTCGCGACCGGCGTCACCGTGATCACCTGCCACACCCCTGACGGGGCACACCACGGCGCCACCGTCACGGCCTTCACGCCGATCTCGCTCGACCCGCCGTTGGTGCAGGTCGCCATGACGCGTACGTCCAAGGCGGCTGCCTACCTCGAGGGCGCCGCCTTCGCGGTCAACGTCCTCGCCGCCGACCAGAGCGATGTCGCCATGCACTTCGCCGGCCGCCCCTGCAGCGACCCGCTCCCCTGGCGCGAGGGCGCGACGGCGCCGCGGCTCGGCGGGACGGCCGCGACGCTGGTGTGCCGCCCGTGGCGTACGGACGACGGCGGGGACCACCTGCTGTTCCTCGGCGAGGTCGTCGAGGTGATCACCACCGACCGCAAGCCGCTGCTCTTCCACGACAGCGCCTTCCACCACATCGGCAACCCGTCCTCGGAGGTGGTCTGGCTCGGCTGCCAGGACGACCCCAGCACCGGCTGGTTCGACGCCACCACGTCGTTCACCGCCATCGAGGCTCCCGCGATCCCGCGATCCACCCACTACTGATCCGACCAAGGAGAGAACCATGACCGACACCCTCGCCCCCGAGTCCCGGACCGACGGCCCGCCGACCGTCAACCCGGCCGCCGAATCGCCCGCGAACAAGCAGACCAACTTCGCCTCCCGGCCGATGACCGGCGACGAGTACATCGAGAGCCTGCGCGACGGCCGCGAGATCTACCTGCACGGCGAACGGGTCGAGGACGTCACCACGCACCCGGCCTTCCGCAACCCGGTGCGGATGACCGCGCGCCTCTACGACGCCCTACACACCGGCCCGCACGTCGACGAGCTCACCGTGCCGACCGACACCGGCAACGGCGGCGTCACAATGCCGTTCTTCAAGACCCCGACCTCCTCGGCCGACCTGCTCAAGGAGCGCGACGCGATCGCGCGCTGGGCGCGGATGACGTACGGCTGGATGGGCCGTTCCCCCGACTACAAGGCCAGCTTCCTCGGCACGCTGCATGCCAACAAGGAGCTGTACGCCCCGTTCCAGGCCAACGCCGAGCGCTGGTATCGCGAGTCCCAGGAGAAGGTCCTGTACTGGAACCACGCGATCATCAACCCGCCGGTCGACCGCCAGCTGCCCCCGGACGAGGTCGGCGACGTCTACATGAAAGTCGAGAAGGAGACCGACGCCGGCCTGATCGTCTCCGGCGCCAAGGTCGTCGCGACCGGATCGGCGATCACCAACTACAACTTCATCGCCCACTACGGCCTGCCGATCCGCAAGAAGCAGTTCGCGCTGATCTGCACCGTCCCGATGGACGCCCCCGGCATCAAGCTGATCTGCCGCTCCTCCTACACCGAGCAGGCAGCCAAGAACGGCGAGCCGTTCGACTACCCGCTGTCGAGCCGGATGGACGAGAACGACACCATCTTCATCTTCGACAAGGTGCTCGTGCCCTGGGAGAACGTCTTCATGTACGGCGACGTCGACCGGATCAACGCCTTCTTCCCGCAGTCGGGGTTCCTGCCGCGGTTCACCTTCCAGGGCTGCACGCGCCTGGCGGTCAAGCTCGACTTCATCGCCGGCCTGCTGATGAAGGCACTCGACGCCACCGGCTCGGGGGGCTTCCGCGGCGTACAGACGCGGGTCGGCGAGGTGATCGGCTGGCGCAACCTGTTCTGGTCACTGACCGAGTCGATGGCCCGTGACCCCGAGCCGTGGGTCGGCGACGCGGTGATCCCGAAGCTGGAGTACGGCCTGACGTACCGGATGTTCATGATCCACGGCTACCCGCGGGTCAAGGAGATCATCGAGCAGGACGTCGCTTCGGGGCTGATCTACCTGCCCTCGGGCGCCGCGGACTTCAAGAGCCCGGAGGTGCGGCCGTACCTGGACAAGTACGTCCGTGGCTCCAACGGCATCACCGCCGTCGACCGGGTCAAGGTCATGAAGGCGCTGTGGGACTCGATCGGCTCCGAGTTCGGCGGCCGTCACGAGCTCTACGAGCGCAACTACTCCGGCAACCACGAGAACGTGAAGGCCGAGCTCCTCTTCGCCGCCCAGAACCGTGGCGGGGCGGACGCGATGAAGGGTCTCGCCGACGAGTTCCTGGCCGAGTACGACCTCGACGGCTGGACCGTGCCGGACCTGTTCTGACGAGAACCCATGCCGAGTCGGCGCGTTATGACGCGCCGACTCGGCTCAGCGCAGCACGAGCCAGAGCCCGACCGCCGAGGGCAGGAGGCCGAGGAGAAGCCACGGCGTGAACGGGCTGCGCCGGTGGATGAGGAAACCTCCGGCCAGACCCAGCACCCCGAAGCCCGCCGCGATGACGCACAGCCCGACTCGTGAGCTCTGGTAGACCGGGTCGATCGCCACCGCTCCGATGACCAGCCCCACCACCAGGTGGGCGACGGTGAACACGACGAGCACGGACGCCACCCACTGCTTCACGTGAGTGAGCGACTTGTCGTTGACGGGCCGGATCGGGTTGTCCGGGTCCATCAGGTGGCGTGGTCGTCGCGGTTGCTCGTTCACGGCCTCATACTTACCAGGCAAACTGTTTGCGCACCAACTATTGGTACGCTAACTCACATGCCGACGAAGAAGGATCCGCTCTCGGGGATCGAGAACCCGCTGGCCCTCGATCAACAGGTCTGCTTCGGCCTGGCCGTCGCCGCGCGCAGCGTGATCGCCCTCTACCGCCCCCTGCTCGAACCGATGGGACTGACCCACCCGCAGTATCTGGTCATGCTGGCCCTGTGGGAGGAGGAGCCGCTGCGCGTCTCCGAGCTGAGCCGCAAGGTGCAGCTCGACCCCGGCACCCTCTCCCCACTGCTCAAGCGCCTCGAGGCCCAGGACTACATCCGGCGCGAGCGCAACAAGTCCGACGAGCGCTCGCTCGCCGTCGTCCTGACCGAACGCGGCCGCGCGCTGCGCGACGACGCCGAGAAGATCCCGCCCGCGATCGTCGAGCGTCTCGACATGAGCGTCGACGACCTCATGGAGCTCCACCGCCGGCTGTTGGAGGTCATCGCCGCGGCGACGCGGTGAGCGACACGAGAGGTATGGATCGCCCGGACGGTCAGGTGACGTCTCGGCTCATCGAGATACGGGTGCCGACGATGGTGAAGAGCAACCCGTATCCCGCGAGCACCAGACCACCAGCCCATGGGGCGAGGTAGTCCTGGGTGCTGAGCGAGACCTGGGTGAGCGCTGCGGATGCGGATCCGGGGAGATAGGCGGTCCAGTCAGACAGCGCCGGCACCGCGGTGACGATGGGCTCGGCCACGAAGCGGTAGACGAGAAGGCCGACCACGGTGGCGACCTGATTGCGCACCATCGCGCCCAGACCGACACCCAGCACCGCGAAGATCGTGACATCGGCGACGACGCCTGCGTACGTGCCGGGGAGCCCGTTGCCGAGCGGTGCCACGTCGACGCCCTTGGCACCGAGCCATGGCCAGGCGACCAAGGCAACGACCAGCAGGCACAGGACTGCATATCCGACCCCGACCGCGGCGTAGAGGGCCAGCTTGGCGGCGACCACCCTCCAGCGGCGAGGTGTCGCGAGGAAGGTCGCGGTTGCCGTTCGATGGCGGAACTCTCCGGTGACTCCGATCGCCGCCAGGACGGCGACGAGTGTGCTCGCGCCACCTGAAGCAACCGCGAAGAGGGTCTGCTGACCGGCAGCACTGTTCAGTGACGCCGTCATGGTGTCAGGGTCGTCGCTGAACCCGATCAACAGGGCCGCGTAGAGGGCGGTCAGCGCCATCGAGGCCAGGAGCAGCCAGGCCCAGAGCCTGGTGGAGAGCAGCTTGCGGATCTCGGAGGTGATGAGCGGTCTCATGCCCGGGTCTCCCGGTTGGTGGTCAGCTCGAAGAAGGCGGTCTCGAGGTCGCCGTGGTCACCGGAGAGCTCCTCGAGCGTCGCCTGTCGGATCAGGACGCCGCGATGAAGGATGACGACACGGTCGACCAGCTGCTGCATCTCGGTGAGGACATGGCTGGAGACCAGCACGCTCCGCCCTGCTTCGGCGTACCCCCTGAGGAACTGGCGCAACCAGACGATGCCTTCGGGATCGAGTCCGTTGGCCGGCTCGTCGAGGATCAGCACATCAGGGTCGCCGAGGAGTGCGGTGGCGAGAGCGAGGCGCTGCCGCATGCCGAGCGAGTAGCCACCGACCGATCGGTTGCCGGCATCGGCGAGGCCGACCAGTTCCAGCACGGCATCAGCCCGCGAGGAGGGCAGAGAAGCCGCGGCGGCGTAGATCCGGAGATGGTCGAGGCCGGTACGCCCAGGATGGAACCCGGTGGACTCGAGAGCCGCACCGACGACCTCGAGGGGCGCCGCGAGATCGGCGTACTCGATCCCTCCTACTGTTGCTCGGCCGCGATCCGGGCGAACCAGACCGAGGATCATCCGCAGAGTGGTCGTCTTGCCGGCCCCGTTGGGCCCGAGGAAGCCCGTCACCGAGCCGGGCTCGACCGTGAAGCTCACGTCGTCTACCGCTGCGACTCCCCCATAGGACTTGGTCAGCCCACTGACCTCGACCCGCCCCTCGCTCTCATGCACCGTCATCACCTGCGAGAACCGCGATACCACTGACATGGAAGGAGATCGGCGTGCGCGCCTGCGGCCACAGGAATCTCTCCGACACGGTGATGCGGAATCCAGCCTCGGTGATGGACCGGCGCGGATCGCGGCCGAGGTGGCACCCTCCGGCAAGGGTTGGATACACGGTGGCGTCCATGACTCGCTGCAGAGTCGCGATGGGCACCGAGTCCGCAACACCGTGCTCGAGAAAGCGCAGCTCGCCACCAGGCCGCAGCACCCGACGAGCTTCGGTCAGACATGCCCGTACGTCTCGCACGGAGCAGAGCACGAGAGTGAAGACCACGGCGTCAGCGCTGGCGTCGCGCGATGCCAGGCGCTCACCCGTTCCGGAGACGACATCGATCGGCACGTCGACACCTGACGCGGCGCATACAGCCTCAGCGCGGAGAGACGGCTCGGGCTCGACCGCCGTGACCCGTCGAACCGCGCTGGGGTAGTGGACGAAGTTCGCGCCGGATCCGGCACCGACCTCGATCACGTCGCCGTGCACCCCGGCCAGCAGCGACCGCCGCCGAGCGCCCATCCCTCCTTCGTCCATGGCCCGCGCCATCGCCGGGTAGAGCCTGGCGAAAATCGGCCTGCGTCGCGACGGGGCCGCTTCATCCTGCATCAAGTTTACTCGCATGTATACAACCGTAGATGTAAACTTCGCGATATACAATAGAGAGGAAGAGCGGCATGCCCCAGCCCGCAGCCAAGACACGGTTGCCCCGCGCAGAACGACGAGCCCAGATCCTGACGGCCGCGACACGCGCCTTCGCCAGGCACGGATTCGCCGACACCGGCCTCGACGAGATCGCGGACGAGGCCGGCATCACCCGTGTCGTGCTCTACCGGCACTTCGACTCCAAGGCCGAGCTCTATCGGACCATCCTGGATCAGGCCTGCGGCCGCCTGGCCGAGCAAGTGGGCACCGACGACTTCGAGGACGACGCGATTCCGGCGCTGCTCAGGGCCGCCGCCCAGGATCCGGACGCGTTTCGGCTGCTCTTCCGCTTTGCCACCCGCGAACGTGAGTTCCAGGACCTGACGGACAGCCTCTCAGCCACGGCAGTGGCAGTGGCGCGCTCCAATCTCGCCAAGCAGATCCCGGCGGGGCCTTGGCTGGACTGGGCATCACGCCTGATCCCGACCATGACGACCGATGCCGTCATCGCCTGGCTGGACAGCGGGCAGCCCGACCCGGACACGGCAGCAGAACGGATCCGAGCCGCGGTCCACGGGATCAGCCAAGCAGCAGCTCAACCGCCGAGCTCCAGCTGACCCCTAGGACGTCAGCGCGCCGGCGAGCGCGTCGAGGGCGCCGGGGACGATGGAGAAGTAGGCCCACCGACCGCGCTGCTCGCGGGCGACCAACCCGGCCTCGACGAGCAGCTTCATGTGATAGGAGACCGTCGGCTGGGACAGCCCGACCGGCTCGGTGAGATCGCAGACGCACGCCTCCTGGCCCTCGGAAGCAGCGATGATCGAGAGCAGCTTGACCCGATTCGGGTCGCCGAGCGCCTTGAACGTCCGCGCCAGGGCCTCGGCCTGGTCGTCGTCGAGGACGCCCGCGGTCACCGGTGAGCAGCACGCGGCAGCAGCGGAGGGAAGCACAGGGAGAACCGTCATGGAGGCAAGTCTACCGAATGATATTGACGAACGTCGATACGTGACCTAAGGTCGCCGACATATCGACGTTCTTGAATCTGAGGAGCATCATGACCGACCTTCCCGTTGCTGTCATCGGCGCCGGACCCCAGGGGCTCGCGGCCGCCGCCCATCTGCTCGAGCGCGGGCTCACCCCGCTCGTGCTCGAGCAAGGGGGCGAACCTGCTGCGGCCGTCGCCGAATGGGGTCACGTACGCCTCTTCTCGGCGTGGCCCGAGCTGGTCGACAAGGCCGCCGCCCGGCTTCTCGAGCCGACCGGCTGGGAGGCGCCGGAGAAGGGCTATCCCACCGGAGCGCAGTGGCGCGAGAGCTACCTCGTCCCGCTGGCCGACGCCCTGGGCGACCACGTCCGCTACGGCGCCACGGTTACCGGCGTCTCCCGCAAGGGCCGTGACCGGCTGGTCGACGCGGAGCGCGCCGAGCAGCCGTTCGTCCTCCACGTGACCGGCGCCGACGGCACCGAGGAACGCATCGAGGCGCGCGCCGTCATCGACGCCTCCGGCACCTGGCGCCGCCCCAACCCGGCCGGGGCCGACGGGCTCCCCGCCCTCGGAGAGCGCGCCGCCCACGCGGCCGGCACGGTCACCTACGCGGTGCCCGACCGGGCCGACGCCGCGACCTACGCCGCCAAGCACACGGTCGTGATCGGTGCCGGCGACTCCGCCTTCAACGCCGTCAACGAGCTCACCGCCATCGCCAAGAACCACCCGGGGACGACGATCACCTGGGCGATCCGCCGGGCGGTCTCGACGAACACCTTCGGTGGCGGCGAGGCCGACGAGCTCCCGGAGCGGGGCGCCCTGGGCGTACGCGCCAAGAAGGCCGTCCAGGACGGCAACGTCGAGCTGGTGACCGGGTTCCGCACCGCACGGGTCGACGGCGCCACGGTCACCGCCGAGGACGGCCGCGTGATCGAGGCGGACCAGGTGGTGGTGCTGACCGGCTACCGCCCCGACCTCGGCTTCCTCAGCGAGATGCGGCTCGACCTCGACCCTACGCTGGAGGCGCCGCGCAACATCGCGGTCCAGATCGACCCCAACATCCACTCCTGCGGCTCGGTCAGCGCGACCGGCGCCAAGGACCTCGCCCAGCCGGAGCCCGACCTCTACCTGGTCGGGATGAAGTCCTACGGCCGTGCGCCGACCTTCCTGGCGATGACCGGCTACGAGCAGGTACGCAGCGTGGTGGCCGAGCTCGCCGGCGACCACGACGCGGCGGCCCGGGTGGAGCTCGAGCTCCCCGACACCGGGGTCTGCGGCGGCGCGGGCGTCTTCGACGACCCGGACAGCACGAAGGGCGGCGGCTGCTGCGGTCCGACGGCCCCGAGCGAGGAGCTGTTCACGATCAGCCGGGCGCCGATCACTCTCTCGTAGTCGAGCGGGCCGGGGTGACGCCGAGCTCGCCGAGGAGGCCGAGCACCCGCTGCTCGATCTCGTCCCGGACGCGGCGTACGAGCTCGATGTCGCCGCCCTTGGGGTCGGTGACCTTCCAGTCCTCGTAGCGCTTGCCGGGGTAGAACGGGCAGGCGTCGCCACAGCCCATGGTGATGACCGCGTCGGCGCTGCGTACGACCTCGTCGGTCCAGGGCTTGGGGAACTCGCCGGAGATGTCGATCCCGAGCTCGGCCATCGCCTTCACGGCGACCGGGTTGATCGCGGTGGCCGGCGCGGAGCCGCCGGACCAGCCGATCGCCTGGTCGCCGGCGTAATGCTGGAAGAAGCCGAGCGCCATCTGCGAACGACCGGCGTTCTCGACGCAGAGGAAGAGGACGGCGGGCTTGTCGGCTGCCGACGAAGCGTCCATCGGGATATCTCCTTGTGGGGGGTGTGGGGTTCAGGAGTCGAAACGGGAGGCGAGCGCCCTGACCCGGCGCTCAAGCTCGAGGTAGGCAGCATCGAAGGCCTCGGGGCCCTTGTCCACGGGGTCGGGGATCGACCAGTGCAGCTCGCCACGGACCTTCGGCGTCTCGTGGGCACGGTCGCACACGGTGATCACCAGATCCTCGGGATCGAGCACGTCATCCATCCGAGCGGGCTCGATGATCGGGAGGTCCAGGTGATGGCGGGCAGCAGCGTCGACCGTCCCCGGATTGATGCGATCGGCAGGATGGGTGCCGGCCGATGCGGCCGGGATCGGGCTGACCTGGCGCCACAGCGCAGCAGCCAGATGCGACCGCGCCGAGTTGCCGGTGCAGACGAACAGGACACGCCTGGGCACCGCCACGGGGGATGCGGTGCCCAGGCTCTCGAGCGTGTCCTGCTCGAGGTGCAGGTACGTACGTCTCCCGTCGCCCTCGGAATGATGACGGGACACGACACCTGCGCTCACCAGCGCCTGGACGTGGTGGGCAAACAAGTTCGACGGGACGTTCAGCATCCCGGCGAGCTCTGTGGGGGAGGCATCACTGATCTGGAGGCTGTCGACGATGCGAAGCCGCACCGGATCGCCGAGCGCTGCATGAATCTTGGCCCGACGTTCCAACTCGGCCTGTCTCTCAACCTCCATTGACTCAATGTTGACTGAGTAATCTCCGGCCGTCAAGATGCAGGGGTGAACTCATCTCTCCCCCGCCGCCTGCTGGCCGAGCTCGTGGGTAGCGCCCTGCTCGTCGCCGTGGTCGTCGGATCCGGCATCGCCGCGCAGGAGCTCTCGCCCGGCGACACCGGCCTGCAGCTCCTGGAGAACTCGATGGCGACCGTCTTCGGGCTGGCCGCGTTGATCCTGATGCTGGGCCCGGTCTCAGGGGCACACTTCAACCCGGTGGTCTCGCTCGCCGACTGGTTCCTGGGACGCCGTGCGGGCAAGGGGCTGTCGTTGGGCGAGGTCGCGGCCTACTCGGTCGTCCAGATCCTCGGTGCGGTCGGGGGCGCGGCGCTGGCCAACGTCATGTTCGAGGTCGACCAGGCGATCTCGGCCAAGGAGCGAGCCACCGGCGGCCACCTCGTCGCCGAGATCGTCGCCACGGCCGGTCTCGTGGCCCTGATCTTCGCGCTCGTACGCAGCGACCGCGGTGCTCTCGCAGCGCCTGCGGTCGGTGGCTACATCGGAGCCGCCTACTGGTTCACCAGCTCCACCTCGTTCGCCAACCCGGCCGTCACGATCGGCCGGGTCTTCTCCGACACCTTCGCGGGCATCGCGCCGGGCTCGGTGGCGCCGTTCATCCTCGCTCAGCTCGTGGGCCTCGTCGTCGGCGTACTCCTGATCCTGGCTCTCTACCCCGGCGTCGGCGACAAGGCCGACGACGCCGTCGTCAGACCTGGCTGACCGCGGTGAGCAGGTGCGGCCAGGCCGACGAGGTCGGGTCGCCCCAGGCGGCGTGGTCGGCGCCGTCGACTACCTCGAGACGTACGCCGGGGTGTGCTGCCGCGTAGCGCTCGGAGATCGCGAGCGGGATCACGGCGTCGGCGGTGCCGTGGAGGACCCGCACCGGAACCCGAGGCGCGAGGCCGAGCGGGTCGGCGGCGGCGTACGCCTCGGGGTTCTCGGACGGGGTGCCGCCGAGGAACTCCTCGACCGCGCCGTCGCCGAGGCCGTCCGCGCTCATCGCGGCCAGCGCGGCCGCGGGAGCCAGGGCGACGGCACCGGTGACCAGGGTGCCCGGGCGGGCCGCGGCCCAGAGGGCGAGCTGACCGCCGGAGGAGTGTCCGACCAGGGTGATCCGGCGGGGTGCGTCGTTGTGGACGGTCCACTCGCGACCGCTGAGCTGGATCGACTCGATCGCGGTCTCGATGTCCTCGAAGGCCTGGCGCCACTGGCCGTGTCCGTGCCGGTACTCCACGGTCGCGGTCAGATGCCCAGCCTCGGCCAGCGCCCGGCCGGCCGACCAGGTGCGGATCCGGTCGGAGTCACGCCATAGCCCGCCGTGGAGCAGCAGGACGAGCGAGTCCGTCGCCTCCGCCGGCTCGAAGACGTCGGCGACCTGCCGGGCGGTGGCGCCGTAGCGCATCGTCGCGTCGGGGTAGGTGGTGTCGGTCGTGGTCATGGCTTCTCCTCGCGCTTGTGGTCACGGTCGAGCAGGATGCTGACCGCGACGCCGATCACCAGCCCCCAGAAGGCGGAGCCGATGTTGAAGACGGTGATGTCGGCGACGGTCACCAGGAAGGTGACCAGCGCGCCGGTGATGTGGGGGCCGCTGAAGGCGGTCTGGAAGGCACCCTGGAGCGGCTTGAGCATGGCCAGACCGCCGAGGACGGCGACGTACGCCTCGGGCATGGTGGTGATGACGCGGACCATGCCGGGGGCGAGCAGCCCGAACCCGATGGCGAGTACGCCGCACCAGACCGCCGCGGCATAGTGCCGGCGCCGCTCCCCCGAGGCGGTGACCAGCGCGTTCGTCGGCCCCGCGAGGCAGGTGGACACGCCACCGAACGGGGCCGCGACCAGCGAGGTCACCCCGCACCAGCCGGTCACCTGGTTCATCCGCGGGTCGTGGCCGGCGGCGCGCAGCACGGCCATGCCCTGGCCGTTCTGGACGACCAGGACGGTGATCAGCAACGGGATGGTGAGCTCGACGAACGCGGACCCGCTGATGACGGGCGTCGTCCAGACCGGGTCGATGATCCAGCGGCCGGAGACCTCGACGGCAGGCCTGTCGGCGAGGCTCACGGCCACCGCTCCGACCGCCAGCGCCACCAGCACCGACGGGAGCCAGCGCGCCAGCCGCGGGACCGCGCTGACGGCGACGAAGGCGGCCACCATCGGTCCGGCGACTGCCAGGTCGCGGTCGACGGCGAGGACCAGATCGGTGCCGAAGCGGAGGAAGACACCTGCCACCATCGCCATCACGATCGGCATCGGCAGCAGGTGCATCACCCGGTCGACCTGCCGGGTCAGGGCCAGCGCGACCAGCAGGATCGCGGCCATGCAGAACCCACCGACCGCCTCCGGCCAGGTGGTGCCGGCGGCCATCGCCTGGCCGACGACCACGGTGCCGGGGATGGTCCAGAAGTAGACCAGCGGCTGCCGGCACCAGCGTGAGGCGATGATCGTCAGCACGCCGTTGAGGCAGAACACCGCGCTCACCCAGGAGGCGACGACAGCGGCGGAGAGACCGGCGCCCTGGCCGACGGCCAGGATCACCGCGACCGGCCCGGTGCAGGAGAACAGGAACCCGATGAAGCCGTTGACCAGCTCGTGGCGGCCCAGGTCGCGCCTCAGGCCGCCCCGGGCCTCGCGGACGTCGGTGTCGTCGAGGTCGGTGCTCATGGCTCCTCCGTCTGCTCGGCCGCCATCGCGGCGAGCTCGGTCCGGCTGCGGACGCCGAGCTTCGCGTAGATGCGGGTCAGGTGGTACTGCACGGTCTTGGGCGAGACGAACAGCTGCGCGGCGACCTCCCGGTTGGAGAGGCCCGAGGCGACCATCTCGGCGACGGTCTCCTCCTGCGGGGTCAGATCGACCGGGCCACGCCGGCCTCGCGGGGCACGCACACCCCCGGCGCGCAGCTCACGCTGGGCGGCGTCGACATAGGTCAGCGCTCCCAGCCCGTCCCACAGGTCGCGCGCGGAGGAGAGCAGCGCCTCGGCGTCGCGGCGGCGGCCGGCGCGGCGCAGCGCCTGGCCGTAGGCGAAGGTGACCCGGGCACGCTCGTAGCGCAACGGCAGTCCGTCGAGCAGCTCGAGCGCGCGGTCGAAGGTGTCGCGGACCCCGGCGAGGTCGCCGCGAGCGCCGTGCCAGCGGCCGCGGGCGGTGGCCAGCCTGGCCTGGGCGGAGCGGTGCTGCTCCTCGCGGGCGCGGGTCTCGTGCGGGCGGAGGAACTCATCGGCCTCGTCCAGGCGGCCCTCCGCGATGAGCGCGGCGGCGTACGTCTCGGCCCAGGGCCAGATGGCCGGCTCGCTCAGCGCGCTGCCGGCCGGGGCCTGGGTGAGCGGCTCGAGGATGCGGAGGACGGCGCGAAAGTCGCTGCGCGCCTCGGCGATGTGGGCGCGGGCGAGGAGCGCGGGGACGCGCATGATCTCGTAGCCCTGCGCCCCGACCTCAGCGGCGCGGGCGGTGCGGGTCGCGTCCTCCCAGCTGCCACGCAGCAGGTGGGTCTCGGTGGCCGTCCACTCCAGCAGCGGGGTGACCAGGGCGATTCCGGACTCGGCGGCCAGCGCTCGGCCGGCCGCGACCGTCTGCAGGGCCGCGTCGCCCTCACCGGTCAGGAACTGCACCCGGGCCAGCCAGGCCAGGGCCCACATCGAGATCCGGGTCGAGCCGCCGAGGACCCGAGGGTCGGTGACCCCCTCCAGGCGGCTGCGGGCCTCGTCGGGCTCGTCGGAGAGTACGTCGAGCCAGCCACGGCCCATGGTGACCCGCTGGGTCTGGGCGCTGTGTCCGACGCGGCGCGCGGCCAGGGCGTACGCCTCGTGGGCCTCCTCGAACCGGCCGGCCATCGCCAGCCCGAGCCCGCGGATCGCGGCCGCTTCGACACCGGCGGCCGAGTCGCGACCCGCCAGGGAGATCGCCCGGTCGGCCCAGGTGACCAGCTCCTCGCCGCGGCACAGGGCCAACGAGTGCAGCACGTGCCGGGTCGCGATCAGGGCGGCGGTCTCCGGCTCGCGCTCGGCGTTGACGATGTCCCAGGCACGCTTGAGCCGCACCTCGGCCTCGGTGGCGCGACCACGCAGGATCGCGAGATAGGCGAGCACCGCGTCGCGCAGCGGCGTCTCCCGCAGGCTCTCGACCACCGGCACCAGCGCCGCAGCGCCCATGCCGTCGCCGGCAGCGACCAGGGCGTCGACGGAGCGGATCAGGCGGTCGTCGCGGCCTACGGGGTCATCGGTGAGACGGCTGGCGTCGCGGTAGAGGGCGGCGGCCTGTGCCCAGGCGCCCTCGTCGCCGCGCCGCTGCGCCAGCCGGGCGACCTCGTCGGCGAGCTCGGCGTCGGGCAGCGGGGTCGCGGCGACCAGGTGCCGGGCCCGGCGGACCTCGTCGTCGACGATCGCGGCGGCGCGCCGGTGCGCGTCGGCGGCCCGGCGGGCGCCCATCGTCGCCAGCACGGCGACACCGATCAGTGGCGTACGCCATCGGGGGCGGTGGTCACGGGTGGTCTCGACGAGCCCGGCGGCCGCCAGGGCGTCGACGGCGGAGAGCGGGTCCTCGAGCCCGGCGAGGGACGCGGCCTGGCCCAACGAGGCGTCCTCCCCCAGGATCGCGAGGGCCTCGGCGAGGGCACGTCCGTCGGCGCCGCAGCCGGCGAGCGCGAGCTGGACCTCGTCGCGTACGTGGACGGGGGCCGGCAGCTGGGTGTCGGGACGTGCCCAGCGGCTCGGCGGGAGCTCGTCGAGCAGGGCGACCGCGTCGCGCGGGCTGCCGGCCGTGTGCCGGGTGAGCACCTCGGCCATCGCCGGGTGCAGGACCCGTCCGCGCAGCGAGGCGAGCTCACCGACGGCGACGGCGTCCAGCCCCTCGATGCGAATCGTGTCGGCGGCGATCTCGCCGAGGAACTGGGTGCTGCGGGTGGCCGCCAGCACCACCAGCACCGGTGCGTCGTGGTGGCGGCGCAGCGCGGAGGCGATCGCCTGCAGCGAGAACGTGTCGGCGAGGTCGGCGTCGTCGACCAGGACCAGGCCGGGCTCCTGGCCGGCCCCGACGGCCCGCGCGACCAGAGCGTCAGCCGCGGCGACCGGGTCTGCCGGCGGCGCCTCGCCGAGCAGCTGGCGGAGCACCGCGCCGGGCGAGTCCTGCTCCCAGGCGCCGGCGCGGGCCGCCAGCGCCGGCGCCGCGACCCGGTCAGCCAGGCCGCGCAGCAGCGCGGTCTTGCCCAGCCCCGGGTCACCGAGGACCAGGACGGCGGCTGAGCCGGAGGCGCGGGTGAGGGCCAGCCGCGAGGTGAGCTCGACGAGCTCGTCCTCGCGACCGACACACCCAGCTCTCTCGATGAGCACGGTCACACCCTAGGCCCCTCTCAGACCGTCAGGCCGTCGTCGAGCGCCAGGTTCGCCACGGGCTCCTGCGGGGACCTCGGCACCGCCACGGCCACGACGGCACCCAGCAGCGCGACACCGGCGAAGATCTGGAAGGCGGTCGTGCTGCCGACCCCGGCGGCGACCAGGGCCCCACCGATGATCGGCCCGGCGATCCCGCCCAGCCGGCCGAAACCGGCACACCAGGCGACGCCCGCACCGCGGGCCCGGGTCGGGTAGTAGTTGGCCACGAACCCGTAGATGAGCACCTGGGTGCCGATCGTGCCGACGCCGGCGATCGCCACCGCCACGAACAGGACGCCGACCGGCAGCCCGAGGGGCAGCAGCACGAGCATCAGGCTGGCGAGCACGAAGGTGGTCGCGACCACTGGCTTGGCGCCGGTCCGGTCGGCGACGTACGAGGCGAGCAGGCCGCCGACGATGGCGCCGCCGTTGAGCACGAGCAGGAAGGTGAGGGCGTACGCCTTGCCGTAGCCGTTGTCCTCCATGATCTTCGGCAGCCAGGTGTTGAGGCCGTAGGTCAGCAGCAGGCCCGAGAAGCTCATCAGGCCGAGCACCAGGGTCGGGAAGACGAGCGGGCGGCGCGCCAGGGCGCTGAAGCCGACCGCCTCCTGGGCGGTGCTGGTCGCCGCGACCCGGCCGCGGGAGTCGAGCCACAGCTGCGACTCGGGCAGCTTCGCGATCGCGAACGGGAGCAGCAGGATCAGCGGGCTGGCCCCGATCATCATCAGGATCCGCCAGTGGGAGCCGCTCGGGTCGATGATCAGGGCCATGACCGAGGCGCTCACGCCACCGGCGGGGATACCGCTGTACACGATCGCGTTCAGCCGGTTCTTCCGCTCCGGCGGCGCGAACTCGGCGACCAGGGCACCGACGGTCGCCAGGATCGCGCCCAGCCCGATCCCGGTGAGGAAGCGGAGGATGCCGAAGACGGCGATCGACTGGGCGAAGGCGGTCGCGGCCATCCCGAGCGAGAACCAGGTGATGCTGGCGAGCACGACCTTCCGGCGGCCGATCCGGTCGCTGACCGCGCCGGCGCTCAGGGCGCCGACGAGCACGCCGACGAGGGCATAGCTGCCCAGCGTGCCCGCCTGCCCCGCGGAGAGCTGCCCGATCTGCCCGGGGTCGGCCATCAGGGTCGGCAGCACCGTGCCGTAGACCACGAGGTCGTAGCCGTCGAACATCAGGGCCAGCGCGGAGAGCGCGACGACCCAGGTGAGCTGACGCCCGGTGGCCCGGGCTCTTTCGTCGGTGTTTTCGGTGTTGTCGGGCATGGGTGATCTCCATGGGTGACGCGAGCGCGCTCGCGAAAGGGGGAACGGCCCCGAGAGAGGAACCTGGTGGCTCAGCCGAGGTCACCGCCGGCGACGGGAAGGACCGTGCCGGTGATGTAGGAGGCCTCCTCGGAGGCGAGGAAGCAGATCGCGGCGGCCTGCTCGTCGAGCGTGCCGTAGCGGTGCATCAGCGAGGTCTCGAGGGTCTGGTCGATATGGGCCTGGAACCACGCCTGCTCGGTCTCCGTCCGGGGTGTTGGTGTGCCCCGGGAGATCCGGCGTGGCGGAGCCTCCGTACCTCCCGGGGCCGTCGCGGTGACTCGGATGCCATCGGCAGCGTACTCGAGCGCGAGCGAGGCCGTGATCGCGTTGATCCCGCCCTTCGCGGCCGAGTACGGGATCCGGTGGATGCCGCGGGTCGCAGCCGAGGAGACGTTGACGATGACGCCGCGGCCACGCTCGACCATGCTCGGCAGCGCGGCCCGGCAGGCGTAGAGCGTGGTCATCAGCGAGCGGGTGATCTCGGCGTCGATCTGCTCCGCGGTGAACTCGGTGAACGGCTTGAAGTTGATCGCGCCGCCGACGTTGTTGATGAGCACGTCGATCCGGCCGTACGTCTCGTGTGCCCGTGCCACCAGCGCGGCCGCGCCCTCGTAGTGCTCGAGGTCGCACTCGACCGCGGTCGCTTCCGTGCCCTGGCCGGTGAGGTCGGTGGCGACCTCGGCGACCAGCGGCGAGCGGTCGGCGAGGACGACCTTGCCGCCCTCGGCGGCCACCCGGCGGGCGACCTGCGCGCCGATGCCCTGGGCCGCCCCGGTGACCACCACGACCTGCCCGGCGAACCGTCCGGGGGTGATGAACCGCGGCCTGGTGGTCGCGGCGGCCGTCTCGGCCATCGCGCGCCGCATCGTCTCCTTGGACCGCTCGCTGTGGGCCGTGATCAGCTCTCGGGCGGCCGGGCGGTCGCCGCGCTCGAACGCCTCGACGATGTCGAGGTGGTCCTGGGTGCACTGCGGGTGGCACCAGGTGGCGTTGCGCAGCACGTCCTCCATCCGGCCCCTGACCCCGAGCGCCTGGTAGGCCGCCAGCAGGTGGCTGTTGCCGGTGAGGGTGAACAGGTAGTCGTGGAAGGCCGCGTTCGACTCGGTGTAGCCGTGGGCGTCGAGGAAGCGGTCGCCGTCGACGTACGGGAGGGTCGACTCGGCGAGCAGCCGGTAGCCGGCCAGCTGCTGGGAGTCGAGCCGCCCGATGGTCAGGTCGAGCGCCCCCACCTCCAGTGCCGCCCGAGCCTCGAAGATCGCGTCGGACGCGGAGATGTCCGGGTGCTCCTCGCCGATCGTGTAGCCGTCCTCGGTGGTCGAGGCGTCACCCGCGTCGGCCGAGGCGTCAGCGCGGTCGGCCGAGGCGTCAGCGCGGTCGGCCGAGGCGTCAGGTACGTCGGTCGAGAGGTCATCGCGGGCCGGGAACACCTCCCGGCCACCGATCCGGCGGGCGTCACCGATCACGGCCAGGCCCTCGTCCTCGGCGACCACACCGCCGGCCCCGCCGAGCGCGGCCGGCGCGACCAGCTGGCCGGCGATGCGGCGTACGACATCACCGTCGTCGCGCGCTACGGCGGCCGATCCAGCGGGTCCGAGGTCGAGCGCGGGCAGCATCTCCTGGCCGGCGAGGGCACGCGCCTCCGGATGCGTCTCCAGCTCGCCACGTACAGGTGACGCCTCGACCGACGGGGCTGACGTCTCGGCAGGAGCGGGGACGGCGAGGGCGAACTTCTCGTAGTAGAACCCGGTGGGCTCGAGGCCGGCATCGGCGACATGGGTACGCACCGCCTCGACCATCGGCGGCGGGCCGCACAGGTAGATCGCGACGTCGCCGTCGTGCAGGTCCTCCTCGCCGATCAGGCTCATCACGTAGCCCTTGTTGGCGGCGGTCGAGGCGGGGTCGGAGACGCAGTGGTCCCAGGTGAACCCGGGCAGCCGCGAGACCAGCTCGCCGACCTCGTCGAGCTTGACCAGGTCGTCGTCGGTACTGACGCCGTAGACTAGCCGGCCGCCGCGGTCGCAGCCGTCGACCTCGAGCTGGCGCAGCATCGAGAGGACGGGCGCGAGCCCGGTGCCACCGGCCAGCATGAGCACCGGCCGGCGCGCCTCGCGCAGGAAGAAGGAGCCGTTCGGCCCGGTGAAGGTGACCTCGTCACCGACGGCGGCCCGTTCGGTCAGCCAGGTCGACATCGCGCCGCCGTCGGTCAGCTTGACCAGGAAGACGAGCCGCTCCTCGTGCGGGGCGTTCGCGAAGGAGTACGACCGGGTCACCTCGGTGCCGGGCACCGCGATGTTGACGTACTGCCCCGGCAGGAAGGCCAGCTCGCCGCGGTTGGGGATGTCGATGGCGAGCTCGACCGTGGTCGGGCTCAGCCGGTCCAGTGCGACGACGGTGCCGGTGTAGCTCGCGGCGCCGGTCTTGGCGACCTCGGAGGTGGTGGCGATCTGCAGCGCGAGGTCCGAGCGTGGCTTCATCGAGCACGGCAGGGCGTACCCCTCGGCGGCCTCCGCCGCCGACAGCGCGTCCTCGATGTAGGTGCCGCCGTCGTACTCCCCCGACTCGCACAGCGCCTTGCACGTCCCGCACGCCCCGTCACGGCAGTCCAGCGGGATGTTGATCCGCTGCCGGTAGGACGCGTCGGCGACGGTCTGGTCCTCGCGGACGGTGATGAACCGGGTCACCCCGTCCTCGAAGGAGAGGGCCACCTGATGGGTCGCGACCTCGGTCTCGATTGCAGTCATGGGTGAGCCTCAGACGTGGTAGATGTCGACGACGTGGTGGATGTAGTCGTTCTTCAGCACCACGGTCTTGCGGCGGATCAGCGGCTGCTCGCCTGCGAAGTCGAGGGTGTAGAACGACGTGCCGTAGTAGGGGTCGACGGTCTTGTAGCGGAAGTACATGGTGTGCCAGTTGAAGCGCACGTCGACCAGGTCGCCGCGGCGCTCGATCACCTCGACGTTGCTGATGTTGTGCGACGTACGCGGCTCCGGCAGCGAGGTGGCCGAGGACCGCTCCGTACGGATCCGGAAGACGCGGTCCTCCAGGCCACCCTTGTTGGGGTAGTAGATGAGCGACATCTCGGTCTGCGGGTCCTCGGTGAGGAGGTCGGCGTCGTCCCAGCAGGGCATCCAGTAGACGACGTCGTCGGCGTAGCACTCGAGCCACTTCTCGAACTCGCGGTCGTCGAGGAAGCGCGCCTCGCGGTAGAGGAACTGCTCGATGGAGTTCTGCGTGATCAGCTTCGCCCCGGTCGCGGTGTTCTGCTGCGTGATCGTCATGGTCACTCGCCCTTCTCGTTCGCGATGGCCGTACGCATCTGCTCGGCCCACTGGGCGTGCATGACCGGGTAGAGGCCCTCGTCCTCGTTCTTCGCGCCGGCCGAGATCACGCCCGGCATCTCCAGCGCCTCGGCGACCTCGTCGGGTCCGGTGAGCCAGTGCTCGGCGCCACGGCTCATGTCGTTCCACGGCGCCGCGGAGGCCTGGTACGTCACGTAGCAGGACCGGAACTCCTCCAGGTCGTCGGGCGTGGCCATGCCGGAGGCGTTGAAGAAGTCCTCGTACTGCCGGATCCGCCAGGCCCGCGACTCCGGGCTCTCGCCCTTCGGGGCGATGCAGTAGATGGTGACCTCGGTCTTGTCGACCGAGATCGGGCGGAAGTGCCGGATCTGGGTCGAGAACTGGTCCATCAGATACACGTTCGGGTAGAGCAGCAGGTTGCGGGAGCCCTTGACCATGAACTCGCCCTTGGCCTCGCCGAACCTCTCCTTGAGCGTGTCCATCTGGTCCCACAGCGGCCGGTCGGCGGGGTTGGCCGCCCAGGTCCACAGGCACAGGTGGCCGTTCGGGTAGGACCAGTAGCCACCACCCGCCTTGCCCCAGCTGCCCGCGTCGACCGTCTTGGTGGTGTTCTTCGACTCGCCGGTGTTGCGGCGCGAGGTGGTGGCGGCGTAGTTCCAGTGGGTGGCGGTGACGTGGTAGCCGTCGGCGCCGTTCTCCGCCTGGACCTTCCAGTTGCCGTCGTAGGTGTAGGTCGAGGCGCCGCGCAGCACCTCGAGCCCGTCGGGCGACTGGTCGACGAGCATGTCGATCACCTTCACGGTGTCGCCGAGGTGCTCCTCGAGCGGCAGGACGTCCTCGTTGAGCGAGCCGAACAGGAAGCCGCGGTAGCTGTCGAAGCGAGCCACGTGGGTGAGGTTGTGCGAGCCTTCCGTGTTGAAGCTCTCCGGGTAGCCCGCGTCGTCGGGGTCCTTGACCTTGAGCAAGGTGCCGTCGTTGCGGAACGTCCAACCGTGGAACGGGCAGGTCAGCGTCATCCGGTTGTCGGTCTTGCGGCGGCACAGCATCGCGCCACGGTGGGCGCACGCGTTGATCATGCAGTGCAGCTCGCCGTCCTTGTCGCGGGTGATCATCACCGGCTGCCGCCCGATGTAGGTGGTGAAGTAGTCGCCGGGGTTCGGCACCTGGCTCTCGTGGGCGAGGTAGATCCAGTTGCCCTCGAAGATGTGCTTCATCTCCAGCTCGAAGATCTCCTCGTCGGTGAAGATCCGGCGGTTGGCGCGGTAGATCCCGGCCTCGCGATCCTCGACCACGGCGTCCGCCAGGACGTTCTCGATGTGGCCCAGGCTCTCGGTGAGCGGTGCGGTCATGTGATGCCTCCAACGGGTGACGGTGACCACACCTTCGCAAGGCAGTGGCGGTCGTCACACCAGGCGAATGCCCAGTTCCGACCTAGGCATCTATTGATCATTCAGATCAATCAATCCGCGGCAGTTTCGTCCTTGTTGTTTATCTATCGCCGTCCTAGTGTGGCGGTCGTCACCACCTTCTGAGGAGCGCTTCATGGAGCTACGCCACCTGCGGTACTTCGCCGCCGTCGCCGAGACCTGCCACTTCGGCCAGGCCGCGGCGCAGCTGCACATCGCCCAGCCGGCGCTCTCCCAGGCGATCCGCCAGCTCGAGTCCGAGCTCGATGTCACCCTGTTCACCCGGACGACCCGCCAGGTCTCCCTCACCCCGGCCGGCGAGTTCCTGCGCACCGAGGCCGCGCGGGTGCTGGCCGCCATCGACGACAGCGTCCGAGGCGTACGCCGCATCGGGGCCGGCCGCCACGGCCTGGTCCGCCTCGGCCTGACCGGCACCGCGTCCTTCTCGCACCTGCCCGGCATCGCCCGGGTAGTCAAGCGCGAGCTGCCCGAGGTGGCGCTGGAGATCCACGCCGACCTGCTCACGCCGGCCCAGTGCGAGCGGCTGCAGAGCGGGGCGCTCGACCTCGGCGTGCTGCGGCCGCCGGCCGTCGGCGAGGGGCTGACCCTGCGCACCCTCGAGGTCGAGCCGCTCGCGCTCGCCATCCCCGTCGACCACCGGCTCGCGGTCGAGCCGGTCGTGGCGATGGCCGATCTGCGCACCGAGCCGTTCATCGCCTACAGCGCCCGCGACTCGGCGGTCAACGAGGCCGTCCTGCGCAGCTGCCGCGAGGCCGGGTTCGTGCCGCGCCGCGAGCACGAGGCGCCGAGCACCGCGGTCCTGCTGGCGCTGGTCGCCGCCGGCCTCGGCGTCGCGATCGTCCCCGCGTCGGTCCGGGCTCTTCCGCTGGAGGGCGTGGTCTTCCGCGACCTGCTCGACGCGGGCAGCGTCGAGCTCGCGCTCGCCTACCGCACCGACGACGACAACCCCGTCGTCGACGCCGTCATCGAGATCCTCGAGGCCGCAGACCTGTTCACCGCACCCCGTCTGGAAGCTCCCCGGTCATGAAGATCACCAAGGTCGAGGCGATCCCGTTCGCCATCCCCTACCGCAAGCCGCTGCGCTTCGCCTCCGGCGAGGTCCACACCGCCCAGCACGTGCTCGTCCGGGTCCACACCGACGACGGTGTCGTGGGCATCGCCGAGGCACCGCCGCGACCGTTCACCTACGGCGAGACCCAGGACGGGATCATCGCCGTCATCGACCAGCTCTTCGCCCCGCAGCTCGCCGGGCTCACGCTGCTCGAGCGGGAGACCGCCCGCGTCCTGATGGAGCGCACCGTCGGCAACCCGACCGCCAAGGCCGCCGTCGACATGGCGATGTGGGACGCCCTCGGCAAGACCCTCGACCTGCGGGTCGTCGACCTGCTCGGTGCCTTCACCGACCGGATGCGGGTCTCGCACATGCTCGGCTTCGACGGGCCCGAGGCGATGGTCGCCGAGGCGGAGCGGATGCGGGAGACGTACGGGATCTCGACGTTCAAGGTGAAGGTCGGCCGCTCCCCCATCGAGCTCGACACCGCCGTCGTCCGTGCCCTGCGCGAGCGGTTCGGCACCGAGATCGAGCTGTACGTCGACGGCAACCGCGGCTGGACCGCGGCTGAGTCCGCCCGCGCGATGAAGCAGATGGCCGACCTGGACCTGCTCTTCGCCGAGGAGCTCAACCCGGCCGACGACGTGCTCGGGCGCCGCTGGCTGGTCAGCCAGCTGGACGTGCCGTTCATCGCCGACGAGTCGGTCCCGACGGCCGCCGACGTGACCCGCGAGGTGCTCGGTGGCTCCGCGACCGCGATCAGCATCAAGACCGCGCGCACCGGCTTCACCGGGTCGCAGCAGGTGCTCCATCTCGCCGAGGGCCTCGGGCTGGAGGTCGTGATGGGCAACCAGATCGACGGCCAGCTCGGCAGCGCCTGCTCGGTCGCCTTCGGCGCGGCCCACCGGCTCACTTCCCGCCGGGCCGGTGAGCTCTCCAACTTCCTCGACATGGCCGATGACCTGCTCACCGAGCCGCTCGAGATCCGCGACGGCGAGCTCGCCGTACGTCCTGGTGCCGGCCTCGGGGTCGAGATCGATGCCGAGAAGCTCGATCACTACCGCACCGACAACTGAACACCAGACCCCACACCGCAACACGAGAGGACACACCCATGACCACCGACCAGACCCTCGAGTCCGCCGAGGCCGCCACCGCGGCCGCCTCGGGCGCCTCCGCCACCGAGCGGTTCGCGGCCGACAAGTCGCCCTTCGAGGCCGTGAAGGACACCCCGCCGGAGCGCGTCGATCGGCTCGCCAAGCGCGTGCTCGAGGCCGTGTACGACACGATCCGCGAGGAGAAGGTCAGCTACGACGAGTACAACGCGCTGAAGGCGTGGCTGATCCAGGTCGGCAAGGACGGCGAGTGGCCGCTCTTCCTCGACGTCTGGGTCGAGCACGAGATCGAGAAGGTCGCCACCGAGCACCGCGAGGGCAACAAGGGCACCATCGAGGGCCCCTACTACGTCCCCGCCGCTCCGGAGCAGGGTGCGAACGGCACCATCCCGATGCGCGAGGGCGAGGCCGGCACCCCGCTGACCTGGACCGGCACGATCACCTCCACCGACGGCACCCCGCTCGACGGCGCCAAGGTCGAGCTGTGGCACGCCGACGCCGACGGCTTCTACTCACAGTTCGCTCCCGGCATCCCGGAGTGGAACCTGCGCGGCAGCTTCACCGTCGGGGCCGACGGCGCCTTCGAGATCCACACGATCCAGCCGGCGCCCTACCAGATCCCGACCGACGGCTCCTGCGGCAAGCTCATCGCCGCCGCCGGCTGGCACGCCTGGCGTCCGGCGCACCTGCACGTCAAGGTGTCGGCCCCGGGCCACGAGCTCCTCACCGCCCAGCTCTACTTCCCCGGTGACGAGCACAACGACGACGACATCGCCTCGGCGGTCAAGCCCGAGCTGGTGCTCGCGCCCGTCGCCAACGAGGACGGCTCCGTCAACGTCGACTACGGCTTCGTGCTCGACCCGGTTCGCGGCTGATGCTCTACCACGTACGCATGGACGTCCGGATCCCGCACGACCTGGATCCGGACGTCCGCGACGACACGATCGCCCGCGAGAAGGCCTACGCCCAGGAGCTCCAGCGCGCCGGGAAGTGGCCCCACCTGTGGCGGATCGCCGGGGAGTACGCCAACTTCTCGGTCTTCGACGTCGAGTCCCACGACGAGCTGCACCAGATCCTCTCCGACCTGCCGCTGTTCCCCTACATGGACGTCCAGGTCATCCCGCTGGCCAAGCACCCCTCCAAGGTGGACTGACTACTCCCCCACCGTCTCCACCCGCCACGGAGCGGTCGCGCTGGTCGTCACCTCAGGCTGCCCGTCGGCCCCCATCACCACGTCGTACGTCGCCGAGGCCTCGTCCGGGGTGACCACCTCGACCACGCGCCGCTCACCGGCCTCGAGCCCGGGGAAGACCCGCAGCTCGAGGCCGTCGAGGTAGTCGTAGTCGGGCCGGTCGGTGCGGGCGCCGACCGGCACGACCGCCCCGGAGCGTACGTAGAGCGGGAGGGTGTCGAAGTCGTGCTGCTCGCGGCGCCAGCCACCACCCTCGACCACCCGGCCGGTCCACCAGTCGGTCCACCGGCCCGGTGGCAGGTAGAGGTCGACGGAGCCGTCGGGCGAGAACACCGGCGCGACGAGGAGGTCCGGACCGAGCAGGTACTCCCGGTCGACGTACGCAGCCCCCGGATCGTCGGGGAAGGCCAGGGCCAGCGGTCGCATCATCGGGACACCCCGCGCGCTCGCGGTCAGGCCGGCGGCGTACAGGTAGGGCATCAGGGAGAGCTTGAGCTCGGTGAACCGTCGGGTCACTGCGACCGCGCTCTGCGGCGACTCGTCGACCGCGCCGGTCACCGGGTCCTCGTCGAAGGTCCACGGCACCCGGTACGAGCCGCTGCCGTGCAGCCGCGAGTGGCTGGAGAGCAACCCGAACGCGGTCCAGCGCTTGAACACCCCGGCGTCCGGCGTGCCCTCGAACCCGCCGATGTCATGGCTCCAGAAGCCGAACCCGCTCATCGCCAGAGAGAGCCCGCCGCGCAGCGTCTCGGCCATCGACTCGTAGGTCGAGGTCGAGTCGCCGCCCCAGTGCACCGGCAGCCGCTGGCCACCGACGGTGGCGGAGCGGGCGAAGAGCACCGCCTCCCCTTCGCCGCGCTGCTCGACCAGGACGTCGTGGACGGCCTGGTTGTAGAGCTGGGTGTACCAGTTGTGCATCTGCACGGGATCGGAGCCGTCGTGGTAGACGACATCAGTCGGGATGCGCTCGCCGAAGTCGGTCTTGAAGCAGTCGACACCCTGCTCGACGAGCCGGCGCAGCTTCGACTGGAACCACCTGGTGGCATCGGGGTTGGTGAAGTCCACCAGGCCCATCCCGGCCTGCCACCTGTCCCACTGCCAGACCTCGCCGTTCTCCCTCCGCAGCAGGTAGCCCAGCTCGGCGGCCTCGTCGAAGAGCGGCGAGCGCTGCCCGATGTAGGGGTTGATCCAGACGCACACCCGCAGGTCACGCTCGGCATGGAGCCGGTCGAGCATGCCCTCGGGGTCGGGGAACGTACGCGGGTCCCACTCGAAGTCGCACCAGTTGAACTCGCGCATCCAGAAGCAGTCGAAGTGGAAGACCGACAGCGGCAGCCGGCGCTTCGCCATCGCGTCCAGGAACCCGGTGACGGTGTCCTCGTCGTAGTCGGTGGTGAAGCTGGTGGAGAGCCACAGGCCGTAGCTCCACGCCGGGACCTTCGCCGGCCGCCCGACGAGCGCGGTGTAGCGCTCGAGGATCTCCTCCGGCGTCGGGCCGTAGATGATGAAGTAGTCCAGGCTCTCGCCCGGCACCGAGAACTGCACCTCCTCGACCGACTCGCTGCCGACCTCGAACGAGACCTTCCCGGAGTGGTTGACCAGCACCCCGTAGCCGCGGTTGGTGAGGTAGAACGGCACATTCTTGTACGCCTGGTCGCTGGAGGTGCCGCCGTCGGCGTTCCACACGTCCACGGCCTGCCCGTTCTTGACCAACGGGCCGAACCGCTCACCGAGCCCGTAGACGAGCTCGCCGACGCCGAGGGCCAGCTGCTCGTGGACGTACGTCTCCCCTGCGGTGACGGCATAGCCGACCGAGCGCTCGCCGCTGCGGGTCAGCACCTTGCCGTCTGCCTCGAACCGGAGGTCCCAGGGCGCCCCGGCGGTGACGGTGGCCTGCAGCGGACCGCTGCGCAGCACCCCGCCCGCCTCGCTGGTGCTGACCTCCGCCACACCCTCCTCGGCGCCGAGCAGGTCGAACCCGCGAGGCTTGCGGGCTCCGCGCAGGTGCTCGATGCGTACGCCGATGATCCCCTCCAGCGGTGAGCTGAGGGTGACCGTCAGCGTCGGCCGGTTGAGCGTGTCGCCACGGGACTCGATGACCTTGGTCGGCGCGGTGACGACCAGCCGGTCCTCGGTCGCGTCGATGTCGTAGGCCTCCTTGGCGTAGAGCATCTCCACCCCGGGCAGGGTGCGCCAGAAACCATCGGTGAACTTCACGAGCGAGCCTTTCTCACTTGACCGCACCTGCGGTGACACCGCGGGTGAGCGTGCGCTGGAAGATGAGGAAGAAGACGAGGGTGGGGATCAGGCCGAGCAGGGCCGAGGCGCTCGTGGTGGTGACGTCCATCAGCTTCTCGCCCTGGAGCGCGGCCACCGCGAGCGGCACCGTCTGCTTGTCGTTGCTGACCAGGAAGGTCGTCGGGATCAGGAACTCGTTCCAGGTCCAGATGAAGAAGAAGATCAGCAGCACCGACAGCGTCTGCCACGAGACCGGGACGACCACCTGCCACAGCGCGCGCCACCGGCCGGCGCCGTCCATCGCGGCCGCCTCCAGCAGCTCGCGAGGGAACCCGCTGTAGACGCTGGTGAGCAGGTAGGTGCCGAACGCGCTCTGGATGACGGTGAAGATGATGATCACCGACCACTGGCTGTCGTAGAGCCCGACCGCCTTCGACATGTTGTAGAGCGGGTAGAGGAGCGCCTCCTGCGGCAGCATGTTGGCCAGCAGGAAGACCACCAGCAGCGGCAGCCGGCCCCGCGCCCGGCCGATGCCGAGGGCGTAGGCGTTGAAGAGCGAGACCAGCACCCCGAGCACCGACACCATCGCGGAGATGAAGATGCTGTTCCACAGCTTCACGGGGAAGTCGGAGGCCTCCCAGAACCTGGCCAGGCCGTCGAAGTAGAGATGCGACGGCAGCTGCAGCGGACCACCCTGGTTGTAGTCGTCGGGCGACTTGAACGAGTTGAGCAGGATCAGCAGCAGCGGGGCCACCACGACCAGCGCCCCGAGCACGGCGACGCCCAGCAGCAACCAGTCCAGCGGCCGGCGCTTTCTCGACATGCTCATCGGGCCTCCTCGGCCTGTTCGACGCGGCGCTGGGCGACCAGGAAGACCATGGCCACGGCGACGATCACCACGGTCAGCGCGGTCGCGATCGTGGCGCCATAGCCCACTTGCGTACGCTGGAAGAACTCGCTGTAGGCGTAGTAGCTCGGCACGGTCGTGGAGGTGCCCGGACCGCCGCGGGTCAGCGCGTAGACCGGAGCGAAGACCTTCAGCGCCGCGATCGTGCAGGTCAGGGCGACCACGAAGATCTCCGGACGGATCACCGCGACCGTGATCGCACGGAAGCGATGCCACCAGTTGGCCCCGTCGAGCTCGGCCGCCTCGTAGAGCTCGGGGTCGACCCGCGCGAGCGCCGCCATGAAGACCACCACCGGATAGCCGATCTGCACCCAGATCAGCACCGCCATGATCGTGGGCAGCGCCCAGGTCGGGTCGCCGAGCCAGTTCTGCTTGGCGCCGTCGAGGCCGACGGCGCCCAGGACCGAGTTGAGGGCGCCGTCATCGGGTCGCGCGATCCAGCCGATGACGATGGCCGCGACGACGATCGGGATGATCTGCGGGATGTAGTAGGTGGCCCGCAGAAAGCTGGCCACCCTCCCGCCGAACCGCTTCCCGACCAGGTCGAACAGCACCGAGGCGATGAGCAGGCCCAGCAGCGTCGGCACCACGACCATCGCCACGATCATGGCGATGCTGTTGCGGAACGACGTCCAGAACTTGGCGTCGGCGAAGAGCTGCTGCCAGTTCTCCAGCCCGATCCACTGCGGCGGGAGGATGCCGCGGTAGGAGGTGAAGCTGTAGTAGATGTTCATGCCCAACGGGACGATCACGATCGCTGTCACCAGCAGCAGCCCCGGCAGGAGATACCACCAGTAGCCCGCCGGCTGCTGGACCTTCGTGGTGCTCACCGGTCAGGATCCGCCGGTGATGCTGTCGACGCCGTCCTGGTAGAGCCCGCCGAGCTCCTTGTCGACCTCGTCCGGGTCCTTGGTGCCGTTGAGCAGCTCTTGCAGACCCGCGTTGAGCTCGTCGTAGAACGTCGGGGACGGCCAGTCCGGGTAGAAGGCCAGCCCGTCCTGGTCGGTCAGGGTGTTGAAGTTGGCGATGAGCTGCTTGCTCTTCTCGTCGGTGATCGCCTCGGGGTCGGAGGCCACCGGCACGCCGCCGTGGTTGCCCATCAGGTTCTGGATCTTCGGGCTCATGGTGATGTCGATGAACTTGTAGGCGAGGTCCTTCTCCTTCGCCTTGGTCGGCACGACCCACAGGTTGCCGGAGGAGCCGGGCGACATCTTCGCGCCGGGGAAGAGCCCGGTGCTCCAGTCGAACTTCGCCTCCTCGACGAACCGGCCGTACCACCAGCTGCCGGAGAAGAACATCGGCGCCTTGCCGTTGATGAAGTTGACCCCGGCGTCCTCGGCCTTGAGACCGGTGGCGCTCTTGGAGATGTAGCCCTTCGCCGTCCAGTCCTTGATGGTCTCGGTGGCGTAACTGATCTCGGGGCCGGAGAAGTCGACCTTGTCGGTGTAGGTCTGGTAGGCGTCGACCCAGTCACGGTCGGCCTTCATCAGGGCGAGCTGATACCAGAGCTGGCCGAGCGGGTATTCCGCGGCCGACTCGGCCAACGGCGTGATGCCCTTGGCCTCGAACGCGGCCATCGCCTGCTCGAGCTCCTCGAAGGTGGTCGGCACCTTCACGCCGTTCTTCTTGAAGAGGTCCTCGTTGTAGTAGAACTCGACGTACTCGCCGTAGTTCGGGATGCCGTAGTAGCCGCCCGAGCCCATGACGCCCTTGCTGTCGTACCTCGTGGTGGTCTGCAGGCTCGGGGCGAGCTTGTCGTCCCACTTGTAGGCCTTGACGGCGCCGTCGAGGTTGGTCAGCAGCCCCTGGCTGGCGAGCAGGCCGGCGGTGGCGTTGCCCTTGTTGTACTCCATGACGTCGGGCGCCTTGTCGGAGTTGAGCACCTGGCTGGCCGTGGTGCGGATCTGCTCGAAGGACTTGGCCTCGAACTCGACCTTCGCGCCGGTCTCCTTCTCGAACTCCTCGATCGCGGCCTTCCAGGCCACACCCATCGCGCTGGTGTCGTTCTCGTAGTGCCACAGGGTGAGCGTGTGGCCCTTGCCGTCCACCGTGGTGTCGACGTCGCTGCTCGTGCTGCCGCCCGAGCTGCCGCAGGCGCTCATGATCAGCGTCCCGGCCAGCACGGCCGCACCGAGCACAAGTCTGGTGCTGCGCATGGCGTACCTCCTCCTCTGGCGTGCCTCGGTGCACCGCCAGCATTTGTTCTCGACATGAACATAATGGAGCGGTGAATGTGGCGCAAGCCACAAACCTCCAGAATCTTGGGAGATTCCGGAGGTTTGTACGTCGCCCGCAGAGGCGCCGGCCGCCTCAGGTCGCGGCCAGGAAGCCGGCCGGGTCGGCGAGCAGCTCGGACCAGACCAGCTCGGCGGCCCCGATCATCAGCTGCTCCTCCCCCAGGGCCGCGTCCCACACCTCGACGCCCTCACGTATGGCGGCGACCGCGTCGCCGACGAGGTCGACAGGCGCGGCGTCGTGCAGCGCGGCAAGGAAACCGGAGAGCACGACCGCCCGTGGGTTGAGGACGTTGACGGCGTTGCGCACCGCGACCGCGAGCAGGCCCGCCTTCTCCTCGACCAGGGCGGCGAGCGAGCGGTCCGGGTCGTCAGCCAGACGCTCGCCGAGCCGCTCGCCGAGGCGTCCGGCATCGGCGTCGTCGAGGCCGACGGCAGCGAGCAGGGTCGCCTGGTCGACCTCGGCCTCGAGGCAGCCGGCGGCGCCGCAGTGGCACTGTTTCCCGCCCGGTCGCACGACGGTGTGGCCGAACTCGCCGGCGTAGCCCGCGGCGCCGGTCAGCAGCTGTCCAGCCATCACCGCACCGCCACCGACACCGCTCGCTCCGCCGATCAGATAGACCAGGTCAGCGACGCCTTTCCCGGCACCGAAGCGACTCTCGGCACGCATCGCGAGAGTGGCCGCATTGGCCGCCCAGGACCGCACTCCGGTGGCCTTGGCAACCTCGTCGACGATGGGCACCTCGCTCCAGCCGAGATGGGTGGCCTGCCGCACGACGCCGTCGTCGAGGCGGACCTGACCGGGGATCGCGAGGCCGAGGCCGAGCACCCGCGCCGGGTCGCCGGCGAGCATGCCCCTGACCGTGGCCGCGGCCAGGCCGACGACGGTCGCCACCTCGGTGTCGGGGGTCTCGATGCGCACGTGCTTGACGACTCGCCCGCCCAGCCCGACCAGGCCGACGTGCACCGCGTCGACCTCGGGGTTGACCGCGACCGCGACAACGTCCTCGGCGAGCCTGACCACCCCGCTGGGCCGGCCCGCGCCACCGCTGAGCGCCGTCGGCGTCGACTCCGTGACCAACCCCAGCTTGACCAGGTCGGCGACGACCCCGGCCATCGTGGACCGGCTGAGCCCGACCTCCCGGGTCAGCTCGGCCCGCGACCGCGCACCCCCCTCATGGAGCACAGTCAGCACCCGGGAGAGATTTCGCCGACGCAGATGCTCCGTGGTCTGGCTCGTCATGAAGCGACACTAACATTGAGAGCTATTTTGTTGTCGTTTCGAACAAAGTGACCCGAAACGACCCAGGAAAGCCGGCGTTTGACCGTAGGGCGCCCGAGACCACGGCTTCGTCCTCGACCCGGTTCGCGGCTGATGCTCTGCCACGTACGCCTTGCCGTCCAGATCACCCCGCTGGCCAAGCACCCGTCCAAGGTGGATTGATCGCACCTCGGGCGCTCGACCTGCAAGGATGGGCGCCCGAGGTGATGAGATGTCGATGATCGACTATGCGGCCCCCGCAGGGATGACGCGTGGCTATCTGTCGGTGCCCGAAGGCGACGGCCCCTGGCCCGGGGTGGTGGTCGTCCAGGACATCATGGGCATGACCACGGACATCCAGCGGATCGGCGACCGGATCGCCGCCAACGGCTACCTGGCGCTGACACCGGCGCTCTACCATCGCGGCCCGAAGGTCGGGTGCGTCGTCAGCGCGATGAGGTCGCTGGTGACCGGCAAGGGCACCGCGGTCGACGACATCATCGCGGCGCGCGACCACCTCGTCGCCGATCCTCGCTGCACCGGCAAGGTCGGCATCGTCGGCTTCTGCATGGGCGGCGGCTTCACGCTCCTGCTGGCCCCGCGCGGAATCTTCGACGCCGCCGCACCCAACTACGGCGTGCTGCCGCGGAGCCTGTCCGCGCTGAGCTCCTCGTGCCCGATGGTCGCGACCTACGGCGCCAATGACGTTCTCCTGCCCAACGCCGCGGCCAAGGTCGAGGCGGCGCTCGCCAAGGGCGACGTGCCCCGCGACGTCAAGGAGTACCCCGAGGTCGGGCACAGCTTCATGAACGACTGGGGCTTCCCCACCCCGGCGCCCACGCTGGAGCGGGTGGTCGGCTTCAACTACTCCGAACCCGAGGCCGAGGATGCCTGGCGACGCATCTTCGCCTTCTTCGGCGAGCACCTCGGCCCGAAATAGCGCGGAAACCTCGACGCTCTACGGTGGTGGGGCCCGAGTTCAACGGACAGCAAGGCCTCCAGGCCGGGAAAGCGGACACCTCCGGGCACGACCAACCGTCTGCCCCTGCAAGGAGAGCACCCGTGAGCAAATTCCACGTCCCCGCCGTCGACATCGCTGCGTACGTCCAGGGCGGAACGCCCGAGGAGAAGGCGGCCGTCGCGGCCGCGATCGACACCGCCTGCCGCGAGGTGGGCTTCATCCAGATCCTCGGCCACGGCGTCGCGCCGGCGCTGGCCGACGGGCTGGCCTCGGCCATGGACGACTTCTTCGCGCTGACGCCGGCGGAGAAGAGCCGGTGGCGCCGCCCGGCCGCCGAGAACCGCGGCTACACCCCGCCGAAGTCCGAGGCGCTCGCGCTCAGCGCCGGCGTGCAGTCCGAGACCCGGATGAAGGACTTCTTCGAGGCGTTCAACGTCGGCTCCTCGGTCTCCGACCACCCCGGTGCCGACCTCGTCGAGGCGCACTACGCGGAGAACACCTGGCCGGCGGTCCCGGACTTCCAGGGCCGCATCGACGCCTGGCGTTCCGAGGCCGCCCGGGTCGCGCGCACCATGGTCACCATCTTCGAGGACGCGCTCGGCCTGGAGCGCGACACCATCTCTCGTCTCGCGACGCACCCGATCGAGGTCCTGCGGATGAACAACTACGCCCTGCCCGAGGGCACCCGGGTCGAGGTCGACGAGGACATGATCGGGATGGGCGAGCACACCGACTACGGCATCGTCACGATCCTGTGGGCCGACCGGGTCAGGGGCCTCCAGGTCCTCCACGGCGGCGAGTGGCACGACGTCAGCCCGGCCGAGGGGGCGCTGCTGATCAACCTCGGCGACCTCACCACCAGGCTGACCAACGAGCAGTGGCTCTCGACCCTGCACCGGGTCAAGCCGCCGATCGTCGACGGCACCATCCAGCGACGCCGGTCGGCTGCGTACTTCTTCGACGGCGACGCCGAGGCGACGATCGGCCCGCTGCCGGCGTTCGTCGACGACGAGCATCCCCGCCTCTACCGCGACGTCACCGTCGACGAGCACATCGCCGCCAAGCTCGCGGGCTCTCGCGCCGGAGTCCTCAACGCCACCGCCGGCCGCGAGGCGGACCGCGTGCTCACCGCGGGCTACTGACCGACGCCTCCTCGGTGCGCCGGCGGGCGATCGCCGCCGGCCACCAGATCCGGTCGCCGACCAGCGCGAAGACGGCCGGTACGACCACGGTGCGGACCAGGAACGTGTCGAGCAGGATGCCGAGGCCCACGATCAGCCCCACCTGGGTCAGCGTGATCAGGGGCAGCACGCCGAGCACCGCGAACACCGAGGCCAGCACGATGCCGGCGCTGGTGATGACCCCACCGGTCAGCCCGACCGCCATCACCATCGCATCGACGGTGTCGTGCTCGGCAGCCTCCTCCCGGGCACGCAGGACGAGGAACACCGTGTAGTCGATGCCGAGCGCCACCAGGAACAGGAAGGCGTAGATCGGGGTGCTCACGTCGAGCGCGGGGAACCCGAAGACGTGAGTGCTCATCCAGGCGCCCAGGCCGAGAGCCGCCAGCGTGGCGATCACGCTGATGGTGACGAGCACCAACGGCGTCACGATCGACCGCAGCACCGCGAAGAGCACCAGCAGCACCACCAGCAGGATCAACGGCACGATCACCTCGAGATCACGCTCCGCGCCGTTGCGGCTGTCGAGGTCCTTGGCCACGCTGCCGCCGACGAGCGCTCCGGACCCGGCCAGCTCGCTGCGCATCGTCTCGATCGTCTCGATGCTCTCCGGGGTGGCCGGCGCGGCGTCGAGCGTCGCGGTGATCTTCACCAGGTCACCGCTCTCGCCCGACGGGCGCGCGCTGTCGACCCCTTCGATCCTGTTGATCTGCGCAAGCACGGCGTCGGCCTCGTCGGCTCCGACCACGATCGTCACCGGATCGGAGGAACCGGGCGGGAAGTGCTTCGAGAGTGTCTCCAGACCGTCGACGGACTCGGCCTGGACACGGAACTGGTCCGTCTGCGACAGCCCGACCTTGACGCCCAGGAGGCCGGACGCGAGTACGCCGAGGATCACCGCGGCCACGGCCAGAACCACGCCCGGGCGGCTCACGACGACGCGGGCGATCCGGAACCAGACGCCGTCGCGTGATGCCTTGTCGTCACCGTCGCGGGGAACGAACGGCCAGAACAGGCCGCGACCGAACAACGACAGCGCGGCGGGCAGGGCGAAGAGCGCGAACAGCAGCGCCACCAAGAGGCCGATGGCCGCCGAGATCCCCAGCGACCGGCTGTTGGGAGCGACGCTGAGCACGAGCACCAGCAGCGCGAGCACGACGGTGAGGTTGCTGGCCACGATCGCCTCGCCGGAACCACGCACCGCGGCGGCGAGGGCATCGCGGTGATGCGCGTGCCGCCGGAGCTCCTCGCGGTAGCGCGAGACCAGCAGCAGCGCGTAGTTCGTGCCGGCGCCGAAGACCAGCACACTGGTGATCCCCGACGTCGAGCCGTCGAGACCGCTACCCGTCCAGTCGGCGACGATCTGGGTCACCACCGCGGCCGTGCGATCGGCCACCGCGACGACGACCAGGGGCACGAGCCACAGCACCGGCGAGCGGTAGGTCAGGATCAGCAGCAGGGCGACGACCGCCGCCGTGACGAGAAGCAGCCGCAGGTCAGCACCCTCGAACGCCGAGGAGATGTCGGCGGCGAAGGCGGCACCGCCGGTGAGCTGGACCGTGAGACCGTCGGGCCGGTCCTCGTCGACCGTCTCGCGCAGGTCGCCGACCAGCGCGGTGAGATCGAGCCCGGTCACATCGGCATCGACGTCGATGCCGACGATCAGGGCCTCGCCGTCCGTCGCCGGGATCGGCGGCGAGACCTTGTTCCCGGTGATCTCGGCCCAGCGCCGCGACACCTCGGCGACCCACGCCCGGTCGTCCGCGCTCAGGCCACCCGGACGCTCGACCACCGCGACCGCGGGCAGCACGTCTCCGCCCGGAAAGCTCTGCTGCAGCTCCGCCACCCGAGCCGACTCGGCGTCCGCCGGCAGCGGGTCGGGCGCCGAGCTGGTGGACCCGAGCGACGATCCGACGACCATCACCGCACCGGTGAGGATGACGGCGATCACCAGGACCACCCAGGCCGTGGCCCTGCTCGTGGTGATGTGTGCGAGACGTGCTAGCGCGGACCGCATGGTCGGGCCTTTCCGGGAGAGATGATCAATGCTTCGAAGGAGATATCGGCGCTACGGCCCGCTGAGGCCGGCTGCGGCCGCAGTCCAGCGCCACAGCTCCTCGGCCTCTCCGGGACCGGGACGCGTCGCCGACCGGTAGCTCGTGGGCCGCTGGCGGCGGTCGTGCCAGAACGTTCCCGACGGCGGGGCGGGGTCCGTGGACGCCAACCACACCGTCGTGTCCGCGCCCGCCTCCGGCGGGCGCAGCAGCGGTCGGCTCAGCGTACGGAAGACGGGCAGGGAGCTGGCCAGGCCCGGTGTGTCCGCCCAGCCGGGGTGCATGACGTAGGTGGAGACCAGGTGCGGCGACCATCGCCGGTCCAGGCGGGGCGCGAGCTCGACCTGCATACGCTTGGACCTCGCGTACGCCACCGCACCCTGGTAGTCGCCTCGGGTGAACTCCGGGTCGTCCACCGGGAGTCGCTGGGTGTACATCCCGCCCGAGGCGACGAGGATCACCCTCGCTCCGCGCTCCGAGCGGCGCAGGGCCGGCAGCAGCTCCTCGGTCAGCCGGATCGGCCCGAGCACATGGGTGGCGACGGACAGCTCGTGGCCGTCGACGGACTCGGTCCGCTCCGGCGGCATCACGCCGGCGTTGTGCACGAGCACGTCGAGACGGGCCCGGCCACCCTCACGCGCGCAGAACTCCTCGGCGAACGCGCCGACCGCGGCCGGGTCGGAGACGTCGCAGCGCTCGACCCGGAGGTCGGCGGACGACCCCTTCTCGCCCAGCTGCCGCTCGATCCGTGCGACCGCGGGCGCGGCGCGTTCGGGCGAGCGTACGAGGATGTGGACGCGCGCACCGAGCCGGGCCAGGCCCAGCACGGTGGCCTCGCCGAGTCCGCTCCCGCCACCGGTGACCACGGCGACCTGCCCTGCCAGTGCGCCGGGACGCGGGTCGTCCGCGGCCCAGCGACGGCGGCGGATCGCGTAGCCGAGGCGCGAGTAGCCGAGCAGGACCGTGCGGTCGAGCACGCGGTCGAGTCCCTGATCAGGCGCTGAGGTCTGCCTGACATGCCGCGGCGCGGTCATGACGTGGCCTCCTTCAGCTCTGTCAGCCGGGCCAGCGCCTCGCGACGCTCCTCGGCATGGTCGACGACGCGTTCCGGATAACCGTGGGCCATCCCCTCGGGGTGGCGCCACGGCTCGTGGGCCTCCGCCCCGGGGAGGTGGCGAAGCTCGGGCACCCAGCGCCGTACGTAGTCACCCTGCGGGTCGAACCGGAGCCCCTGGGTGACCGGGTTGAAGACGCGGAAGTAGGGTGCCGCGTCGGTTCCGGTCCCTGCCGCCCACTGCCAACCGTGGCTGTTGGAGGCCATATCGCCGTCGAGGAGATGCTCCATGAAGTGCCGGGCGCCGACCGCCCACCACATGTGCAGATCCTTGACCAGGAAGCTCGCGACGACCATCCGCACGCGGTTGTGCATCCAGCCCTCCGCGAGCAGCTGGCGCATCCCGGCGTCGACGAACGGATAGCCCGTGGTGCCCGACTTCCATGCCTCCAGCAGCTCGGGGTCCTCCTCGTAGCGCATCCCGTCGAGGCCTCCTCGCAGGTCCCGCCAGGCAGACCCGGGATCGTGCCAGAGGACGTCGGCGTAGAACTCGCGCCAGGCCAGCTCCGCGACGAAGCGCTCGACATCCTCACCTGAGGCGCCGGTGCCGTGCGCGTCCAGATCGGCGAGGAGCGTACGCGGGTGGATCTCGCCGTACTTCAACGCTGCCGAGAGGCGGCTGGTCCGGTCGAGGTCGGGTCGGTCCCGGGCCGTGGCATACCCGGCCAGGTCCTCGGCGCAGAAGTTCTCCCAGCGGTGGAGCGCAGCGCCCTCACCGGCCTCCTGGTCGGAGTGGGCCGGCAGCGGGTCCGACTCGACCTTCGTCATCCACTCGACCCGTGGATCGCCGGCGGCCGCCCGCCACCCGTGCTCGCGCCAGGCCCGCAGGAAGGGGGTGAAGACGCGATAGGGCGCTCCGGATGCGTTCCGGACCCTGCCCGGGGTGACCGCGTAGGGGCTGCCCGTGCCGACCAGCCCGACGCCCGCGGCCGCCAGGCGCCGTTCCGCGGCCGCGTCGCGTCGCCGGCCGTAGGGGGTCGTCTCGGTCGAGACGTGCACCCGGCTCGCTCCGGCCTCGGCGGCGACCTGGGCCACCACCTCGGCCGGGTCGCCCTGACGGATGACCAGCGCACCGTCCGTCTCCTCGCGCAGCGCGGCGAGCGAGGCCAGCAGCCGCTCCCACCTCCGCCGGGAGCCGGCCAGGCGTGGGTCGAGCACGAACAGCGGAACCACCTGCCCGTCGGCGGCCGCGGCCTGCAGGGCGGGATGGTCCCCCAGCCGAAGGTCTCGTCGGAACCACATCAGTGAGGTGGTCATGGACGGTCCCGTTCGTCGGCTTCCAGGCGGATCTGGGCGACGTCGAGAGCCCCGGCCCGGAAGCCCGCCTCGCAGTAGGCGAGGTAGAACTCCCAGGTGCGCCGGAACTCCTCGTCGAACTCCTCCGACCGTATCTGCGGCCACGAAGCCAGGAAGGCGGCGCGCCAGCGGCGCAGCGTCTCGGCGTAGTCGGCGCCGAACCTGTCGGTGCGGGTCACCCTCAGACCGACGCCGGTGGCCTGTTCGGAGATGACGGTCTCGGACGGGATGAGACCGCCCGGGAAGATGTGCTTCTGGATCCAGCCGTAGGAGCTGCGGGTCGCCAGGTAGCGCTGGTGCGGCATGAGGATCGCCTGCAGGGCGATGGCGCCGCCGGGGCGGACCAGCCGCGACAGGGCGGCGAAGTAGTCGGGCCAGTAGCGCTCCCCGACCGCCTCGATCATCTCGATGCTGGCCACCGCGTCGTACGTGCCGACGACGTGTCGGTAGTCCTGGACCAGCACCTCGACCCTGTCGCCGTATCCCGCGTGCTCGATCCGCTCCCTGGCGAGGGCCGCCTGCTCGACCGACAACGTCACCGTGGTGACTCTCGCGCCGCGACGGGCCGCCTCGATCGCGAGCGTCCCCCAGCCGGTGCCGATCTCGAGCAGCTCGTCACCGGCACCGACGCCCGCCATGTCCAGGGCAGCGTCGACCTTGCGCAGCTGGGCCTCCTCCAGATCCTGCCCGGCGACCGGACGCGCGTGGTCGAACAGGGCCGAGCTGTAGCTCAGGCTGGGGTCGAGGAACGCGGCGAACATGTCGTTGCCCAGGTCGTAGTGGGCGGAGATGTTCTCCTGGGTGTGCTCCACCGCGCCGTGCTGGTCGGCGGGAATCGGCTGGTCGACCAGACGGCGCAGCCGCAGCATCCAGCCCGGGAGCAGCCTGGAGAGGCGTACGGCGTAGGGCGTCAGCGCATCGGCGAGATCGGTGCCCTCAGCGGCGTGCCAGTCGCCCGCCGTGTAGGCCTCGCCGAGGCCGATCTTCGGGTTCTCCACGAGCCGGCGGAAGAGCGACTCCGGGCGGTGCAGGACGATGCCCGGCCTTCCCGCGGTGGGCGAGCCGGCACGACGGTTGAGCAGGCTGCCGTCAGGGAGCACTACGTCGACCGGGACCTGCCGGGTGGCCAGGCGCAGGATCTGCTTGGCGATGCCAGCTCGCAGGCTCTTGGTGGCGGCCGGCGCCCTGTGCGCCGGCAGGTCGAGCGTCACAGGCTCTGCGGTCATGATGTGGTCTCCTTCGGAGGGGCCGGACGAGGGAAGACGGGCAACCTGCGCAGCCACAGCCGGATCCCGTGGAACCGGATGAGGGCGCTGACCCGATGAGGCATCAGCAGATGGGAGAGACTCACCCGCAGCAGCGCACGCCGTGTCGCGGGCTCCGGTGTCCCACGGGTGGTCGCCGTCAGCACACGAACACCGTCGCGGTCGAGGCCGACGGTCACGGAGAGCTGTCCTGGATCGACCCGCAGCCGGATGTCATAGGTCCCGGCCATGTCGTTGAACGGCGAGACGTAGAAGGCCTTGTCGGTGCGGGCGTGCCCGTTTCGATCGATGTCGAGCAGATAGGCGTGGCGTTCGCCGTAGGTGTTGTGCACCTCGAAGACGACCGCGCGCAGCACACCGTCGTCCGACTGCACCCAGAAGACCGTGAGGGGGTCGAAGACATGACCCAGGACGCGGGCGTTCGCCAGCATCAGCACCCGGTCGGTCGGCGCGAGGTCGACGCCGCGACCGGCCAGGAACACACCGAGATCGCCACGTACGCCACGACCCGACGCGCCCCCGTCGAGATGGTCCTCGACCCGGAACCCGGCCAGCGGACGCAGCCACAGCGGGAGCCGAGGCGGATCGTCGACGTCGATGAGCCAGTGGTAGCTGCGGTGGCGGAATGCGTGCCGCAACGGCACCTCTCGGGTGTGGCTGACGTGACCGACGACCAGCGCCGGCACCTCGGGAAAGACCGGTGACGGGATCACCACGTCACCCCGAACGACTCGGCTGCCTCCACGCCGGAGCGGCAGCCGTCCTCGTGAAAGCCCCAGCCGAGATGGGCACCGGCGAAGGCCAGCCGCGGTCCACCGGCCGTACGCAGCCGCGCGGCCGCCGCGACCGCCTCGGTGGTGAAGACCGGGTGCTCGTAGCTCATCCGCGCGGTGACCGTGGCCGGATCGACATGCTCGGTCGCGTTGAGCGTCACCACGTGCTCGTCACGGTCCTCGAGGCCCTGGAGCCGGTTCATCCAGTAGCTGACGACCACCTTGTCGGCGCCACCGTCGCACGAGGCGAGGCGATAGTTCCACGACGCGCGGGCACGAGGCAGGTCCGGCAGCAGGGTGGCGTCGCGGTGCAACCAGGTCTCGTTGCGCGAGTATCGGATGGCGGCCAGGTCCGCCTTCTCCTCCGGGGTGGCGTCGACCAGCAGCCTCAGCGCCTGGTCCGCGTGGGTCGCCACGACCACGCGGTCGAAGTGCCGGGACCCGGCCCCGATGCGTACCTCGACACCATCGGCGTACCGCTCCACGGCGGTGACCGGCTCGCCGACCCGGATCTCGCCGAGCTGCTCCGCGATCCTGTCGACGTAGGTGCGGGAGCCGCCCACGACCGTGCGCCACGTGGGCGATCCGGTGACCTGGAGCATCCCGTGGTGGTCGAGGAAGGCGAAGAGATGCCTCGCCGGGTAGGCGGCGGCGTCCTCGTCGCCGCACGACCAGACGCACGAGACCAGCGGCACCGCGAAGTGCTGCACGAAGTAGTCGCTGAAGCCACCCTCGGCGAGGAACTGCCCCCACGTCAGGTCGTGGTCGGAGGCGAGCAGGCGACGCGCCCGGCGGTGGAAGCGGGGCACCTGCGCCAGCATGCGCACGAAACGCGGGTCGGCGATGCGACGCGGGTCGGCCAGGATGCCGCCCAGGCCTCGACCACCGGCGTACGACAGGCCACAGTCGTCGCAGACGATGCTCATGCTCATCTCGGTCGGCCTGGTCTCGACACCGAGCTCGCCGAACAGGCGGAGCAGGTTCGGATAGGTGCGCTCGTTCATCACGATGAAGCCGCTGTCCACGCGGAGAGCGGCTCCCGACGCGCTGGAGACGTCGTGCGTGTGGGCGTGACCACCGAGCCGCCGCTCGGCTTCGAAGAGCGTGACGTCGTGGGTGCGGCCGAGGAGGTGGGCCGCGGTCAGCCCGGAGACCCCGCCGCCGATTACGGCGACGGTGGGCCGGGTGTGGGTCGCTCGGCTCACGGGGGACTCCCTCTTCCGCAACGGGCATGACAGCGGCGCGCGCCGGTCGTGGTCTGGCTTGCGTCCGAGATCGAATGTACAATCCTTGTTCAAGGTCTGTCAAAGGTTTGGATAGGGGAACGATGATGCGAATCGATCGAACTGTGGAGACCTCCGCACCGAGGCCCGAGGTCTTCGACTTCCTGGCCGACTTCACCACCACCGAGCAGTGGGACCCGGGCACCGTGCGCACGGAGCACATCTCGGGCGACGGCGGGGTCGGGACGACGTACGCGAACACCTCCCGCTTCCTCGGGCGCACCACCGACCTGACCTATGTGGTGGAGACCTACGAGCCCGGTACCCGCCTCGTGCTACGTGGCGAGAACAAGACGGTCGTCGCCCATGACACGATGACCTTCGCGTCGACGGCCTCGGGCGGCACCTCTGTGCGCTACCTGGCCGAGTTCGAGATGAAAGGAATCGCCCGGATGGTGGCTCCCCTGCTGGCTCCCGCGTTCACCCGCCTGGGTGACGCCGCTTCTGCGCAGCTGCGCGCCACCCTGGACCGGCTGGACCGGTAAGCCGACCAGATGTACACCATCAAGCACGCGGCGCAGCAGGTCGGCATCACCACGGCGACGCTCCGCGCGTGGGAGCGCCGCTACGGGGTCATCGCTCCGCACCGGTCCGAGAGCGGCTACCGCCTGTACGGCGACCACGACGTCGCCGTGCTCCGCTCGATGAAGGACCTGGTGGACCAGGGCTGGTCGGCCGCCCTCGCCGCGGCGGAGGCGGTCCGGCTCGACCGCGCACAGCCCGCTCCGGGCACGGCCGTGGAGGCCACGGGCTCCGGAGCCCCGACGCACCCCTCCTCCGATCTCGCGGAGCGGATGACCAGCGCCGCGGCGGCGCTCGACACCACCGACCTGGCCGTGACCCTGGACCAGGTGTTCGCTCTCAGCAGCTTCGAGGCGGTGATGACCGACCACGTCTTTCCCGCCTTGGAGAAGCTCGGCGACGCCTGGGCCGACGGCCGGGTCAGCGTCGCCGGCGAACACCTGGCCTCGAACGCGGTGATGCGCCGCCTGGCCGTCGCCTACGAGGCGGCCGCCGCCTACGGTCGCGGGCCCCGCATCGCTCTCGGAACAGCACCCCTCACCCGGCACGAGATCGGTCTCCTCGCCTTCGCCGTCACCGCCCGGCGACACGGCATGGACACCGACTACCTGGGCGCCGACCTTCCCGTCGAGGACTGGCTCGGCGTCATCGACGAACCCGCTCTCGCCGCCGTGGTGCTCGCGATCCCCACCACCGCCGACATCCCAGCCACCGCAGCGGTCGTCACCGCCATCTGCGACCGCCGCCCCGGTCTCGTCGTCGCCGTCGGCGGAGCACAGCAGGACCACGCACCCGAGTCAGCCGTCCGCCTGGGCCACGACATCGTCGCCGGCGCGAAGGCGCTGGCGGACGCGATCGCTCGGCAGCAACGCTGAGCGCCCGTCGGGTTGCGACCGCCCCGACTCACGCGCCGACGTGTCACACGGCATCAGGTCGTCTCGTCTCCAGTGGTGAACCCACAGACGAAGGAGAGAAACGATGCACGTCGCCCTTTGGATCACTGCCGGACTGCTGGCTCTCGTCGCCCTCGCCGGCGGCATCACCAAGACGTTCATGCCCCTGGACAAGCTGTCCCAGCACGACGGCGCCGCCTGGATCCGCGGCACCAGCCCGACCTTCGTCAGGACCCTCGGCGTACTCGAGATCCTGGCGGCGGTCGGCCTCGTCCTGCCCGCCGTGCTCGACATCGTGCCGGTCATGGTGCCCGTCACCGCAGCCTGCTGGATCGCCCTGATGGTCGGCGCGATGATCACCCACGGCCGCCTCGGCCAGGCGAAGCTGGTCATGGTCAACGTCGTCTACCTCGCGCTGGCGATCTTCATCGTCGTCGGGCGCTTCGGGCCGACGTCGTTCGCGGCCTGAACGGTGTCTTGTGGTTGGCGTGGGCCGCCGACCCGATCTCGAGGGTCTTCTCGCCGGACCCCGGAGTCAAGGACGGCCTGCGGCCGCCGGCTTCGCCAGCCGCTGCTGCAGCGACGTTGTGTGCCATGGACCGCTGATGCTCCGGTGGTCGAGCTTGTCGAGCCCCGTCTGTGTGGGGGCTGTTTCTTCGGGGTCGGTGTGGGCCGCCGACCCGATCTCGAGGGTCTCTCGATCTGGACCGGCGTCAAGGACGGGCCTTCGGCCCGCCGGCTTCGCCGGCCGCTTCGCGGTCCTGGACTCCGGACCAGATCGAGAAGAACTTGGCTGGCTATCGGGGCGGCGGCCCGGGTGTGGCCGCGGGAGAGTCTTGCGTGGAACGGGTGGTGTTGGTGGGGTGGAAGGCGTGGCCCTTCGGGCCACTTACCATCCACAGGGACGACACCGTTCACTCAATGCGAAAAGGGGGTTTGACCAGGAAAAATAGATGGTCAGACCGGCGGCCGAAGCGTAGAATCAGAACCATCACAGCACGCATCTGAGAGAGGAACGGCGATGAGTCTCGGCCGCTCGATCGACCACTGGGGCACCAACCCCGGGGATGCGATCGACGCTGCCCTGGCTGCCATCGAGTCCGCCCTCCACGACCTGCTCGCCACCGACCCGTCTTATTGGCGCATCGGGCAGAAGAAGGACCTGCTCGTGCGGCTGGAGAGGCTCCAGGCCCAGCAGGCCGCGTTGAAGCTCCGCGTCCTCGCTGCTGCCGGCGACATCGCCGAGGAGACCGGCGACAAGGACGCCTCGGGGTGGATGCGTGCTGAGCTCTTGATCGACAAAGGTACGGCGCGTTCGCAGATCAAGCTCGCCTCAGGGGTCGCCAAGTACGAGCGCGTCGCGGCCGGCCTGGCCGAGGGTGTCGTGTCCCTGGACAAGGCCCGGGTGATCACCCAGGCACTGGACAAGATCGATGCCGACCCGGTCGCCAGCCGTGAGGACCTGGTCCTGGCCGAGAAGCTGCTGGTCGAGTACGCCACCCGGCTGACCGCGAACGAGCTGCGGATCGTGGGGAAGCGGATCCTGGCCGAGATCGACCCGGTCCGGTTCGAGGACGCCGAAGCCAAAGCACTCCTGGCTGAAGAGGAACGGGCTCAGCAGAAGACCGCACTCCGAGTCTGGGACAACCACGACGGCACCCTCGGATTCGAAGGTGTGTTGCCGCTCTCGGTCGGGATGAGGTTCAAGAAGGCGGTCGAGGCCTACGCCCAGCCCCGCAAACAGCAACTCCTCGACAAGGGCGCGTCGTTGCCGCCCTGGGAACGGCTGATGGGGCAGGGGTTCTCACGGTTGTTGGAGACCCTCGACCCCGCCAGGCTGCCCCGCCACGGTGGCGACGCCACCACGATCAACGTGGTCATCTCCCTCGAGGAGCTCCGCAAGGACCTCGGCATCGCGACCCTCGGTTATGACGAGACCAACGGCACCACGATCAGCGCCGCTGAGGCCCGCCGGATGGCGTGCAACGCCACCATCATCCCCTGGGTCCTGGGTGGTGACAGTGAGGTCCTCGACGCCGGCCGGGCCAGCAGGCTCTTCCAACCCATCCAACGCAAAGCACTCCGGCTCCAGCAGAAGTGCTGCCAAGCCGAAGGCTGTGACGTGCCCCCGGAGTGGTGCGACGCCCACCACCTCGACCCCTGGGCCGCCGGCGGCAAGACCAACCTCAAAGACGGCGCACTGCTCTGTCTCCATCACCACCGGCTGGCCCACAACCCCGCCTACGTCCATGAACGGCTGCCGGATGGCACCATCCGGTTCACCCGCCGCCCCTGAACCCCGGGAAGATCATTCCGGTCCCGGCGCATCGCCCGCTCAACACCGCACAGGACTGACCGCAAGAGCGTGAGACATCGGTGTGACCACCGTCATACCGAAGGCGCATCACGTCAGTCCGAAACGGGCTTGGACGCGTGTTCCGCACCGTTCCTAGGCTGCCGATCCGGGGACCTCCTCTCCAGGGAGGGCCATCGCGGAGAGGCAATCGCATGGGTATGGAGTTCGATCGGCGCTCGCTCTTCAAGGTCGGCGCCAGCGTGGCCGGCGGCGGCACTCTGGCGGTAAGCGGAGCCGGGGTCCAGCAGCCGGCGCACGCCCTCCCCGAGCGGAGGCTCGAGCGCAACGGGGTGGCGACCGGATTCGTCATCGGCGAGCCCAAGGTCGTCGACCAGGGCACCCAGGCGGTCGTCGAGGTCCCGGTGCTGGCCGAGGGCGGCCACCGGCTTGCGGTGACCCAGCGCGTACGTCCCAGCGCGGCCGAGCAGATCGCGGCCGGCATCGCAGTGGGCACCCTCGTCGACTTCGTGGTCAGGCGTGGCGAGGTCGTCGTCGACGACGACCAGACCCAGCCGTTCCACACCGTGCTGACCAAGTCGGCCAGGCCCGTGTTCGCGACCCAGAGATACGGGCCCGAGCTCGCCCCACGCGAGGGTCGCGCCGGTGCGATGGTCGCCGCCGGCTGGGTCTACGCCAAGCGCGGCCGGACGATCACGATCGGCGACGGGCGGGTGCTCACCGAGGACATCGGCGGCCGCCCGCTTCCCCGGCCGAGCAAGCGTTATGAGGAGACCTACCGGGTCGCGGGCGACGTCGAGGTCTATCGCGTGGACACGACGAGCTGGGCAGCCTCAACGCCGTCGACGTTCGCCGCGGTCCCGGTGACTAAGGACTACGCCTACAGCACGACCGAGCGGCAGGCCGCGTTCGTCGTCTTCGACCGCGACTTCCGCGACGCCGACGACGCCCGGGTGCGTCAGATCTTCTACTTCACGCCGCAGGACGTCTCCGACGGCAAGCCCGTATGGGACGTACCCACGCAGAGTGACCTGCTCACCGACAAGGGCGTCGACCCGGTCTCAGGGCAGCGCTACGTGGACATCGTCGCCACCGGCGTCGCCGCGGCGCCCTACACCCGTAGCACCGAGCCCTTCGAGATCGTGCCCGACACGTTCTACTTCGTCGGCGACAACGAGGTGTCCTGCTACCTGTTCAACACCGACATGGGCACCCGGGACCCGCGCGACGGCCGGCTCGTGCTCCTGGACACCGGCTGGCCCAACAGCGGCTACCAGTACTGGAAGAACATCGAGGCGATGGGCTTCGACCCGCGCGACATCGACGACATCATCATGGCTCACGGCCACGTCGACCACTACGGCACCACGGTCGAGCTGGTCACCATGATCGAGAACGCCGGTGGCGCGGTGCGGCTGCACTCCCCGCGCGAGGACATCGTCGGCCTGGGCCAGGACGCTGTGGGCAACACCTGGAACCTCCCGCCGGCGTTGCCCGCCACCGAGACCCTGATCCGGGAGCGCAGCGACTTCCTCGTCTACGAGGAGTGGATGGACTTCGGCAACGTACGCCTCATGCCGCTGTGGTCTCCTGGCCACACCCCCGGGTCGGCCTCGTTCGTGTTCGAGGTGAAGAACCCTCGCGACGGCAAGCGGCTGACCTTCGGCTACATGGGCGGCTACGGCTGGAGCTCCAAGACCGTGACCCCGACGAACGGCTGGCAGCGGCTCGGCTTCCCCTACAACCTCGCCTGGCTCCAGCAGCGCGTCGCGCCGGACTACGTCACCGGCCAGCACGCCAACCAGTTCCCGCTGGTCGAGATCTACCAGGCGCTCAAGGCCTACAACAACGACCCCGCCAACAGCGACCGCCAGCTGACGATGCTGGATGCGATGGTCCCCGGAGAGTGGGTGAACTACCTGGAGAGGAGGTATGCCACCGCCACCAACGCGATCGCCGACACCCAGCCCGGCTATCAGAGCATCGAGACCTACGGTCCGTTCAAACCCGGCCGCGAGAACGGCGCCCGGGACGTACGCGTCCGGCTGGTCGACGGCGGCCGGGTCCAGCACGGCTACGACCGCGCCCTCAACCGCAACCCGCTGATCCCGCTCCTGGCCGACGGCATCAACATCAAGATCGACAGCTTCGTGCACGACCCCGACGGCTGGTACGTCCAGTTCGAGCTCGACGTCCTCGACTCCTACGGTGGCTTCCTCCCCGGCGTCGGCCCCGTCGAGTCCATCCGTCCCGAGGTGACCGAGATCCTGCGTACGCAGCGGTTCGGCAGCCGCGCGGAGGCCGAGGCCGTGCTCGCCACCGTCAGGGCCGGCGGCACCTACCGGGTCGATCTGACCCCGGCCAGCGCGATCGTCATCCCCACCGACGGGACTCCCGTCTTCGAATCCGACTGACGACGCGCTGCCTCAGCACCCGAGCACGGCGCGGAGCCGGCCCACCTGGGCGGTGCGCTCGGCGAGACGCTGCTCATCGAGGCTCCGGCTCGACGCAGCCGCCAAGAGCTCGTGCGTACGCCTCACCGCGGTCGCATCGTGGGCGAGGAGCGAGGCGACCAGGCCGGTGAGCGTGGCGTCCAGCTCGGCCGCGGGCACCACGCTCTGCGCGAGCCCGATCCGCTCGGCCTCGGCGGCGCCCACCTGGCGCGCGGTGGCACAGATCTCCAGCGCGCGCGAGTAGCCCACGGCTTCGACCAACGGCTTCGTGCCGGCCAGGTCGGGAACCAGCCCCAGCGCGGGCTCCTTCATGCAGACCCAGGCGTCCGCGGCCATGATCCGCAGGTCACAGGCCAGCGCCATCTGGAATCCGGCCCCGATGGCGTACCCGTCGATGACGGCGATCGAGATGAACCTCGGGTCGGCCAGCGCCACGAACGGGCGCTGGTACTCCCCGATCAGGTCGATGACCTCCTGGTCACTGCGCGCCAGCGTCGCAACCAGGCTGCCGTCGACGTCGGTCTGCCCCGGGTCGACCAGCGACAGGTCCAGCCCCGCCGAGAACGTCCCACCGGCCCCACGCACCACCACGACCCGGACCTCGTCCGGAAGCGACTCGAGGAACCCCGCGATCGCCGCCCACATCGCCGGATGCTGGGCGTTGCGTACGTCAGGACGGTCCAGCAGCACGGTGGCGACCGCACCGTCGATGCTCAGGTCCACACCTGGTTCGTTCGTTTTCATGGCTATCCCTTCGGGCAGGTCTACGTCAGGCGACGCGTCGCACCAACGTAGAGGACCGTCCACGTCCCCGTGACCGCAGCTCGAGGGTCAGCCGGGAGTGTCGACGAACACGCGGCCCATGGCGAAGATGCCGCGCTGAGGGATCCAGAAGTCACCGAGGCGCGCCTGCTGCGGCAGTGGCGCCGGCCGGCCCGCATCCGTGCCGTTGATCGTCGCCACCGAGTCGACGACCCGCCAGATCCGGAGTGGGTTGGCGTCGAACGGGAGACCGTTCGCGGTGAGCCCCGTCATCGAGACCTTGCCCACTCCGAGGGTGGCCGACGCCATCGCGCCCATCGCCTTGAGCATGGCGGTCGAGCGCCAGGCCGCCAACGGCATCGCGCCGCCCATCGCGTTCATCACTCGCGTCATCGGCGATGCCGCCAGGGTGAGCTGCCAGTCCACGTGGCCCTCGGCTCTCACGTGCAGCTGTCGGGGACCGTCCCAGGTCACGTCGATCGGGACGACGACAGACTCCTGGACGCCATGGCCGAACCATCGCGAACACGCGAACTGCGGCTGCGCCGACTCGTAGAAGCGCCAGGCCCCGTCCGGGTCGCGGTGCCAGATGGAGGTGAACTGCTCCCCCACGGACGACGCGGTCCACCGACGCAGTCCGAGCACGTGTCCCGACTCGAAGGTCTGGCCCATCACGCCGTAGCCGGCGACGCGCTCCTCCGACCCCGGCGGCAGCTGCGGGTGTCGCTCGGACTCCTCGGCGTACTCACGCGGTGGCTTCATCTTCACAGGCTAGACCTCTCGGGCCGCGCCGTCTCGCTCCAGGAGCGCGACGATGCGCCAGCGGTCTACGCACAGCGCCGATCAGTCGACGTCGCCGACAGTCGTCTCAGCCTCCCCAAAGAGATGTTGGAGCGACATCTCCCACGCTGGCAGGTCGCGAGCGAGTGTCAACCAGGTGAGCTCCCGGTTGATCTCGTCAATCCGAACGAGCCATGCCTGGATATGCAGTACCTCTTTGGCTCCCTTGAGATCCATCAGAGCAGCACCGCATCGTTTCGGACGTCATCGTCCAGGCGCGGCTTCAGGCCGGCGTAGTCGACCAGGTCGATCTCCCGACCGAGCACCTGCTCGATCACCTTCTTGAACCGAAGAAACCCGAACGACGACGTTCCCTCTGGAGACTCGACAATGAGGTCGATGTCGGAATCGAACCGCGCCTCACCGCGAGCGACCGACCCGAACACCGCGAGTCTGCGGTAGCCCGCGTCCTCCGCAACGCTCCTGAGGACCGGTCCAGCGGCCTCGATCAGGAATGCGGGGTGAAGCCCCGCAAGATCGTGCGCCACCTTCAACTGCTGACTGACCGCCGGCTGGCTCACCCCGAGCTCAGCAGCGATGTCGCGTTGACTCATCCCGGACGCCACCATCGCCCGGAGAGCAAGTCCACGCCGAAGCCGCGCGACCTCTTCATCATGTCGCGCTTGGCGGTATGCGGCCAACACGGTCATAAGGAAACCTTATCAACTCACGGGCGAGGCAACCACCAGGCGTACGCAGGTGCGGCCGTCGAAGCGCTCGACGTCGACCGAGCCTCCGTGGGCCCGTGCGATCTCACGCACAATCGTCAGGCCGAGACCGGGGTCTGCGGACCGCGGCCAGAAGTCCTGCGGGAGGCTGTCGCCCTCGTCGGTGACCGTGACGACAGAGCCGTCCGGTCCACCAACGACCGCGACCTCGATGTCGCCGGCGCCGTGCCGGATCGCGTTGTCGACGAGGTTCGACAGCGCCCGGTCGAGGCGGGTGGCGTCGCCGAGGACCTCGACAGGTCGCGGCGCCGCCAGCTCGATGCACCGGCTTCCGGCGGCCACCCGGAACCGCTCCACGACCCGGGCGGCCAGGTCCACCAGGTCGACCGGACGCGACTCGATCGGCAGGGCAAGGTCCCCGGAGCCGGCGCGCTCGAGAAGCTCCTCGGCCAGCGCGATCAGGCGGCGCACCTCGTCGTCGACGGACGACAGCGCCAGCCTCAGCTCCTCGGGCGTCCTCGGCCGAGCCAGCGCGAGCTCGATCTCGGTGAGGATCAGCGCGAGCGGCGTACGCAGGTCGTGGCTGGCATCGGCCACGAACCGGCGCTCGCGCTGCAGGCCGTCGTCGAGCCGCTCGATCATGGCGTTGAGGGTGAGCGCGAGCCGGCGCAGCTCGTCGTCGGCCGCCGGGACCGGGAGCCGCTCGCCGGCGCTGCGCGCCGAGATCGTCGCCGCACGGGCGCGCATCCGCTCGATCGGCCGCAGTCCCGCACCGGCGACCAGATAGCCGAGTCCGCCCGCCACGGCCAGGGCGAGCGGTCCGGCGATCAGCAGCTGGTTGCGCAGGGTGGTGAGGGCCTCGTCGGCATCCTGCCGCGACGTACCGACGACCAGGTAGTCCTCCCCGACCCGCCTGACCAGCAGGACGAGACGCTCCCGCTCCGGGTCGCGTCGTCCCGCCGCTGCCGCATCGTCGTCGAGGACCGTCGCCGTCCGCTCCCGCCAGCCCGACCGGCCGGCGGACCGCAGCGAGGCAGCATCCAGGAGCGGATCCGCGACGAGCCGCGACGAAGCCCGTACGTCACCCCGCGGACCGATCACCTGGGCATGCACCTCTCCGCCGAGGCCGGCGACGGCCGCAGACCGGTCGCTGTCCGGCTCCGCCTCGAGCCGGTCGGCCTCCGCGGCGACCGAGTCGCGCAGCCGGTCCTCCAACGCGTCGCTCACCCGCACCTGGACCAGGACGCCGAGGCCGGTGATCGCGAAGCCGGTCGCGGCCAGGAAGGCGAGCGCGACCCGGATCCGCAGCGGCCACCGCGCCGGGGGCCAGCCCCTCACGACGGCTCCGCGACGAGTCGGTAGCCCACGCCGCGTACGGTCTGCAGGGTGCTCACGCCGAAGGGCCGGTCGATCTTCGCGCGCAGGTAGCGCACGTAGACGTCGACGACGTTGGAGGTGACGTCGTGGTGGTCGCCCCAGGCCAGCGCGAGCAGCTGCTCACGGGTGAGGACCTGGTCGCGCCGGCGCATGAGGGCCTCCAGGAGGGTGAGCTCCCGGGTCGAGAGCGACAGCTCGGTCTCCCCGCGCCAGACCCGCCGCTCGGCCGGGTCCATGCGCAGCCCGCCGACCTCCAGCAGCACCGGTCGCGGCACCGGGCCACGCCGGGCGAGAGCACGCATCCGGGCCAGCAGCTCCTGGAACGCGAACGGCTTGGCCAGGTAGTCGTCGGCACCGCTGTCCAGGCCGGCGATCCGGTCCGCCACCGCGGTGCGCGCGGTCAGCATCAGGATCGGCGTCCACACCCGCGCCGTACGCAGCCGGCGGCAGACCTCGAACCCGTCGATGTCGGGCAGCATGACGTCCAACAGCATGACGTCGTACTCGCCGCCGCGTGCCGAGGCGAGCGCCTGCGTACCGGTTCCGACGGAGTCGACCACACCGCCGCGCTCGGTGAGCCCACGGGCGACCAGCGCGGCGAGCTTCTCCTCGTCCTCGACCAGCAGCACCCGCACATGCTCATGCTAGGTCCGCGGATGAGCGTCGGATGAGAGACTCATCCGCTCCTCATCCGGCCGCCGTAGCGTCGATGGCATGAACACGAACCCCACCCGCAAGCGCATCGCCGTGGTCCTCGCGGCCTCGGCAGTGGTCACCGCCGGGACCGTCGGCGCGGCCCGCGCCCTGTCCGGCGACGACGACACGCACGAACAACCCATCCCGACCTCCGAACGCGACCGGGCCGAGCAGGCCGCCCTGGAGGAGACCGGCGGCGGCACCGTCACCGGCACCGAGGTCGACGACGAGGAGAGCAAGTACGAGGTCGAGGTCACCCTCGACAACGGCCACCAGGTCGACGTCCAGCTCGACGAGAGCTTCCAGGTCGTCGGCACCGACGGCGATGACGACTCCGGCTCCGACGACTGACCCGGGACGTACGATGCCTCGCCTGTCCCTCGCCCTCGTCGGATGCCTCCTGGTGGCCACCGGGTGTGGTGCCCGGAGCGATGCGCTCCCGCAGTCCGACGACCAGGTCGAGCTCGAGCCGGCCGAGTTCACCACCGACATCACGAACCCCTGGTTCCCGCTCGAGCCGGGAACCCGCTGGACCTACCGCGAGACCACCGAGGACGGTGAGGTCGCCGATGTCGTCGTCACCGCCACCTCGGTGACCCGCGAGATCGCCAACGGCGTCACCGCCCGGGTCGTACGCGACACCGTCACCCTCGACGGCGAGATCGCCGAGGACACCTTCGACTGGTACGCCCAGGACGAGGACGGCACGGTCTGGTACCTCGGCGAGGACACCGCGGAGTTCGAGGACGGCGAGATCGCCACCCGCGACGGATCCTTCGAGGCCGGCGTGGACGACGCGCAGGCGGGAGTGATCATGCCCGCCTCGCCCGAGGTCGGGATGACCTACCGGCAGGAGTACTCCCAGGGCGAGGCCGAGGACAACGGCGAGGTCCTCGCGCTCGGCCGGCACGCCCGCGTCCCCGCCGGCGAGTACGACGACCTGGTCAAGACCGCCGACACCACCCCGCTCGAGCCCGATGTGCTGGAGCACAAGTACTACGCACGAGGTGTCGGGCTCGTCCTCACGATCGACAAGGGGGCCGGCGGTCGCGAGGAGCTGCTCGCGGTCACGCACGTCTCCCCCGCGCAGGCCCGCCGCGCCGGGGAAGCACCGCTGGGCGAGACGTACTGAACGCGGGCCCGGCGCGACGCGCCGGGCCCGCGATGTCACGGTGCGGTCCTCAGGAGCGGGCCGCCTCGATCTGGGCGCTCACGTCGTAGGGGAACTCCGAGGTGATGCCGATCTTGTCGTACTCCATCTTCGAGGCGTCGAACCCGTCGTTCCAGTTGCCGTTGGTGACCTCGTTGCACTGGTAGGACTGGTAGGACTGGTCCGTGGTGGCACCGACCTCGATGTTGGTGAAGGAGAAGCCGCAGCCACCGGCGTCCATGTGGATGCCGCGGGTGCCGGAGTCGGGCATCTCCCCGACCGGGTCGGTCAGCACGTCGCCGATCACCATCTGCTCCACCGTGTTCTTGACCGGGTGGGGATCCTGGTTGGCCACGCCGTAGGTGTAGAACGCGCCCATGTCGCCGGAGTCCAGGCCCGCGTTCTGGATCTCGATGTAGCGGAAGGTGTTGTTGTCGGTGTACTGCTCGCCGTCGATCACCTCCGGGCGCGACTCCAGGCTGATGCCGTACCGCGCGGAGTGGTTGACGAAGACGTTCTCGACCAGGTTGTCGCCGGTGTCCATCAGCTCGATCCCGGACGCGTCGCCGGGAACCAGCTCACCGATGTGGTCGATGAACACGTTGGAGATCGTGTGCCCGTGGCTCAGGTCGCCCTCACCGGGCCAGCCACCCTCGACCTTGATCGCGTCCGCGCCGATGTTCTCGAACCAGCTGTTGGTCACCTTCAGGCCCTCGTTGGCGAAGAGCGCGTAGACACCCATGAACCCGGTGTCGGAGACGTGCAGGTTGGTCAGCGTGACGTCCTTGGTGTTCTCGAGGGTGATCGCACCGAACCGGTTGCGCGGCATCTCGATCTGGCGGTCGTACTCGGGATACTTGTGCGGCTCGCCCGAGTCGCCTGCCGAGATCCACCCCGAGCGGTACCAGTCGACGAAGTCGCTGTGCTGGATCCCGATCCCGTCGAAGGTGATGTCGTGCGCCCGTCGCTCCGGAGTCGCGCCCTTCACGTCGATCAGCTTCTTCACCGTGGGCGCCATGATCCGCACCTTGCTGATGTCGCCCTTCGGCTTGTAGTAGACCTCGTTGTTCGCGTAGTCGAAGTAGTACTCGCCGGCCTGGTCGAGGAACGGCAGGGCGTTCTGGATGAAGTAGCGCGAGCCGCCACCGCTGTTGACGAGGGCGTAGCGCGTCCAGTACTTCAGCGTGGTGAAGCCCTTGCGGTAGTCGGCCCCGCCGATCGGCACGATGTCGGTGAACCAGCTCCACGAGCCGCCGGACCAGACCGTCAGCTGGGCGTTGGCCAGCGGGTTGCTGGTCGCCGTGTCGTCCCATGCCGGGTCCCAGTCGCCCTCCTCCCAGTACAGCCACTGCCGCACGGCCTCCTTCTCGGGCTCACCGAGACGGGAGAAGAGGTACGGCCCGTGGGAGTCCACCGACCCCCGGTTGGGGTAGCGGGCGACCTCGGCGCGCGCACCGTCCTCGAACAGCGTGTAGAAACGCTGGCCCGGCTCGACCTTGGTCTTGTAGATCCCGTCGCGGAACGGCTCCCATCCGGTCAGCTCCTTCGCACCGGTCAGAACCGCCTTGCCGGGTCCATCCACCGAGCGATAGACCACATCGTGGCCGTTGCTGCCACTGTCGCGGTCGTCGAGCTCGAGGGTGGAGTCGACCTGGTACTCACCGGCCCGGACGTTGACCGTGACGTCGCAGCCCATCTGGGCATTGAGCTTCTTGTCGCGGATCTCGTCGCGGGCCCGCTCCAGCGTCGCGAACGGCTCCGTCTCCGAGCCCGCGGCCTTGTCGTCACCGTCGGGCGCGACCCAGACGGCCTTGCACTTTCCTCCCGCCGCGTCGGCGGTTCCTGTGGTGACCGCGAAGCCGGTGGCCGCGACGACTGCCGCCGCGGCCAGCGCGCCCAGGCGGCGCGCCATTGGTTGCTGCATGGTCCGTTCCCTTCTCTATGGGGGCGGAGCGCCCGGCGAGAGGCAGGACCAGCACCGAAGGTGGCCGGGCGGCCTCCGAGACGAGCTCCGTGTGACATACGCCACGCTCCAAGCGTGATGTCATACATATGATGTGTCAAGTCATGCCTGCATGATGAGATGTTTCACCCGCGGCCACCGAGGACACCCTCCGGGCGACGTACGATGTCCTACACTTCGCGGTATGCCGCAACCGCTCTCCCGCACCACCACGGTCCTTGCTCAGCCACGTGATCGGCAGCCGATGCTCGGGGTGGTGGTCGTCGACGAGCTCGTCGACGCGATCGTCTCCGGACGCCTGGCTCCGGGCGACGCGCTGCCGCCCGAGGGACCGCTCAGCGAGCAGTTCGGCGTGAGCCGCACCGTCGTCCGCGAGTCCGTGAAACGCATCGAGGAGAAGGGCCTGGTCACGATCGCGCGCGGGCGCGGCACCGAGGTGCGCCCGATGACGGCGTGGAACACGATGGACCGGGTGGTGCTCACCGCCCTGATCAAGCACGACGAGACGCTGGGTATCCTCGACGAGCTCAGCGTCGTCCGGGCACAGCTCGAGTCGGTGATGGCGGCGGAGGCCGCCCAGCGACGCTCCGACGAGCAGGTGGCCGAGCTGGAGCAGGCGATGCAGCGGATGCGGGAGAGCACCGCCGACGAGGAGGTCTTCCGCGCCGCCGACGTGGCCTTCCACGAGACCGTCATGGACATCTCCCGCAACAGGCTGGCCAGCAACATCGCGCGCACGCTCATGGACCGGGCGCTGGAGAGCTCGCGCTACCACGGGGTGGACACCCCCGACGCGTTCGCGGTGACCCTGCACGAGCACGAGGCCGTCCTGGCCGCGATCTCCGAGGGCGACGCGGTCCGGGCTCAGGACGCGATGAACGGCCACATCCTCGAGGCGTGGCGCCGCCGCAGGCTGCCCCTGTCCGACGCCGGCGGCCGCGACGACTGACCCACAGGCGAGCACGGCGAGGTCAGCCCTTGACCGCCCCTGCGGCCAGACCGCTCATCACCCAGCGCTGGGTGAGCACGAAGATCACCAGGATCGGCAGCACGGCGAGCAGCAGCGTGGGGAACACCTGCGTGTAGTCGGCGGAGTACTCCCCCACCGATGCGTAGACGCCGGTCGTGACCGTGTAGAGGCCGGACCCCGGACCCAGGATGAGCTGCGGGCTGGCGAAATCGTTCCACACGCTCAACGTGTTCAAGATGAACACGGTCGCCAGGATCGGCTTCATGAGCGGCAGGATGATCGTCCACAACGTGCGGTAGGGGCCGGCGCCGTCGATCGCGGCGGCCTCGTCGAGCGATGCGGGCAGCATGCGGATGAACCCGGTGAAGACGAAGATCGTGAACGGCACCGTCGCCGACGCCATGAAGAGCACCAGTCCGGGGAACGTCGACATCAGCCCGAGGGTCCGGAGCACGAAGATCACCGGCACGAGGATCACCTGGGTCGGGATGAACATGCCCGAGATGAAGAACAGCAGCGCAGCACCGAACACCGGCCGTGGGGAGCGCGCGATGACGTACGCCGCCGGTGCGCACACGCCGATGGAGACCACGTTGACGCAGACGACCAGTCCGATCGTCACGGCGTAGCCGAACGCGATGTCGAAGTCCGGGTTGTTCCAGGCTGCGACGATGTGCTCGAGCGTGAGCTGGCCCGGCGACAGCGAGAACGGCCTGCTGACGATGTCGCGCTGGTCCTTGAACGCGTTGACGACCAAGAGGTACATCGGCACCAGCATCAGCAGGCACAGGGCCGACACCGCGGCGTACCAGAACGGGGTACGCCACTCCCCGGTCAGGCTCCGGCGAGCCGTGATCGCTCGCAGGGCGCTCATGCCTGGGCCCCCTCGTCGTGACGGCGGCGCAGCGCGAGCACGCCGAAGGCGAGGATCGCGGCCACGAGGATGAGTACGACGGCCTCGGCCGAGGCGAGCCCGACCTGGCGCTTGGGGAACTCCACGGCGAGGATCTGGTAGGCGAAGGTCTTCGTGGACCCCGCCGGCCCACCGCCGGTCAGGGAGACGACGACGTCGTAGGTCTTGAGCAGCGAGATCATCGAGGTGATCAGAGCCACCGTCACCGAGGGCGCGAGCGCCGGCCAGGTGACGTGGCGGAAGGTCTGCCAGCGGTTGGCGCCATCCATGCGCGAGGCCTCCAGAAGCTCGGCGGGCACGGCCTGGAGCCCGGCGAGGTAGATGAGCAGCTGGACGCCGAACTGCGCCCAGGCGATGACGACGATCAGGGTGGCGAGCGCCCAGGTCTCGTCGCTGAGGAACGGGAGCGGGCTGCTGCCCAGGCTCTCCAGCAGCGAGTTGACCGCACCCTGCGGGCCCAGCATCGCTGACCAGAGGAAGCCGACGACGATCAGGCTGAGCACGTGGGGGTAGAACATGACCACCCGGGCGAACGCGGTGAAGCGGGTCGTACGCCACAGCAGCAGGGCCAAGCACAGCGCGGCGGCGTTGACCGCCAGCGAACCCGCGACCGCGACGACGGCGGTCACCACCATGGAGCCCCGGACGTCGGCGGTCTCGAAGATCCTGACGTAGTTGTCGAGGCCGACGATCTCCGGGGTCTGGGTCGGGAAGCCGTTGTAGTCGGTGAAGCTGTAGTAGACGGCGTAGCCGACGGGGACGACGAGGAGGCCGACGAAGACCACCAGGGCAGGCAGCACCATCGAGGCCTCCACCCATCCCGAGGTGCGCGGGCGGGAGCCCGAGGGCCGGCCGGCCGCCCGGCCCGGCACGGTCCCGCCCCTCCGCGGCAGGTCCGCTGCCGCGGGAGGCTTGTCGGTGGTGTTGGCGCTCATGAGTGCCATCGTCGTCCCCCTCGTCGTGGCCCCGAAGGGTCAGCCATTCTGCTCGGCCCAGTCGTCGAGCGCCTTCGCGGCATCCGCGGGGCTGGTCCCGGTGTAGAGGCTCTGGACGATCTCGGTGAACTTGTCGTTGAGGCCGACAACGGGCAGGCGGATGTCACCCGCACCCTCACCCACCGCCACGAGCTCCGGGGCGTCGTCGATGATCGCCTGGATCTCCGCCGCGACCGGGGACTGCTCCACGGCAGCGCCGGCACGGAACACGCCGTCGGCGGTCAGCTGGCTCTCGATCGCGGCCTCGTCGGTCACCAGATACTCGACGAGCTGGAGGGCCGCGTCGGAGCGCTCGCTACCGGCGTAGACCATGTAGGGGCTGGCCATGGTGGCGCCCTGCGGGCCGGGGTAGGCCATGCCCTCGTCCACCGGCGGGGAGAAGACACCCACCTCGAAGGGGAGGTCGCCCGCGTTGTCCAGGCTGGCGACGAGCCAGCTCCCGAGCGGGTACATCCCGACCTTGCCGTCCATGAAGTTGGCGTCGGCGGTGGTCGGGTCGAGGCCGACGTCGGACTTCTTGATGTAGCCGTCGCCCAGCCAGGTGGCGTAGTGCTCGAACATCGGCTCGAAGGCGTCACCGAGGGTCAGCTTCCCGTCGGCGACGGTCGACTGCCACTCGGGCTGCTCGGTGTTGAGGGTGGGGTGCCACAGCTGCTGGAGCTGGAGGCCGGTCTGCCACTGGCCCGCGGTCTGCAGCGGGGTGTAGCCGGCGTCGGCGAGCTTGCCGAGCGCGGCGTCGAACTCGTCCCAGGTCTGCGGCGTGGCCTTGATGCCGGCCTTCTCGAAGGCCGTCTTGTTGTAGTAGACGAGCGACTGCGCCTGGGAGCCGACACCGGCGACCAGCCGCTTGCCGTCGATGGCGTACGTGTCGACCATCGGGGTGTCCTCGACCCAGCTCTCGTCGGAGAGGTCGAGCACCTCGGGGGCGATCTGATCGTCCGGGAAGATCGACTGCACCACGTCGGGAGCGGTGCCTGCCGCGAGCTGGGAACTGAAGGTCTCGCTCACGTTGGTGCCGGTCGGGCCCTCGATCTTGACGTCGATGCCCGTCTCGTCCTCGAAGGGCTTCACCAGGTCGTTCCAGAAGTCCTTGGTGAGGTTGTCGGTCAGGTTGACCAGCACTCGCACCTCCTTGCTGTCCTCGCCGCTGTCGGCGCCGTTGCCGCCGCAGGCCGCGGTCGCGATCAGGGGGACGAGAACCGCTGCGACAGCACCCACCCTCCACATGCGTCGTGTCTCCACAGGAGTCTCCGTTTCGTCGTCCGCCGATCTCTCCGACGGAGGTTGTTCGTGGGGATCCTGGCGATGCGAGCTGCCGACCACCAGGATTAGGAAAGCGCTATCCCGGGCACTAACGTGACGAAGATAACACATATGATGTTTAAATGGGCAAGCCCCGTTCTCGACATTTCTGAAACGGTCCAACCAGCCTCGACAACACCGAGAGGAGCCGCCTCGTGCGTGCCGCCTTCGCCATGACTCCCGACCTTCAGCATCGGTTCTTCGATGCCACCCTGCTGGCCGAGCTGAGCGACCTCGTGGACATCGATGCCGACACCGTGCTGACGTCCTACGACGACTCGTCCGCCGTCGGGGTGGAGGTTCTCATCACGGCCTGGGGCACGCCCACCATCGACGCGGCGGCGCTCACCCGGATGCCGCGTCTGCGGGCCGTCGTCCATGCCGCGGGCTCGGTGAAGTACTTCCTCTCCCCCGCAGCCTGGGAGCGCGACCTCCTGGTCACGTGCGGCGTGGAGCCCAACGCCCGCCCGGTCGCCGAGTACGCCCTGGCCGCCGTGCTGTGGGCGACGAAGTCGGTCCTGCCGCTGACCGAGCGGTTCCGCGCCGAGCGCGCGACGCCCGACCTCACCGTCGACGACACCATCGACGGGGCGTACGGCACGACCGTCGGCCTCCTGGGCGCCTCGGCGACCGGGCGGGCCCTGATCGAGCTGCTCGCGCCGTTCGACATCCCGGTGTTGGTCAGCGACCCGACGATCGACGCGGCTCAGGCCGCCGAGCTGGGTGCGGAGCTCGTCGGCCTCGAGCAGCTCTTCGAGCGCTCGCGGGTCGTCTCGCTCCACGCCCCGCTGCTGCCGCAGACCCGGCACCTCGTCGACGCCCGCCTGCTCGGGCTGATGGGCGACGGCACGACCCTGATCAACACCGCACGGGGTGGCATCGTCGACCACGACGCGCTCCGCGCCGAGCTCGTGTCGGGGCGCCTGCGGGCCGTCCTGGACGTCACCGAGCCGGAGCCGCTCCCCGCCGACGACCCGATGTGGAACCTGCCCAACGTCACCCTGACCCCGCACGTCGCCGGCTCGCAGGGCAGTGAGCTGCGCCGCCTCGGCCGCGCCGCCGTCGACGAGGTGCGCGCCCTGATCGACGGCCGGCCGCCCCTGCACCCGGTCGACCCCGCCACCCTGGCCACCAGCGCATGACCGCCTTCCCGAAACCGGAGACCCACGTGACCACCCCCACCCCTGCGCCCGACCTCGCCCACCTCACCCGCTGGTTCCTGACCTGGGTCACCGACGAAGGGGCGATCAACGGCTTCCACAACCACAGCGTGTGGGGCACGAACCCGGCAACCTTCCTGGACTGGACCAGCGGCCACGCCGCCTTCTCCGCGCCCGCGCTCGGCGCCCTCGCGCAGCTACTCGCGGCACGGCCCGACGACCGGGCCGCCGAGGTCTGGCGTCGGATGATGCGCTTCCAGAGCAACGCCCTGCAGGACGACGACCAGTACAAGCACGTCGGCTTCCAGGTCGGCGAGTCCGCCACCACCGGCCTGATCCACAACGCCACCGGCAGCATCGGCCTCCTCCTCGGGCTCAAGCACGCCCGGCACCTGCTCGACGACGCCGAGGTCGACCGCATCGTCGAGGTGGTGCGTCGCAACCTGGTCGCCCTCCACTCCTTCGGCGGCGGCCGCCCGGCCGAGGACGGCACCTGCAACCAGGAGTACGCCCGGGTGTGGGTCAAGCTGCTGCTCGCCGAGGTGACCGGTGACGACAGCGGCCTGGCCGAGATCGGCGAGGACCTCGACGTCCTCATCTCTCGCCACCACGAGCCCGGTGTCCCCGACGCCGACTCCTCGGGCACCTGGCGGCAGGCGGAGGATCGGGTCGCCGGCGGGATCCTCGAGCCCGCGGAGTACTACGGCCTGATGATCATGCCGCTGCTGCTCGGTCACCTGCGCCTGGGCGAGCAGCGCTACCTCGACGAGGCGGTGCGGCTGTGCCGCCACGTCGCCCGCTCGGCATGGATCGACGCGGACGGCCAGACCCGGTTCCACCGCTACTGGTACGTCGCGCCGAGCACGACGCTGAAGAGCGACACCCCCATGCTGATCGCGGGCATGGGCCTGAGCCTGCACGGCATGCGCGAGGTGTGCCGGGTTCGACCCGACGCCGAGCTCGAGGAGTTCATGGCGCGCTGCCGGGCGACGTACTCGCACTATCAGGCGCCGGCCGGCTACTTCGCCTCGGCGACCCACTGGGGCACCGAGGCCGACGTGGCGCCGAGCACCGCCTGGCACGCCCACGACCTGGTGTTCCTCGCCGACGACGTCGAGGACCCGGGCCCCGACTTCTGGACCACGGTGCTCACCCCCGACGAGCGCCAGTCCGTGCTGATGACCAACCGCGCCGTGTGGGCCGAGTACGGCGCGCACTGGTGCATCCGCAGCCCGCTGACCGCCGGCGACCTCCACCTCTACGGCCGCAAGGACCGGGCCGTGTTCGGACGCGACTTCTTCGCCTGGACCGACAAGGAGCCCCTCGACGACGAGCTGCGCTACCCCGAGGCGCCCCTCTTCCTCGAGACCAACGACGGCATGCGTCGCGTGGACACGTCCGACCGCCCGACGGACGTCTCCACGCTGGGCACGACCTACCACGGCGGGCTCTGATGCTGCGTCCTGGATTGTGCTCGGTCACCGCCCGTCATCTTCCGACGGACGAGGTGCTCGAGGCCGCCGCGAGCGCCGGTCTGGCCTGCATCGAGTGGGGCGCGGACGTCCACGCCCCGCCTACCGGCGACCTCCATGGTCTGGCCGAGGCGACCGCCGCCGCCGGGCTCGCCGTCGCCTCTTACGGCACTTACTGGCGGGCCACGCCGGACGACGACGGGAGCGCCCTCCTCGGCGCGGCCGGGGCATTGGGGTGCACGCGCCTGCGCATCTGGGCCGGCACCAAGGGTTCGGCCGAGACCTCCCCCGCCGAACGAGCCGCGGTCGTGGAACACGTACGGACGCTGGCCGAGGAGGCGGCCGGCCACGGTCTCGAGCTCGCCTTCGAGCATCACGACCTGACGCTCACCGACACCGTCGAGTCCACCCTGGACCTCCTCGCCGAGGTGGACCGGCCGAACGTCGGCACCTACTGGCAGCCTCGCGTCGGCGAACCGGCCGCGGTCGCCCTGGCCGGGCTGGCCCGGCTGCTCCCCCACGTACGTGCGGTGCACGCGTTCTCCTGGTGGCCGCGTCTGGAGCGCCTGCCGTTGCAGGCCCGCGCCAACCTGTGGCCACCAGCCCTGGAGATGCTCGCCGCGACCGGGCGGGCGACGGACGTCCTGCTGGAGTTCCTGCCCCACGACGACCTGTCGCTGCTCCCGAACGAGGCAGGACGCCTGCGCGAATGGATCGCACAGGCGTCCTGAGCCCGGTCAGCCGGCGGCCGGGCCGCCGGGCAGCCCGATGCCCTTCCTGGTGACCAGCCGGTTCCAGGTCGCCACCCATTCCTCCCCGAAGGTCTTGGCGACCTCGCCGGTGTAGCTGAAGCTCAGCGTGTCGAGGTCGAGGCCGGCGGCCTCGAGTGACGCGGGCTTGCTGAGGTTGGTGTTGATCGCGTCGCTCCAGGTGGCCAGGCGGTAGGTCGCGGCGGGGTCGGTGAAAGAGCTCTGCCCGGCTCGGTACTCACCGCCGCCGATGATGACGGAGCGGTCGATCTCGTTGCGCGCGGGGACGTAGAGGGAGTTCGGGTCCTCCCACACGGTCGCCCGGTCGCAGCCGTTGGTGGCGTCGGGCGCGTAGTGGGCCGCCTTGCAGTCCTCCCCGGTCGCGGTCACCCGCGGGACGTACCAGTGCTCGATCTCGGGGGACAACATGGGTGTGCCGTCGGAGTAGCGGGCCCTGCCGTCGGTGTAGTGACGGTGCCACCTGGCGACGTCCTCCGCGGAGGCGGAGTACTTCTCCCCCGGCCGGACGTCGAGGAAGGAGTTGTAGCGGCTCTGCACCACCCAGCCGTTGGCCACCGGCAGGCCGCGCTCGCCGTTGCGGTGATAGAGCTGGTCGTGGCCGGTCTGGTCGACGTCGATGAACACGTTGTCCGTCGCCTTGTTGCTGTGGCCTGACTGGAAGAACACACCCGAGTGCGCGTTCTTCACGACGTTGTGGTGGAACCGCATCCCCGAGACGCCGTCGTCCATGTAGAACGCGTCGTTGGAGCCGCCGATGGTGTCGAAGAAGTTGTACGCGACCTCGTTGCCCAGATAGGTGTAATCGCGCCCCGTGTAGACGACACCCTGATCGCCGGCGTTCTTCACCAGGTCGTGGAAGTAGTTGTGGTTGACGCGCATGTCGTTGCCCATGACCTGCACCGCCATGTGGGGCGCGTCGTGGACGTAGTTGTACTCGAAGCTGTTCCCGACGCCGTACAGGTAGCCGGCGGGCGTGTAGGTCGCCAGCCTCGAGAACCTGGCGATCTCGTTGTTGCGGGCCACGTTGTCGCCGCGCTCGAGGGTGCTGCGGTCACCGCCACCGAGCAGGACTCCGCCACCGCCGAGGTCGTGGAGGTAGGAGTTCTGGACGACGTTGTCGCGGCCGCCGCGTACGGTCTCGTAGTCGGGCAGCGCGGTGATGGACTCCGTGGTCTCGCCGATGCGGATCGCGTCCATGCTGACGTTGGAGATGTCGACGCCGTCGATGAGGGTCTTCTCGGCGTCGAGCAGCTGGACAGCGCTGATCAGCGAGTCCGACATCGCCAGCCCTTCGATCCTCACTCCGGTGGTGCCCTCGAGCCGGAAGATGTTGTCGTCGAAGGCCCTCAGGGTCGCGGTCTTGCCCGACATGGTCCCGCCGGCCGGCTTGTAGTAGACGACGTCGTTGCCCGCGTGGCGGTCGATGTAGTACTCACCCTCGACGTCCATCTCGGAGAGGATGTTGATCGCCTTGACCTTGGTGTAGTCGTTGCGGGGCCAGTACATCGAGGGGTACTTGGCGTACATCGTGATGCCGCTCCAGGAGATCAGCCGCACCATGTCGTTGGCGTAGTTGTTGCCGAGGTAGCCCGAGAGCCAGGCCTCGGTCTCGTACGTCGCGTTGTCGATGTCGGGGAGCTCCTGCGGGTCGACCTGGACCGGGATGTGGGAGTAGGCGCCGAAGCCACGGGTGCCGTGGTCGACGATCTCCGGCACCCCCTCAGGAGCCCAGCCCTGATAGCGGTTGCCCTCGAGCAGCCGTCCACCGACCTCGTAGAGGGGAGGCGTCATCTTGCGCATCTCGTCCTGGGACCAGGTGTCGCGGTCCTCGGGTTTCGGGAGCTGCTGCTTCTTGTCCTCGAACTGCGCCCGCGGCGTCGTGCCGCTGATCGCCCAGTCCGGCTCCATCCCGAAGCGGTCGCGCAGCGTCGGCTGGATGAGGTCGTTGGTCGCCGGGACCTTCCACTTGCCGCCGTCGCCGTAGAGGTGGCAGCTGGCGTCCGCCCCGGTGCAGCCCTCCTGGTTGGGGAACTGCGCGAGCGTCTGCGTCCCGCCGTCGACGACGAGCTCGGGAGCGAAGGGCTGCGGCAGCCAGTTGAAGCCGTTCTTGTAGAGCGCGCCGGGGTCGATGCCCTCTGCACCAAGGTCGTAGACCCAGACACCCTCGCGCAGCGCCGGCGAGTCGAGTCGGGTGTTCGAGGAGAACTGCGGCTGGGCGAGCTCATCCTCGGACAGGTCCGCGAGCGGCCGCCAGCCTTGGGCTTTCAGAGCGTGCGCGCCGGTAAGGCGGACCTTCTCCCCCGCCGCGGCGCGGTAGGTGACCCACGAGTGCTCGGGACCGGTCAGTTCGATCGCGTCGTCGAGGACGTACTGACCACCGTGGGCGATCACCGTGCCGCGGTCCTCCGCGGAGGTACGTCCGGCGAGCACGTCGCGGGCCGCCTCCACCGTACGCAGCGGCCGGCTCTTCGTGCCCGGGCCGGCGTCGTCACCGTCCGGAGCGACGTGGACCGTGAGGGTCGCCTCGCCCGCGACGGCGGGGTGTGCGCCGGATACCAGGGCCGTCGAGCCGAGGGCCACCAGGGCCGCGGCCACCACCACGGCCCGGGCGCGGCGTCTCGCGCGAGTCAGCATGTCCAACCTCCTTGAGATATGACGTATGACATGTGCCTAGCATCACATCGGAGACTGCGGCAAGCGTTTTCCAGTCTTTCCGGCGGGCGGCGAGATCAGGGGTCGAGGCCGTAGACCCGCGCGGCCGTCCCGCCCCAGACGTCGGCCCGGCCGGCGTCGTCGAGCCCGGCGAGGGCGGTCTCGGCGAGGCCGATCACCTCGTCGTAGGAGGAGCGCAGCAGGCAGACCGGCCAGTCCGAGCCGACCATGGTGCGCTCGGCACCAAAGACCTCGAGGACGTACGCCGCCCACGGGCGCAGCTCATCGAGCGGCTGCTCGCGCGCGAGCTCGGTGACGAGCCCCGACAGCTTGCAGGCGACCGACCGGTGACGGGCCAGGGCATCGATGTGTCCCGCCCACTCGTCGAACGCACCGGGGTCGATGACCGGCTTGCCGACGTGGTCCAGCACCCACCGACCACCCGGGACCCGCTCGACCGCGGCGACGGCGGCGGGCAGCTGGTGCTGCCGGACCAGGAGGTCGTAGACCAGGCCGGCCTCGGCCACCGCGGCGAGCCCGCGCAGCACGTCGTCACGCAGCAGCCAGCCGGCGTCGGGCTCGGACTGCACCAGGTGGCGGACGCCCACGAGGAGCTCTCCCCCGGGCCCCTCGCGCAACCGAGCGAGCCGGTCGGCGACGTCCGGGGCGGTGAGGTCGACCCAGCCGACGACCCCGAGGATCTCGGGGGTCGCGGCCGCGAGCGCGAGCAGCTCCGGCGTCTCCTCGGCGACCGCCACGGTCTGGACGACGACGGACCCGGCGATCCCGTGGTCGGCCAGGTGCGGCCGGAGGTCGTCGAAGGAGAAGGAGCGCCGGATGGCCGGGAGCTCGCGCGTCCACTCCTGGTCGCGGACCTCGAGGTCCCACACGTGGTGGTGGGCGTCGATGCGGACCACAGGGTCAGTCAAGATGGAAGACCTCGGTCATCGGTGCCCACTGCTCGTCCTCGGCGGCGGTGGGCAGCCGCTCCTGGCACGGCGCGGTGATCTCCCACCACCGCTGGGTGACGTCGTGGGCGGCGATCGCGGCCATGTCGGCCTCGTAGTCGGTCCCGACGTACTCGAAGTAGCTGAAGAGCCAGCCCTCACGCAGGAAGATGGAGTAGTTGCGGATGTTGCTGGCGGTCAGGCGCTCGAGCACCTCGGGCCACACGGCCGCGTGCAGCTCGACGTACTCCGCCTCCTTCTCGGGACGTAGCCGGACCACGGAGCCGTGTCGGGTCATGGTGGTTCCTCTCGGTGCGGGGGGGCGGTCAGAGGTCGTCGACGAGGACGACGTGCAGGGTGCGTGGGCCGTGGACGCCCTCGACACGGTCGAGCTCGATGTCGCTGGTCGCCGACGGGCCGCTGATCCAGGTCTGCGGCCTCGCCGGGTCGAGCCGGCCGATTGCCTGCGGGACACCGGCCACGACGTGGGCGGCCCCGAGCACGCACACGTGCAGGTCCGGGACGAGGGTGAGCGCGCGACGTCCCTGGCCGGGGCCGTGGTCGAGCACGACCGTGCCGGTGGCTGCGATGCCGAGCGCGGCTGCGGACACGACCGCGTCGATCGCGTCTAGCTCGGCGGCCGACTGCCCGGTGTCGTCCACGGATCCGGGGACCGGCCACGGCAGGCCCGGGGGTACGACGACGCTCCGGCCGGCGACCGCCCGCGCCAGCACCTCGGCGACCTCTGCCGCACGGCACCGGGTGACCGTGGCGCGGTAGTCCTCGACCCGCTCCACGAACCGAGCGAGCACCGTCGACCGGTCGAGGTCGTCACCCACACCCCGGTAGCCGCGCGGCACCTCAGCGGTCGGGCGAGGCACCTCGCCGAGCGCCTGCCGGACACGGCCGAGGATCTCCTCACGGGTGCTCATCGGCACCTCCTTCGGTGCGGCGCCACCAGGCGCGGAACGACTCTGCGGGTGGGTCCGGCAGGTCGCGGGCCTGCGTCCAGGGGCGCGCCCCGGCGCGGCGGGCAAGCCGGACGCCGGTGCCGACGAGGCGCTCGGCGAGGCCGAGCCGGCGGTCGGAGGCGAGGGTCGCCCCGGCGGCCTTCATCGCCACCGCCTCCGGCTTGGGTACGCCACCTCGGTGGGCGTCGACGACCTGCGAGCGCAGCTCCACGAGCACCGAAGGGATGTCGATCCGCACCGGGCAAGCCTCGAAGCAGGCGCCGCACAGCGTCGAGGCGTAGGGCAGCGAGTCGGTCTGCTCGTCGTGCCCGACGCCCTTGAGCAGCGGGTTGAGGATGGCGCCGATCGGGCCCGGGTAGACCGAGCCGTACGCATGGCCGCCGGTGCGCTCGTAAACCGGGCAGACGTTGAGGCAGGCCGAGCAGCGGATGCAGCGCAGCGCCTGGCGGCCGACCTCGTCGGCCAGCGCCCGGGTGCGGCCGTTGTCGAGCAGCACCACGTGCACCTCCTGCGGGCCGTCGCCCGGGGTGACGCCGGACCACACCGAGGTGTAGGGATTCATCCGCTCCCCGGTCGCCGAGCGTGGCAGGAGCTGGAGGAACACGTCGAGGTCGTCCCAGGTCGGCACGGTCTTCTCGATCCCGACGACGGAGACGAGCACCTCAGGCAGGGTCAGGCACATCCGGCCGTTGCCCTCCGACTCGACCACGACGAGCGTGCCGGTCTCGGCGACCGCGAAGTTGGCACCGGAGACACCGACCTTGGCGCGCAGGAACTTCTCGCGCAGGTGCAGGCGGGCGGCCTCCGCGAGCCGCGCGGGCTCGTCGGTCAGGTCCTCGGGCGCGGGACGGCCGACCTCGCCCATCGCGGAGGCGAAGATCTCGCGGATCTCGGCACGGTTGCGGTGGATCGCCGGCACGAGAATGTGCGATGGCAGGTCGTCGCCGAGCTGCACGATCAGCTCGGCCAGGTCGGTCTCCCACGCATCGATGCCGCGAGCGGCCAAGGCCTCGTTGAGGCCGATCTCCTGGGTCGCCATCGACTTCACCTTCACCACCTCGGTGGCGTCGTGCGCCGCTGCGATGTCGCCGACGATGCGGCATGCCTCCGCGGCGTCGCTCGCCCAGTGGACGGTCGCCCCAGCCTTCGTGAGCGTCTCCTCGAGACGTACCAGGTGCTCGTCGAGGTGCAGCAGCACGTTCTCCTTGATCGCCGCGCCGGCCAGGCGCAGCTCTTCCCACTCCTCGACCTCGCCGACGACGGCGGCGCGCTTGGCCCGGATGGTGCCGGTGGCGTGCGCGAGGTTGCGGCGCAGCTGGGAGTTGCCGACCGCCTCGCGCGCGGCCTTCGGGAACACCGGCATCCCGACGAACGTGCCGCTCATGAGGCACCCACCCGGGTGGCCGCCGGCTCGGTCGGGGCGAGCACGTCGGCCAGGTGCATGACGCGTACGCCGGCGCGCTGCCGCGAGAGCAGGCCGCCGACGTGGGTCAGGCACGAGCGGTCACCGGCGACGAGCACCTCGGCCCCGGTCTCGCGTACGTGACGGGCCTTGTCTGAGCCCATGGCCACCGAGGTGTCGGAGTTCTTCATAGCGAAGGTGCCTCCGAACCCGCAGCACTCGGTCGCGCCCGGCAGGTCCACCAGGTCGATCCCGCGGACGTTACGGAGCAGCCGCAGGGGCCGGTCGCCGACCCCGAGCATCCGCAGCGAGTGGCAGGTCGGGTGGTACGTCACCCGGTGCGGGAAGTAGGCGCCGACCTCCTCGACGCCGAGCACGTCCACGAGGAACTCGCTGAGCTCGTAGACACGCTGCGACACCTCACGCGCGGCCGCCCGCAGGCCCTCGTCGCCGCTGCGGCGCGCCACCAGGTCGTGCTGGTGTCGGGCCGAGCCGGCGCACGAGCCCGAGGGTGTCACGACGGCGTCGTACCCCTCGAAGGCGCGGACGAAGGAACGGAGCACGGGCACCGCCTCGTCGACGTAGCCGGTGTTGACCATCGGCTGGCCGCAGCAGGTCTGGGCCTGAGGGAAGTCCACCTCGACGCCCAGCCTGCGAAGCAGCCGGACCACGTTGCGCCCGGTGTCGGGGAAGAGGGCATCGTTGATACAGGTGACCATCAGAGCTACACGCACGACGGCACCAGCCCCTCCTCGGCCAGGTCGGCCCACAGCGCCTCGGGCACCGTGGCCGCCAGACGCTCGAGGTTCTGCCTCACCTGCTCGGGCCGGCCCGCGCCCGCCACGACCGAGACGACCCGCGGGTCCTGCAGCGGGTAGTGCAGCGCGGCCGTGGCGATCTCCACGCCGTGCGCCTCGCACACCTCGCCGATCCTCAGCGCGCGTTCGAGGATGTCCTCGGGCACCTCGCCGTAGTTGTACATGGCGCCCCTGCGCGGGGTGGTGGCCAGCAGGCCGCTGGCGAAGACGGCCGCCGCGACGATCCTGGTGCCGTGCCGGTCGCACGCCTCGAGCACGCCGTCGGCGACGGACTGGTCGAGAAGCGTGTAGCGGTTGGCGACCATGATCACGTCGGCCAGGCCGGTCTCGACCGTCGCGGTGAGCGCCGCGACCGACAGCGACCCGGTCCCGATCGCGCCGACCAGACCCTCCTCCCGGAGCTTCGCCAGACCGACGAGTGCGGTCTGGACGGCCGCGGGATCGTTCGCGAACTCGGGGTCGTGCACGTAGAGGATGTCGACCCGGTCGAGGCCGAGGCGGACCAGCGACTCCTCCAGGCTGCGGCGTACGCCGTCGACGGAGTAGTCCAGGACCCGGTGCGTACGTGCCGGGACCGCGAAGCCCATGTCGTCCTCGGACTGCCCGTCCCAGGACGGGTTGGGCCGCACGAGCCTGCCCACCTTGGTCGAGACGACGAACTCCGAGCGCGGACGCGTGGCCAGGAACCGCCCGATCCTCTCCTCCGACAGCCCCAGCCCGTAGTGGGGCGCGGTGTCGAAGTGACGTACGCCTGCTTGCCAGGCCGCGTCGAGCGTGGCGTGGCAGTCCTCGTCGGTGCGCGGCCGGAACAGGTTGCCCATCGGCGCACAACCGAGTCCGAACAGCGGGATCTCCATCCGCCCTCCTCAACCTCTGACTCCACGGTCGTCCGACCGCCACGTCGAGGCTAGACATCTGATGTTTGGGCTGTCAATATGCATTGAGTGCCCTATTCGGCGCTCTCAGACCACCATAGATCCGATTAATCAACGTTGGAGGCCACACCATGAAGTTCGCCCGCCTGGGACCCGTAGGTGAGGAGCTGCCCGTCCTCGTGCTCGAGGACGAGGTGCGCAGCCTGGCCGGCCTCACCGACGACATCGACGGGGCCTTCTGGGCCTCCGACGGACCGGCACGAGCCGCCGCCGCCCTTGCCGCGGGCGACCTCCCCCTCGTCGAAGGAGCCGACACGCTCCGCGTCGGCGCCCCGATCACCCAGCCCGGCGCCATCGTCTGCATCGGCATGAACTACGCCGCACACGCCGCCGAGTCCGGCGCGGAGCCGCCCGCCGTGCCGGTCATCTTCTTCAAGGCCCCCAACACGATCGCCGGGCCGAACGACACCGTCACCGTCCCCCGCAACAGCACCAAGACCGACTGGGAGGTCGAGCTCGGCGTGGTGATCGGGAAGCGCGCGTCCTACCTCGACTCCCCCGCCCAGAGCCTGGAGCACGTGGCGGGCTTCGTGGTCGCCAACGACCTCTCCGAGCGCGAGTTCCAGCTCGAGATCTCCGGCGGCCAGTGGAGCAAGGGCAAGATCGCCCCCGGCTTCAGCCCGGTCGGCCCCTGGGTCGTGACTCCCGACGAGGTCGAGCACCAGAAGCTCGGCATGCGGTCGTTCGTCAACGGCGAGCCCCGCCAGGACTCGGTCACCACCGACCAGATCTTCGACGTCGCGACGGTGATCCACCACCTCAGCCAGTTCATGGTCCTGGACCCGGGCGACCTGATCATGACCGGCACCCCGGAGGGCGTCGCGCTCTCCGGTCGCTTCCCCTACCTCCAGCCCGGCGACGTCGTCGAGATCGAGATCGACGGACTCGGCCGCCAGCGCCAGGAGTACGTCGCCTTCGGGAGCCAGGCATGAGCGAGCGCCAGCGAGCGACCATAGACCTCAGGTCGCCGCATCCGTACGATTGCGCTTGCGCTACGGAGGCGGCGGCATGAGCGCCGCGGGGACGCGCGAGCTCGACGGGCTCGTCGCCCTCGTCACCGGCGGCGCCTCCGGCATCGGCGCTGCCATCGTCGAGGTCCTGCTGGAGCGGGGAGCCCAGGTCGCGGCCCTCGACCTCGACCCCGAGGGCATCCACCCCAAGGCCCTCGGCATCCGCGCCGACGTCACCGACGACGCGAGCATCAGGGCCGCGGTGGAGCAGACGGTCGCCGACCTCGGCCGGCTCGACATCGTGGTCAACAACGCCGGCATCGGCGCCCAGGGCACCGTCGAGGACAACCCCGACGAGCAGTGGCACGCGGTCTTCGACGTCAACGTCCTCGGTGCCGTACGAGTCTCACGAGCCGCGCTCCCGCACCTTCGGCGCTCCCCCGCTGCGGCGATCGTGAACGTGGCCTCGGTGGCCGCGACCACGGGCATCCAGCAACGAGCCGTCTACTCCGCGAGCAAGGGTGCGGTCCAGTCCCTGACGCAGGCCATGGCCGCCGACCACCTCCGGGAGGGCATCCGGGTGAACTGCGTGAACCCCGGGACCGCCGCCACCCCCTGGGTTCAGCGCCTGCTCGACTCGGCCGACGACCCCGAGGCCGAGCGTGCCGCCCTGGACGCGCGGCAGCCGCACGGCCGGCTGGTCAGCGCGGACGAGGTCGCCCTCGCGGTCGCGTACCTGGCCAGCCCCTCGTCGGGCTCGACCGCCGGAGTGGCCCTCGCTGTCGACGGCGGCATGGCAACGTTACGGTTGCGACCGACCGAGTGAGAGGACCAGGATCCCGATGGCGCTGACCGACGAGGCGATCGAGAAGATCAAGGAGATGATCCTCGACGGCAGCCTGAAGCCCGGCGACCGTCTCCCCCGCGAGGCCGACCTGTCGGTCCAGCTCGGCATCTCCCGCAGCTCCCTGCGAGAGGCGGTGCGCGCGCTCTCGATGATGCGCATCCTCGACGTACGCCAGGGCGACGGCACCTACGTCACCAGCCTGACACCGGAGATCCTGCTGGAGACGATGGGCTTCGTCATCGACTTCCACCAGGACTCCAGTGTCCTCGACCTCTTCGAGGTACGCCGGGCGCTGGAGCCGCTGGCCGCCGAGAAGGCGGCCATGCAGATGTCACCGGAGGAGTCCGCCGACCTGCTCGCGCTGGTCGACTCGGTCAACCCGGAAACGTCGTTGGAGGAGGTCGTCGCCAACGACCTGGAGTTCCACCACCGGATCGCCCAGGCCTCCGGCAACACCGTGCTCTGCTCGTTCATCGACGGGGTCGCCAACCGCACCCAGCGAGCACGGATCTGGCGTGGCGTGACCCAGCAGGACTCCTTCGACCAGACGCAGCGCGAGCACCGCGGCATCGCCCTGGCCATCGCGGACCGACAGCCGAGCATCGCTGCCGCACTGTCGCTGGCCCACGTCGCGGGCATCGAGAACTGGATCCGCCGCAGCCTCGCCGAGGACCGGGAGAAGGAGGAGTGAGCGTGCCGAACCAGGGGCGGCTGCACGTCAGCTTCCGGCCCAGCGACCGCGCCCGGCAGGCTCTGGACGCGCTGCCGGGACCGGTGACCTGCGCCGCGGATCCTGCCGGACAGGCCCGCGCGGAGCTGCTCACGGACGTACACGGGGCCGCCGCGCTGGTCTGCCTGCTGACCGACCGCGTCGATGCCGAACTGCTCGACGCCGCCGGTCCGTCGCTGCGCGTCGTCGCCAACATGGCGGTCGGCCACGACAACATCGACGTCGCCGCCTGCGCCGCTCGCGGCATCACCGTGACCAACACCCCTGGGGTGCTCGACGAGGCGACCGCCGATCTCGCCTTCGCGCTACTGCTCGCGGCCTCCCGTCGGGTGGTGGAGGCCGACGCGTTCGTACGCAGCGGCGAACCCTGGTCCTGGCGGCCGGACCTCTTCGTGGGCCTCGACGTGAGCAGCGGAGCGACCCTGGGCATCGTCGGCCTGGGCCGGATCGGGCTGGCGATGGCTCGGCGCGCCCGCGCGTTCGACATGCGCATCGTCGCGACCCCGTCCCGCTCCGCCGGCGACGAGGCCGCACGCCTCGGCATCGAGACCCTGCCGCTGCCCGACCTGCTGGTCGCCTCCGACGTCGTGTCGCTGCACTGCCCGCTGACCCCGGACACGCGACACCTGATCGGCGCCGAGGAGCTCCGGGCGATGGGGCCGGGCTCGGTCCTCGTCAACACCGCTCGCGGCCCCATCGTCGACGAGGCGGCACTGGCGGCCGCGCTTGCCGACGGCACCATCGGCGCAGCCGGGCTCGACGTCTTCGAGAACGAGCCGGCCGTCCACCCCGGTCTGCTGACGCTCCCCAACGTCGTCCTGCTGCCCCACATCGGCAGCGCCGGCCGGGCCACCCGCGACCGGATGGCCATGCTCGCGATCGACAACGCCCGCGCCGTGCTCGCCGGCGAGCCCGCGCCGACCCCGGTCCACCCGTAGGCAGACTCGGGTCAACCGCGGCCGGTCCGAGATCGTCCTACCGCGGAACCACGGTGTAGGTGCTGCCTCGCCGGGTGTCGAGCTCGACGACGTTCTCCTCCGGTCGGGAGACGTCCGTCCCGGCCACCTGGACCGGCTGCTGCGTACGCAGCCGGAGGCGGTTGCCGAGCAGCGACCGGATCCGGGCCACCTCGACCTTGCCGTCGACCCAGCTCAGGTCGACCTCGAATCCACCACGGGCACGCAGCCCGCGGACCTTGCCTTCCGGCCATGCCGCCGGCAGCGCCGGAAGGAGGAAGAGCTCGCCGGAGTGGCTCTGCATGATCATCTCCGTGATCCCGGAGACGGCGCCGAAGTTGCCGTCGATCTGGAAGGGCGGGTGCAGGTCGAAGAGGTTGGGCGCCGTCCGCGAGGGATGGAGCATGTGCTGGACATGGAGGTAGGCGTTCTCGGCCTCCAGCAGGCGGGCGCGGATGTTCATCTTCCAGGCCAGCGACCAGCCCGTGGTGATCGCCGGACCGCGCAGCTCGAGCGCCTTGCGGGCCGCGTCGGCCAGCTCCGGCGTACGCAGCGGGCTGATCTGGTCCGAGGGGAAGACGCCCCACAGGTGGGAGACGTGGCGGCTCCGCTCGAGGGCGGCGTCCTCCCAGTCGATCAGCCACTCCTGCAGCTGGCCCAGATAGCCGATCTGGTTGGGCGGCAGCTGGTCCCGCATCGCCACGGCCTTCTCGACGAGCGGGTCGTGCTTGCCGAGCGCGGCGGCGGCCTTCTCGAACGCGGTGAACAGGTCGCGCAGGATCTGGCAGTCCATCGTCGGGCCGGCGCAGATGCTGACCCCCTCGTCGTCCTGCTCGTGGTGCTTGACCTCGGGCGAGTGCGACGGGCAGGTGACCATGTAGCCGGACTGCTCGTCGCGCACCATCGTCTCGAGGAAGAACTCGACGGCTCCACGCAGGGTCGGGAAGTGCTCGGCGAGGTTCTCCTTGTCGCCGGTGTACTCGTAGCGCTCCCAGAACAGCAGCGAGAGCCAGGCGCCTCCCATCGGCCAGACTCCGTAGTAGGCGAAGTCGACCGGTGCAGTTCCCCGCCAGCCGTCCGTGTTGTGGTGGGCGACCCAGCCCTTGTCCGACCCCCACATCTGCTTGGCGGTCTTCCGCCCGACCTCCGCGAGCTCCTCGGTCATCGCGAACATCGGGTCCCAGCACTCGGCGAGGTTGGCCGAGCCGGCGGGCCAGTAGTTCATCTGCGCGTTGATGTTGAGGGTGTACTTCGACTGCCACTCGGGCTGCATCTTGTAGTTCCACAGGCCCTGCAGGTTGGCCGGCTGCCCGGGGGTCCGGGACGACGAGATGAGCAGGTAGCGCCCGAACTGGAACCACAGCGCCGCCAGCTGCGGATCGCCGCCGGCACGGAACGCGGCCACTCGCTCGTCGGTCGGCTTCTCGATCGCGGCGGAGGTGCCCAGGTCGATGTCGACGCGGCCGAAGAGCGACTGGTAGTCCCGCACGTGCGCCGAGCGCAGCTGCCCGTACCCGCGCCCGGTCGCTGCCTCCAGCGGCTTCGTCGCTCGCCCGATGTGGTCGGCGTTCACGTCGGCGTAGTTGCGGTAGCTGGTCGCCATCGATACCAGCAGCGTCACCGACGTGGCGTTGCGAACCCGGAGGAGGTCCCCCTGGCACTGGACCGTCCCGCCCTCGGTCTCGGCCCGGACCAGGCTCACGAAGCGTACGGCGCCCTCCATCCCCTCCGTGGGGCCGCTGATGCCCTCCAGCGCGAGCGTCCGCGCGTCGTGAGGACGTACGTCGCTCTGCTGCGGGGACTCGAAGGTGGCGTTGAACGAGACCTTCTCGGCCTGGTCCGCGGTGAGGTGGACGACCATCACCTGGTCGGCGTGGCTGACGAACGACTCCCGGCGGTAGCGCACGCCGCCGACCTCGAACTCCGAGGTCGCGATCGCCGACCGCAGGTCGAGCGAGCGTCGGTACGTCGTGGGCTCACCATCGATGCCCAGGAACTCGAGCAGCAGGTCGCCCACCGGCTGGTAGAAGGCCTGCTCGCTGGGCCGCCCGAGGAACTCCTGGTCGGCCAGGCGCTGGGCCCCGACCCAGTTCTCCTCGAAGATCATCCGGCGGATCTCGGGGAGCACCTCCGCCCCGCGGGGCGGGTCGTAGTTGTGCGGATGGCCCGCCCAGACCGAGTCCTCGTTGAGCATCAGCTTCTCGCTGGCCACACCGCCGAAGACCATCGCGCCCATCCGGCCGTTGCCGATCGCCAGCGCCTGGAGCCACTCCGCGGCCGGCTGGCGGTACCAGAGCTCCAGCGGGTTGGTCTCCGGCTCATCGGCGGCGGCTGCGGCCGCCTCGGTGACGACCGGCTGCACCAGGGCCCCGCCCGCCAGCGCCGAAGCGGCCTGCAGCACCCGTCGTCTCGTGAAGTCCACCATCAGCTTCCTCCTGACTCACGCCCCAGAGGTGGGGCAAACATCGGTTGTTTCAATGTAATAGACATCACACGTCATGTCGATGCTTGCCGGGATTTGGCCTGGATATGGCCGATGTAGGCCGAAGCGCAACAGAAGAGATGGACAAGTGATCTGATCTCTGTAGATCAGCGCGCTTCCCGAACAGACGCCTCCGCGGCGGCCAGCCGCTGCTCGTCGAGACCGTAGAAACGGCGCGCACTGCCGGCGTAGATCTCATCGCGCTCGCCGCTCGACAGGCCGGCCAACGCGTCCTCGAGCCCGGCGAACACCCGCTCGTAGCCACCGGCGGTGACGGAGATCGGCCAGTCTCCGCCGTACATCAGCCGGCTCGGGCCGAACACCTCGACCGCCCGGTCGACGAAGGGCTGGATGCCGGCCACGGTCCAGCTGTCGGGGGCCGCACCCGGGTACAGCCCGGAGACCTTGCCGAACACCTTCGGGTTCTCTGCCGCCCGCTCGATGAGGCTCCACCACGGCTCTCGCTCGGCATCGCCGATCGGTGGTTTGGAGAGGTGGTCGATCACGATCCGCAGGTCCGGGTGGCGTTCGGAGAGCGTCGCCACGTGCTCGAGGTGGCGCGGCAGCACCGAGACGTGGTCGTAGGTGAGCCCGAGCCGCTCCAGCAGCCCGAGCCCCTCGGCGACGTCCGGACGGAGGATCCAGTCCGGGTCTGGGATGTTGTGGATGAGGTTGCGTACGCCGACGACGCGATCGTCCCCGCGCAGCCAGTCGAGCCGCTCGGCGGCCAGGTCCGGCCGGTCCAGCGGCACGTAGACGACGATCCCCACCACCTCCGGATGCTGGTCGGCGACCTCGAGCATCAGGTCGGTGTCGCCGTCGTGGTCGTCGGACTGGACCAGCACGGTCGCGTCCACCCCCTGCGCCCGCAGCTGCGGCCGGACCTCGTCGAAGGTGAACGTGCGGTTGTACTCGGGTACGTCGGGACCGAGCCACGGGTAGGGCGAGCGGGTGAGGTCCCAGACGTGCTGGTGGCTGTCGATGATCATCTGCGGCGTCACCGGTTCGCCCAGTAGCTGCCGTCCGGATAGGCGTACGTCGCCACCGACTCGGGGTGCATCTCCGCGCTGTAGCCCGGCTTGGCGGGCAGCCGATAGGCGCCGTTCTCGACGATGCACGGGTCAGTGAAGTGCTCGTGGAGATGGTCCACGAACTCGGTGACCCGGTCCTCGAGCGTGCCCGAGACCGCGACGTAGTCGAAGACGGACAGGTGCTGGACGAGCTCGCACAGGCCCACGCCGCCGGCATGGGGGCAGACCGGGACGTCGAACTTCCTGGCCATCAGGTAGACGGAGAGGATCTCGTTGACGCTGGCCAACCGCGCCGAGTCGAGCTGGCAGAAGTCGATGGCCTCTGCCTGGAACATCTGCTTGAAGAGCACTCGGTTCATGCCGTGCTCACCGGTCGCCACACCGATCGGGGCCACCGCCTTGCGGACGGCAGCGTGGCCGAGGATGTCGTCGGGGCTGGTCGGCTCCTCGATCCACCACGGCTCGAAGCGGGCCAGCGCGTTGACCCACTCGATCGCCTGCGGCACGTCCCAGACCTGGTTGGCGTCGATCATCAGCTTGGCGTCCCAGCCGATCACCTCCCGCGCGATCTCGCAGCGCCGGATGTCGTCCTCGAGGTTCGCGCCGACCTTCAGCTTGATGTGTCGATAGCCGGAGTCGACGGCCTCGGCGGCCAGCCTGCGCAGCTTGTCGTCCGAGTAGCCCAGCCAGCCGGCCGACGTGGTGTAGCAGGGGTAGCCGGTCGCCTCGAGCTGCCGGATCCGCTCCTCACGGTGGGGGACGCTCTCGCGGAGGATGTCCAGCGCCTCCTCCCGGGTGAGGGCGTCGCTGAGGTAGGTCAGGTCGGCGACGTCGACGAGCTCCTCGGGGCTCATCTCGGCCAGCAGCCGCCACAGCGGCTTGCCGGCCGCCCGGGCGGCCAGGTCCCAGACCGCGTTCATCACGGCGGCGAGGGCCAGGTGCTCGACCCCCTTGTCCGGGCCCAGCCAGCGCAGCTGGGAGTCCGAGGCGAGATCCCGGTAGACCCCGCCCAGGTCGCCCACCACGTCGCTCACCTCGCGCCCGACCAGCGGCTCACCGCGGCGCTGCGCCGCCAGGGTGCAGATGTCGTTGCCACGCCCGATGGTGAAGGTGAAGCCGAAGCCGGACAGCTCCGGGTCGTCGGTGCTCACCACGACGTACGTGGCCGAGTAGTCACCGTCCTTGTTCATGGCGTCGGACCCGTCCATCGACACAGAGGTCGGGAAGCGGACATCGGTGACATCGACGGCGGTGATACGGGTCACGAGGGATCCTCCTGTGGGGATGGGTGGCGCTTGTTCACGAGGTAGAGGTGGGTCAGGACCAGCACCGTCTCGCCACGCTGGTTGGTCACCGTGACGAGCTCGTGGACGTACCCGAGCTCGGCCGGCTTCTTCCTGTGCTCCGACATCTCGGTGATCTCGGCAGTGACCGTGATGGTGTCGCCGATGAAGACCGGGCCGATGAACCGGATCCGGTCATAGCCGTAGGACATGGACTGTGGGTTGATGTCGGTGGCGGTCATCCCGACCGCCACCGCGAGGATCAGCGTCCCGTGGGCGATCCGCTGCCCGGCCGGCTGGGTGGCCATCCACTCCGCGTCCATGTGGTGCGGGAAAAAGTCGCCCGTCTGACCGGCGTGCAGGACGATGTCGGCCTCGGTGATGGTGCGCCCCAGGGTGGTCCGGGTCTCCCCGACCGCGTAGTCCTCGAACCAGCGTTCCTCGACCCTCATCTTAATGCTCCTTCCTCGATGGTCGTCGCGTCGGCTCCCGGAACGAGCAGGCGCTCGGCGAGCTCGCCGGCCCGGCGGACCAGCTCGGCATCGCTCAGCCGCCCGGCCATCGCCTCGGTCACCCATGGCGAGACGGTGTCCTGGAACTCCAGGTAGCCGGCGGTACGCGGCCGCACCCAGGCGCCCTCGAGGGTCGCGCGGGTGCCCCGGAAGAAGTCCCACGAGTCCTCGTTGAGCCGGTCGTCGTCCCACGACGAGGCGTAGCCGGGCTGGCCACCGGCGTCGTAGTAGATGCCCGACTGAACCTCCGGGGAGGCCACCCACAGCGCGTACGCGCGGGCTGCGTCCAGGTCTCGCGACCGGGCCGAGACGGCCACGCCGGCACCGCCGAGCTGCGAACCGGCCACCCCTCGGGGGCCGGAGGGCATGTCGACGTACCTGAGGCGATGTGGCCGGAACCCCGCCCGGGAGTAGTTGCTGTAGCCGTAGAGCAACGGCGCGTAGGCCCACGGCTCGGTGGCGTCGGTGGACAGTGCCTCGGCGACTTCGATCGGGTTCGCATCCAGGCACCACGACGGCACCTGCTCGCAGAGCCGATGCATGAGGTCGAGCACGCTCAGCGCGTCCTCCTCGGGCAGGAAGGTCCCGGGCTCGGCGTTGACCGGCGTCCCTCGGTTGGCTGCCAGGGTGCACAGCGTCGAGTAGGCGTCGATGGGCTTGCCCGGCCAGAGCACGGCGCCCTCCGCGGCCAGCTCGAGCACCTCCTCCCACGTCCGGGGCGGAGTCGGCAGGCGGTCCGGGCGGTGGGCGGCGACCTGCGCCGCGGCGTCGGTGGCCAGGCCGTACTGGCGCCCGCCGTGACGGTAGGACGCGTGGCTGTTGCCAACGGCATCGGCGGCCAGGGCGGCCAGGGCGGCCAGGGCGTCGTCGTACCCGGCGCCGTCCAGAGGCGCGAGCACGCCTTCGGCGACGGCCTGCGGCACGTGGGGGTGGTCGATGACGAGCAGGTCGTAGCGCTCCGCCAGGTCAGCCAGCGGCGCGTCGGCGAAGGCCTGCAGGGAGCGGAACTCCCAGCGCACCTCGACACCGGTCCGGCGCGCGTACTCCTGGGAAGCCGCGACCTGGCAGTCATAGCCACGCGGGTGCTCCCAGGTCATGCCGTGCAGGACGGTCATCGGTCCCCCTCGAGGTCGTGCTCGCCCAGGCGTGGAGCCGGGCGCGGATTGGTCAACCGCTCGCCGTCGATGCGGATCGGGCTGCGGGTGGTGGTCAGGGTGAGGCCGTCACGGCGGATCTGCTGGGTCATCGCGATGGCTTCGAAGCCCTTGTGCTCCACCAGCTCGGAGAGGGTGAGCACGGGGGCGCACCACACGTCCTCGGCGTCCAGGACCGCCAGCCAGGCGTCCCGGGTGTCGCTCCGGAGCCGCTCGCTGATCGCCTCCTCGATGTCCGCCTGCCGGTCCCACCAGGTCTGCGGGTCGGTCATCGCCTCCAGATCGGGGAGCCCGAGCAGCCGTCCGATCGTGGGCACCGGGTTCATCGCGATCGCGAGATAGCCGTCGCTCGTCGGGTAGATGCCGTAGGGAGCCGAGAGGAAGGCGTGGGCCGATCGGGGTCCCTTGCGGCGTACCTCGACCGACGGATCGTTGAGCCGGGTGGTCAGCAGCTCGAACTCCAGGTCCAGCAGGGACTCCATCAGGCTCGTCTCCGTCAGCCCGCCCTTCCCGGTCCGGAACCGCCGGACCAGCAGAGCGGTGATGCCCTGGGCCAGGTGACAGCTGGCGAGGTGGTCGGCCACCGCCAGCCCGACGGGGACCGGTGGGTCATCGGCCGACCCGTTGAGCCAGGGCAGCCCGGCGATCGCCTGGGCGAGCAGGTCCTGTCCCGGGCGGTCCTGGAACGGGCCGACGCCGCCGTACCCGGTGACGCTGCCGTAGACGATGCTCGGGTTGAGCGCACGGACGGATTCGTAGTCGAGACCGATCCGCTCCATCACCCCGGGGCGGAAGTTCTGGACGATCACGTCGGCCCCCGCGACCAGTGCGCGTACGCGCTCGAGGTCGGCGGGATCCTTCAGATCGGCTGCCACGCTCTCCTTGTTCCGGTTCATGGCGTGGAAGGAGAGGCTGCCGCCGTTCACCGTCCGTCCGGCGAAGGCCAGGCTGCGGCCCGCGTCTCCCCCGGCGGGTCGCTCGATCTTGATGACCCGGGCGCCGAGGTCGGCGAGCCTCAGCGCCGCCACGGGACCGGCCAGGAACTGGCTGAAGTCCAGGACGGTGACGCCCTCCAAGGGCAGCTCGGAGGGTTGAGCGTCGCTCATCGACGTTCCTTTCGGCTGGTTACCGGTCATATGGCGGCCGCTCTCCCCCGCGGGCCGCATCCGTGTACGCCGCCTCGACGACCGCCATGGTGCGGAAGACGTCCTCGACCCCGGTGGGCAGGGACGGGATCGACCCCTCGAGAAAGCGTTGGACGACGGCCATCGAGCCGATGAACGCGTCGGGGAACCAGGACCCCTCGAACGGCACCGGCCGCCAGCCGTCGCCGAGCCGGTCGTCGGTGACGAGCTCGAGCGAGTCCTGCCCGCCGCGGGGGTAGTCCAGCAGCAGGCCGAGCTGTGCCCGGATGGCGCCGCGGGTGCCCTCCCACTTGACGAAGGACTCTTCGTGCCGGGGTCCGTAGTGGTGGTCGTGGTTGGTGGAGACGACGACCCTGATGGGTCGGTCCCCGTAGCTCAGCGCGATGTCGGAGCGGCTGTTGGCGTGGGGCTTCTCGGGGTGACGCACGGTGACCGCGTGGACCCCGGTCGGGTCCCCCAGGAAGGAACGCACCAGATCCAGGTAGTGGACACTGTGCATGTTGATCTCGAGCCGGTCCAGATCGAGCACGTACGGGAACATCTCCCACGGGGTCCGCACCGAGACCCGGACCTCCAGGTCGTAGAGCTCCCCGATCGTGCCGGCAGCGATGAGCTCGCGGGCAGCGACGACGTACGGTGCGAACCGGAGCTGCGTGTTGACCGCAGCCACCAGCCCCTTGCGCCGGCACACCTCACGGGTGCGGATCCCCTCGGCCAGGTGGTTCCCCAAGGGCTTCTGCAGCAGGACCGCAGCGCCGTCGGGCAGCTGCTCGAGGACCTCGACGTGCGCCTCGGGCGGAAGGGCGACGTCGTAGACCGCGTCGGCCGGAGCCGACCGGACCGCGTCCGCGACGTCCGCGCACACGGTGCGGATGCCGTAACGCTCGGCGAGGTCCCGCGCTCGCTCGGGGACGAGGTCGGTGATGCTGGCGACCTCGAACCCCGCCTTTGCGTACGCCGGCAGGTGGGCGTCACGGACGATCCCGCCGGCGCCCACGACCACGATCGGCCGCGGGGACTTCGGCATCTCGGCCGAGTAGCCGGGATGCGGGTCGAGCTCCGGTGGCGGATGCGGGGCCATCAGCCCTTCACCGCCCCCATCGTCTCGCCCCGCATCAGGAACTTCTGCGCGCCGAGGAAGACGATCAGCAGCGGCAGCATCGAGATGAAGGTCGCCAGCGCCAGCTGCGGCATGTAGAGCTTCACGTCCAGCCCGGCGGCGACGGTCGGGTTGAACAGCGGGCTCGCGCCGATCAGCTGCTGCAGCCCGACGGGGAGGGTCTGGTTGTTCTGGTTGGAGGAGAGCAGCGCCAGCGGCAGGAAGAAGTTGATCCAGTTGGCGACGAAGGCGAAGAAGCCGACCAGGACGGCGGCCTGGCGCGAGATCGGGAGCCCCACCCGCCAGAAGATCGACACCTCGCCGAGACCGTCGATCCGGGCGGCCTCGACGAGCTCCTGGGGCATGGTGGTCATGAAGTGGATGTAGGCCAGGTAGACCCCGAACGGGAAGAAGCCCATGATCAGCCCCACCGGCCACAGCTGGCCCACCGCACCGATGGCGTTCACCTCGAGGAAGATGGGGATGACCAGCACGGTGTTCGGCATAACCATCGTGACCAGCGTGATCAGCAGGATGGGACGGCGGGCACGGAACCGGAGCCGGGCCATCGCGTAGCCGGCCGGCAGTGCGGCGAAGACCGCCAGCAGCGCACCCCCGCCCGCGACGGCCAGCGTGTTCAGCAGCCACCGGGTGTACAGCCCGCCGCCGGGTCCGAACCCGTTGACCTGGGACCAGCTGTACTGCGCGTTGTCCCACGACATGTCGCCGAACCCGAAGGGCCCGCCGGCGCCGGAGGCGACCCCCTCGTTGGACCGGAACGCCATCGCGATGAAGCCGGTGATCGGCAGGACGAACAGGCACGCCACGAACAGCATCGTGACGACGCGCGCGGTCTTGCCGATGCTCCAGTCGAACATGGCCCGCCGAGGCCGGGCCTTCGGACGTACGTCTGCGGTGATCTGACTCATCGCTGCTCCTCCTCACCGAACAGGCCGGTCCGGAAGACGACCAGCAGGCCGATCCCCAGCGTGATCACGAGCAGGATCAGCGACATCGCGGCGGCCGCGGGGAAGTTGTAGTTGCTGAAGGCGAACGCGTAGCCCAGCTGGGTGGGCGTCCACTGGTCCTCGAGGGCGTTGCTGGCGACCTGGTCGAGCAGCTGCGGCTCGAGGAACAGCTGGAACCCGTAGGCGAGGTTCATCAGCACCGCGTACCCGATCCACGGCCGGATGATCGGCAGCTTCACGTGCCAGGCCAGCTGCCACTCGTTGGCACCGTCCAGCCGCGCCGCCTCGAGCGTCTCCTCCGAGATCCCGTTGAGGCCGCCGTTGACCACGATGACCCACTGACCGACGCCCTGGAAGAACATCATCGCGGCCAGGATGAACGGCAGGTTCCCGGGTCCAGCGACCGCCTGCTTGATGGTGTCGATGCCCAGCGCCTGCCAGAACCCCTCGATCGGGGACTGGCTCGGGTTGAGCAGATAGACCCAGAGCACGAGGTTGGCGACGCCTGCCAGGGCGCCGGGGATGTAGTAGACGAACCGCATCGACGACCCGAACCATCCGGGGCTGGCGTGGACCAGCAGAGCCAGCCCGACGATGCCGATCGTCATGATCGGAAGCCAGACCACCAGGGTCGCGAAGATGTTGACGAACGTGTCGACGAACCGGTAGTCGGTGACGACGGTCCTGAAGCTGTCCACGCCCCCGAAGCCGCCGGTGGGGTCCAGCGGCGTCGGCGCCTTCTCCAGAGATGTCTTGATCGCGTACGCGACCGGGATGATGCCCGCGATCATCAGCAGGACGAGGTAGGGCGCCATCAGCACCCAGGCGCCACGCGTCTCGCTGGGCCGCGCGACTCGTCGCCGGGGACGGCGCCTCGGGCCCGCCTCGGGCGGTGAGGTGGCGACGTCCTCCATCAAGGCGGTCGACATGTTGCTCCTCCGATGTGTCCGGGCCACCGTGAGGCCCCGATGTGACTGGGATGGCACCCTTCGGCCCGGGCGTTCCGGGCCGAAGGAGCTCGTGAGTGGCCGGGCTACTCGACCGTGTAGCCCATCGCCTTCGCCTGGCTGACCAGCTCGTCCCCGAAGGACTTCCAGGCCTGGTCGACGTCGCCTCCTGAGGCGAGGGCGGCGGCCACCGTCTCGGTCCACACCGCTCCGGTGTTGTAGAGCATGTAGGCGTGGCCGTCGACGACGTAGTCGTTGGCCTTCTTCATCGCCTCGAACGTGGTCTCGTTGTCCGCGAAGTAGTTGGCCTTGGCCTGCTTCTCCGCCCACGCGTCCTGCACGGGACCGTACGCCGGCAGGCCGGTGGAGAGCTCGACCTGCCACCTCGGGTCGGTGGCGACGAACTCGGCGAAGGTCAGCGTGTTCTCGAGCTGCTTGCCCGTGATGTGGTTCGAGACGCCCCAGAGGCCCCCGCCCTCGTTGCCGGTGGAGGGCTCGCTCTCACCGTCCCACGCGAGGGGTTCCACGGCGGTCATCTGACCGGCCGGGATCTTCCAGGTCTGGTTGAAGAGGTAGTCGCCCCACCACGCAGCGCCCGGGCTCATGACCAGGTCCTTGCCGGCCTTGGCCGCGTCCGGGTCGAAGATGCCGACGGTCGAGAGTGCCTTGCCCTCCAGCATCGTGCCGATCAGGTCCACCGCTCGCGTGCACTTGGCGTCGGAGGTGTCGATGTGGACGACGGTCTCGGACTGTCGGTCGTTGGTGGGACAGCCCGAGCCCCACAGATAGCGGTCCGGGGCGTACGCGTCGCCGGTGAAGCCGCTGATCTTGCCCGGGTGCTCCTTGGCGATCTGGACGGCCAGGTCGCCGTACTCCTCCCAGGTCGTCGGCACCTCGTAGCCGTTGGCGTCGAAGAAGGCCTTGTTGTACCAGAACACGTCCGGAGCCGCGTCGTTGCGCAGGCAGCGCACCTGGCCGTCGATCTCGCAGGAGGCGTTGATGGAACCCTCGTAGCCGTCGAGCACATCGGGCAGGTGGTCGCTGAGGTCCAGCGTGTAGTCGATCTGCGCGCCGGAGGCCCATGCGATGTCGTCGTTGGACGGGAAGAAGATGGCGTCCGGCCAGCCCTGCCCGGCCTCGTTGAACTGGGCGAACTGCTGCTGGAGAGACTTGCCGCCGACGGTCCCGTCGATCTGGTTGATCTTGATGTCGATGTCCGGGTACGCCTTCTTGAAGGCGTTCGCGGCGGGCACTCGCGGCGGGTCGACCCAGACAGTGATCGCGCCACCGGAGTCCGTCTTCTCGCCCGCGGCATCATCTCCTCCGCCGGAGCCGCAGGCACCCAGGACCGAGGCGGCCAGCAGGGTCGCGGCGGCCACCAGGGGCGCCCGGCGACGTGAACCGAGTGGGTTTCGCTTCATGGACATGGCTCCTTCGACGATGTGTCCCGAGCGGATGCAATGTGACGCAGGCCACTGCTCAAACGTTAGAGCAGATCACCGGGAGTGGTCAATCGTTTGAGTAGATCTTCCTCAGGGCAGCCGGGCGAGAGGCCCAGGCGGGGCCGATTCGGGGCGCGCGAGACCCACCGCCCAGCCGCGGGGTGCTCGTCCGTCAGTTCTCAGACGGCCGGCGCGGTGGCGCCGTGGACTCCCGCACGATGAGCTCCGGGGCGGGGTCGGTGATCATCTCGTCGGCCATCTCACCGGTCTCGATGCGGCGGACGACGCTGCGTACGGCGGCGCGGCCCATGTCGTAGAACTGCATCTTGACCGCGGTCAGCGGTGGCCAGGTGTTCTCAGCTGTCCAGGAGTCGTGCACGGTCGCCACGGACAGGTCCTCGGGGACACGGATCCCGTCGGCTCGGGCGGCCGCGAGGAGACCGATGGCGGCGTTGACGTTGGCGACCACGATTCCCGTCGGCCTCGGCTCCCGCTCCATCAGTCGCCGCAGGGCGGTGCGGCCGTTGTCGGCGGTGTAGCCGATCCGCGTCTCGTAGTCCTGACGTACCGGCAGCCCGGCCTCGACGAGGGCCTCCTTGTAGCCCACCCTCCGCCGCTTCGCCGTGAACGAGCGGGGAAGGCCGTTGGCGAAGGCGATCCTCTCGTGGCCGAGGTCGATCAGGTGCTGGGTGGCGATCCGGGCACCGGTGCGGTCGTCGAGAGCGACCGAACCGACGTGTCCCGGGTAGGTGGAGTTGATCAGCACGATCGGAGCGCCCGAGGCCAGCAGGTCCCCCATCCCGGCCGGCGCGACGCCGTCGCCCACCTGGATGACCATGCCGTCCACGCGCCCCTCGCCGATGAGCCGGGCGATCATCTCGCCTTCGGGACGTACGTCGTCGGCGCGGCCGAGCAGCAGGGTGTAGCCCCGCGCAGCCGACTCGTCCTCGGCGCCGTGCATGAGCTCGGTGAACAGGGCGTTGGTCAGGTCGGGGACGACCAGTCCTACGACCTGGGTCCGCGCCGACTTCAGGGCCCGCCCGGCGAAGTTGGGTCGGTAATGCAGGTCCTTGGCCGCCTGCACGATCCGCTCGCGGGTGGCCTCGCTCACCCGGGCCGAGGGCGCGTCGCTGAGCACCCTCGAGACGGCCGAGATCGAGACACCGGCGCGGGCTGCGACATCGCCAAGGGTGGCCATGGGCCGCAGCCTAGCTCTGCCCGGCTGCGACGGTTGGGCACCCGGCGGCTCCGGCGTGGCCGGAGCCGGTTGACTGACATCGGTCATGCAGGCCAACCCTCGAGCGGGTCGGCGCCGTCACGCAGGATCCCGTGCTCTCCGAGCCGCGGCGCACCCCGCCGATGCCTGAGGATCTCGCCGTCGATGCGGATGGGGCTCCGCGTGGTCGTCAGCGTCACCGATGCGCCGCCCGGCTCCGGAGCCGACCGCTCGACCTGCTGGGTCATCTCGAGCGCGGCGAACTCCGGCGAGGCGAGCAGCTCCTCGAGGGTGAGCACCGACGTGATCCACCCGCCCGGGCCGCCCTGAGGGTGGAGGGCATCGAGCCAGGAGGCCGTCGTGTCACGCCGCAGGGCTGCGGCGATCAGCTCGCTCACCCGCCCGGGATGCTGTTCCCACCCGCCGGCGGCCGCGAGCCCGGCCAGCTCTTCCTCACCCAGCGAGGCCGCGAGCTCGCCGAGGGACACCCCGGACAGCGCGACGTACCCGTCCTTCGTCGCGAAGATCCCGGAGGGTGTCCAGGCGGACGTCGCCGGCTGAGGGGACGCACCGGGCAGATCCGCGCCCTCGGGTCGGGTCAGGAGCATGGCCTGCAGATCCAGCATGCCCTCGAGCAGGCTGGTCTCCACGCGCCCGCCCCGACCGGTCCGGGCCCTCCGTACGAGCAGCGCGGTCACGCCCTCGGCGAGGTGGCAGCTCATCAGATGGTCGGCGAGGGAGAGCCCGATCGTCATCGGCCGGTCCGCGCCGGCGAGCCACGTCGCCCCGGACACCGCCTGGGCGAGGAGGTCCTGACCCGGTCGGCTCGCCCAGGGGCCGGTGTCGCCGTAGCCCGAGGCGCTCGCATAGACGAGCGCCGGGTTGAGCTCGCGCACGCTCGGGTAGTCGAGGCCGATGCGCTCCATGACGCCGGGCCGGAAGTTCTCGATGACGACGTCGGCGCGAGCGACGAGATCCTTCACCCGAGCCAGGTCCGCCGGGTCCTTGAGATCGGCGACCACCGCCTCCTTGTTGCGGTTCATGGCGTGGAACGAGAGCGTGTCCCCCGCGGCCGAGCGTCCGGCGAACGCCAGCGTCCGACCGATCTCGCCGGCGCCGGGCCGCTCGATCTTGATCACCCGCGCGCCCAGGTCGGCCAGCCGCAGCGCTGCGACCGGACCCGCCAGGAACTGGCTGAAGTCCAGGACCACGGTGCCGGCGAGAGGCAGGTCCTCCGGTTGCATCGCCACTCCCCCTCGCGCGATCAATCGTTTGCGCAATGGTACGGCCCGGGTGATGCGGAGAGCAAGCAGCGCCGAGACGTCACGTACGTCGGCCGAGCTGGCACGGCGCTGCCGACTCGGCCGACGCGGCTGACGCCTCGGCTGGTGTCAGGGGTGCAGGACGCCGTCGATGCGTCGCGGCGCGCCGGTGTGTCCGTCGCGTAGCTCCTCGGGCAGCAGCTCCTCCGGGGCGTCCTGCCACACCAGCGGACGCAGGAACCGGCGCATGGCGGTGACGCCGACCGAGGTGTGCAGCGTGTTGGTGGACGGCCATGGTCCGCCGTGATGCTGCGCCCACGAGACGCGTACGCCGGTGGGGAAGCCGTTGAAGACCAGGCGGCCGGCGAGCGGGGTGACCACCTCGACGAGCCGCCGGGTCAGCTCGGACTCGCCGGGCTCGGAGTGGAGGGAAGCGGTCAGCGATCCGGGCACCTGACTCAGGGCGGCGACGAGGTCGGTCTCGTCGGCGTACCTCACCACGACGGCGGCGGGGCCGAAGCACTCCTCCATGACCTGCGAGAGCCCTGCGGTGCCGGCCACCAGGAGTCCGGCCGCGGCCCACGCCGGCTCGCTCTGCTCCGCCGCGGTCACGGCGGCGGTGACGCCGGGCTCCGCCGCGAGGCGGCCGAGGATCTCGCGATAGGAGCTGGCGATGCCGCCGTTGAGCAGGGGCTGCGCGGCCGATTCGGCCAGAATCGCAGCCAGCTTCTCGACCAGCTCGTCCCCTGCCTCCCCGGACGGCACGAACACGAGTCCCGGCTTGGTGCACAGCTGCCCGGCCGACCCGGTGATCGATGCCACGAGACCCTCGGCGACGGCCGCCCCGCGCGCCGCCGCGGCACCGGAGGTGATCACGAGAGGGTTGAGGCTCCCCAGCTCGCCGTAGAACGGGATCGGCTCGGGGCGCGCGTCGACCAGGTCGAGCAGCGCCCGGCCACCGGCGGGCGAGCCGGTGAAGCCGACCGCCTTGATGAGCGGGTGGACGACCAGGTCGGCTCCGGCCTGGCGGCCGTGGACCAGGCCGACCGTCCCGGGCGGCAGCCCGAGCTCCTCGACCGCGGCGCGCAGCAGCTCGAAGGCGAGCTGGGAGGTCAGCACGTGCGACTCGTGGGCCTTGACCACGACCGGGCACCCGGCCGCGACCGCGGATACGGTGTCGCCGCCCGGCACCGAGAAGGCGAGCGGGAAGTTGCTGGCTCCGAAGACGGCGACCGGGCCGAGCGGCACGAGCATGCGGCGTACGTCGGGGGCCGGTCCGAGCGACGTCTGGCCGGCATGGTCGATCGCGGCCTCGAGGAAGCTGCCCTCCCGGACCGCCTCGGCGAAGAGGCGCAGCTGGAAGGTGGTGCGGCCGACCTCGCCCTCCAGCCGAGGACGAGGCAGCCCGGTCTCCGCCATCGCGGTCTCGACGAGCCGGGTGCGGCTCTCCTCGAGCCGCTCGGCCATCGCCTCGAGCAGGCGGGCGCGACCCTCGCGACCTGACGCCGCGAGCGCCCGCGCCCCGGCGTGCGCCTCCGTGACGATCCGGTCGACCTCCTCGGTCGTGGTGGCCCGCAGCCCGGTCGGGGTCGCCTCGCCGGTGGCGGGGTTGTGGGACGACAGGACGGTCACAGCAGATTCCTTCCGGCGAGGTTGCGCATCAGGTCGGCGACGCCGAAGTCCCACGGTGCGCACTCCTCGCTCGTCCTGACGAGGTTGACGAGGCTGCCGAGCTCGGGCGCAAAGATCCGGACGACGTCGCCACGATGGTGGGTGAAGCCCATGCCCGGCTCGTCCCGGTCGTCGGTGGGCGCGAACATGGTGCCGAGCAGCAGCACGGCCCCGTCGGGGTACTGATGGTGCGGACCGACCAGCTGGCCGACCAGGTCCGCGGGATCGCGGCTGATGGCGCGCATCGACGAGGTGCCCACCATCTCGAAGCCGTCCTCTCCGCGCACCTCGAGCGAGACCGTCGTCGCGCGCACGTGGTCGAGGGTGAACCCGTCGTCGAAGAGGCGTACGAACGGGCCGATGGAACAGGCAGCGTTGTTGTCCTTGGCCTTCGGCAGCAGGAGCGCCGAACGCCCCTCGACGTCGCGCAGGTTCACGTCGTTGCCAAGGGCGGCGCCGACGATCCGGCCGTCGGAGGCGACCACGAGCGCCACCTCGGGCTCGGGGTTGTTCCACCGCGACGAGGCGAGCACGCCGACCTCGGTGGCGGTGCCGACCGCGGCCAGCGGCTGGGCCTTGGTGAAGATCTCCGCGTCGGGGCCGATCCCGACCTCGAGGTACTGGCTCCACATGCCGCGCTCGCGCAGCACCTCCTTGAGCCTCAGCGCCTCCGGCGAGCCGGGGGTCAGCTGGTCGAGCCCACCGCCGATCGCCGTGGTGATCTCGGCGCGCACCTCGGCCGCAGCATCGGCCTCACCCCGGGCGCGCTCCTCGATCAGCCGCTCCAGCATCGAGACCGCGAAGGTCACCCCGGCGGCCTTGACCGCCTGCAGGTCGACCGGCGCGAGCAGCCAGGGGCGGCTGGCGTCGCGGCCCGCCGGCGGCGTGTTGGCGAGCAGATCGGCCACCGTGGCCAGCGGCTCGCCGGCCACACCGGCCAGCGCGGCCACGGGGTCGGCCTCCTCGCAGAGGTCGCGGACGGTCGCGAACGCGCCGCTCACGTCGTACGCCACGCCCGCACGCACCACGACGACGCTCGGGCCTCCTACCTCCGGGTCCCAGGCGCGCCCCACGAGCGTGGAGACGGCGGCGTCTGTGGGCAGGGTGGCGGCCAGGTCGGGCGCCCAGTCGGGGGTGACGGTCATCGGTGGTCCTCCGGTCAGGCTCGGACGAATCGGGGCGGGCGCTTCTCGGCGAACGCGGCGCGGCCCTCGGCGGCGTCGGCGGTCGCGAAGCACACGGTCTGGAGGTCGCGCTCGTAGGCGACCGCCTGCTCCAGCGGCATGTTGGCGGCGGCAGCGAGGTCGGCCTTGGCCGTCTCCACCGCGATGGGGGCTCGGCTCGCGATGGTCTCGGCGAGCCCGAGGGCGCGCGGCAGCAGCGCCTCGGGCGCCAGCACCTCGCTGACCAGACCCCAGGCGAGCGCCCGCCGCGCGTCGATCGGGTCGCCGGTCATCAGCATCACCGCGGCATTGCTGGGGCCGATCGAGCGGTCCAGCAGGGCCGAGATGCCGCCACCGCCGATCCAGCCGAGCTTCACCTCGGCGGCGGCGAGCTTCGCGGTGGTCGACGCCAGCCGGATGTCGCAGATCAGCGCGGTCTCCAGCCCGCCCCCGAGGGCGTAGCCGTTGATCGCGGCGATGACCGGCTTGCGCAGCACCTTCAGCGAGTCGCAGTAGTCCTCACGGTTGCGGAACTCCCACGGGGTGGCGTACTTGTCGAGCTCGGCGATGTCCGAGCCGACACAGAAGGCACGGTCCCCCGCACCCGTCAGCACCACCACCCGAACATCGTCGGCGTCGTTGCACCAGCGCGCCAGCGCGACGAGCGCGGCGGACATCTCCTGGGTGACGGCGTTGAGCTTGGCGGGCCGGTTGAGCGTGATCACCGCGATGTGGCCATGCTGCTCGAACAGCACCTCCGGGCAGGTCGACTCGGGAGCGGTCATCGGGCGATTCCTTTCGGTGCGTGGCCGAGCGCGGCCAGGTGGAGCTCGTCGAGGCGGGCGAGGGCGGCACCGTGACTCGTCGCGCCGGTGAGTGCCTCGCGCACGATCTCGGCGGCCTCGGACTGGAACGTGACGTACCCCGCGTGCCGGGGGCGGACCCAGGCGCGCTCGAGGGTCTCCTGGGTGCCGCGGTAGAAGCCGCCCACCGGCTCGTTCACCGCGGGCGAGGTCCACGCGGCGCGCGCGGAGGGCTGGCCGGCGTGCGCGGGAATGAACTCCTCCTGCACCGGACCCGACATGAGATGGCGTACGTGGTCGAGCAGCTCGGGCGTGACCTGGCACCGTGTGGTGAGGGCCAGGCCGGTGCCGCCGAGGGTCGAGCCCGGCCGCGAACCGGGCGCCGTCCGGGGCGCGTCGGTGAAGCGAACCGGACGCTCCAGGGTGGTGTCGGCGTAGGTGACGTAGCCGTAGACGAGCGGCACGTGCGCGAGCGTGTCGCCCGCGGTCATCTCGGTGAGCAGGCCGATCGGGTCGAGGTCCCGGGTGTGGCGCGGCGCCCGCGCGGCCAGGTCGGTCATCAGCTCGAGTGCCTGCCGCCCGGCCTCGTCGGAGACGAAGCGCTCCGCGCGTCCGGGCTCCTCCCCGAGCGCGACGCAGACCGAGGAGAACGTCAGCAGGGCGTGCGGCCCCGCGAGCGACAGCGCGACGGGTGCCCGGTGGGACAGCGCGGCGACCTCCGACCACAGCTGCGGGGCACCGTCCACCAGGTCGGCGCGGGTGGCCGCGACCTGCGTCGCCGCGTCGAGAGGCACCGCCCACAGCCGCCCGTCCATGACGTACGACTCAAGGCTGGGTCCCACGGCCGCATCTGCCCACTCCGCCATCTGTTCGTGACCGACGAGGTCCTCGAAGGGCCGCAGGCAGCCATGCACGAGGGCGTCTCCGAGGTGCGGGTGGTCGAGGACGACGAGGTCGTAGCGGGCGGCGATCTCCTCGATCGGGGTCGACTCGAAGCCGCTGAGCGGATGGACGTCCCACGTCAGATCCAGGTCGCTCGCCTCGGCGGCCGCGACCAGGGCGTCCCGGCCGCGCGGGTGGTCCCAGGTCAGGCCACGGAAGGACTGCCGACTCATGCGGCCGGCTGGCCGGGGCTGGTCTCGGCCACCACGCCGTCGGCGGTCAGCGCGGCGATCTCCTCGCCGGTGAAGCCCGCCTCCGCAAGCAGCTCGCCGGTGTGCTCCCCGACCAGCGGGGCGCCCCGCTCGATCACGGCCGGCGTACGGGAGAAGACGTACGGGAACCCCGGGGTCGTGACCCGGCCCTCGGTGGGGTGGTCGTACTCGACGAAGGTCCCGTTGTGCTTGATCTGTGGGTCCTCGACCAGGGCCGCGTAGTCCTGGACCGGGCCGCACCAGATGCCGGCGGCGCCAAGAGCGTCGAGCCACTCGGCCGTCGTACGCAGCACCAGCCTGTCCGCCGTGCGGCGATGGACCTCGTCCCGGTGGCTCCAGCCGTGCACCTCCGAGCTCATCTCGGCGAACGCGGGCTCGTCGATGACCTTGCCCAGAGTCGGCAGGTCGGGCATGGCGAGGGCGAGGAAGCCGTCCGCCGTCTTGAAGGTGCCGTAGGGCGCCCGGATGTAGACGTGCGCGTGCGGCTCCGCGCTGCGCTGCTGGGGCACCTTGCCGGCCACGAACACCGACAGCTCCTGCATCTGCAGCGTGGTGATCGCGTCGAGCATGTTGACCTTCACCAGCTGACCCTCGCCCGTACGCTCGCGGTGGAGCAGCGCGGCGAGGACCGCCTCGAACGCGGTGGATGCGGTGACCGCGTCGACCAGATACTGCCCCGCCGGCTGCGGCGGCTCGCCGTGGCGACCGGTCGAGAGCATCGCGCCGCTCCGCGCCTGCAGCAGCAGGTCCTGCCCGGGCTGGTCGACGTCGGGCCCGTCCTCGCCGTAGCCGGACATCGAGACATAGACCAGGCGCGGGTTGATCGCCGAGAGCGTGGCGTAGTCGACGCCGAGGCGCTCGGCGACGCCCGGCCGATAGTTCTGTAGGAAAACATCTGCGCTCTCGACCATCCGCAGCAGAACTTGTCTGCCCTCCTCGGCCTTGAGGTCGACGGCCAGCGAGCGCTTGTTGCGGTTGAGCGAGAGGAAGGAGACGTTGATGCGGTTGCCCTGCGCGCCGCCGGCCGCGGCGTGGCGCTGCCACTCGCCGGTGACCGGCTCGACCTTGACGACGTCGGCGCCGAGATCACCCAGCCGCTGCGCGGCGAACGGGCCGGCCATGGCGATCGAGCAGTCGAGGACGCGGTATCCCTCGAGGATGCGGGGAGTGGTGGTCATCGGTTCTTCCTTGCGTCGGTGGGGTGGCAGGGTCAGTCGGGCTGGTTGCCGAGCTCACGGATCGCGGCCCGGGACGCGCGGATCGCCTCGGCGCCGTCCAGCACGCGGATCGTCGTCGAGTAGCTGCGCGCGTCGCCGTGCTCGAGCCAGGTCATCGACCCGTCCTCGCGGGCGGCGGCATCCCCGGCGACGGCATGTGTCGACGGCTCCAGCCCGATGGCGTACTGACCGCTGCGGAGGTTCTGCCACTCGAAGAAGTGCGGCATCGTGGCGGAGTCCCACGACACCTCCACGCCGAGGGTCTCGTCGTCGCGCACCAGCGCGACCCGGTGTCGCCGGTGGCCGTCGGCGACCAGCGTGTGCTCGTGGACCTGCTCGACGAACCGCGACTGCGGCTCGGGGAGGGTGCGGTAGGAGACGCCCTGCTCGGCGACCGAGTCGGAGCGCCACGGCGTCTCGCTGATCGCCGCGACGAACTCCGTGCCCGCGTCGACGAGCGGCCAGCCGAAGTTGAGGTGGTAGAGGAACATGTGCGGCGTCGGGTCGAAGCCGAGGTTGTCGACGACGTCGTGGAGACGGATCTCGAGCCCGTCGAAGTCGACCTCGATCGTGCGGGTCAGACGCAGGTGCTCACCGAAGGAGGTGGCCTGGACGACCTCCCCGCGCACCCGCAGCACGCAGCGGTCGCCGTCCCACACCTCGCCCGCCTCGAGCAGCCGGCCAGGGATCGCGGTGAGCCGGCCGTGCAGGCCGTGGTTGACCGTCTGCTTGGGCGGATAGTTGTACGCCGTCGCGTCCACGTCACCGCCGAAGAGCGTGTGGTCGAGGCCGCCGGAGACCAGCAGCCCGTCGAGGGCGCGCAGCCAGGACAGGCCGCCCTCGTCGTGGTGCTCGTGCAGGCCGGGGTGGCGGAAGCCGTTGCCGCTGCGCCACCCGAAGGGCACGCCCCGCAACCGGGCCGCGCCGAGGTCGAGCGCCCGGTCGACCAGCACCTCCACCTCGAGCCCGGCCGAGGTGCGCAGCTGCACCGCGCGGACGCCGCGCTCGGAGCCGTTGTCGAGGACGACGTGGCGTACGCCCGCGACGGACTCGGTGTCCCCGGTGCGCTCGCGCAGCGCGCGCGGGGTGAGTCGGTGTCCGAAGACGTCCAGCTCGAATTCGCTCATTGCATGTTCCATCCGCCGTCGACGTTCAGGGTCTGCCCGGTCATGAAGGACGCGTCCGGCCCGACCAAGAAGGCGACGACCGATGCCAGCTCGTCGGGTCGGCCGCGCCGCTTGAGGGACTGGTGGTCCAGCACGTGGGCCGTATAGGCCTCGGGATCCTCGTGGATCTCCTCGGCCCTGGTCGGAAAGGCACCCGGCGCGACCGCGTTGACCCGGATGCCCAGGGGGCCGAGCTCACGGGCGAGCGCACGGGTCAGCGCTACCGCGGCGCCCTTGGTCGAGACGTAGCTGGCGAGCTTGTCCCAGCCGCCGGTGAAGGTGATGGAGCCGACGTTGACGATCGTGCCGCTCCCCCGCGGCGCCATCAGCCTGGCCGCCGCCTGGGCGGCGACGAAGTAGGCCCGCTGGTTGACCGTCACCACGTCGTCGTACTCGCCGACCGGGATGTCGAGGAACGGCGTGGCCGGGTAGATCGCGGCGTTGTTGAGCAGCACCTCGAGCGGCCCCAGCTCGCGCTCGGCCTCCTCCAGGGCGGCGACCACGGCGTCGGCTTCGCGGACGTCCACCGGCAGGGTCACCTGCTTGGCCCCCGTCGCCTCGACCTCGGCGGCCGAGGTGGTCAGTGCGTCCCCGTCGAGGTCGAGCAGGGCGAGCGAGAAGCCCTCCTGCCCGAGGCGGACGGCGCTGGCGCGGCCGAGCGAGCCGCCCGCTCCGGTCACCACGGCACAACCGCGGGGCTGCAGGGTCGGGGACGTCATCTGGCTGGTCCTTTCGAAGAGGCAGCGGGTCAGCGTGCGGAGGGGCCCTGGGGCCGCGGATGGAGGGACGGCTTGCGCACGAGCCGGCGACCGGCCCGCTCCGGGCGCACGTGGGGGCCGACGTGGCGACCCCAGTCGGCGGCCTCGTTCATGCGCCCGATCGCCGCCTCGTCCACGATCAGGCCGAGGCCGGGGCCGTCGCCGAGCACCAGGTGTCCGTCCTCGATCTCCTGCTCGGACTCGATGCCGAAGGGCAGATGCAGGTCCTGCACCTCGAGCGAGAGGTGGTTGGGGACGACCGTGGCCGCGTGCGCGACCGGGTTGGCGTTGTAGCCCACCGGGCTCACCGGAAGGTCGAAGGCCAGCGCGAGAGCGGCCACGCGCAGGAAGTGGGTGATCCCCCACACGCTGCCGGTCTGCACGACGTCGACCGCGTTGGCCTGCAGCAGCGGCCGGAACTGCTCGAGACCGGTGAGGTTCTCCCCGGTCGCGACGGCCGCACGCACCGATTGGGAGACGCGGGTCAGGCCATCGACGTCCCACCGGCGCACCGGCTCCTCGACCCAGGCGAGGTCGACCGACTCCTCGAGCCGTCCGATGTGACGCACCGCCTCCTTGCGCGACCAGGACTCGTTCGCGTCGAGCATCAGCGCGGGCGCGGCGCCCGTCCGATCATGGAAGACGTCACTCACGAGATGAAGGCGCCGGAGGTCGGCCTCGACGTCCAGGCCGCCCTTGATCTTGACGGCGGTGAACCCATGGTCGGCGAAACGGGTCTGGAGCGCGGCCAGCTCGTCGTCGCTCAACGGACCGTCCAAGCCAGAGGCGTACGCCGGCACGACCCGGTCGCGCCCGCCGAGCAGGCGCCACAGCGGCTGGCCGGCTGCCTTGGCCTTGAGGTCCCACAGCGCCATGTCGAGCGCGCCGATCGCCCCGAACACCGCGCCACCGTGGCCGGACTTGAAGACCCACGAGAGCATCCGGTCATAGAGCGCCTGCACAGCGAGCGGGTCCTCGCCCTCCAGGGCAGGAAAGACGACGTCGAGACCCTGGTGGTGGCCCAGGCCGATGCCTTCCAACCCCGAGTCGGTGGTGAGCACGACGATGGGGACCGCCGTCCTGCCCGACCCGACGGCGCCGTTGACGTCGCCGATGGGCCGTCCCCAGTCGTGCACCGTCGTCAGCGTGCGATACCCCGTGATGCGCATGGTTCGTCGGCCCCTTAGCCCTTGGCCTCGGCGGTGGCGCCGCCGGCGGTCTGCTCCTGGAGCCGCCATCGCTTGCGCGCTGACCACCCACGACGAAATCATCAGACATCATTTGTCTGTTGTCAACCGTCTGTTGTTTGCGCGCGAAGGATGGCGCACTTCAGCGCCGCACCTGGAAGCGCGGTCGGTGAGGCGTGAAGACCTCAGAGGGCGATCTCGGGCCTCACCCGTTTGGGCGTCCAGACCCGCTGCCGGCGGGCGCCGTAGCTGGTCAGCAGCAGCGCGCCGACGAGGAAGGCGGCCAGGACCAGGACGTCCGAGAGGACCCGCCCGGACAGCCCGCCGTACATCAGCTGGCGGAGCCCGTCGACGGCATAGCTCATCGGCAGTACGTGGTGGAGCGGGTGCAGCGGCTCGGGGATCGTCTGCCAGGGGAACGTGCCGCCGGCCGTGACGAGCTGGACCACCATCAGGACCAGGCCGAGGAACTGGCCCGGCGCCCCGAGGAGCGCGTTGAGCATGTGCACGATCGCGATGAAGGTCGCGGAGGTGAGCAGCAGGAATCCGAGCGTACCGAGCCAGTTGACCGGGGTGATGTCGAGGGCGAGACCGACGACCACGAGCACGAGCACCATCTGCGCGGCGCCGATGAGCGCCGGGGTGAGCCAGCCTCCCAGGGCGACCCGTAGCGGGGTCTGGTTGGCGGCCAGCGCACGGGTCGAGATCGGCCGGACGAGCAGGAAGAGGACGTACCCGCCGATCCACGCACCCAGGGCGAGGAAGAACGGTGCGAGCCCGGCGCCGTAGGACGACGCCTTCGCCTCGGAGACCGAGTCGATGGCGACCGGGTCGGCGATCGTGGAGGCGATCTGGTCGCGCAGCTCCTCGTCGGTGGCCGGTGCCTGGGCGACGCCGTCCTGCAGCCCCTTCTTCAGGTCGCCGGCGCCGGTGGCGAGCTTCGCGGCACCGTCTCGCAGCGTGGCCGCGCCGGCGCTCAGCTCGCCGGCACCGTCCGCCGCCTGGGAGATCCCGGCCACCAGGCCGGGCATCGCCGAGGCCAGCTGCTCGTTGCCGTCGGCGACCTGGTCGGCGCCGGTGGCGAGGTCGTTCAGCTGGCCGGAGACGTCACCGACGCGCTGGTCGACACGGTCGAGCGGGGCGGCTCCGCGGTCGTAGATGGCCAGCACCTCGGCGCGCTGCTGCTCGTCCAGGCCCTGCGCCTCGAGCCGGGCGTCGAGGTCCGCGCGGTTCGCGTCATAGGCGGCGACCGCGTCGTCGACGGCGCTCGCGGCCCGCTGCCCGGTGGCGGCGATCTCGCCGTTAGCGTCGGCGACCTTCCGGGCGCCGGTGGCGAGCTCACGCGTCTTGGCGGGCAGGTCCGTGACCTTCCCCTCGATGGTGTTCAGGCCGTTCTCGAGGTCGCCCGCTCCGGTGGCCAGCTTCCCGGCGCCGTCGCGGAGCGAGACCGCGCCCTTCTCCAGCTTCGCGGCGCCGTCGGCGGCCTTGACCAGGCCTGAGCGGAGGTCGGAGATGCCGAGCAGGAAGTTGGCCGCGGCCTGCTCGGAGACCTCGCTGGCGATCGCGTCGCGGACCTTGTCGGTGACGTTGGTGGCGATCGTGGTGGACAGGTAGGAGTTTGCGTCGTTGGTGATGACCTGGATCTGCGCCTGCTTCGGGTCGAGCCGCTCGGCGCCGGTCAGCGTCCGGGAGAAGCCCTCCGGGATGCGCAGGGCGAAGTAGTAGTCACCCTCGCGGATGTCCTTCTCAGCCTTGGCCGTGGAGGTCTCCGACCAGTCGAAGTCGCCCGACTTCAGGAGCTTGTCGGCGACCTGGCGCCCCGCGTCGATCTTGGTGCCGTCGGTAGTGGTGGCACCGGTGTCCTCCATGATCAGCGCCGCCGGGAGCTCGTCGAAGTGAGCGTACGGATCGTGGTTGGCGTAGAGATAGAGCCCGGCGTACAGCGTGGGCACGATCACGAGGGCGACGATGACGAGCTTCGCCAGGCGGCCAGCCGTGATCCGGCGCAGCTCGGTCAGTGCGATACGCAGCGAGTTCATGCTTCCTCCGTCGGGCCGATGGTGAACGTACGCACTCCGCTCGGGATCACCGCCGCGGGGCTCGCGGTGACCAGGACCCCAGGCTTGGGCGCTGCCCCGGCGAGATCCTTCGCGATAGCGAGCCAGTCCCCGACGGGCAGGCCCAGCCGCTCGGGGTAGGTGAGGACGAGGAAGCGGGTGCCGGGGCGCATCGCCGCCATCCGCCCCAGGATCTCCAGGCGCGGTCCGGGCGGGACCGCCTCCGTGGTGATGCCGGGCGCGAGGTCGTAGTTCCCCAGCCAGTGGTCGATGACCGACCCGCTCGGCTTGTGCCTCGCCATGGCGAGCTCCTCACCGAGGATCGTGCGGAACGACACCATCTCGTCCGGCTCGGACACCCCCGGCACATCGACGAGCGCCACCGCGCCCTGCAGGACCCGCGGCGACGCGTCCCCGTCCAGCGCGACCCTGCCGGCATCCAGCCGCAGCCGCCCCGCCAGCGCGAGCGCCAACGACGTGTGCCCGCCTCCCGGCGGACCGACAGCCACCGCGACCTCTCCCTCGCGCAACGTCAACGACGTGGTCGGAAGCAGATCTCGGGCCCCCTGCCGAGCACGTACGCCGGTGGCCCGCAGCGTCGTGGCCTCCTCTTCGGCCGCCTCTTCGCTCATGATCGAACCCTGTCATCAAATGCCGCCGATGACGGACACAGACACGATCCGGCTCAGGCGCCGTCACCTCGACCGCGGCGCGCTTGCCCGCGCGGACCAGGACAGGATCCCCCGTCCGCGAGTTCGTGGTCTCGATCAGGCGGCGGTCAGCTGCTTGCTCAACGACTTGGCGATGCGCTTGGCATCGATGGCGATCTCGCGGAACATCCCGCTGATCGGGTTGGAGTAGCCGATGAAGTGGAGGTTCGGCGCACCGTCCGGTGTCGCGGTGCCGGACACGACGGGACTGCCGGCCGCGTCGAGCACGCCCAGGTGCCCGACGAGCGGCTCGAGGCCACGCCGGTAGCCCGCGGCGACGATGACCGCGTCCGGCACGATCGCGGTGCCGTCGGCGAGCAGCACCTTGTCCCCGTCGAAGCCGGCCAGGGCGGCGACCGGTTCGACCTTCCCCGCCAGGACCGCGTCGACCAGGCCGACGTCGAGGATCGGGATCTCGCCCCGCCGCGCGCGGGTGATCACGCCCTTGCCCGGGTCGGCCAGGCCGTACGTGGACAGGTCGGGCACCTGCAGCTTGCGGGTCACCTCCGCCAGGGCGTCGCCGATGACCGTCGGCACCCGGCGCAACAGCACGCTGGTCGCCTGGGTCGGGATCGGGCCGACGGCCCGGCGCAGGATGTGCGGCGGCGTACGGACGGCCAGCCGCACCCGGCCCGCGCCGTGCTCGGTCAGGTCGACCGAGATCTCCGCGCCGGTGTTGCCCGGCCCGACCACCAGCACGTCCCTGCCTGCGTACGGCTTGCCGTTGCGGTAGCGGCTCGCGTGCAGCAGCTCGCCGGTGAACTCGTCGACACCGGGCACATCGGGCATGACCGGGGTGTGGTTGTAGCCGGTGGCCACCACCACCGCGCCGGCGTGCACGTCGCCCTGGGGCGACCGCAGCACCCAGCCCTGCGCGTTGCGCTCGACCCGCTCGACGGTGACCCCGGTGCGGACGTCGAGACCGTGGTGCGCGGTGTAGGCCTCCAGGTAGCGGATGACGCCGTCGCGCGACACCCAGCTGCCCTCCGAGCGCGGCATCGCCATACCCGGCAGGCCGGACAGCCACCGGACCGTGTGCAGGTGGAGCCGGTCGTAGTGGCGCCGCCAGCTCGAGCCGACGTCGTCGGCTCGCTCGAGGACGACCGTATCCACGCCTTTCGCGCGCAGCGCGGCGGCGGTGGCCAATCCGGCGGGTCCGGCCCCGATGACGGCGACCGGATGGATGGTGTGGACCTGTTGCGACATGCCGCGCCTCTCAAACCTGAACATGAGTCATGTTTTCGTTACACTATGTGGCATGTCCGCAGCGAGCACAAGACCCAGCGCCGGAAGTCGGACGGATCGGAGAGCGCCGTCGCAGCGGCGCAGCAGGGAGCGGGTCGCGAGGATCCTGGACGCGGCGGCCGAGCTGGTCGTGTCCGAGGGCGTCGACGCCCTCAGCACCCGCCGGATCGCTGATGCGGCCGGCGTGCCCGTGGCCTCGATCTATCAGTACTTCGCCGACAAGGAGGAGATCATCCTCGAGCTGGTGAAGCGCGACACCGAGGAGATGGACGCACATGTCGCGGAGACCGTCGCCGCGCTCGAGACGCTGAGCATCCGGTCCGTCGTCACGACGACCATGCACGCCTTCCTCGACGTCTACGCGCGTCGTCAGGAGTTCGTCGCCATCTACTTCCGTGGGCGCACCAGTCCCGCCGTCATCGAGTTCTGCCGCGAGCACAACGTGCGGATCGCCGAGGCCGTGTTCGCTGTGATGACGGGGGCGGGTCTGCTGTCCGAGGAGGCCGACCTGGCACGCGGGCTGCTCGCGGTCGAGATCGGCGACCGGGTGCTGGAGTGGGCCTTCCGCGATGGCTACACGGGCGACCAGCGGGTCATCGACGACGGTATCGAGATCCTGGTCGGCTACCTCGAGCGGTTCGCCACAGAGTCCGGTCGCACGTCGTCCGACTGAGCCGTCAGCGTGCGTCAGCCCGCTGACCGGCCCGCCAGGTCTCGGCGACCAGAGGCACCCCCGGCCGGTAGGCCAGGTGCACATGGGACGGCGCGTCGAGGACGGCGAAGTCGGCGGCCGCTCCGGCGCTCAGGTGTCCGACGTCGGTACGGCCGAGAGCCGCGGCACCACCGGCAGTCGCGGCCCACACGGCCTCGCGCGGCGTCATCCCCATGTCACGTACGGCGAGGGCGATGCAGAACGGCAGCGAGCTGGTGAAGCACGAGCCCGGGTTGCAGTCCGACGCGAGCGCGACGCGGACGCCGGCATCGATCAGGCGACGGGCGTCGACGTACGGATGCCGGGTCGAGAACTCCACGCCGGGCAGCAGGGTCGCGACGGTGCCCGACTGCGCGAGCGCGTCGACGTCGGTGTCGCTGAGATAGGTGCAGTGGTCGACCGCCACCAGGCCGAGCTCACAGGCCAGCTGGACGCCGGCGCCGTAGGTGAGCTGGTTGGCGTGCAGCCGGCCCTTCAGCCCGACGGCCGCCCCCGCGGCCAGCACCGCCCGGGCCTGGTCGGCGTCGAAGGCACCGCGCTCGCAGAAGGCGTCGATCCAGCGGGCGTACGGCCGCGCGGCCTCGAGCATCGGGCCGGTGACCAGCGCGACGTAGTCCTCCACGCTGATCCCCTCCGGCACGACGTGGGCGCCGAGGAAGGTCGTCTCGTCGGTGAACTGCCGCGCCACCGCCAAGGAGCGCGCCTCGTCGGCGACGCTCAGACCGTAGCCGCTCTTGATCTCGAGGGTGGTGGTGCCCTGCCGCCGCATCTCGGCCACGAGCCGCGCGACGTGGGCGGTGAGCTCCGCGTCCCCGGCCGCGCGGGTTGCGCGCACCGTCGTACGGATGCCGCCGGCGGCGTAGCTCTCCCCCGCCATGCGCGCGGCGAACTCGGCCGAGCGGTCGCCGGCGAAGACGAGATGGCTGTGGGAGTCGACGAACCCGGGAATGACGGCGCGCCCGCCGACGTCGTACGCCGCGTCAGCAGCCGGCGCCTCGGCGGCGGGTCCCACCCACGCCACCCGGCCGTCCTCGACGACGAAGGCGGCCTGCTCGATCACCGACCTAGCGGCGTCGCCGAGGAAGAGCTCGCTGATCCCCGTGACGAGCATCGCGCCGCTCATCGGGCCAGCTCCGCGAGGGTGTCGGCAAGAGCCTCGACGCCGGCGACGCAGTCGGCCATCTCGGCGTGCTCCTCGGGTGAGTGCGAGATGCCGGTGGGATTGCGGACGAAGAGCATCGCGGTCGGGATGCCCGCGGTCGACAGGATGCCGGCGTCGTGTCCTGCCTGGGTCGGGATGATCGGCCAGCCGCCGGGGGCGGCGATCCGGGTCGCCAGGTCGCGGTCGAACTCGACGGCGGCCGACAGCGACTCGGCGGTCACGGTGACGCTGGTCCGGTCGAGACCGGCCCGCTCGCCGGCCCGCTTCTCGAGGGTGGCCACGAGATCGCCGAGCATCGTGTCGTCCTCGCAGCGGGCGTCGAGCCAGGCGGCGACACGCGAGGGCACGGCGTTGGTGCCGTTGGGGGTGGCCTCGATCCGGCCGAAGGTGGCGCGCTGCCCGGTACGCCGGGCCTCCTCGTCCGCCGCGAGCGCGGTCATCGCGAACGTCAGCATCGGGTCCCGCCGGTCCTCCATCCGGGTGGCGCCGGCGTGGTTGGCCTCGCCATCGAAGTCGAAGCGCCAGCGACCGTGCGGCCAGATCCCGCTGGCGACGCCCACCGCGGCGCCGCGGTCGATGAGGTTGCGGCCCTGCTCGACATGGAGCTCGACGTAGCAGCCGACCCGGTCCAGCCAGGCCGACCGGCCGAGCGCCGGCTCGAGACCCGCGTCGGCCATGACCTCCTCGAGCCGTCGTCCGCCGCGGTCGCGCAGGGCCCGCGCCTGGTCGGGGGTCGTCAGTCCGGTCGCGAGCTGGGAGCCGAGGCAGCCGAGCCCGTAGCGGGACCCCTCCTCGTCGGCGAAGACGCCGATCGCGATCGGGCGGCGTGGGCTGAAGCCTCGCTCCGTCAGGACATCGACGGCCGCGAGGGAGGAGACCACCCCGAGCGGCCCGTCGTACGCCCCGCCGTCGAGAACGCTGTCCAGATGTGACCCGGTGAGCACGGCATCGTCGCCGCTCCCCCACCAGGCGACCAGGTTGCCGTTGCCGTCACGCTCGAGATCGAGCCCTCGCCGGGCGCACTCCTCGGCGAACCAGGAGCGCAGCTCCATCTCGGCGGAGGTGTACGGCTGACGGAAGTAACCCTGGGAGGAGGCAGATCTGCCCACCGGGGCGATGTCGGCCCACATGCGCTCGAACGTCATGACCAGAGTCCACCGGGAACCGGGCATCCAGGCAAGGGTTCCGACGAGGTGAACTGTCCGGTATCCCAGACATCCCCGGGAGCGACCGACACAGAGAGCGGCATCGCAGGCCCCATGGCCCACGATGCCGCTCCGGTGAGGCGTGCCGGAAGCTAGGCGAGACCCTGCTCGGTCAGGAACTCGGCCGCCACGTCCTCGGCGTCCTTCTTGTCCACGATGACCTGCTTGACCAGGGTCGCCAGCGTCTCCGTGTCGAGCTCGGCCGAGACCCCGTCGAGCGCCTGGGAGACCTTGTCGTCGACCTTCGACCTGGCGATCAGGGGAACCACGTTCTCCGCCGGGAACAGGCTCTCCGGGTCGTCGAGCATGATGAACCCGTTCTCCTGGATCGACGGGTCGGTGGTGAAGAGGTCCGCCGCGTCCACCTGTCCGTTCTTGAGGGCCTGGACGGTCAACGGACCGCCGGCGTCGAGTGCGCGGAAGGTGCCGAACTCGACCCCGTAGACGTCGGCCAGGCCCTTGACACCCTGGCGCCGCGTCTTCCACTCCGGCGGGCCGCCGAGGACGAGCTCGTCAGAGACCTCGGCGAGGTCGCCGATGGACGTGAGGGAGTACTTTTCCGCCGTCTCCTTCGTGACCGCGACGACATCCTTGTCCTCCGCCGACGACATCGTCAGGACCGAGAGGTCCTTCGGTGCCGCGGCCGTCAGAGCCTCGTAGACCGACTCGGAGTCGGTAGCGGTGGCGTCCTCGTCGAAGTAGTGCAGGAGTGCACCCGTGTACTCCGGGATCAGGTCGATCGAGCCGTCCTGCAGCGCCGGGACGTACGCCTCGCGACTGCCGATGTTCAGCGTCTTCTCGACCTTGACGCCCTTGGCCTCCAGCGCCCCGGCGTAGATCTCGGCGATCAGGGCGCTCTCCGGGAAGTCGGCGGACCCGACGGTGATGGTGCCCTTCTCGTCCGCTCCGGCGGCCTCGGTCGCCAGCGGGTCGCCGCTGCCGCATCCGGCGAGCAACGCGGCCGAGGCCGCCACGGCGAGGTAGGTCTTCATTCTGTGCATGGGTTCGTTTCCTATCGGGTCAGCTGATGGTGATCAGAGTGGGATCAGCGGACGCCCTCGGCCGCGATCGTCGGGATGTGGTGCGACGGCCCGTCAGGCCCGCGGACACCGCGTAGCGCTGGACCAGCGCGAAGATGAGATCGACGACGAGGGCGAGTGCTGCCACGAGCACGGCGCCCGCGGCCATCTGGCCGAAGTCGCGTACCGCGAGGCCGTCGATCAGGAGTCGCCCGAGTCCGCCGAGACCGGCCGTCGCGGCGATGGTCGCGGTCGCCACGACCTGGAGCGTCGCCGAGCGCAGGCCCGAGAAGATGAGGGGCAGCGCGCACGGCAGCTCGACCCTGAGAAGCACCTGGAGGCCTCTCATCCCCATGCCCTTCGCGGCATCCCGGGCGCCCGCGTCGACCTCTTCGACACCCGCGTACGCCCCGGCCAGGATCGGTGGTACGGCCAGCACGGCCAGCACGACGAGGCACGGGACCACGAAGGCCGCGTCGCCGGAGAGCCGGGGGCCCAGGAGCAGGACCATGACGAACAGCAGACCCAGGCTCGGGATGGCGCGGGCGGCCCCGGCGACGTTCACGACCAGGAACTTCCCGCGTCCGGTGTGACCGACGTATAGGCCGAGCGGGATCGCGATGATCGCCGCGATCACCAGGGCGACGGCCGAGTACGTCAGGTGCTCGAGGATGCGATGCGGGACACCGTCCTCGCCCGACCAGTGGGTGGGGTCCGTCAACCATGTGAGGACGAGGTTCATCAGGCGGCCCTCCTCGTGCGCTGCCACGGGGTGATGAGCCGGGTTCCGGCGATGATCGCGAGGTCGAACACGAGCGCCAGCAGGACGCACGCGACCACGCCCACGAGGATCGGCTCCATGAAGTTGCGGCGGAAGCCGTCGGTGAAGAGAGAGCCCAGCTGGGGTACGCCGATGATCGCCGCGACGCTGACGATGCTGACGTTGCTCACCGCGGCGACCCGAAGGCCGGCCGAGATGACCGGGACCGCCAGCGGGAGCTCGACCATGAACAGTCGTCGCACCCGCCCGAAGCCCATCGCCGTCGCTGCCTGGTTGACCGAGTCGGGCACGGCGCCCAGGCCGTCGGCCACCGTACGCACCAGCAGGGCCACGGTGTAGATCGTCATCGCGACGACCACGTTGACCGGGTCGAGGATCCGGGTGCCGATGAACAGGGGCATCAGGATGAACAGCGCGAGCGACGGGATCGTGTAGAGGAGACCGGTCCCGGCGATCAGCAGCGGGTACAGGACCCGGTACCGCCGCGCCAGCCAACCCAGCGGGACCGCGACGAGCAGACCCAGCAGGAGCGGGAGTCCGGCGAGGTAGACGTGCCGGCCGATCAGGGAGAGGACCGCAGGCAGGTGGTCGATGGACCAGCTCATCGGGCCGCGCTCCCAGCCGGCTGCGTGTCGGCCGCTGCGGCACGCTCGGTGCTCTCGATGGCGTCGAGCACCTGGTGGGCCAGGACGGTGCCGAGGAACGTACCGTCCTCGTCGACGACCACGCCGCGACGGGCTGGTGAGGACAGCGCGGCGTCGAGCAGGTTGCGCAGCGTCCCGTTCGTGGAGGCGAGGGTGCCTCCGCGGTGCAGCACCTCGGACGAGATCGTGCCGGCGAGCTGCTCCGAGTTGACCCAGCCCAGCGGACGCTGGTCGTCGTCGACGACCATGGTCCACGGCTCGGCCCCCGCGGCGGCCCGCACCTGCTCGGCGCTGTCGCCGAGGCTCGCCGTCGTCTCCGCCGAGAGCGGCAGCTTCGGGGCCTTCTGGAAGCCGAGCCCGCGATATCCCCGGTCGCGGCCCACGAAGTCGGCGACGAAGTCGTCGACGGGGTGCGCCAGGAGCCGCGCGGGCTCTGCGATCTGGGCGAGCTTGCCGCCGACCCGGAGCACGGCGACCTGGTCACCCAGCTTGATCGCCTCGTCGATGTCATGGGTGACGAACACGATGGTCTTCCCCAGGTCGCCCTGGAGCCGGAGGAACTCGTCCTGCAGCTGGTCGCGTACGACGGGGTCGACCGCGCTGAACGGCTCGTCCATCAACATGACGGGCGGGTCGGCGGCCAGGGCACGGGCCACCCCGACGCGCTGCTGCTGACCGCCGGAGAGCTGACTCGGGTAGCGGTCGGCGAAGGAAGCGGGCAGCCCGACGCGCTCCAGCAGCTCCAGCGAGCGAGCGCGCGCCTTCTTCCTGTCCCAGCCGAGCAGCATCGGCACCGTCGCGATGTTCGCGGCGACCGTGCGGTGCGGGAACAGGCCGGCTTGCTGGATCACATAGCCGATCCCTCGACGCAGCTCGGCCGCGTCCATCGTGCTGGTGTCGCGGTCGTCGATCCAGATCCGCCCGCTCGTCGGCTCGATCATCCGGTTGATCATCCGCAGCGACGTCGTCTTGCCGCAGCCCGAGGGCCCGACGAGCACCGTGATCTTGCCGGTCGGCGCGGTCATCTCCAGGCCGCCGACGGCGACGGTGCCGTCAGGGTATTCCTTGCTCACTGAGTCGAACCGGATCATCCGGCACTCACCTCCACTGCTGGGTCATCGAATGTGGTGCGGGTCCCAGTGCACCTCTCGGGCCTCGGTGAGGTACATGGGGCGCAACCCGGTACTGTCTGGGATCCGAGACTTGACCAACCAGCTCAGAGCGCGGCCAGCTCGTGAAGCAGATCGGCGGCGCGGTCGAGGTCTTCCCCAAGGGATCGGTCCTCGAGGCTCGGGTCCAGGACCTGGGCGGCTCGCTCGAGCGCGGCCCGCGCGGGGATGTCGCCGAGCTCCGGCTGTTGCACGCGAAGCGCGCGCACCGCGGCCACGAGCTCGCAGGCGAGCACATGGCGGTACGCCTCGACCACCACGATCGCCTGCCGGGCAGCCTGGGTCGAGAAGCTCGCGTGATCCTCGAGCCCGCGGGAGACCACCGCGGTGCCCATCGTCACGGGCAGCGCCGCGTGCCGCATCTGGGCAAGGGCGTCGTGCGCGACGTACTCGAGGATCATCACCCCGGAGCTGCCTGCCGGCCCCGAGGCGAGGAACGGTGTCAGACCCGTCATGGTCGGCTCGACCAGGTCGCCGAGGCGGGCGGCGGACAGCTCCGCCACCTGGTGAACGGATGCGCGCGCCTGGTCCAGGGCCACCGCGACGTACGCCGTGTGGAAGTGCGCGTGGTGGAACACGTCCTCGGCCTCCACGGAGATGAGGGGGTTCTCGGCTCGCGCGTTGACCTCGACGGAGAGGACCTGCTCGAGCTGGGCAAGGCTGTCCAGCGCTGGTCCCTGCACCTGCGGGAATGCCCGCAGGCCGAACGGATCCTGGATCCGGCGGCCCGGCACCGGAGGCCCGGTCATCCCGAGCAACCGACGCATCTCGGCGGCACAGTGCTCCTGGCCCGGGTGCGGTCGCGCCTCGTGCACGACCGCGGCGTAGGCCTCGGCGGAGCCGCCCAGCGCCAGGAAGGAGAGGGCGGCGACGGTGTGGCTGGCGCGGAGGAGCGTCTGCAGGTCGGCGCAGGCGATGACCGACTCGGCCAGCGTCGCGGCGTTGCTGCTCATGAACGCGAGCGCGTCCCCGGTGTCGAGCGCAACCGGCGGTGCCTCGCCGACCGCCCACGGACGCTCGCCGGCCAGGGTGAGCGCGATCTCCGCCAGAACGGTCAGGTCGCCGGTGCCGATCGCGCCGAGCCTGTGCACCCTCGGCAGAGCACCGAGGTCGAGAGCCCGCTCGAGCGCGTCCAGGACGCGCACATGAACCCCGGACCCGCCTGCGGCCAGCTGGTTGAGCCGGATGACCATGGTGGCGCGAACCACGTCGGCGGCCAGCTCGAAGCCGACTCCGCCCGCATGGCTGCGGAGCAACCGGAGTCCGTGCCCCAGCGCTGCATCACCGCCGACCTCCTCCTGCCGGTTGGCGCCCACCCCGGTGGTGCGGCCGTAGACGTGGCGCCTGCGGGCGACAGCCTCCGCCGTCTCCCACGACTTCCGCGCCCGTTCGCGCGCGGCCGGGTCGAGCCGGACCGATGCGCCGCCGCGAGCGACCAGGAGGATCTCGTCACGGCCGAGTGAGGTGCCGTCGATGAGTACGTGATGTTTGCCGCGCGACATGGTGAGCTCCTTGGGGTTTCGTGGGCTCAATTCAACGCTTCGGGCCTCCCGCGGCGCACTCGTCGCCGGGCGGATTCAGTCTTGGATCCCAGACGGTGGCGTCGAGGCGATGCGGACGATCGCCACGACTCCGGCACCCTCGACGGTCACGGGCTGGTCGGTGACGAGCACGTCGCCCGGGCCGAGCGTGGCCGCATCGTCGCCCTCACGGGCGCACACAGAACCCGTGAGGCCCACCACGAGCAACGGGGACGCCGGCGCCTGAGGCAGGGACACCCCGCGTACGTCCAGCATCTCGACCGTGGCGCTCGCACACCCGCGCCGGGTCATCACGTTGAGGTCACGGGTGGGCGCCGTCACCGAGCACAGCACCGATACCCCACCGTCGAAGGAGTACGGCACGAACGGTCGCAGCACTGTGGTCTCCCCCGCCAGCTCGAGCGTCATCGGCGGTCCGTCGATCAGCGTGATCACCCGATCCACGCCGGGGAACGTCGAGAAGGCACCCGAGCCGGCGACGTCGGCGAAGCTGACCCGCCAGGCGAAGTCGGAGCCCGCGTCCGTGCCCGGGGGCCATGCGGCGACCTCGGCGGTCATGCCCCCGCCGTTGCGCCACGGGCGCCGGACGTGCTCCTCCGCGCGGCGGAGATCGAACGCCATCCTCAGATCCCGGTGATCGCGCGGTGGAGCGCACCGGCCACGTCACCGACCGCCAGATGCCGGCGATCGCGGACGACCTCGTTGCCCCCCACGATGACGTCGGTGACGTCCTGGGCGGCACCGGCGAAGACAGTCGACTCGAGGAGCGTCCCGGTCCCCCACCCCGCGAGGCGCACGGAGTCGAGGGAGATCGTGGTCAGGTCGGCCAGTCCCCCCGACGCGATCCGGCCGGACTCCGACCAGCCGAGGGAGGCGTGCCCGTCGACGGTCGCCGCGCGCAGCAGTCCGGTCGCGGACCAGTGGCCGCGTCGTTCGGTACGCAGCCGCTCGTCGAGCTCGAGTGCTCGGGTCTCCTCGAGCAGGTCGATGACCGCGTTGCTGTCGCTGCCGAGCGAGACCGGTGAGCCGGCGTCGGCGAGGTCGCGGGCGGGTCCGATGCCGTCCGCGAGGTCGCGCTCGGTGGTCGGGGTCATGCAGATCGTCGTACGGGAGTCACCGAGCGCGGCGATGTCCGCCTCGGTCAGGTGCGTCGCGTGCACCGCCGACGAGAGTGGGCCCAGCGCCCCGTGGCGGGCGAGCAGCTCGGTGGGCGTACAGCCGTAGAGCTCCTGGCAGGCCTGGTTCTCGGCACGCTGCTCGGAGAGGTGGAAGTGGAGCGGGGCACCCTGCTCGGCGGCCCAGCCGGCCACCGTGGCGAGCTGGTCGGCGGGCACGGCGCGGACAGAGTGGATGGCCGCACCGATGCGGGCGTGGCCCGAGCCGGACAGCGCCGAGACCCGGTCCGCCCAGGCAGCCGCATCGCCGTCCCCGAAGCGCAGCTGGGTGCCTTCGAGGGGCTGGCCAGGAGCTCCGGTCAGGTAGCAGGCGTCGAGCAACGTGATCCGGATGCCGGCATCGGCGGCCGCCGCGATCAGCGCCTCCCCCATGGCGTTCGCCTCGGCGTACGGACGCCCGTCGGGATCGTGGTGGAGGTAGTGGAACTCCCCCACCGCGGTGATCCCGGCCAACGCCATCTCGGCGTACGTCGCCCGGGCCAGCGCGAAGTACGAGTCCGGCGTGAGACGTCCGGCGACGGCGTACATGTCCTCGCGCCAGGTCCAGAAGGTGCCGCCGCCCCGGTGCGTGCGGCCGCGCAGGGCGCGGTGGAACGCGTGCGAGTGCGCATTCGCCAGACCAGGGAGGGTGAGCCCCCGCAGGCGCGTCGCGCCTGCGGGGGAAGCCGAACCGGGGACGCCCGGCGTGACGGCGCGGATCCGGTCGCCGTCGACCTCGATGAGGACGTCGACCTCGACCTCGTCCCCACCGAGCCAGGCGTAGTCGGCGAGGTACGCGGTCACGCCTGCTCCCGCATGGGGATCCGCACCCCGCGCTCGTCGGCGACGGCAATGGCCTCGTCGTAGCCGGCGTCGACGTGGCGGATGACGCCCATGCCGGGGTCGTTGGTCAGGACCCGCTCGAGCTTCTGCGCCGCCAGGTCCGTGCCGTCGGCGACGCAGACCTGACCGGCGTGGATCGAACGGCCCATGCCGACGCCACCGCCGTGGTGGATCGAGACCCAGGAGGCACCCGATGCGGTGTTGACCAGGGCGTTGAGCAGGGCCCAGTCGGCGATCGCGTCGGAGCCGTCCTTCATCGCCTCGGTCTCGCGATACGGCGATGCGACGGAGCCGGCGTCGAGGTGGTCGCGCCCGATCACGATCGGCGCGGACAGCTCGCCGCTGGCCACCATCTCGTTGAACTTCAGGCCGGCCAGGTGACGCTCGCCGTAGCCCAGCCAGCAGATGCGGGCCGGGAGACCCTGGAAGTGCACCCGCTCCTGCGCCATGGTGATCCACTTGCGCAGGCGCTCGTTCTCGGGGAAGAGCTTCAGGATCGCCTCGTCGGTCTTGCGGATGTCCTCGGGGTCGCCGGACAGCGCCGCCCAGCGGAAGGGGCCCTTGCCCTCGCAGAAGAGCGGACGGATGTACGCCGGCACGAAACCCGGGAACTCGAAGGCCCGTTCGTAGCCGCCCTTGCGCGCCTCGTCGCGGATCGAGTTGCCGTAGTCGAAGACCTCGGCGCCGGCATCCTGGAACTCCACCATCGCGCGCACGTGCGCCGCCATCGAGGCCTGGGCGTCCTTCGTGAAGCCCGCCGGGTCACGCTCGGCCGCCGCCTGCCAGTCCTCGAAGGCGACGCCCACCGGCAGGTAGGACAGCGGGTCGTGGGCGGAGGTCTGGTCGGTGACGATGTCGATCGGCGCCTTCATCTCGAGCAGCCGCGGGAAGACCTCGGCGGCGTTGCCGAGCAGTCCGACGGAGAGGGCGCGCTTCTCGTCGCGCGCCCGGACAGCCAGCTCGAGGGCGTGCTCCAGGTCGTCGGCCTGTACGTCGAGGTAGCGGTGCTCGATGCGGCGCTTGATCCGCGAGTCGTCGACGTCGACGCAGATCGCGACCCCGTCGTTCATGGTGACGGCGAGCGGCTGGGCACCGCCCATGCCGCCGAGGCCGGCGGTCAGGGTGATCGTGCCCGCAAGCGTGCCCTTGAAGCGCTTGTCGGCGACGGCCGCAAAGGTCTCGAACGTGCCCTGCAGGATGCCCTGGGTGCCGATGTAGATCCACGAGCCCGCCGTCATCTGGCCGTACATCGTGAGCCCGAGGTCCTCGAGCCGGCGGAACTCCTCCCAGTTGGCCCAGTCGCCGACCAGGTTGGAGTTGGCGATCAGCACACGCGGTGCCCATTCGTGGGTGCGCATGACGCCGACCGGCTTGCCGGACTGCACCAGCATGGTCTCGTCGTCGCCCAAGGTCTTCAGGGTGCGGACGAGGGCGTCGTACGCCTCCCAGCTGCGCGCTGCCTTGCCGGTTCCGCCATAGACCACCAGGTCGTCGGGACGCTCGGCGTTCTCCGGATCCAGGTTGTTCATGAGCATCCGCAGCGGGGCCTCGGTCGACCAGCTGCGCGCGGTCAGCTCGGTGCCGCGGGGTGAGCGGACGGGGCGGGCGCCTTCCATGGACTTCTCCTCGTTCGGTTGTGCACGTCGATCATGAGGGCTCTTGGCCCACTGCCATTGCACCCCCGCCCCGACACAAGAGGAAGGGCGTTCCCCGGATCGCGGTCTGGGATACCAGACCCCCGGCGAGGGGTCGAACGATCCAGGGTCTCGGGCCGGTCAGCCGCCCAGGCGGCGCGACAGCATCCGCGTCGTCGTACGCACCTCGGCGACCAGCCGCTCGACGAGCTCGGGCGACTGCTCGGCCTGGGGATAGGTCACCGCCACCGAGGCGACCGGGTATCCCGTGCCGTCGAGAACAGGCATGGCGACCGAAGCAAGGCCCTCGGTCACCTCCCCGTGCTCGGCAGCGAAACCGTTGGCGCGGACGTCGACGAGCATGCGCCGCAGCTGGGACAGCGACGTGGGCGCCCCGGGACCCTCGAGCGAGAACGCCTCACGGTCGGCGTAGAGCGCCCTGACCTGGGGATGCGGAAGGGATGCGAGCATCGCCCGGCCGGAGGCCGTGGTCGCCGCGGGCAACCGCACACCGACCTCGGTGATCAGGAGCGGCCTGCCCGCGGCCCGCTCCTCGATCACGTACACGACGTCGCGGCCGAGGAGCACCGAGAGGTGGGCGCTGTTGCCGCAGCGGTCGGCGAGCGCGGCGATGGGCCGCCGCGCCAGCCGCTGCAACGGCTCCTGACGGGCATAGCCGCTGCCGAGCTCATAGGCCCCCACGCCCAGCCCATAGACACGCTGCTCGGGATAGTGGACGACGAAGCCGAACTCGATGAGCGTGTTCAGAAGGTGGTACGTCGTGGACCGCGGCAGCTCCAGAGACCGCGCGATCGCGGACGCCTGGAGCGGGCTCGCCTGGCTCGCGAGGTGGCGCAGGATGGCCAGGGTCTGCTCGGCAGCAGGGACTCCCATGACGCCACCTCATTTCGGTGTCGGACTCGGTCACGGACTCGTGACGGTCAGGATCTCACCTGTCGCCGGAAGCGACCACGAAGGATCAGGCCAGAGCAGCGACGGCGTCGGCGAGGTCCTCGACGGAGCGGGCGCGCTCGGGGAGGCTGCCGTCGAGGCCCAGGCTGAGCTGGAGACCCTGGAAGGCAGCGTCGATGACGTGGGCTGCACGTTCAGCGACTGCGGAACCCACTCCGGACTTCTCCAGATGGGCGATCAGTCCGGCGATCCACACTGCGTTGGCTTCACGGACCGCGGAGGCGTACGGCTCCCTGCCGAAGAGGCCGAGCGCGGCCGCCTCCACATAGATCCAGCTGCACCGGTCGCCCTCCATCACCGACCAGAGGTCGTGGACGGCGCTACGCAGGTCCTCGGAGGGCTCGAGCGAAGCGACCTCGGCGACCGACCGCTCGTTGGACGTGCGGAGCACGTCGGCGACCAGCTGGTCCTTGGTGCCGAAGTGGTAGAGCAGGACCCGGTTGCTCGTGCCCAGCTCGGCCGCCAGGGGGCGCAGGCTCAGGCCGATGAGGCCGTGCTCGTGGACGTAGTCGGTCGCCAGCTCGGCCCAGGCAGCACGGCGCTGCGGATCCTTGGCCGGGGCGGTGCTCACGCTCGTCATGCGGCGACTGTAACAACCGATGGAGCGATTTGTATCAGCTGCAACAATTTTGTACCGCCTGCAACAATTTTGTCTGTGTAGCCCTTGACCTGGCCCTTCGGGTCCGCGCAGGATCTTCTGCAATTCACCCGCGGTTGCCTGGTGCGCAACCCGACGCCGGAGGTTGCATGAGCGAGATCTACATCGACGGGCGCTGGTCGCCCGCGCAGTCGGGCGATCAGCGGGAGATCCGCTGTCCCGCTGACGGCGCGGTCGTCGGAACCGTTGCCGAGGCCGGAGCGGAGGACACCCGCGCCGCGATCGCAGCGGCACGCCGCGCCTTCGACGAGGGCCCCTGGCCCCGCTCGTCGGCAGCCGAGCGCGGCGCCCTGCTGGAGCGGGTCGCCCGCCTGCTCGAGCGCGACAAGCAGCTGGTGGCCCGGGCCGAGTCGCTCGACACCGGCAAGCGCCTGGTGGAGAGCGAGATCGACATCGATGACATCGTCGCCGTCTTCGACCACTACGCACGCCTCGCCGTCGAGGACCACAGCCGCCCGGTCGTCACCGACCGGCCCGAGGTCGAGTCGGTGATCGTCCACGAGCCCGTCGGTGTCTGCGCCCTCATCACGCCGTGGAACTATCCGCTCCTCCAGACGGCCTGGAAGGTCGCCCCCGCTCTCGCCGCGGGTAACACCTTCGTCCTCAAGCCGAGCGAGCTGACGCCGCACACCGCCATCCACCTGATGCGACTGCTCGCCGAGGCCGGGCTCCCGGCGGGCGTGGGCAACCTCGTCCTCGGCGCCGGCCCGGTCGCGGGGGCTCCGCTCGCGGAGGACCCCCGGGTCGACCTGCTCTCCTTCACCGGCGGGCTCGAGACCGGCAAGCACCTGATGGCCACCGCCGCCGCCACGGTCAAGAAGGTCGCGCTCGAGCTCGGCGGCAAGAACCCCAACATCGTCTTTGCCGACGCAGACCGCGAGACGGCCCTCGACAACGCGCTGACCGCGGTCTTCCTCCACTCCGGGCAGGTCTGCTCCGCCGGCGCTCGCCTCCTCGTCGAGGAGTCGATCCACGACGAGTTCGTCGACGCCCTCGTCGAGCGGGCATCGGCCATCCGGCTCGGCGGCCCCTTCGACGACAAGGCGGAGACCGGCCCGCTCATCTCTCTGCCCCACCTGGAGAAGGTGACGGCGTACGTCGAGGCCGGCATCGCCGAGGGCGCCGTGCTGCGCTGCGGGGGCACCCGCCTCACGGATCCCGAGTACGCCGGTGGCTACTTCTTCCCGCCCACGGTGCTCGACGGTTGCACTGCCGGGATGACCGTCGTGCGTGAGGAGTCGTTCGGGCCGGTGCTGACGGTGGAGACCTTCCGCACCGAGGAGGAGGCGCTGGCCCTCGCCAACGACACGATCTTCGGTCTGGCCGGCGGGGTGTGGACCTCCGATCCCGACCGGGCGCGCCGCATCGCCGCGGGACTGCGTGCCGGAACGGTCTGGATCAACGACTTCCACCCCTACGTGCCGCAGGCCGAGTGGGGCGGATTCAAGCAGTCCGGCGTCGGCCGCGAGCTCGGCATGGCAGGCCTGGACGAATACCGCGAGACGAAGCACATCTGGCACAACACCACCCCCGAGCCCAGCCGTTGGTTCGGCGCGTGAGAGCAGGAGCTACTTCGATGGACAAGCAGTACGACTACGTGATCGTCGGCGGCGGTTCGGCGGGCAGCGCCCTGGCCGCGCGCCTCAGCGAGGATCCCGCCCACCGAGTCCTGGTGCTCGAGGCCGGGCACAGCGACTACAAGATCGACCCGTTCGTGCACATGCCGGCGGCGCTCCCGTTCCCGATCGGCAGCAAGCTCTACGACTGGAAGTACGAGACCGATCCGGAGCCGCACATGGGCGGCCGCAAGGTCTACCACGCCCGCGGCAAGGTCCTCGGTGGTTCCAGCAGCATCAACGGCATGATCTTCCAGCGCGGCAACCCGCTGGACTACGAGCGCTGGGCCTCCGACCCGGGCATGGAGACCTGGGACTACGCCCACTGCCTGCCCTACTTCAAGCGCATGGAGGCGCGGCACCTGGCTGACGGCAGCTCCGGCGCCGACGCATGGCGCGGCGGCGACGGCCCGCTCCATCTCGAGCGCGGCAAGTGCGAGAACCCCCTCTTCGGGGCGTTCTTCGACGCGGTCCAGGAGGCCGGCTACCCGCTGACCGACGACGTCAACGGCTACCGTCAGGAGGGCTTCGCGCCCTTCGACCGCAACGTCAAGCGGGGCCGCCGCTGGTCGGCCGCCCGCGCCTACCTGCACCCGGCGAAGAAGCGCTCGAACCTCACCGTCCAGACCTTCGCGTTCGCCGAGAAGATCCTCTTCGACACCACCGGCGACACCCCTCGCGCGACCGGAGTCGAATACACCCGCGGCGTCGGCCGCGCCGCCCGCCGGCACACCGTCCACGCCGGCGAGGTGATCCTCTGCGGCGGCGCGATCAACACCCCGCAGCTGCTCCAGCTCAGCGGCATCGGGGACCGCGAGCTCCTCGAGTCCCACGACATCCCCGTCGTCCACCACCTGCCCGGCGTCGGCGAGAACCTCCAGGACCACCTCGAGGTCTACATCCAGTACGCCTCGAAGGAGCCGGTCTCGATCGCACCCGGCCTGGCCTGGCACCAGCGGCCCAAGATCGCCTTCCAGTGGCTCTTCCAGCGCAAGGGCCTCGGTGCGACCAACCACTTCGAGGGCGGCGGCTTCTGTCGCTCCAACGAGGACGTCGACTACCCCAACCTGATGTTCCACTTCCTGCCGATCGCGATCCGCTACGACGGCAGCAGCCCGACCGAGGGCCACGGCTACCAGGTCCACATCGGCCCGATGTACGCCGACACCCGCGGCTGGGTGCGCATCAGGTCCAAGGACCCGCGTGTGCATCCGTCGATGCAGTTCAACTACCTCTCGACGCCCACCGACCGCAAGGAGTGGGTGGAGGCGATCCGGGTGGCCCGCAACATCCTCAACCAGCCGGCGTTCGCGAAGTACAACGACGGGGAGATCTCGCCCGGACCGTCCGTGGAGACCGACGAGGAGATCCTCGAGTGGGTCCGCGAGGACGCCGAGACCGCGCTGCACCCGTCCTGCACCGCGGCCATGGGCACCGGCGAGATGGCTGTGACCGACCCGCTGACGATGAAGGTGCACGGCACCGACGGCCTGCGGGTCTGCGATGCCAGCGTCTTCCCCTACGTCACCAACGGCAACATCTACGCCCCCGTGATGATGGTGGCGGAGAAGGCAGCGGACCTGATCCTCGGCAAGACCCCGCTGCCGCCGTCGGAGGCGCCGTTCTACAACTACCGGGCAGGTACGCCGCTCCAGCCGGAGCAGGCCACCCCGGGGCAGAAGGCAACCACCGCCACGGCAGGAGAGCGAGCATGACGATCCAGACCGACGACACGCGCGACCAGGGCACCGGCCTGGTCGACGCCGGTGACAGCAGCGGCCCCGCCCTGAAGGTCGAGGGGCTGTGGAAGATCTTCGGCGCGAAGGCCCACAAGGTCATCGGCACCGCCGACCAGTCACTGACGCGGCAGGAGCTCCAGGCGAAGACCGGCTGCGTCTCCGCGGTCAAGGACATCTCCTTCGAGGTCCAGCCCGGCGAGGTCTTCGTGATCATGGGCCTCTCCGGCTCGGGCAAGTCGACGCTCGTCCGCATGCTCAACCGGTTGATCGAGCCGACCGCGGGCAGGGTCGTCATCAACGGCGAGGACATCACCTCCGTGCCGGCCGGAAAGCTGCGCGACCTCCGTCGCCGGCACATGGCGATGGTCTTCCAGCACTTCGGCCTGCTGCCGCACCGCAAGGTCATCGACAACATCGCCTACGGCCTCGAGGTCCGCGGCGAGGGCAAGGCGGCGCGGCGGAAGCGGGCCCAGGAGATGGTCGACCTGGTCGGCCTGGCGGGCGTCGAGAACTCCTTCCCCGACCAGCTCTCCGGCGGCATGCAGCAGCGTGTGGGCCTGGCCCGCGCCCTGGCCGTCGATCCGGAAGTGCTCTTCTTCGACGAGCCGTTCTCGGCGCTCGACCCGCTGATCCGGCGCGACATGCAGGACGAGATCGTGCGACTGCACCACGAGGTCGGCAAGACGATGGTCTTCATCACCCACGACCTCCAGGAGGCCATCAAGCTCGGTGACCGGATCCTCATCATGCGCGACGGAGAAGTGGTCCAGTGCGGCACGGCCGCGGAGATCGTGGCCCACCCGGCAGACGACTACGTGGCGGACTTCGTCAGCGAGGTGCCCCGCTCCCACGTCCTGACGCTCAAGTGGGTGATGCGCGACCCGGAGCCCGGCGACTCGCTCGAAGGCCCGGAGATGACCTCCGACACCATCGTCCGGGCGGCCGCTCGTGCGGCTCTCGCCTCCGAGCATCCCGTGCGGGTGGTCGATGACGGCAAGCTCGTCGGCATCGTCGACGACGACGCGATCCTCCGGGCCGTGGTCGCCGAAGAGGAGGTTGCTCGATGACTGACGTGGCCGAGCGTCCATCCTCCGTGACGTCGGCTGGCGCCCCTCCCGAGAAGAACCAGTTCCGACTGCCCCATTGGGTCCTCGGGCTCGGTGTCCTGGTGACGTGGGTGGCCATCTGGGCATTCACCAAGGGCAATGACACCCTGGTGCTGCCTGGTCGCGAGCACACCGACCTGCACAACACCCTGACCGGCTTCCGCGACAGCGTCCTGGGCAGCCGTGACACCAACCCGGTGATCCAGTTCACCTACGGGCTGGGTGAGTGGTTCACGAACGCGGTCGACTGGCTGCAGCGCATGGTGTCCGTGCCGGACTTCCCGCGACCGGTGCCGCAAGTCGGCTGGCTCGGCGTCACCGGGCTCGCGGCGTGGGTGACCCTGGCGATCGCCGGCTGGCGGACCGCCGTCCTCGTCGGTCTCTCCTTCCTCTCGTTCGGCATCTTCGGCTACTGGTCGGACTCGATCGACCTGCTGATCGTCACATTCGTCGCGGTCGCAGCCTCGGTGATCATCGGATTGCCGCTCGCCGTGTGGGTCGGGACCAGCAAGATCGCGAACACCGTGCTGTCCAACCTGCTTGACCTCATGCAGACCATGCCGACCTTCGTCTACTTGCTGCCGATCGTCCTCTTCTTCGGCATCGGCGCCTCGGCCGCCGTCGTCGCCACGCTGGTCTACGCGCTCCCGCCGATCATCAGGATCGCCGGACATGGCATCCGGTCGGTGTCGGAGACCACCATCGAGGCCACCGACGCCGCCGGCCAGACTGCCTCGCAGCGACTGCTCAAGGTGCAACTGCCGTTGGCCCGCAAGACCATCGTGGTGGGCCTGAACCAGACCATCATGGCGGCGCTCTCGATGGCCACCCTCGCGTCGTACGTCGACGGCCCTGGGCTCGGCAAGCCGGTGCTCGACGCCCTGGTCAAGAACAACGTCGGAGACGCGTTCGTGCCCGGCATGCTGATCGTGGTGATGGCCGTGATGCTCGACCGCACCACGACCGCCGCGAGCGAGCGCAGCGAACTGCTGGCGCGCGGTGGAGGTGGCAACGCGACCGCCCGCCGTGTCGTACTCGGTGCCGCTGCCCTCGTCGCGCTCGTACTGACCTACCTCTCCCGCACCTACGCCTGGGCGGCGGAGTTCCCCGCGACGACATGGGGCCCGTGGCTGTCGGAGCGGGTCGACAGCTTCGTGGGCTGGGTGACGGCCACCTTCGGTGGCTTCACCGAGGGTGTGAAGAACCTGACCAGCGACGTGGTCCTGAACCCGATGCAGTCGCTGCTCGCCGAATCGCCGTGGTGGCTCACCGGGCTGGCGATCCTCGCCCTGGCCTGGATCGTCGGGGGGCGGCGCGCCTTCCTGGCCGCGGTGGTCTGCCTGGCCGGCATCAGGTACTTCGATCTCTGGCACGACGCCATGATCACGCTCAACATGACCTTGGTGGCCACGGCGATGGTGATGGTGCTGGCGCTCGTGTTCGGCGTCTGGATGGCCCGCCGCCGCGGCGTCGACCTGATCCTCAGGCCGCTCCTCGACGCTGGTCAGACGATCCCGCCGTTCGTGTACCTGATCCCGGTCCTCGCGCTGTTCGGGCCGACCCGCTTCACCGCGATCGTGGCGGGCGTCGTGTACGCCGCGCCCGCGGCGATCAAGCTGGTGGCGGACGGCGTGAAGGGCGTCTCGCCGGGCACGATCGAGGCGTCCCGCTCGACAGGCGCCACCACCTGGCAGGAGATCACCAAGGTGCAGCTGCCCATGGCCCGCGGCTCGCTCGTGCTGGCCGCGAACCAAGGCCTGCTCTACGTGCTGGCGATGGCCGTCATCGGCGGCATGGTCGGAGCCGGTGCGCTTGGCTACGACGTCGTCCTTGGATTCTCGCGCTCCGAGGAGTGGGGCAAGGGCGCCGCAGCCGGCCTCACCATCGTCCTGCTCGGGATCTTGATCGACCGCATCACCCGGGCTGCGGCCGAAAGAAGCCAGCCGACGCGCTGAGCTGCGCCACCGCCTCGAGCAACCGCAAGAGCGCGTGACCCAACCCCAGGAGGAATGAAGTGAAGTTGTCCAGAAGTAGAGGGGCCAGCCTGGCAGCGCTGCTGTCGTGTGCGGCCCTCGCGCTCTCAGCGTGCGGCTCGGGATCAATCGCCGAACAGACGAAAGAGAACGAGAAGAAGGCTGCCGATTCGGGGAACTGCGGCGACCTGAACATCGCCGTGAACCCCTGGGTTGGCTACGAGGCGAGCGCCTACGTCGTCGGCTATGTCGCTCAGAGCGAGCTCGGCTGCAAGGTGGACTACAAAGAGCTCAAGGAGGACGTCTCCTGGCAGGGCTTCGGCACCGGTGCCGTGGACGTCGTCATCGAGGACTGGGGCCACCCGGACCTGGAGAAGAAGTTCGTCAAGGACAAGGGCGGTGACGGCAGCGCCACCGACTTTGGCCCCAACGGCAACGTGGGAATCATCCACTGGTACGTCCCGCCGTGGCTGGCCAAGGCGCACCCCGACATTCTCGACTACAAGAACCTGAACAAGTACGCCAAGCAGTTTGCGACCTCGGAGTCGGGCGGCAAGGGCCAGTTCCTCGGAGCGGACCCGTCGTACGTCCAGTTCGACGAGGCGATCGTCAACAACCTGAAGCTTGACTTCAAGGTGGTCTTCTCCGGCTCGGAGGCAGCGTCCATCCAGGCGTTCCAGAAGGCCGAGGCGGACAAGAAGTTCCTGATCGGGTACTTCTACGAGCCGCAGTGGCTGTTCGCCGAGGTGCCTCTGGAGGCCGTCAAGCTTCCGCCGTACACGGAGGGCTGCCAGGACGTGCCGGCCAAGGTCGCCTGCGACTACCCCGAGACGGAACTGAAGAAGGTCGTCTCCACCTCGTGGGCTGAGTCCGGCTCCGGCGCAGTCGACCTGGTGAAGAACTTCACCTGGACCAACGAGGACCAGAACCTGGTCGCGAAGTACATCGCCGAGGACCAGATGGACCCCGCCGACGCCGCCAAGAAGTGGGTCGAGGCCAACCCCGACAAGGTCGACGCCTGGCTGAAGAACTGACCGCCGCCTGCACGAACGACGGCCCGGCCACCGACCGGTGGCCGGGCCGTCGCATACCCGGACGCATCTCCCATCGCCCACCAGGAGGAACCTTGAGAATCGCATCCCTGACCACCGCCCTGCTCGCCGGCGCGGCCGTCGTCTCGCTGACGCTGCTCTCGCCGACCGGGTCGTCGGCCGCGACCACGGACGCGACCACGAGCGCGACCACGGCCGACGACAGCTGTCCCGTGCGCGAGTACGCCATGGGCATCCGCTACCAGCAGTCGGCCCACGCCGCCGCGGCCCAGCTCCAGTCGTGGAGCATCGCGCAGGGTCGCCTGCGCAAGGCGATCGCCGATCACCCCTCCGAGCGCGACCTCGCCGTCGTCACCGACCTCGACGAGACGGTCCTCGACAACAGCCCGCTGCTCGCCCGCGACCTCGAGGCCTGCCACACCTACACGACCTGGGACACCTGGTCGGACTGGGAGGTCAACGGTCACCCGACGCTGACCCCGGGCGCCGCCGACTTCTTCCGGTACGCCGACCGGCACCACGTGACGATCTACTACATCTCCGACCGGTTCGAGGAGAACAAAGCCTCGACGATGACCACCCTGCGCGACCTCGGGCTGCCTCAGGTCAACTCCGACCAGGTGCTGCTCTACGGTCCGACGAAGGAGCAGCGGCGCCAGGTCGCGGCAGCCGACCACGAGGTCGTGCTGCTCCTCGGCGACAGCCTGCCCGACTTCCACGCGGACTTCGACGGTGCGACCCCTGAGCGGCAGGCCGAGCTCGTCGCCCGGTACGCCGGCCACTTCGGCCGCGACTGGGTCATGTTCCCCAATGCGACCTACGGCAGCTGGCGCAAGTCCCCGCTGAAGGCCTGGGACAAGCCGCTCTCCTGATCTCAGAAAAAGATCCCGAGCCGCGGCAACCCTTTGCATAGCCGGTGACCACTAGAGGGCGGATCCAGGCCACTTTCGTCGCCTTGATTCGCCCTCCTCCGGTGAATGACATGCAAGGAGCACATCCCCCATGAACAACCCCACGCCCCGCGCGCGCCGCGGGCGTCACCGCCGCCGCTGGATCGCCACCGGTCTGTTGGTCGGCGTGCCCGCCGTCGTCGCGCCAGGCCTCGTGTTCGCGCAGGAGGACTCGCCGTCCACGACGGTCGAGGGCAGCGCCGACAACCAGCAGACCTCCGTGCGCAGTGGCAAGGTGCTCGATGACAACGGCACCTCCACCGCCGACGGCATCAGCGCCCAGCAGCAGGAGCTGGTGGCGTCGGCCGCGCCCCAGACGGCTGGGTCCGGATCGTACAGGTGGAGGAACGCCGAGGTGGTGGGCGGCGGTTACGTCACCGGGCTGGTGTTCAACCCCCGGGAGAAGGGTCTGCTGTACGCGCGCACCGACATGGGCGGCGCCTACCGCTGGGACGCCGCGACCGAGCGGTGGATCCCGCTGACCGACTGGGTCGGCGAGAAGGACTGGAACCTGCTGGGCATCGACTCGGTGGCCACCGACCCCGTCGCCCCCAAGCGGCTCTACCTCATGGCGGGCACCTACACCAACGACTGGGCGGGCAACGGCGCGATCCTGCGCTCCACGGACCGGGGCCGCACCTTCAAGCGCACCGATCTGCCGTTCAAGGTCGGCGGCAACGAGGACGGCCGTGGGGCGGGCGAACGGCTCGTGGTCGACCCGGCCAACCACGGCACCCTGCTGCTGGGCAGCCGCAAGAACGGCCTGTGGCGCAGCACCGACTACGGCGTGACGTGGCGTCAGGTCTCGTCGTTCCCCGTCAAGGACGGAGCGAGCAGCGGCGGGGGCGTCTCCTTCGTGACGTACGGCCCCGCCGGAAGCAAGACGATCTACGTCGGCGTCGGCGACTCGTCCACCTCCCTGTACCGCTCCACCGATGGCGGCCGCACCTGGCAGGCCGTCTCCGGGCAGCCCACCGGCCAGCTGCCGCAGCACGGCGTGGTCTCCGGTGACGGCTCGCTGTACCTGACCTACACCAACGCCCTCGGCCCCAACGGCGTGACGGCGGGCTCGGTATGGAGGTACGCGCCGACCCGCGGGAGCTGGAAGGACGTCTCCCCCTCCAAGGGCAGCTACGGGTTCTCCGGTCTGGCCGTCGATCCGCGCAAGCCGTCCACGGTGATGGTCACCACCCTCGACCGCTGGTGGCCCGAGGACGAGATCTACCGGACCACCGACGGCGGCAGGACCTGGAAAGCGCTGGCCGACAAGTCCGTGCGGAACGCCTCCGCCGCCCCGTACGTCGGTACCGGCATCGGGCACTGGATGACCGCCCTGGCCATCGATCCCTTCGACTCCGGGCACGTGCTGTACGGCACCGGCAACGGCATCTGGCGCAGCGAGGACGCCAACGCCACCGACAGCGGCCGTACCAGCCACTGGAGCGCCGGCGCCCGGGGGTTGGAGGAGACCGCGCTGCTGGACGCGATCGCTCCGCCCGGCGGCGCCACCCTCATCACCTCCATGGGCGACCAAGGCGGTTTCCGGTACGCCGACTCCCTGACGAAGGTGCCCGCCGGGCGGCTGAAGAACCCGCTGATGGCCAACAGCACCGACATCGACTTCGCCCAGTCCAAGCCCTCGATGATGGTCCGCGTCGGCCGTGGCGGCGACCAGGACGGCGCCTACTCCACCGACGGCGGCCGCAGCTGGAACGGCTTCAGAGCAGAGCCGGTGGGCAGCGCCGACAGCGGCCATGTCGCACTCGCGGCGGACGGCTCCGCCATCGTCTGGACCGAGGCCGGTCAAGCCCCGTACCGCTCGACCGACAAGGGCACGAGCTGGTCGAGGGTCGGCGGCCTGGGCGCCGACGCCGTGGTCGTCGCCGACCGCTCCTCGGCCAAGACCTTCTACTCCCTGTCCGGCGGCACGCTCTACGCCAGCACCGATGGTGGCGCGACCTTCACCGCCCGCGCCGGCAACCTGCCCTCCGGCCGGCTCACGGCCGTGCCCGGCATCGCCGGGGACCTGTGGATCGCCGACGGCGGCAAGGGGCTGCTGCACTCCACCGACGGCGGCCGCAGCTTCACCACGCTCACAACGGTGCAGTCCGCCTCCGCCCTCGGCTTCGGCAAGGCCAAGCCGGGTGCCTCGTACCAGGCCCTGTACCTGATCGGCACCGTCAAGGACGTCGCCGGAGTCTTCCGCTCCACCGACAAGGGCGCGACATGGACCCGCGTCAACGACAAGGCCCACCAGTGGGGCGCCATCGGCAGCCAGGGCGTCATCACCGGCGACCCCGACACCTACGGCCGTGTCTACATCGGCACAAACGGACGCGGTCTGCAGTACGGCGACCCGTCCTGACCCCGCAACCCGTTGAGCCCCGGGTCAGCCTGCCAGCAGTCTGACCCGGGGCGGCAACCTTTTCGGCCCCGGCGGCAACCGTGCTGTCGAACGTCGAATCGATCTACCGAACGGATGGACATGAGGACAACGAAGCACAGCGCGGCGCAGCCGCTGCGCAGGCACCCGCGGATCATCGGCATTCCGCTGGCGCTGCTGGCCGTCGGGGTCGTGGTCTGCCTGTCCGCCATGCTCCTCGGGGGCGGCGCTGACACCCGGCGTACCGCCGACGAGTCCGTCACCGCTGCGCCGGCGAGCGACCCGGCCGGCTCTCCGACCGCTGCGCCCGACGCCACCATCACACCGGCGCAGTCGCCGATCGCGAGCCCACTGCCCTCGCCCCGCGGTACCCGAACGCCGTCAGCCGCCAGCAGGCCGCGCGCGGACTCGGCTGGGTCCACCGGGTCGTTGGCTGGACGGATCAGGCCCGCCACCCGTTACCGGGGCGTCGCGACCGCGTACGAGGCGGGGGACGGGAACGGCGCCTGTCTCTACGGCCCGTCCGACGACCTCATGGTCGCGGCGATGAACCACACCGACTACGAGACGGCCAAAGCATGCGGAGCGTACGTGCGGGTCCGCGCCGCCAACGGGGCTTCCGTCACGGTGCGGATAGTCAACGAGTGCCCGCTGCCCTGCGCGCCCGGGCAGATCGACCTCAGCCAACAGGCGTTCGCCAGACTCGCCGACCTCTCCGTCGGCCGGCTCCCGATCACCTGGAAGCTGCTGAGCCCCTCCAAGGCCGGCGCCATCTCGATCCGCTACAAGACCGGGTCCAGTCCGTACTGGTGCGGCATCCAGGTGATCGGCCACCGCAACCCGGTGGCCGCACTCGATGTCCGGACCGCCAACGGCTGGCGAAAGCTGCACCGCACCGACTACAACTACTTCCTCGCTCCCGACGGCAACGGATGCAGTAGAGCGATCAGGGTCACCGACATCTACGGTGAGCGGCTGACCATCCGCGGGATCGCCATCGAACCGGACGTCGCGCAGCCGACCGGGGTCCAGTTCACCCGGCATTGACCGTGGCGCCCGTCCAACGTCAGGACTCCCCTCCGCGGGTGATCGCCGTCCGGCTGCGGGCGAGGGGCGCTGCTACGCTCGGGCCGATTGTTAACGCGCACATCGCAGGGAGAGGGCAACCGCGGGAGATGCTCGCCGACGACCCGTCCGCAGAGTTCCACGACTTCTTCGAACGCCACTACGCCGAGCTGGCCCGTCTTGCCCACCTCCTGACCGGCGAGAAGGACGCGGCGGACGACCTCGCCGCCGATGCGCTGGTCGCCTTGTGGCATCGCTGGGACCGGCTGCGAGCAGCGCAACACCCGGTCGCCTACGCCCGTGGCGTGGTGGCCAATCTCGCGCGGGAACGGATCCGGAGACGGGTACGCGAGCGACGGCGAGTGACCCTGTTCTGGTCCCTCGGTACGGAACAGGTGGACGGGCCGGACATTGCGGTCATGCTGGACGTGCGAGCCGCGCTCGCCCGACTGCCCTTCCGCAAGCGGGCGTGCGTGGTCATGCGCCATGCCCTCGATCTGTCGGAGAAGGACACCGCCGCTGCGCTGGGCATCTCGGTCGGTACGGTGAAGAGCCAGACGTCGAAGGGGATGGCCGAGCTGGAGCGGTTACTCGGCACAGGAACGGTCGGCGAACTGGCGGCACGTGGGAGGAACCGGTGAACGACGAGATCAGCCGGCGGCTGCGAGAGAGCGCCAGGGCTCACGAGCCCAACCGCGCAAGGATCTTGGCGCGCGTCGAGCGCGGCGCGGCCGACCCCGGTGTCCGGCACCGCACACCTTCGATCGCGAGGTCATGGCCCCGGGCGGCGATCGTCGGTCTCGTCTCCGCCGGCACCCTGGCGACCGGTGGGCTCGCCGTCGCTGTCGCCGCCATCGGCGGAGCTCCGTTACTGCCCGACACCGCGCCCGCTCCGACGGTTCCGTCCGCGACCGCTACGTCCGCTCCGACGCCATCAGCCCGCCCCACCACGACCGATCCGGTCCCGACCCCGGCCCCCACCTCGGGCAGCGCGCGCCCGGCTCCGTCCGACGACAGCCGGGTCAGGAACGGGCCGTTGTGGTCCGAAGGCTCACTGGACCCCCACAGCACCATCTACTGGGCTCAGAACAACCTGACCCTCGAGACCACCAAGCCGCTCACCTCGGTCACCGTGGAACTGCGCATCGCCCAGACCGGCGACGTGCGGAACACCGGCAACTGGCAGACCCTGCCGAGCGACGACTTCACCGTCACCGTTCAGGAGTCCGGCGGTGCGCTGGTCTACCGCTGGGCCCTCAAGCCGGGCCATACCATGCCGACCGGACAGCACGTGTTCGCCGGCCAGTACAACCATGCCACCGGCGTCCGCCCTGCCGAGCGCGACAGCTACCACGTCGACGCCCAGAGCCCAGGCGGTTCCATCGCAGTCTGGGGAGGGTTCGCCTCGACCCGGTGACGACGGTCCGATCAGGCCTCGAGGATCCCCTTGAGCCGGGCCAGATCCTTGGTCGTCGCCCGCCGCATGGCCCGCTCCATCGCCACCCCGGCGATACGGGCGAACCCGGACGGGTTGCCGCGGTTGCGCAGCGTCATCCGGGTGCCGCCCTCTCCCGCGGGCTCCCAGGTGTAGGTCGTCTCCATCGGGAACGGCCCGTCCGCCGTACGCATCACGAGCCGCTCCTGCGGCACCCAGTCGACGACCTCGTAGGTGTAGGTCAGCCGGCGCCCCAGGAACTGGGCGACGAAGTCCATCCGGGACCCGACCCGCATCGGTGGTTCCGTACGCCACTCGACCGATCGGATGTTGGCGTACCAGCTCGGGGCGTTGCCGGGGTCACCGGCGTACGCCGACACCTCCGCCGGCGTACGGCTGATCGTCGTCTCCACCTGCACGTCGACGCCCATGCCCCCATCGTCCCCCGAAATCGGGTGATCGCCCAGGGTTCAGCCGTGAGTCGGCGTCACCGCTCGCAGCGCCTTCTTGTCGAGCTTGCCGACCGGCTTCGCGGGGAGCACGTCCATCCAAATCGAATGAGCCCGGACCTGATGGTCCGGGCTCATTCCATGGAGTAGCGGGGACAGGATTTGAACCTGTGACCTCTGGGTTATGAGCCCAGCGAGCTACCGAGCTGCTCCACCCCGCGTCGCAGGAACAACATCACACGCGGGGTGAACGGAACCCAAATCGGGGACGACCGACATCGATGAACGACAGCGTCCGGCCCGTGCCGCTCCGGCGCAGCCTGAACCGAGGATCACCAATTCCGCGTGTTTCGCCCGGACAGCCTTGCTGATCCCGCGCAACAGGTATGTGCTCTTGCTCACCGGGCCATCGTCTCCAGGACGGACACGTGACCACCTCACCATCTATCGGAGGGCCGACTCATGACCGAGACCGCTGCGACCGACAGCGACGCCCCACGCTTCGAGAACCTGCGGGCCGTCTTCATCAACTGCACACTCAAGCGCTCGCCCGAGATCAGCAACACTCAGGGTCTGATCGACATCAGCACCCGGGTGATGCGAAACCATGGCGTCGAGACCGAGACGATCCGCGCCATCGACCACGACATCGCCACCGGCGTCTGGCCGGACATGACCGAGCACGGCTGGGAGAGCGACGAGTGGCCCGAGATCTACCGGCGGGTGATGGCCGCGGACATCCTGGTGCTGGCCGGGCCGATCTGGCTGGGTGACAACAGCTCGATCACGAAGCAAATCATCGAGCGGCTCTACGCCTGCTCCAGCGAGCTCAACCCGGCCGGCCAGTACGCCTACTACGGCCGGGTCGGCGGCTGCCTGATCACCGGCAACGAGGACGGCGTCAAGCACTGCGCCATGAACGTGCTCTACAGCCTGCAGCACATCGGCTACTCGATCCCGCCTCAGGCCGACGCCGGCTGGATCGGCGAGGTCGGGCCAGGGCCGTCGTACCTCGATGAGGGATCAGGCGGCCCGGAGAACGACTTCACCAACCGCAACACCACCTTCATGACCTACAACCTGATGCACCTGGCGTCGCTGCTGAAGGACGCGGGCGGCTTCCCTGCCTACGGCAACCAGCGCGCGGGCTGGGACGCCGGGGCTCGCTACGGCTTCACGAACCCCGAATACCGCTGACTCGCGATGGTCGCCCACGAGGTCGGTGGAGTAGATCGAGACGCGTATGGAATAACCGATAGAACTCCAGGTCAGCCCCAGAAATCGAAGAAGCCCGGACCTGATGGTCCGGGCTTCTTCTTCGGAGTAGCGGGGACAGGATTTGAACCTGTGACCTCTGGGTTATGAGCCCAGCGAGCTACCGAGCTGCTCCACCCCGCGTCGCAAGAAGAACATTACACGCGGGGTGAACGGAACCCAAATCGGTGTAGTCCTCACCCACCCGAGATGAGCTCGGCGGCCTGGTCGACCTTGTCCTGTGCCTCGGCGATGAGCCGCTCACGCTCGGCGTAGTCGCCGGCCTTGCCGGCCTCGTCGGCCTGGGCGAACAGGGCACGGGCGTCCTCGAGGAGCTGGCCGACCTCGCGCGGTGAGTCACCGGAGGAGGGCGGGGTGGTCTCGGCCGGATCCTCGTCGGGGTCGGACGCGGTCGGGGGCGTCGGCGCGGCACCGGTGAGCGCGACCTCGAGGGCCTCGCTCAGCGTCGAGCCGTAGCCGACCCGCCCGTCGTAGGAGACCAGCACGAAGGCGAGCTGGGCATAGCCGGAGGTGGAGGCGGTCGCTCGGCGGGCGTAGATCGGCTCGACGTACAGGATGCCGTTCTTCGCCGTCGGGTACGTCACCACCTGGCCCCACACCGGCGCGGATCCGGAGCGGTTGAACGAGGCCACCTCGTCGGCGATCGCCTTGTCCGTACGGAACTCGTTGGAGACCATCCCCGGACCCTGGGTGTCGTCGGGGAAGCCGGTGGCGATCCGGATCTTCCCGTAGTTCTCGGAGGTGGCGTCCGAGTCGACCGACATCATCGCCGCCAGGTTGGGGCGGTTGTAGGGCACGAAGGCAGAGGTCAGCGACCAGCGCGCGGTGCCCGAGCCGTCGTCGAGGAACATCCGGTAGGGCGTCTGCTGGTGGTTGTCGTCGTTGGGGTCCTCGGGGACGGCCCAGCGCTCGTTGCCGGAGAAGAAGACGTCCGGGTCGGAGACGTGGTAGCGCGCCAGCTGGTAGCGCTGCACCTTGTAGAGGTCCTCGGGGTAGCGAAGGTGCTCCATGAGCTCCTTCGGGATCGACGACTTCGGCATCACGGTGCCGGGGAAGGCCGCCTCCCACGTCTGCAGGATCGGGTCCGCCTCGTCCCACTCGTAGAGGGTGACGGTGCCGTCGTAGGCGTCCACGGTCGCCTTCACCGCGTTGCGCATGTAGTTGATCTCGTCGGTCGGCAGCGTCTGCACCCCGGCCGAGGTCTGGGTGGCGTCGTCGGTCATCGAGGCGAACGAGTCGCGCGCGGCCTGCGGGTAGCGGTCGGTGGTGGTGTAGCCGTCGACCACCCACTGGATCCGCCCGCCCACGATCACCGGGTAGACGTCGTCGTCGAGCGTCAGCCACGGCGCGACCTTCTGCACCCGCTCCTTCGGGGAGCGGTCGTAGAGGATCTCGGAGTTCTCGTTGACGCGCGAGGAGAGCAGGAAGTTCGTGGAGCCGAACTGGATGGCGTACATCAGCTGGCGGAAGTTGGACCCGATCGGGACACCGCCGGCACCTTCGTACGTCGTCCGGGTCTCGCCGTCCTCGGAGTTGTAGTCGAGCTCGACCGCGGCGCCCTTGCCGGCCTTGCCGACGATCGAGTATTCCGGCGAGTCCTCCCCGAAGTAGACCTTGTCCTGGAACTCGCCCTGGCCCGAGGTCAGGTCGTGCTGGCCGGTGCGGTCGCCCTCGGCCCACTGCATCTGGCTCGACTCGGACTTGTCGTCGGCGCCGCGCATGTTGGCGTAGGAGGCGATCACCCCGTTGGAGTGGGTGTAGACCGTGTGCAGGTTGGTCCAGGTGCGGTCGGAGTCGGAGATGCCGGCCTGGTTGAGCTCGCGTACGCCGAGCACGACCGCCCGCTCCTTGCCGCCGACCTCGTAGGTGGAGATGTCGAGCGGCTCGTGCACCGAGTAGTAGGAGCGGCCCTGCTGGACCTGCTCGAACTCGCGGTGCACCACCGCGGGGTCGACGATCGGCAGCGAGGAGGCGGTCTCGTTGAGCTGCTCGGGCGAGGCCCCGTCGGCCTCGGCCTGGGAGGTGTATTCGGTGACCTCGAGGTCGTCCTTGGAGATGCCGTAGGCGTCCTGGGTGGCCTTGATGTTGGCCGCCAGGTAGGGCTTCTCCTTGTCCTGCTCGCTCGGCCGGACCTGGAATCCCTGCACGATCGCCGGCCAGATCATCCCGATCAGCAGCACCGAGATCGCGAACAGCGAGATCGCGATCGACGGCAGCTGCCAGCTGCGCCGCCACATGTTGAAGAGGAACAGCGCGCCGCAGATCACCGCGATCGCGAGCAGGATCTGGTTGGCCGGGAGCACGGCGTGCTGGTCGGTGTAGGTCATCCCGTCCAGGCGCGGCCCGGAGCCGTTGACCAGGTCGTAGCGGTCGACCCAGTAGTCGAGCCCCTTGACCAGCAGGATCAACCCGAACATGGCACTGAGCTGGACCTGCGCCGACCGCGTGAACCGGTCGCGCTGCGCGGTGAGACGGATCCCGCCGTAGACGTAGTGCACGATCATCGCGCCGAAGGTGCCGAGGATCAGCCCGGTCAGCGCGAAGTTGACCAGGTAGTGCCACCACGGCAGGTCGAAGATGTAGAAGCCGATGTCCTTCTTGAAGAACGCGTCGGTCTTGTCGAAGTCACGCCCGTGGCGCCACATCAGGTACGTACGCCAGTGGCCGGAGCCCGAGAAGCCGGCGAAGATCCCGGAGACACCGGCGATGCCGATCAGCAGCCAGGTGCGGATCGGGGCGATCGCGTCGCGGTAGCGGTCCAGGCCGCCGATGTCGTCGGCCGGATGGAAGTAGGGGCGGGTGCGGTAGGCGAGCGCCGCGGGCAGCCCGATCATGATCGCCATCAGCACACCGAAGATGACGAAGAGTGCCGTACGCGTCCAGAAGACCGTGCCGAAGACGCTGCTGAAGTCGATCGCGTCGTACCACAGCGCGTCGGTGTAGACCGCGGCGAAGGCGCTGATGCCGAAGAAGAGCACGATGACCGAGACGGCCGCGATCGCCAGCCATCGGTTGCGGCCGGTGCTCTGGGTGCGCGCCGGCGCCTGCGCCGGGTCGTCGTCGTCGAACAGGCTCATGATTCGTCCCCCTCCGGGTTCTCCTCGAGAGTGCCACGCAACAGCTCGAGAAGCTCGGGGACCAGGTCGACGCCACCGATGACCGACTGGTCGTCGTCGTGCGCCTTCAACCGCAGAGCACAGTACGTGGCACCAGCACGTGTCGCGCCGGCCACGATGCGTACCTCTTGCCGGTCGGGGTGTGCCTTGGCGAACTCCGCGGCCGCCTCGGCGTCCTCGGGGATCTTGCCGTCGGCGTCGGGGGGCAGCACCAGGCGCTCGACGACCGCGGCGCAGCCGGTGACCCCGGCTGGCCAGGCGGTCGTCTGGAGGACCTCCTCCAGCTGGGTCGTCACCGGCACCTGGTCCTGCTCGATCGGGGTCAGCGACCCGTCCTGATCGGGGGTGTCGAGGCCCATCATCGTGGCGAGCGCCGGCTCGGCCTTGACCAGCGCGGCGGTGTCGACGAGGGCGAAGAGCCGCGCCGGCCCGTCCCAGCCCTCGCTGGCGACGTGGGCCTCGATCTCGAGCACGGCCGCGGCCAGCGCCGGGTCGGTCTCCAGGTCGAGCCCGCGGCTCAGCTCGGGCGTGGGCCCAGGCGTGGGCCCGGACGTGGGCTCAGGGGTGTCGTTCACTTCGTGCTCCCACAGGTCGGCAGCTTGGCATTCGGGTCCTTGGTCCAGGTCTCGATGGCCTTGATGGCGTCATCGAGCGTCTCCACACGGGTCAGGCGCATGTCACCGTTCTCGGCTCCCTCGACGTCTTGGCAGTTGCCCGCGGGCACCAGGAAGAGCTTGGCGCCGTCCGCGGCCGCGCCGGGGATCTTCTGCTGGATCCCCCCGATCGGGCCGACGTTGCCGGAGCCGTCGATGGTGCCGGTGCCGGCGATCCTCTTGTTGTCGGTCAGCGGGCCCTCGGTGAGAGTGTCGTAGACGGAGAGGGCCATCATCAGGCCGGCACTCGGGCCACCGATGACCGGATCGAGGGTGATCTTGACGTCGTAGGGGAAGTCGTAGGTCGTTCCCAGCGAGACGCCGATGAAGGCCTTGCCCTCCTTCTCACCGGTCTTGATGGACTCGGTGAGCGTCTTGTCCTTGCGCTCGACGGTCAGCTCGATCGTCGCGCCCGGCTTGACCTTCTGCACCGCGGTGACGACCTCCTCAGGGGTGTCGACCGCCTTGTCACCGACCTTGGTGACCACGTCGTCGGCCTTCAGCTTGCCGGCGGCCGGCGCGTCCTTGCTGACCTCGGCGACCGAGACCTCGTCGACGTCCTCACCGAGCTTGGTCAGCGCTGCCGCGATCGCCGCGTCCTGGGCGCTGGCCATCTGCACCTGCCCGGCCTCTCGGTCGTCCTCGACGGTGCCCCGGTCGGGGTAGGCGACCTCGCGCGGGTAGACCGCCTCGGTGTCGCTCATCCAGGCGCCGAGCAGGGTCCAGAGTCCGAGCGTCGCCTCGCGGGTGGTCTCGGAGACCGTGGTCATCCGCAGCTGAGCCTTCTTGCCGTTGCGGTAGACCTTGTGGCCCTTGACCTGGACGATGTCCTTGCCGTCGAACTTGCCCAGGACGTTCACCGTCGGCCCGGGGCTGTAGATCGTGTAGGGCAGCGGAACCACCCAGGCGATCACGATCAGGGCGACCACGAGCGGCAGGGCGACAAGACCGGCCAGGGTGCGCTGTGTCATAGCGTCACCTTCTCATTCGGGACCAACTGGCCTCTAAGAGGCATCGCGGTTGACGCGGACCGCGACGCCCGTCGACCTGTCGGGCGGCGGCTGGGGTGCTGCGTACCGTCTCGAGCGCTCGCGGGTCTTTTCCTTGCTCAGCGCGACACCGAGGCGGCGAACGACCTCTTCACGGTCCTGCTCGCGTCCCTCACGCCCGAGGAACGCGACCCATCCCATCGCCAGCACGGTGATGACCGCGGAGGGTACGAGCCAGAGCAGGATGTCCACGTACGCAGCCTATTTGGCGGGTGCAACCGCGCGCATCACGGCGCGCCGACCCACTCGTCGGTGCCGTCGGTGAAGACCTGGTGCTTCCAGATCGGCACCTCGGCCTTGAGGGTGTCGATGAGGTCGCGGGAGGCGGCGAAGGCCTCGCCACGGTGGCCGGAGGCGGTGGCGACGATGACGGCGATGTCGCCGATGTCGAGGTGGCCGACCCGGTGCACGGCGGCGACACCCGCGACGCCGTGGTCGGCGGCGACCTTCTCGGCGACCTCCGTCAGGCGCGCGAGGGCGGTCGGGTGGGCCTGGTAGTCGAGACCCGTCACACCCTTGCCGCCGTCGTGGTCACGTACGCGACCGACGAAGAGAGTCACCCCGCCGGAGGCGTCATCGTCGAGTGCATCCATCACCTCGGTGACGTCGAGAGGGGTCTCCCGGATGTCGAGAAGCTTTACGGCCGCGTTCATGGGACCAGCCTAGTGCGTGCTGACGGCGGGCTTCCGTAACCGCGTAGGCTGGACACATGAGTCAGACCCCAGGTGGCCCCGACGAGCCGGAGGAGCCGGAGAACCCCTTCAAGGGCACGCCCTTCGAAGCGTTCTTCGGTGGTTTCCCCATCGGCGGCGTCGGTGGTGGCCCCGGCGGCATGCCTGACCTGAGCCAGATCTTCGGTCAGATCCAGTCGCTGCTACAGCCCTACGACGGCCCGCTGAACTGGGACGTCGCGATGGACCTCGCCCGCAAGGTGGCCGCGTCCACGCCCGACCCGACGCCTTCCCAGAAGCAGAAGGACGCGGTCGCCGACGCGATCCAGCTCGCCGACCACTGGCTGGAGGAGACCACCTCGTTCCCCTCCGGCGTGAAGTCCGCCACCGCCTGGTCGAAGGCCGAGTGGCTGGTCAACACGCTGGACGCGTGGAAGCCATTGATCGAGCCGGTCGCCGCCTCGACCGCGTCCGCGATGAGCGGTCAGCTTCCCGAGGAGATGAAGGCCCAGATGGGCCCGATGATCGGGTTCGTCGGCAAGGCGATGGGCGCGTTGTACGCGAACCAGGCCGGCACCGGCCTCGGCCATCTCGCTGGTGAGGTCATCTCCGTCTCCGACATCGGTATCCCGCTCGCCGCGCCCGGTCAGGCCGCGCTGCTGCCGGTCAACATCGAGCCGTTCGCCGAGGGCCTGGGCGTCAGCACCGATGACGTGCTGCTCTTCCTGGCCCTGCGCGAGGCCGCCCACCAGCGGCTCTTCGCCGGCGTTCCGTGGCTGCGTGACCACGTGGTCTCGGCGGTCACCGACTACGCGCAAGGCGTCGAGCTCAACATGGAGGCCATGCAGCAGCGGATCGAGGAGCAGATGCGCGGCATCGACCTCTCCGCGATGCAGGATCCCTCCCAGCTGCAGAACATGTTCGAGGAGGGCATGTTCGAGGTGCCCGACTCGCCCGTGCAGAAGGCTGCGCTGGAGCGGCTCGAGATCGTGCTGGCCCTGGTCGAGGGCTGGGTCGACGAGGTCGTCGCCCTGGCCACCGCCGACAGGATGCCGGTCGCGGCGCAGCTGCAGGAGACCGTACGCCGCCGCCGGGCTGCCGGCGGTCCGGCCGAGCAGACCTTCGCGACCCTCGTCGGTCTCGAGCTGCGGCCGCGCCGGCTGCGGGACGCGGCAGCTCTGTGGGGCTCGCTGCGCACGCGGCAAGGAATCGAGGCCCGCGACGGTGTCTGGATGTCGCCGGCGCTGCTGCCGACGACGGCCGACCTCGACGACCCCCTCGGCTTCCGCGAGGGTGCCGAGGCGCCCGACGTCGACTCGATCGACTTCGACGCGGAGCTGAAGAAGCTGCTCGACGGGGACGACTCCGACAGCTCGGGCGAGGAGTGAGCCTGCACGCTGACGCGCTCGCCACCCTGCGAGCGTGGGCGGCGCCGTCCGCTCCCCAGGAGAGCTTGCGGCAGCGTTACGTCGCCCATCTCGGGGCCGAGCCCGCCGGAGTCTTCAAGTCGTGCGTCCCTGACCATCTGACCGCCTCGTGCGTGGTGCTCTCCGACGACGGTTCCTCGGTGCTGCTGACCCACCACCGCAAGGCGCGGCGCTGGTTCCAGTTCGGTGGTCACCTCGAGCAGAATGACGAGACCCTGTGGGCGGCCGCCGCGCGCGAGCTGCGTGAGGAGTCCGGGGTGCCCGACCTGGTTCCGCTGCCCGGGGTTGTTCAGCTCTCCGAGCACGCAGTCCCCTTCTGCGCTCCCTCCGGGGACGTCCACCATCTCGACGTACGCTTCCTGGCCGTCGCTCCCGCCGGCGCGGTTCCGGCGGTGAGCGAGGAGTCCCTGGACGTACGTTGGTGGCCGGTCGACGGCGTCCCCGACCCCGATCCGGACATGGTCGAGCTCATCAAGCTCGCGCAGGCGCGCCTCTAGCGCACGCGCGAGCCGGCCGGGGCCGTCCCGAGCGCGGTGTGGGCGGTGGGCCGCCGGTTGGCGGCGAGGGCAGCGGGTGGTTCGCCCGCGTACCTGACGGTGTCGCGGGTCAGGTGGCTCTGGTCGGCGTAGCCGTGGCGGGCCGCGACCTCCGCGACGGGCAGGCGGCCGAGATCGGCGGCGGCCCGCTCGAAACGTACGACGCCCGCGGCTGCCTTCGGGGTGAGCCCGACAGCGCGTTGGAAGGCGGTCGTGACGTAGCGATGGCTCCAGCCGGTCTCGGCCACGAGGTCCCGGATCCGCGCCTGACCTCCGGACTCGGTGATCCGGTCCCACAGCCAGGACACCAGCGGATCGGCGGGGTCACCGGCTCGCGCCAGCAGGGCGGACTGGACCAGAGCGAACCTCTGCCGCCACGTACCGGACTCTGCCAGCTGCTCCGAGAAGGACGGCCCGAGCTCGGGGGCCAGATCCTCGACCCTCACAACCCGGCCCGCGATCTCCCGGCCCGGGACGCCGAGCAGCCGGGTGACGCCGAGCGGTGTCAGATAGACCTGCACGCACGCGTGGCTGCGGCCGGACCGGGTCGAGACCGGCCCAGGCATGAAGCCGGAGAGGAACGACCCGTAGGTCCCCGTCCCCTCCCCCGCGGCGACGTCGACGATCTCGAACGGGTCGCCGAAGGAGAGCACCAGCGGCAGCAGCGTCCCGGCGGGCTGGCACCGCTGGAGCGGCGCTGCCGACTGCTCGCGGAACCCGACGACGCCCGCCACCAGACCCCGCAGGCCCGGGTGGGTGGGCAGTCGTACGATCTCGCGGGTCACACCCGTCATGCTCCGATCATCGTCGGTCGATTTCTTTCAAGCCAGCCGATTCGGTCAGAGCGCAGGCTGTGGTCATGCGAAAACTTGCGATCGTGGAGTTCCTGAGCGTCGACGGGGTGATGCAGGGGCTGGGCTCCCCCGACGAGGACCGGGACGGTGGTTTCGAGCACGGCGGCTGGGGCGGACCGTTCGGCGCGGCCCTCGGGGAGGTCCTCTCACCCGACGTCGGCGCCCAGACGTCCGCCTACCTCTTCGGGCGGCGGACCTACGAGAAGATGGCGGCCTTCTGGCCGACCCAGCCCGACACGGACCCGATGGCAGCGAGCCTCAACTCCACACCGAAGTACGTCGCGAGCCGCACGCTCGGCGACCTGGACTGGAGCGGCGCGACCGTGCTCGCAGGCGACGTCGTCGAGGCCGTGGGCGACCTCAAGGCTGACGGTTCAGGAACCGTCGTCGCGCTCGGCAGCGGCGACCTCGTCCGTCAGCTGATGGCTGTCGGCCTCGTCGACGAACTGCGGCTGTTCGTGCATCCGCTGCTGCTCGGCACCGGTAAGCGGCTCTTCGGCGACCTGCCGTGGCCGTGCTCGCTGCGTCTGGAGGACATCGCCTCGACGAGTCTCGGCACGGTCGCGCTCACCTACACCGTGGGTCAGTCGATCTCTTCGACGTCGTCGTCCTCCTCGCCCGGAGGGGCGGGGAGCTTGGCGGCGGCCGACCAGCCGGCCAGGTAGCCCTTGGCGCGCTCGGCCTGGGGGTAGCGGTCGACCCAGGCCCAGAAGGCCTCGTTGTGCTTGGCCTCGAAGAGGTGGGCGAGCTCGTGGACGAGCACGTAGTCGACGACCCAGGTCGGCATGCCGCGCAGCCTGTCGCTGAGCCGGATCGAGCGGTCGTTCGGGGTGCACGAGCCCCAGCGGCTGTTCTGGTTGTCGACCCAGCGCACGGAGCGCGGCTTGGCCAGACCGCCGAAGTATTGGTCGCTCAGAGCGGCCGATCGCCGCATCAGGTCATCGTCACTGGGCTTGCGACGTCGCTCGGCCTTCTCCAGGCGGGCGACCATCTGCTCGACCCACTCGGCCTCCTCACGCTGCGACATCGCGGCCGGGATCATCACGATGATGCGGTCGCCGTCGCGGTAGGCAGAGACCGTACGCCGACGCCGCTTGCTGCGTCGCACCTCGATCTCCGGGCCGTCCATGGGTCAAGAAACTACCTGTTCGCCCAGGCCAGGAGGCGTTCCCGCGGCCAGGTGTTGATGATCCGTTCCTCTTCGATACCCGCCGTTTCGGCTCGTTCGCACCCCAGCACGAGGAAGTCGAGCTGCCCCGGGGCGTGTGCGTCCGAGTCGATCGAGAAGAGGCAGCCGATGTCGCGAGCGAGCTCCAGGAGCTTGGTCGGCGGGTCTCTCCGCTCGGGTCTGGAGTTGATCTCGACCGCGACCTCGTGCTCCGCGCACGCCTCGAAGACCTTGCGCGCGTCGAACTGGCTGCCGGGCCGGGTGCCGCGGTTCCCGGTGACCAGCCGGCCGGTGCAGTGGCCGAGCACGTTCATCCTGGTCGTGGAGACGGCCGTGACCATCCGCCTGGTCATCTGCTCCTTGTCCATCTTGAGCTTGGAGTGGACGCTGGCGACCCGCAGCTCGAGCTTGGCGAGCATGTCGTCGGTCTGGTCGAGGCTGCCGTCGTCGAGGATGTCGACCTCGATCCCCTTCAGCAGGGTGAAGCCGTGTCCGGCGAGGTGATCGTTCACCGCGTCGACGACACCGAGCTGACGTTCCAGGCGGGCGGCGCTGAGACCGTTGGCGACGGTCAGGCGGGGACTGTGGTCGGTGAGCACCAGGTATTCGTGGCCGAGCTCGATCGCCGTGAAGGCCATCTCCTCGATCGGTGAGCCGCCGTCGGACCAGTCGGAGTGACTGTGCAGGTCACCCCGGAGCCTGCTCCGCAGCCCCTGCCCCGCTCCATCGGAGGTCAGCGGACCGCCATGGACGCGCTCGGTGTCCTGCAGTCGCTGCGGAATCTCGCCACGCGCGGCCTCGGTGATGACCTTGGCCGTGCTGGCGCCGACCCCGCTCAGCTCGGTCAGGGTGCCCTCCTCCGCCCGGCGGCGTACGTCCTCCTCGGAGAGGGGAAGGATCGCGGCCGCCGCGGTGCGGAAGGCCTTCACCTTGTAGGTGTCCTCGCGGCCGCGCTCGAGCAGGAACGCGATCCGACGCAGGGCCGCGACGGGGGACAACGCCTCGCCAACCAAATCTTCCTCCAACTATTTTTCTCGTCCACAGCCGGTGCAGAATGATTTTCCCAGGTCAACGTCTGGATTCAACCGATCATTCTCCATCTGATCACCCTGGTTTCCCACAGGAAAGCGCGTGTCTTCCACCGGATGTCCCCAAGCAAAGCGGGGTTGTCCACATCTTGTCCACAAGGGTCGCGGAGTGGGACGTTGACGCGCTCCCTCATCCTCTTTAGGTTCGATGTCAGTGGGACCCCCGGCGCCGCCGGACGGCCTTCGCAAGGGGAAGGCGAAGGACGATCCAGGCACCGGGGGTCCCTCCATTTCTCGGGTCGCCTCGCAGACCTTCGATGCGTCCTCGAAAGCCCCGAATCCCCCGGTATGACGCCAACACGCCGACACTCGCTTGATAGCCCGTGTTGCCGCCGCGAGCGCCGCGTGTCGTAGGGTCGAGTTGGCTCGTCATGACGAGCTTCCGGCGGGCTTCCCTGACAACCCCGTCGCGACGACCAGTTACACAAAGGCAAGGAGGCCGTCATGGCGGAGACCTGGAGCGGCGAGTTCTACTGCGTGAAGTGCAAGGAGAAGCGCGAGGCGACCGGTGAGATCCGGGTGAACGACAAGGGCACCAAGATGGCCAAGGCCGTCTGCCCCGTCTGCAGCACCAACCTCAACCGCATCTTGGGCAAAGCCTGACCACTCAGTTCATCCTGAGCCCACGCGGCGGCGTCCCCGGCATGTCCGGCGGCGCCGCTGCCACGTTTTGCCGAGGCGTCAGCCCCGTCGGCCGAAGCGTCAGCCCCGTCGGCCGAAACGTCACCCGAGTGCCAACTCGGCCGACGCGCGTGACGCCTCGGCAGGTTATCCACAGGCCCTGTGGATTGTCGATGCAGGGATTCCCAGCCGGTGTGAGACTCCCCGGCATGAGCACGCACTACCGGATTCGGCCGGGATATGTGGCCGTACGACGTGATGAGAACCGACTCCAGATCGGCATCGACCCGCCGCGGCGGGCGATCGTGCAGGACGGCGTGGAGGTACGCCGCCTGCTGACCGACCTCGCCGCGGGCCGAGCGGTCGAACCCGACCATTTGCCCGGGCGGCACGCGATGCAGCAGCTCGGCAACGCCGGCCTGCTGATGGACGCGGACGGCGCCGAGCCGCCACCGCGGGTGGGCTTCGACGGCCCGCCGGCGCTGGTCTCGGCCGCTCGGGCACTGACCGGATCAGCCACGGCGGCGTCCGGTGACCCGGAGCTCGTCCTACTGCTCTCCGAGGGACCGCTGGATCGCGAACGCGCCGACGAGCTGGTGCGCGAGGGCCGGGCGCACCTCTCCGTCGAGAGCGGCCCGGACACCTGGACGGTGGGCCCGCTGGTCGTGCCCGGTGTCACCGCCTGCCTGCGCTGTCTCGACGCGACGCTCGCCGAGGAGGACGAGCGACGTGCCGTGGTCGTGAGCCAGCTCGTCGGCAACGAGGTGCCGGGCGACGCACTGCTGCAGTCCCTGACGCTCTCCTGGGCAGTACGCGACGCCCGCACCTACCTGGCCGGGCGCACACCGGCGTCGTGGTCGGCGTCGGTGATCCTGACACGCGACGACGCGCCCACCATCCGGCCGTGGCTGCGACATCCCTACTGCGGCTGTGCCTGGGACCTGATCGCCGCGGCCAGGGTCGACGGAGGCGAACCGGCTTGACCAACGCCGACACGTCCAGGCACCCTTGCGGACATGGTCACGAAGAGCGCGCTGCGACGACGAGGCATGGGTCTCTGACCCCGCCCTCGCGTCAGCCTGCCCTCTTCACCTCCTAGGACCCTCTCGTGCACGAGCACACTCTTGCCCTGTCCGCACACCTGCAGAACGCCGTCGTCGCCTGCTTCGGCAGCGCCTACGCCGGCATCGACCCCGAGCTGCGGCCGGCCACCCGGCCCGAGTTCGGCCACCTCCAGTCCAACCTCCCGCTGCGGCTCGCCGGTCCGCTCGGCCTACCTCCGCGGGAGATCGGCACCCGCCTGATCGACGCCGTCGACATCGGCGACATCTCGACAAGCTCGATACATCGCCTCGGCACCCTCGAGCTCGCCGGTGCCGGGTTCCTCAACCTCACCTGGTCCCCCGGCGTCCTCGGCGCGGTCGTCCAGGAGCTGCTGAGCGACCCGCACCTGGGCGTACTCGTCCCCGAGGCCCCGAAACGGGTCGTCGTCGACTACTCCTCCCCCAACGTCGCCAAGCAGATGCACGTCGGCCACCTGCGCTCCACGGTCATCGGTGACTCGCTGGCCAGGGTGCTGGCCTACGCCGGCCACGAGGTCGTGCGGCAGAACCACCTCGGCGACTGGGGCACCCAGTTCGGCATGCTGGTCGAGGAGCTGCTCGGGGAGGGCCTCAGCGACCCGACGGCGGTCGCCGGCCTGGACATGACCGAGCTGCTCGCGCTCTACCAGCGGGCCAAGGCGCGCTTCGACGACGACCCGGGCTTCGCCGACTCCGCCCGGCGGCGGGTGGTGGTGCTGCAGTCCGGCGACCCGACCACGCTCGCGCTCTGGCAGGCGCTCGTCGATGCCTCGATGACAGAGTTCGACGCCACCTACAGCCGGCTCGGCGTACTCCTGACCGATGACGACTTCGACGGCGAGAGCCGCTACAACCCGCAGCTCCCCGGAGTCGTCGAGGACCTGCGGGCGCTGGGCCTGCTGACCGAGTCGGCCGGAGCGCAGGTCGTCTACCCCGACGGCTTCACCGGCCGCGACGGCGCGCCGCTGCCGCTGATCGTGCGGAAGGCCGACGGCGGGTTCGGGTACGCAGCCACCGACCTCGCCACGATCCGGCACCGCGTCGATGACCTGGCCGTCGACCGGGTCGTCTACGTCGTCGACCACCGGCAGAGCCAGCACTTCGACATGGTCTTCGCCGTCGCCCGCGCGGCCGGCTGGCTGCCCGACTCGGTCGAGGTCCAGCACATCGGCTTCGGCACCGTGCTCGGCCCCGACGGCCGGCCTTTCAAGACCCGCTCGGGCGAGACGGTCACACTGACCTCGCTCCTCGACGACGCCGAGGAAGCCGTCGCCGCGCGCTACGACAACCCCGAGGTCGTACGCGCCGTGGCCAATGCCGCGGTGAAGTACGCCGACCTCTCCAACCACCTCGCCCGCGACTACGCCTTCGACCTCGCCCGGATGTCGGCCACGACCGGCGAGACGGGCCCGTATCTGCAGTACGCCCACGCCCGGGTGTGCAGCATCCTCGCGCAGGCCCCGGGGGCGACGTACGTCATCGGCACCCTGACCCACCCGGCCGAGCAGCGGCTCGCGCTGGAGCTGGCCGGCTTCGCCCAGGTGGTCGCCAAGGTCGCCGAGACCTTGGAACCGCATCACCTGACCGCGTACCTCTATGGTCTGGCGACCGCGCTGACGGCGTTCTACGAGAACTGTCCCGTGCTCAAGGCGAAGGACGAGGTCAGGCAGACCCGGCTCGCGTTGTGCGAGGCGACCCGGCGAGTGCTGTCAGATGGACTCGGGCTCCTCGGCATCGAGGCGCCACAACGGATGTGACTGTGTGTCTAGGCCCACCAGTCGGAGTCGAGCTTGGCTTCCATGGAGCGCACGTGGCGCCGCGAGCAGGCCTCGCAGAACGCCTTCGAGCGCCCACGCTCAACCGCGGTGGTCCATGCGAGGAGGCGGTGGGGATCGGCCTCGTAGCATCCGCAGAAATCGCAGGTCTTCATGTATCAACGATAGGTCGAAATCCTGCGGTTCCGAGGGCGCAACACCGAAATTCTGCGTCACCTGATTGTCAGGGCCGTGTTACGTCCGGGCGGGCAGCACACAGGTGCTGTCGAGGCCCAGAACACGGTTGAGCCGACCGAACGCCAGCCACGACCCGAGGCACATGCTCAGCTCGACGATCTCGGGATCGGTGTAGTGGGCCGACATCCGATCCCAGAAGTCCTGGTCGATGCCGTGATGGTCGATCGCATAACGCTCCGCGAACTCGGCGGCGAGCCGGGTGCGGTCGTCGAAAGCGTCCGTCGTACGCCAATCCTCGACCGCCTCGGCGAACGACTCCTCGACCTTCTCCCCGTCTCGGTCGGTGCGCCAGTCGAGGCAGAAGACGCACCCGTTGATCTGGGCGATCCGCAACCGGGCGGCCTCGAACTCGCGGAGCCCGAGCGTGGTGTGCTCGTAGACCGCGAGCGAGAGACCGGCAGCGGCCGGGCCGATCCCGGGCACCATCTCGCCCCAGACGTACGTGATCGGGTCCTGCCCCTCGGGGATGTCGATGATCATGCGGTCACGCCTTCCTGGGCGGCCTTGGCCGCGCCGAGCCTGCCGGTTGCCGGACGCAGCGGGACGTCGAGTGCGTCGTAGAGCCCTGGGCCCGCGTCGATCAGCCACTCGATCGCGCCGACGAGCCGTCCGACCGCGGTGGCGTTGCCGCCCGCCGCCCGATTGCCGGCCTTGTCCGTCGCCTCGACGGTGACCTCGATGCGCGGGTCGCCCTCGATGATCACCCGGTGGGCTCCGTCGCCGTCGGGCGGCGTCGGCCAGTGCGGGGCGCAGGAGGGATGGATGCGAGTGACGTGCTCGACGACGATGAGCGGCTCGCCGGCGACGATCCCCTGGACCTCGAAGCGCACCGCGCCCTGGGTGCCCTTCTCGAAGTCACCCATCGACGCGGTGGTCACGGTCTCGTCCAGCGGCAGCCGCTCGACGGTCTCCCGGATCTCGTCGAGCTCGACCTCGAGCCCGCGTGCGATCAACCGGACCTGGCCTCCCCACACCATGGTCGGCACGGTCTCCATGAGCATCGGGGCGTCGTAGTCCATCGGCTGGCCCATCCCGACGAGATAGCGGACGGAGTCGGGCTGGTCGTAGGTGGAGTAGTCGAAGATCTCCTGGCACCGGACGACGTCCACGGTGCTGCCCAGGCCGCTGACCAGCAGCGGCAGCACGTCGTTGCCCCACCCCGGGTCGACACCGGAGACGAAGAGGGACCCTCCGCCCTCGGCGATCGCGGCCAGCACCGGCTCGCGCATCTCCGGCGGAGCGTTCCGCTGGTCGTAGAGCGCGTAGAGCGCGGGCGTGACGACCACCGCACCGGTCCCGACCGCTCGCACGATGTCGGCGAGCGCCTCGTCCGGACGGATGTCGCCGGACGCGGCGTACACGATCGCCTGCGGACGCGTCGCGAGCACCGCGTCGATGTCGTCGGTGGCGGCGACGCCGAGGCGATGTATCGAGCTTGTCGAGATGTCACGGCCGAGCTCCCCCAGCTCGCCCGCGTCGCGACCGACCTTCCCCGGGTCGTGGACGAGCACGCTCGTCAGCTCGAGTCGTGGATGTGCCTCGACCGCCCGGATGGCGAGCCGGCCGACGTTTCCCGTGCCCCACACGCATGCGGTGACCATGCGACCTCCCTGTCGATGTGTCTTGCCGGTCCTGATGAATGTTGCGAATCCCCTGACACCCCCACCGGCATACTAGAACATGTTCTAGCAATCAGTGATGAAAAGGGAGGTCATCTTGAGCAACACACCACGACAGGACCGCTCGCGAGGTCTGTCACGCCGAGGATTCGTGCTCGGCGCGGGTTCACTGGCTGGGGTCGGGATGCTGGGAGGAGCATTCGGCACCCCCACATGGGCGGCCGCGGCGCCGTCATCGATCGGTAACGGCGAGCAGGTGCCCGTGCTGGTCATCGGCACCGGGTACGGCGGCTCGGTCGCGGCCCTGCGGCTGGCCCAGGCCGGCATCAACGTCCACATGGTCGAGATGGGCCAGGACTGGGCCACGGTCGCACCAGGCCCGGACGGCAAGATCCACCCGAAGGTGAGCGCGCCGGACTATCGGTCCTTCTGGATGCGTACCCGCACCAAGCAGCCGCTCAGCAACTTCCTCGGGTTCCCCATCGACAAGGACGTCCCGAAGTACGCCGGCATCCTCGATGCCGAGGACTTCGCCGGGATCTCCGTCTACCAGGGGCGCGGCGTCGGCGGCGGCTCGCTCGTCAACGGAGGCATGGCCGTCACCCCGAAGCGGGAGAACTTCGCCAGCATCCTGCCCTCGGTGGATGCCGCCGAGATGTACGCCACCTACTACCCGCGCGCCAATGCCGCCCTCGGCGTCGGATCGGTCGACCCGGACTGGTTCGAGCGGACCTCCTACTACCAGTACTCCCGCGTCGGCCGGAAGCACGCCCAGCGCTCCGGCTTCGCGTGGACGTTCGTCCCGGACGTCTACGACTGGGACTACATGGTGGCCGAGGACAACGGCAGCGTGCCGAAGTCGGCGCTGGCCCAGGAGGTCATCTACGGCAACAACTACGGCAAGAAGACGCTGCCGAAGACCTATCTCGCTCAGGCCACCGCCACCGGGAAGGTCTCGATCTCCTCGCTGCACCGAGCCACGTCGGTCCGGCCCGCCGCGGCCGGCGGGTACGACGTCGTCCTCGAACAGATCAACACCGCCGGCGACGTCGTGGCCACGAAGACGGTCAACGCGGGCAAGGTGTTCTTCGCGGCCGGCAGCGTCGGCACCAGCAAGCTGCTGGTGAAGCTGAAGGCGACCGGCGCACTGCCCGCGCTGAACAGCGCGATCGGCCAGGGCTGGGGTGACAACGGCAACGTGATGGTCGGACGCGCCAACCACATGTGGGACCCGACCGGTGACGTGCAGTCGACCATCCCGTGCTCGGGGATCGACAACTGGGACGCCGGTGGCGCCTTCGCCGAGGTCGCGCCGCTGCCCGCCGGGCTCGAGACCTTCGCGTCCTTCTATCTCGCGATCACCAAGACGCAGCGCCGGGCGGCGTTCAGCTACAACTCGACGACCGGCGCGGTCGACCTGTCGTGGCAGACCGCCTGGAAGCAGGACTCGATCACGATGGCGAAGACGATCTTCGACAAGATCAACAAGACGGAAGGGACGATCTACCGGACCGACCTGTTCGGCACCAACAAGATCTGGGGCGACCACCTGACCTACCACCCGTTGGGCGGCGCCGTCCTGAACCAGGCGACGGACAACTACGGCCGACTGCACGGTTACGACGGTCTCTACGTCATCGACGGCTCGCTCATCCCCGGCAACACCAGCGTCAACCCGTTCGTCACGATCACCGCTCTCGCGGAGCGGAACATCGAGAGGATCATCGCCACCGATCTCTGATCGGTCAGGGAAATGTAGGACCGGCCGGTCCGAGGGTTTCTCGGACCGGCCGGTCATCTTCCACACCCGCGATCAGAGGGGTGAGGTCTGGGGTCCCATGGGGGACTTACAGCGCGCGGGCAAGAGCCAGCTTCGCCTGGACGGCGGCTCGCTCGGCCTTGCGGCCCAGGCGAGCGGCCTTGACGAGGGCATGGCCTCGCCGCAGTTCACGCGCCTCTCCCAGGCGCGCGGCCATTTGCGCGCGCGCCAGGTCTTCGTAAAGCAAGTTCATCTGAGTGCTCCGTACTCGGTTGGTGTTCATGTCTGTGAGATCTCCTGCTGGTCAGCGGGCTCCGGCGCCCATGGTCATCACGATCGTGTTCATAGCTGTTGCCTCTCGTCGTTGAAACGGCTGCTGGTGTTGATGGTGTTCGGTGCTCAGGCGGCGTCCTTGCGGGGCCGGCCACGGGGCCGCTTGCGGGGGATCACCTTCCCCTGCAGGAGCAGCTGGCCGCCCCAGACGCCCCAGGGCTCACGCCGGTCGAGGGCGCCGGCGAGGCAGAGCGGCTGCACGGGGCAGGTCGCGCAGAGCGCCTTGGCGAACTCGACGTCGGCAGGAGACTCGGCGAACCACAGCTCCGGGTTGTTGGCCCGGCAGGGCAGCATGTCCTCGTCGTAGCGGTTGGCGCGGTCATGGAGAACGCCGAGTGCGACCTCGGGCTCGAGAATGCTGGTCATATGTACACCTCCTTTGTGACTGATCGCGGGTTTTGAGAAACAGAAAGGCCGCGGATCCCGGGTTTCGGGTTCCGCGGCCTGGAGGCTGCTGTGACTACGTGGTTCTACGTAGCCGGACAGCTCCAGGCTCGAATCCCGTGGGACTTGACCTTGATGGCATCCGCCTGCGGGGACACGAGTCCCTTGACGCGCATGCCGTAACCAGCGCCCATAAAGGCGCCGGCAGCCGGGGTGGCCCAGGTCGGGCTGGACAGCTCGGGGTGGCCGCACGCGGACATGGCGATGCCATTGATCGGCGTCTTGATCTGGTTGATCTTCACTGGGGCCACCTCCTTCGGGGCTGTCGGGCGCGCTTCAACAGCGCGCGGCTTTACTTGATGGAAGAACACTAACCGGCCGGGCAGGTGGGCCGCAAACGATTAAACCCGTTGATTTCGAGGAATTTCCGTGAAGGACTTTTACGCCTCGGCGGAGATCACCTGAAGGACTTCCGAGCCGTACGTCTCCACCTTGCTGCGGCCGATGCCGGCGATGCGCTGCAGATCCTGGAGGGTGCCCGGCTTCTGCTCGGCGATCTGCTCCAAGGTCGCATCGGTGAAGACGACGAACGCGGGCTTGCGGATCGCCTCGGCGGTCTCCTTGCGCCACTGCTTCAGGCGGCCGTAGAGCTGCTCGTCGTAGGGCGCGTCGCAGCCCTCGTGACGACCGATCCGCTTCTCGGCGGCCGAGCCGAGCGGCCCGCCGCAGGCCTTGCACATCCGCGCCTTGCCTGAGCCCGGACGTCGCGCCGGGGCCGTGGACCGCGCCGGGCGCAGCGGGTCGAGGAACCGCGACGGCCTGCGGCGCGCGGCCTGGCCCGGCTGGCGCGCCAGCGCCCAGGACAGGGTCAGGTCCACCCGCGCCCGGGTGAGGCCGACGTAGAGCAGCCGCCGCTCCTCCTCGATCTCGGCGGGAGTCGGCTCCTCACCACGCAGGATGAACGGCATCGTGCCGTCCTGGAGGCCGACCAGGAACACCGAGTCCCACTCCAGCCCCTTGGCGGCGTGGAAGGTCGCCAGAGTCACGCCCGACGGGACCGGGGCGTGCTGCTCGGCCGCACGGCGGTCGAGCTCGGCGACGAGACCGGCGAGGTCGCCGCCGGCGGCGGCGAAGGCGCGCGCCTGGTCGATCAGCGCCTGCCACGACTCCCACCGGTCACGGGTCTGCCCGCGTCCGTCCGGCGGCTCCGAGGTCCAGCCCATCCCGGCCAGGATGCCGTGGACGGACTCCAGCAGCTCGTCACCGATCACGGCCCCCTGGCCGCCGCGCGCCGCGCCCCGGATCCGGGTCACCGCCTCGCGGACCTCGGGCCGATCGAAGAACCTGGCGGCGCCGCGCAGGACATAGGGGATCCGGCGCGCGGTCAGCGCGTCCTCGTACGCCTCCGACTGGGCGTTGATCCGGAACAGGATCGCCATCTCGTTGTAGGGCTTGCCGGACTGGTGCAGGCGCAGGATCTCGGCGGCGACGCCCTCGGCCTCGGCGACCTCGTCGGGCTGCTCGACGTGCTCGACGGCGGGCCCGGCGTCGCGCTGTGCCTGCAGCTGGACACCGGCACTGGGCGTACCTTCCAGGATCTTGTTGGCGGCCTTCACCACCTGCGGCGAGGAGCGGTAGTTGCGGACCAGCTCGACCGAGGTGGCCTCGGGGTGCTTCTTGGTGAAGTCACGCAGGTAGGTCGCGTCGGCACCGGCGAAGGTGTAGATCGTCTGGGCCGGGTCACCCACCACGCAGAGCTCGCTGCGCCCGCCGAGCCACAGGTCGAGCAGCGCCGACTGCAGCGGCGACACGTCCTGGAACTCGTCGACGGTGAACCACTTGTATTGCCGCCTGACCTGCGCCGCGACCCGCTCGTCGTGCTCCAGGAGCCCGGCGGTCAGCAGCAGCACGTCCTCCATGTCCATCCGTGCCTGGGTGCGCTTGACGTCCTCGTAGGCGGCGTAGATGTGTCCCACCATCGACGGGGTCAGCCCGCCGACCTCCCGGCCGCGGGCCTCGGCCGACTTCGGGTAGTCGTCGGGGTGGACGTTGGAGACCTTCGACCACTCGATCTCCGAGGCCAGGTCGCGCGCCTGGGCCTGGTCGACGTTGATCCGCTGACGCTGGGCCGCCGCCCGGATGAGCGGGATCTTCGACTCGGTCAGGTTCGGCAGCTCGGTGCCGTAGACCTTCGGCCAGAAGAACCGCAGCTGACGCAGGGCTGCGGAGTGGAACGTCCGCGCCTGGACCGAGCCGGCTCCCATCGCACGCAGCCGCTGCCGCATCTCCCCCGCGGCGCGGGTGGTGAAGGTGACCGCCAGGACCTCCTGCGGCGCGTAGACCCCGGTGGCGACGCCGTAGGCGATCCGGTGGGTGATCGCCCGGGTCTTGCCGGTCCCCGCACCCGCCAGCACCCGGACCGGACCCCGCAGCGCTTCCGCCACCCGGCGTTGCTCAGGGTCGAGGGCGGCGAGGAGAGACTCGGGGGTCATGGGCGGGAAGAACTCCTCGGGGTGGGAACGTTGTGCCTTGCGGCCAAGACTATTGGCTCGCACCGACAGTTCAGATGAGGAGAGCCCCCCGATGAGCAGCTTCACGATGTACACCACCCCCTGGTGTGGATACTGCCAGCGACTCAAGGGACAGCTCGGCCGCGAGGACATCACCTTCGACGAGGTCGACATCGAGCAGGTCCCCGAGGCCGCCCAGATCGTCGAGCAGGTCAACAACGGCAACCAGACCGTGCCGACGCTCGTCTACGCCGACGGCACGGCGATGACCAACCCGTCGATCGCTCAGGTCAAGGCCAAGCTCGCCGAGCTGGTCTGACGCCGGTCACCACGAGTCGGGAAGCTCGCCGCCGTACCACTCCTCGACCAGCGACCGGCTGATCGAGATGCCGCTGGGCAGCTTGATCTCACCGCTCTCGGCGACCGCGGCGAGCTCCGTGCGCGTGAACCAGCGCGCCTCCCGGATCTCGTCCGCGTCGACCGTGATCTCGGTCGACGCCGCACGGGCGAAGAAGCCCAGCATCAGGCTGGCCGGCAGCGGCCAGGGCTGGTTGCCGAAGTAGTCGACCTGCCCGACACGTACGCCGACCTCCTCGGCGACCTCACGACGGACCGCGTCCTCCAGCGACTCCCCCGGCTCGACGAAGCCGGCGAGGGTGGAGAAGTTGGGCGCGGGCCAGCGGGTGTGGTTGCCGAGCAGGCAGCGCTCCTCCTCGGACCCGGGCTCCCCCGTCGTCACCAGCATGATCACCGCCGGGTCGGTGCGCGGGAAGGTCGGATGTCCCTCCGCGCAGGCCAGCTCGTGACCGGCCGCACGCGGCTCGAGCCTGCCGCCGCAGCGCGCGCAGAACCGGGTCGCCCGATGCCACTCGGCCAGCCCGATCGCGTGCATCAGGAAGCTCGCCTCGGTCGTGTCGGCGAGCATCGCGGGGAAGAGCCCCCGCAGGTCGCGCCACGTCTCTCCGGCCCCCTCCCGTCCGGTGAGCACCGCGAACCTCGCTCCGTCAGGGGTGTCGCCGAGGAGCAGCCGGATCCCGTCGGGAGAAGCCGCAGGCGTACGCCACCTGACTCCGGTCTCGCCTGACGGCTCGACCCTGTTGCCGGCGACCACGAGGACCTTCGTGGTCTCGTCCGACCAGGCTTTCTCGACCCAGCCGTCGTCGGCGCGCAGATGGCCCGACCGATCGTGGGGGTCCTGGGTGATTCGCAGATGGATGGGCAGCTTCGGGGAGTCCACCCGTCAAAGCCTAGGAGGTGGGTATATGTTCCGCCGCGTGGATCGGTTCTGGCGTATCGCCGCTGTCGTCTCCGTCGTGGTCGCTCTCGCGATCAACGTCTACATCGCCTGGGGCTCCAACCTCTCGTTCATGTACGACGAGATCGGCACCGTCATCCACGGGCGGACCGTCCTCGGACTCGACTCGCCGCAGCTGAACACCCCCGGCTACTACCCCGGCTGGGGCGTGCTGCTGGCGCCGTTGTGGCTGGTCACCTCGAATGTCTTCACGTTCTACAAGATGGCGATCGTCGTCGGCCTGGTCATCAGCATGCTCACGATCTGGCCCCTCGCCCGGGTCGCGGTACGGCTCAGCGGCGTCACCCCGGCACAGGGCGTGGTCGCGGGTGCCATCGTGATGGCCCTGCCGCCACGCGCGATCCAGGCCGACTACATCCTCTCCGAGCGGCTGGTCACGCTGCTCGTCGTCGTGGCGACCCTGGTCGCGTTCCGGCTCTGGGAGAGGCCGACCTACCGCGGCGTACTCCTGCTCAGCCTGCTCACCGCGTTGGCGCTCTTCTCCCACGCCCGGATGCAGGTGTTCGTCGCCGCGGTCGCACTGTGGCTGGTCTTCTTTCTCGTACGCAGGTGGCAGATCGCCCTCGTCGGGCTGGTCGCCACCGGCGTGCTCGCCGTGCTCGCCAACAAGGCCGCGCTCTGGTTCCACGCGCAGCTGGTGCCGTGGAAGTTCATCCAGGCGCAGGGCTTCTTCGAGAAGGTCTCGCAGGCCAACCCGCGATACTGGGTCGACACCTTCGCCGGCGAGGCCTGGACGCAGATGATCGGCAGCTTCGGCGTCGTCGTCGTGGGCCTGGTGGTCGTGATCGGGCTGGCTTGGAAGGAGCTGCGTACGAAGCAGGTCGGGCCGGCCGGGTTCGTGCTGATCGCCGCCGGCTCGATGTACGTCCTCAGCTGCCTGAACTGGGGCAACGAGTACTCCCTGTTCACCATGGAGTGGCGCCGCTTCGACTACTGGATCTACGGGCGCTACATCGACCCGGTCTTCGCGGTCCTGGTGCTGGCCGGGGTGTGTGCCGCGATCCAGGCCGTACGCTCCCGGGCGGTCCTGGTCTGGACCTGGGTGATCGTCGCCGGGATCTCGCTGGTCATCATCCTCGTCGTCGCCCCCGACGCGCCCACCTGGGCCTACACCACGCCGGCGCACATCCCCGGCGCGATCCCCTGGTGGTGGGCTCTCCCCGACGGACAGTTCCCCCAGCCCGGTCCGATCCCGTCGTTCACCAACGACAACCGCTTCTGGTTGATCGCCACGTTGTGCGCCCTGGTGCCGCTGGCCATCTGGACCCTCCTCGCGGTCGTGCCGAAGATCGGCGACCGGGTGCGCTCGGTGGTCGTCACCGCGCTCGTCCTGGTCGTGGGCACCGCCGCCTCGGCCACCGGCGACGTGGCCTCCGACAAGTTCCACCACCACTTCGACCACGCCACTCCGGTCGTCGGCGAGCTCCGCTCGATCCTCGCCGAGCACCCCGACGCGGTCGTCGCCTACGACGAGCACTGCCCCCGCCGCCCGGGCTCGAAGAACTCCGAACGCAACTGGCTGATGTGGTGGATGCTTCCCACCATCGTCAAGCGGCAGTGGGAGTGGGAGTGGGGCGACGACATCGTCTTCTCGTGCCCGAACGGTGAGCCTTCCTTCGTCACCGGTGCCGTGATGCTGCGCGAGCGGCCGTTCCCGCTTGCGACCGTCTGGATCCTTCCTGGGGATCTGCTCGACTCGTTGCGGGAGTCGGGGGAGTTGCCGGAGGTTGCTCGGACGGTGAAGTAGCTTCGCCGTGATGGCCGCCGGCCGGTGCTGTTGTTTGGGGCTGGTCTGGGCCGCCGACCCTGTCCTCGAGTGTTTCTCGACCTGCCCCGGAGTAAGGGACGGCCTGCGGCCGCCGGCTTCGCCGGCCGCTTCGCGGTCATCTCGACAAGCTCGATACATCGCCTTGACACCGGACCATGTCGAGAAAGACTTGGCTGGCTATCAGGGGCGGCGGCCCCAGTGTGGCCGCGGGACAGTCGCTCCTCGGAGGCAGACGCCCCACGGTGAACGAAAATTCATTCACCCCTGCGGAAGACGACGCTCCCCTGGGGGAACGAAAATTTCTTCACCTGGCAACCCCGCTATGCCGGCAACGACCGCCCACCTTGCCGAACGAATTTTCGTTCACCTCGTCCGCCCACCGCACCACGGCGGTCTGGCGTGAACGAAAATTCATTCACCCCGCCGACCCCAGCCAGCCGAAGCCCCGCCCCCTATGTGAACGAAAATTCGTTCACCCGTCAGGTCCCAAGCCCCTACCCAACCCACATCGCCGCGCCAGACCCCTGCCGCCGACCCGATAGCCAGCCAAAATTTCTCGGCGGATCCCGGTGTCAAGGATCGCCGAAGGCGACCGGCGAAGCCGGCGGCCGAAGGCCGTCCTTTACTCCGGGAACCGGCGAGAACACCCTCCCGTAACGGGTCGGCGGCAAACACCAACCACAAAAAGAAAGCAACCGAAGGGCGCCGAAGGAACGCGCTAGCGACCCCCGCCCAAGAGACCCTCCAACTCCCCCCTCCCAGGAAGCGAAGCAGGCTCGACCAGACGACCGGATCGCACGTAATAGAACGCCGCCCGAACCCGCGACAACGGCACCCCCATCAGCTCGGCCCAGCCGAGCCGGTAGAGCGCGAGCTGGAGCGAGTCGGCGTTCTGGGCCTGGTTGGTCTTCCAGTCCACGATCAGGAAGCTCCCGTCGGGCTCCTGGTAGACCGCGTCGATCCGGCCGCGTACGACCTGACCCGCCAGGACGATCGCGAAGGCGGCCTCGACCCGGAACGGCGGGCGGTCGGCGAACGGACCCTGCTCGAAGGCGGCGATGACCTCTTCGAGACCGGACTCGTCCTCGATACCGTGGTCGGCGCGACCGGGTAGGTCGTCGGGGTCGAAGAGGTCCTGCTGACCGAAGCGGGCCTCGACCCAGGCGTGGAACCGGGTCCCGAAGCGGGCCTGGGAGGACGGCTTGCGGGGCATCGGGCGGACCAGGTCGGCGGCGAAGCCGAGCGGGTCGTCGCGCAGCTTCGACATGGCGGTGGCCGACAGGGACGAGGGCAGCGGTACGACCACTTCGGGGGCGCGCTCACGCGCTGCCTCGGTGAGCAGTCGTTCGATCTCCTCGTCCCACTGGTTCACCGTCTCGAGCAGGGTGAGATCGTCGAGATCGTCGGGGCCAGGGCCCACCTCCCGGACCAGCCTGGCCGCCTCCAGACGACGCTCCACCTCAGGGGTGTGGTGGTTGATCGGCCAGGGCAGATCTACCTCCTGGGCGGCGTACGGGCTCTCCTCCTCGCCCTTGACGACGACCTCGGCCCAGCGGTCTGGCTTGGCGCCCCACTGGAGCAGCGCCTCGCGGGTCTTCTCCACGTAGACCGACGGTCCGCGCCCCTCCTTCAGCGAGGGTGACCAGCGCCAGCAGGAGACGAACTGGATGTGGCGGGCGCGGGTCCAGGCGACGTACGCCAGTCGGAGCTCCTCGACCCGCTCGTGCTCCTTGCGCTCGGCGAGGAGCTCGTCGATCGAGTCGGCGTCATGGCCGTGGAGCTGCGGCAGGTCGTCGCGGTCGCCGCGGAGCGCGGCGGGCATGACCGAGGGGACGGTCAGCCACGAGGAGCGCGTCTGGCCGGTGGGGAACTTCTTGTGCGTCACCCCGACCAGGAAGACGACGTCCCACTCCAGCCCCTTGGCTCGGTGGACGGTGAGCAGCTTGACCGAGTCGGCCTCCGAGGGCGTGGCGACGTCGAGACCCTGGCCGTATTCGTCCTCCGCCTCCAGGTAGGCCAGCAGCGCGGCGAGGGTGACCTGGCCGTCGAGACCCTCGAAATCCGCGACCGCTTGGACGAAGAGGTCGAGGTTGTCGCGCCTGGCCGAGGCTGCCGGAGAGACCGAGGCGGCCAGCTCGACGTCGATGCCGGTGACGTCGATGATCCGCCGGACCAGGTCGAGGAGCGGCTCGTTGACCGCCCGGCGCAGCCCGCGGAGCTCCTCGGCGAGCATCTTGAAGCGCTCCCTGGCCTGCGGGGAGTAGTCGTAGTCGGAGGGGTCGCCGGGATCCTCCAGCGCATCGTTTAGCGAGGGGATCTCGGTGGGGTCGGTGCCCTCGACGGCCGCCTCGAGCTGTCGCTCGATGTCGGCGAACTCCTCCGCACCACCGACGACACCGGCGAGGTCACGAGAGCGCCGTCCGAGGATGGCCAGGTCGCGCGGCCCGATCGCCCACCGCGGACCAGCGAGCAGCGTGAGCAGCGCGGCATTGGCGGTGACATCGTGGAGCAGTTCCATGGTGGCCACGACCTCGGCCACCTCGGGCAGCCGGAGCAGCCCCTTCAGGCCGACGATCTCGACCGGGATCTCACGAGCGGTGAGCGCGTCGAAGACCGCCGCGGCCTGCGAGTTGTCCCTGGTCAGTACGCCGATCTCCTTCCACTCCCCGACCGCCTCATGGGCCTCGATCACCTTGTCCGCGAGCCAGAGCAGCTCGTCGTCGTACGTCTCGTGGACATGCACCCGCACCTCACCGTCGCGCGCGCCCTCGGCGGCGACCAGACGCTCCTTCTCCCGGCCCTCGTAGAGCTGGGCGGCCAGGTGGTTGGCGGTGTCGAGGATCCGCGCGTCGGAACGTCGGTTGACGGTCAGGGAGTACGCCGGACGATGCCCGTCCTTCGTCGGGAAGTCGCGGCCGAATTCGAGGATGTTGCTCACCGAGGCGCCGCGCCAGCCGTAGATCGCCTGGTTGGGGTCGCCGACGGCGGTGACGGGATGTCCGTCGCCGAAGAGGCGGGCGAGCATCTGGGCCTGGGCGACCGAGGTGTCCTGGTATTCGTCGAGCAGCACCACCTTGAACTTCCCGCGCTCGATCTCGCCGACCTCAGGGGTCTCCACGGCCAACCGGGCGGCCAGCGCGATCTGGTCGGAGAAGTCCATCAGCCCGAGCCGGTCCTTGAGGCGCCGGTAGCCGTCGACCAGGTCGAGCAGCTCGTAGCGCTTGTCGATCGCGTCGATCGCCTTCTCGACCTTGGTCAGCTTGGTCTTGACGCGCTTCCCGTCGGCGAGCTGGGCGTTGAGATCGGCGACCTCGAGCGCGAACAGCGACCGCTCGTTGCGGTCGTAGGCACGCAGGGTGGCGGGGTCGACGAGGTGCTCGGAGAGCTCGGAGTCGAGCGCGAGCAGCTGCTGCACGGCCAGCTTCGGGTAGTCGGTCAGCTTCTCTACCGGGTGGGTGTGCCGGGCCACCGCCCGCGCGGCGAGCTGGTAGCGGGTCGCGTCGGCGATCAACCGGGTGTCGGGCTCGTGGCCGATCCGCAGCCCGTGCTCGGAGAGCAGGCCGGACGCATAGGAGTGGTAGGTCGCGACCGTCGGCTCGGTCGGCTCCTCCTCGTCCTCACCGGGGCGCGGCGGGCCCTCACGCCGCTCGGGCCACAGGCCCGCCTTCTGCAGCGACTCCCGGATCCGGGTGGCCAGCTCGGCGGTCGCTTTCGTGGTGAAGGTCAGACCGAGCACCTCACCCGGGAGTACGCGGCCGGTGGCGACCAGCCAGACCACCCGAGCGGCCATGACCGCAGTCTTGCCGGATCCGGCGCCGGCGATCACCACGGCCGGCTCCAGCGGAGCCGTGATCGCCCGGAACTGCTCCTCGCTGTAGAGCCAGTCGTGGCCCATCAGCTTGGCGAGCTCCTCAGGGGTGTCGATCCTCATGGCTGGGTTCATGACAGCACCGATCCCGAGGTCTGCGCCGGGCAGAGCGCGACGAACTGGCACCGGTCGCACTGCTTGCCGGGCCTGGCCACGAACTCCTCGGCGCGCACCGTCGCCACCGCCTTCTCCAGCTGGGTGATGATCTCGGGCGGCTCGGGCGCCTGCACCTGCACCTTCGGCAGCTCGCTCCCCGAACCTGCGGGATGGCGCAGCTGGATCAGCTCCGCTCCCCCGGAGGTCGCGCCCGGCGCCAGCGACGAGGCCGCGCCGTGCTCCACGGCTAGCTGGTAGAGGCCGAGCTGGCCGTGCTCCTTGACCTCCTGCGCGGTCGGCGGATACTTCCCCGTCTTCAGGTCGACGACCACGATCCGGCCGCTCTCGTCGAGCTCGAGCCGGTCCGCGTAGCCGTTCAGCCGCACCGTCTCCCCGCTGGGCAGCGAGACCTTCGCGGTCAGCTGCTCCTCGAACCCGATCACGGTCCTCGCGCCGGGGCGCCGGTGCCAGGTCAGGAACCGGGCCAGCACCTCCCGGACCGCCTCGCGCTCGCGGGCGGCCGACCAGGGCGTACGGAACTCGAGGCGGCCCCACACCTCGTCCACGAACGGCATCAGGTCCTCGACGGTGGCGGCGTCGAGGTCGCCGCGGGCGAGCTGCTCGGCGATCGCGTGCACCACCTTTCCGAACCCCTGGCTCGAGGAGTCGGTGACCGCGCCGCCCGCCTCGCGGGCCAGGAACCACTGCGCGGGGCAGGTCAGGATCGCTTCCAGCGCCGACGCGCTCAGCGTGATCGGACGGTCCTCGGGACGCACCGCGGCCGAGGCGTACGTCGGGGCCCGCAGCCCCCACCAGGTCGACGGGTCCGCGGCGAGCACGATCCGCTTGCCGCGCACCTCGGTCGCCGCCAGCATCGCAAGCCGCCGCGCGGCGGCCTCACGCAGGGCGTCGGGCTGGGCCGGGTCCGCCGCGGTGCGGCGCAGCTCGGCGACCAGGCCGGCCAGCGACAGCGGTCGCGACGGCCGGCCGACCCGGTGACGGATCTGGTCCTCGCGCAGGCCGAGCTCGTTGATGAATCGCGAGGGCTGGTCGCCGTCGTCGTCGGGCGACTTCACCGCGGTCACGACCAGCCGAGAGCGTGCACGCGTGGCGGCGACGTAGAAGAGCCGACGCTCCTCGGCGAGCATCGCCGAGCGGGTCAGGGGCGGTAGCAGCCCGCCGTGGCGGCCGTCCGGCAGGGCAGGGGCGATCCGGTCGGGACCGAGGAGCGAGTCGCGACGACGTAGGTCGGGCCAGGCACCCTCCTGGACGTGGGCGACGACCACGAGACCCCACTCCAGGCCCTTTGAACGGTGGGCGGTGAGCAGCCGCACCGCCGAGCCGCGCACGCCCTTGTCGGCCAGGGTGTCGGCCGGGATCTCCTGGGCGCGGAGCGTGGCCAGGAACGTCTCGACCGAGGCGAACTCCTGTCGGCCCTCGATCTTGGCGGCGGTGTCGAAGAGGGCCACGACCGCGTCCAGGTCACGGTGGGCCAGCCGCGCGGCGGGTCCACCCGACTCGACCTGCGCCCGCAGCCGCTGCCCCCACTCGGCACCGTCCCACAGCGTCCACAGCACCTGCTCCGCCCCGGCACCGTCCCTCAGCACCGTCCGGGCCTCGGCGAGGAGCGCCGCCAGCCGGCGTACGCGCCCCAGCACCCGCTCCTCGCCCCCGCCGTCCTCTTCCGGATCGAGCAGCGACGGATCGAGCACGGCGCGGCGTACGAGATCGTGGGCGGCGACGTCGGGGAACCTCGCCCGCAGGGTGCGGGTGAGCGCGCGGACGTCGGTGGCGGCGAGGCCACCGAGCGGACCGGTGAGCAGCTCCTCGCAGCGCTCGGGGCGTACGTAGCGCTCGTCGAGGTCGGACTCGACGTCGGCGTCGACGACGATCCCGAGCGCGTCGAGCAGGACCGCGGCGGCGGGTTCACGCACCAAGGGCGTCTCGTCGGCGGCGACCTCGACCGGCACCCCGGCGGCGGTCAGCGAGCGACGCAGCTGCGGGATCGAGGTGCGGCCCGAACGCACCAGGACGGCCATGTCGGACCAGTCGATGCCGTCCTCGAGGTGCGCCCGGCGGAGCAGGTCGGCGATGTGCTCGGTCTCGGCGCGGTCGGTGTCGAAGGTGAGCACCTCGGCCCGACCCGGGTCGGAGGCCAGCGGATGCGGGTTGCGGAACGTGTCATAGGCAGAGGAAGGGATCGAGCCGCGCACCGAGATCCCCGCGGCGATCGACCGCGACGCCCGCAGCAGCCGCGACCCGAACCGGCGGGTGGTCCCGAGCGCCACCACCGGCGCATGCCGGCGCTCCCGGGTCAGGAACTGCGAGGGGAAGTCGAGGATGCCGTTGACGTCGGCGCCCCGGAAGCCGTAGATCGACTGGTCCGGGTCGCCGACCACGATCAGGTCGCGCCCGTCGCCCGCCAGGGCCTGCAGCAGCGCGACCTGCGACGGATCCGTGTCCTGGTATTCGTCCACGAACACGCACGCGAACTCGGCCCGGAGCTCGGCCGCGTGCCGCTCGGCCTCGATCACCCCGCGCATGATCAGGTCGGGGTAGTCGATGGCCGACTGGGCACCGAGCACGTCGAGATACTGCTCCAGGAACCATCCGGCGGCGACGAACTCCTCGATCCCCTCGTCACGCCCCAGCGCCACCAGCTGGTCGGGATCGAGCCCGCGCTCGCGCGCCCGCGCGATCACGGTCTGCACCTCGCGCGCGAACCCCCGGGTGCCGACAGCCATCCGGAACCGCTCCGGCCACCGCACCGACTCCGGGCTGTCGGCCAGCAGCTCCTGCAGCACCACGTCGGCCTCAGGCGCCGAGAGCAGTGTCAGCGGGGCGGCGTAGAGCTCGGCCGGCGCGTAGCGCCGCACCAGGCCGTAGGCGAAGGAGTGGAACGTCGAGGAGACCGCCCCCGACAGCGTCCGCCCCAGCCGCGCGGTCACCCGGTCGCGCAGCTGCTCGGCGGCCTTACGGGAGAAGGTCAGCGCCAGCAGCTGGTCCGGACGTACGCCGCGGTTCTCGATCCGGTCGACGACCGCCTCCACCAGCGTGGTCGTCTTGCCCGTCCCGGGGCCGGCCAGCACCAGCAGCGGTCCTCCGGGATGCTCCACGACCGACCGCTGGTGCTCGTCGAGCACCGGCACGGCGGCAGCGCTCGGCGGCGGGGCAAGGCGGTAGGCGACACTCACGGGTCCCACCCAATCAGACTGCACCGACAGTTTCAGGCGTCCCCTCGTGCCTCGTGCCCGAGCCGCATGCGCACCGCAACCACGTCGTCGAGGTCTATCCCCTCCGCCTTCCGCACGACGACCTTCAACGGAAGCAGATAGGTGCCGTCCTTGGGGAAGAGCGCGGTGGTGAAGGTGGTCTCGCCGATGGTGGCGGTGACGGCGACCTGGCCCCAGTACTCCAGACCCCGCGCGTCCTCCTTGAGGTCCTCGGCGTCCTCGACAGGCATCGGGACGTAGTAGAACGGCGCCGGCCCGCGCCACTCGATCACGGCCCCTTCGAAGGCGTACTCCACGTTCCTACTCCGCCGTGCCTGATTCCGGGGCGAGCTCGAAGTCGTCGAAGTCGAACCCGGGCGAGACCACGCAGGAGACGAGCGCGTCGTCGGCCGAGGGGACCGTACGCTGCCACACCCCCGCCGGCACGACCGCCTGCGGCATCTGGCCGGCGGCGACGTCCACCCCGACGAGCACGGTCTCGCCCTCGACCGGGGCCGCACCGGCGCCGCCGAGCTGGAGGGACACGACGCCCGTGTGCGCGAGCCAGATCTCGTCGGAGGTGACCCGGTGCCACGCGGACGACTCCCCGGCCAGGAGCCGGAAGTAGATCAAGGTCGCGGTCGGGCGCACCCGCCCGTCGGGCAGGGTGACGGTCTCGGCGGCGGCCCAGGTCTGCCGGAACGCACCACCCTCGGGGTGGGGCGCGAGATCGAGTGCGATGGTGATGGAGTCAGCGGTCACCCGGCTCATTGTGCCGGGTCTCGTCGGCAGGTTCCTCGGGGAAGCGCGGGTCGCCGAGCAGGTACTGCCAGAGCAGCCCCGGCTTCTTGTGGGGCAGCGGCTTCGGACCACCGACCGACCGGCCCTCGACCGCGTCCCAGACGGCGTCGACGGGACGGGCCAGGCGGCGTACGACCTTTCCGGGCAGACCGGTGTGCGGGAGGTGCGGGTGCGGACGTGAGGGCGCCCGGCGCTCGGCCGCCGTGATCCGTTCGGCGACCAGCAGGAGCACGTCGTCGGAGGCCTCCTCGGCGAGGCGCGAGACCAGCTCGTCCTCCCTCTCCTCCTGGTCGATGAGCGCCTCCTCGACCTCGCCCCACAGCGTCGGCCACTCGTGGGTGGTCTCCCAGGTGGAGCCGTACTCGTGCGCCTTGACGTGGAAGAGCAGCACCTCCAGGCGCCGCGCGGTGAGAAGGTACTCATGGACCAGAGTTGCGCCGTCCTCGCAGTGGGCGGAGACCGCCGGCAGCAGCGCCTCGTCCACCGCGTGCAGGTGTCGAGACGTACCGGCGTTGAACTGGTCGATCGGTGGGCAGCCCCTGCGGGTCTGCTCCGGCCTGGCGATGATGCTCCGAGCGTGGGCCAGGCGCCCAGCGAGCTCGTCGTGCTTGTGTCGCAGCTCGTCCTGCAACACGGTCGTGGTGGCCATCTGCCTCACCTCGGCTGCTAGCCCAGTGATTTACTCGGTCACTCTCCAGAGTGCTCCCCCCAGCGCCCCGACGCAACAGGCAAACAGAGGATCAGGCGTCGGCCGGCCGCTCGTTGTAGACCCCGGCCACGTCCTGTCCGCTCAGCGCCGCGATCGACTCCATGACCTCGTCGGTGATGACCCGGCGGGCCTTGCCGAGAGGTACGCCGTCGAAGCGGCCGGCCACCTGGATCGGCTCCCCGAACTCGACCGTGACCTTCGCCAGGCGCGGCAGGCTCGATCCCACCGGCTGGAGCTCCGCCGTCCCCCGCAGGCCCACCGGCACCACGGGCACGCCGGCGGTCAGCGCCAGGTGCGCCACCCCGGTGCGCCCACGGTAGAGCCGCCCGTCGCGCGAACGGGTGCCCTCCGGGTAGATCCCGAACGCCTCGCCCTTGCCGAGGACCTCCAGGGCCACCTCCAGCGAGCCGAGCGCCGCCTGCGGGTCGTCACGGTCCACCGGCAGCATCCCCATGCCCTCGAACCACGCCCTCTGGGCAGCTCCCTTGAGGCCGCTGCCGGTGAAGTAGTCGGACTTGGCCAGGAAGTGCACCGGGCGGGGCGAGACCGACGGGATCACGATCGAGTCGGCAAAGCTGAGGTGGTTGCTGGCCAGGATCACCCCACCGGTGCGCGGGACGTTCTCGGCCCCCGTCACCGTAGGGCGCCAGACTGCTCGGAGGACGGGCGGCACGATGGCGTGGAGGACGCGATACATCACGGGATCATCGTAGGCGGCAGCCACATCGCCTTGCGCAGGTCCACCGCCCCCGAGACACGTCGCGGGGTGCCCTCCTCGAGATAGGCCTGCCGGGCCTCCTCGCCGTGGGAGGCGGGGAGCGAGCCATCGGCCCGCACCACCCGCCACCACGGCATCCCGGCGCCCTCGCGCGCCATCACCGAGCCGACCTGCCGAGGCCCGCCTCCGAACTCGTCGAAGAGGGCATCGGCGATCGCGCCGTACGTCGTCACCTGCCCGCGCGGGATCTGCTCGACAAGACGCAGAACGGCTTCCACGTACGCCTCCCGGTCCGTCATGCCGGGCACATTAGCGCGGTGCTACAGGATCGGGCTGAACGGCTCGGTGCCGTTGACCAGACGCAGACCGGAGATGCCCGAGTTCGCCTGGGCGAACTTCAGCTCGAGGTCCATGTCGCCGATGTTGTTGGAACCCGCGAGCGGAGCCAGGCCCAGGGTCGACAGCGTCCCGACCGCCTTGCCGTCGGCGTTCAGGAACCCCGAGCCGGAGTCACCGGGGATGCCGGGGGTGAGGTTGTAGAGCGGGTGCGACCAGCGGGTGCCGTTGACGTCGTCACCCAGCGAGAAGCCGATCTTCGGCGAGAGCAGGTCGACGTCGGCGCGCAACGAGGAGTTGCCGTAGGAGTAGACCTTGTCGCCGGCCACGGTGCCGTCGGTGTCGATGCCGGTCGGACCGCCCCAGATCGGCACGGTCGGGTTGACCTTGCCGGCGTCCGCGGCGTCGACCTTGACCAGGGCGAGGTCGTTGTAGGCGCAGGTGTCCTCGTCCTTGGTGCCCAGCTTGTGCATGGTCAGCCAGGAGGAGTACGCCAACTTCCCCTTCCCGAGCACGGTGCCCTCGGAAAGCAGCGAACCGCCCTCGTTGAAGGTCACCTCGGTGCCCAGCGGGAGCGAGTCGGCGGCACAGCCGTTGGTGTCGGTGGCCTCGCCGAGACCCGCGCAGTGAGCGGCGTAGCCGACGTAGACGTTGGCCGAGGAATCGGTGAAGACGAAGTTGGCGGTGCACTGGGCACCCTTGGTGTACATCATCACGCCCGGGGTGATGGTGGCCGTGTCGGCCGGCGCCCAGGCCTGCGCCGGGGACGGGATCAGGGCCGGGACGAGCGCGGCGGCGAGGGTGCCGGCGGCGATAGCTGCGGCGCGGCGTACGGAACGGCGAGTGCGGAGCATGTGGGGGCCTCTGTTCGTAGGTGATGTGACTCACAGAACAACGAGGTGTGGTGGCCGGAGGTTACGAAATGTTTACACCTCCCGGGGTTTCGTCGATCGGTGGCGGCTCAGCTGTCCGGAACGGCGACGACCACGGTGTTGCCCTGGAACGAGGTGCCGTCCCAGTCGTCACAGGTCACCACGACCAGCCTCGCCTCACCGTCGGGGTCGAAGAGCTTGGCGCTGCGCTTGGCGACCTGCTCCTTGGAGAGGTCGCGCACCGACCGGACGGTGTAGGTGAACTCCTCGCCCTTGGTCCGCACGATGATCTCGTCGCCCTCGTTCACCTCGCCCAGCCGGTCGAGGACGCCGCCGCCGTTGTGCAGCGTGTGGCCGACGATCAGGACCGAGCCGTCGTCCGCCCCGGGCTTCGCGCCGCCCTTCCACCAGCCCATGAGCGCGGAGTCGGCGGGCGGGGTGAGCGTGCCCGCCTCCATCGCCAACGGCACCACGTCGGCGTGCACGTTGAGCGACGGGATGGAGACGCCGCGTACCTTGCCCTTCTTCTTCGGCACCGCGGCCAGGGCCTCGGCCGGGATCGAGGACGTCGTCGAGGGCGGGGTCGCGTTGGCCTTCTGCACCTCGTCGATCTTGGTGTAGTAGTCGTACGCGGCGTAGCCGAGCACGGCGACCGCGACCACGAGGACGACGACGAAGATCTCCCCGATCAAGGTCCTCAGGCTGGGTTGTCTCACTCTGCCGAGGGGGCCAGGGCCTCAGCTCGCCTGCGACGGACGGCCATGCCCGCGCCCGCGCCCATCAGCAGCGCACCGACCCCGGCGAAGACATAGGACGGCGGTACGCCGCGGGTCGGGTCCGCGACGTTCGACTCCAGCCTCTCCGGGTCGATCGCAGAGCCGACGGCCGTGCCGGAGGCCGGCTCCGGGGCCTGATCGCTCGCGTGGGCAGGGGCACCGAGAAGCAGTCCGCCGGCCAGGGTGGCACCGGCGAGCGTCGCGCTGAGACGAGCGCGTGTGGACAACGTCGAATCCTCCGAGGTTCGGGCATGGATGCAACTCCGCCCCCCGCAGCTGCGCCGCAAAACTATCGGGTTCGCCACGCTCAAAGAAAGCCAGCGGCGGCCCCAGTGGGGCCACCGCTGGCCAACAGTTCAGTAAGCGTCTTCGTTGATCAGTACGAGGGCTGCGACGGGTCGATCTGGTTGACCCACGCCACCACGCCGCCACCGACGTGGACCGCGTCCGCATAGCCGGCGCCCTTGGCGATCGCCAGCACCTCGGCACTGCGTACGCCGCTCTTGCAGTGGAACACCAGCGGCTTGGCTCCGTCACCGGTGAGCTCGGCGACCTGCGGGATCGCGTTGCCGTTGAGGAACTCGCCCTTGGGGATCAGCACGGCGCCCGGGATCTTGTTGATCTCGTACTCGTTGGGCTCGCGGACGTCGACGAGGACGAAGTCGCGGCTGCCCTCCTCGCGCTCCTTGATCATCTCGGAGAGCTGGGTGACCGAGATGGTCGAGCCGGCCGCGGCGTCGGCCGCCTCGGTCGAGAGCGCACCGCAGAAGGCGTCGTAGTCGATCAGGTCGGTAACCGTCGGGTTCTCGCCGCACAGCGCGCAGTTGGGGTCCTTGCGGACCTTCAGCTTGCGGTATTCCATCTCGAGTGCGTCGTAGATCATCAGCTTGCCGACCAGCGGCTCGCCGATGCCGGTCAGCATCTTGATGGCCTCGTTGACCTGGATCGAGCCGATGGAGGCGCACAGCACACCGAGCACGCCGCCCTCGGCGCAGGAGGGGACCATGCCCGGGGGCGGCGGCTCCGGGTAGAGGCAGCGGTAGCAGGGCGCGTCCTCGCCGATCGTCGGCGCGAACACCGAGGCCTGGCCGTCGAAGCGGTAGATCGAGCCCCAGACGTACGGGATGCCCAGGAAGTAGGCCGCGTCGTTGACCATGTAGCGGGTCGCGAAGTTGTCGGTGCCGTCGACGATCAGGTCGTAGCCGGTGAAGATCTCGCGCACGTTGTCGTTGTCGAGACGCACGTCGTGCAGCACGACGTTGACGTACGGGTTCACCTCCTTGATCGCCGCCGCGGCCGAGTCGGCCTTCGGCTGGCCCACCGTCGACTGCTTGTGGATGATCTGGCGCTGCAGGTTGGACTCGTCGACCTCGTCGAACTCGACGATGCCGAGAGTGCCGACGCCGGCCGCGGCCAGGTAGAGCAGGGCGGGCGAGCCGAGGCCGCCGGCGCCGATGACCAGCACCTTGGCGTTCTTCAGGCGCTTCTGCCCGTCCATGCCGACGTCGGGGATGATGAGGTGGCGGCTGTAGCGGCGCACCTCGTCGATCGTCAGCTCGTCAGCGGGCTCCACGAGCGGGGCTAGGGACACAACTGCTCCTCAGTTCGGACGTACGTATGCCTGCTTGAACGCCGCAGGCACTTCTCCATGTTCCCTCATCCACCGGCGAGACAACGACGCGTCCCGCGATCCGAGTACCAGCGGGTAGGCTGCTGGGGTGACCACGCACCAATCCGAGCTCGACCCCACTCGACCGCGAGGGGCGCGACTGCCCCGGACGGAACGACGAGCCCAGCTTCTCGAATCCGCTCTCGAGGTCTTCGTCGCCTACGGCTTCCACGCCGCCGCGATGGACGACATCGCCGAGAGGGCCGGGGTCTCGAAGCCCGTTCTCTACCAGCACTTCCCCGGCAAGCTCGACCTCTATCTCGCGCTGCTGGAGAAGTCCGCGAACGAGATCATCGACCGTTGCCGGGAGGCCTTGGCGTCGACGGACGAGAACAAGGAACGCGTGGCCCGCACCGTCGAGGTCTTCTACGACTACGTCGCCTCCGAGTCCGGTGCCTTCCGGCTCGTCTTCGAGTCCGACCTGACCAACGACCCCGCCGTGCGCGAGCAGGTCGACCGGGTCACCAACGAGTGCGCCGAGGTCATCGCCGAGGTGATCGCCGAGGACACCGGCTTCGCCGCCACCGCCTCTCACCTGCTGGCCGTCGGCCTCGTCGGCCAGATCCAGGTCAGCGCCCGCTACTGGCTCCACAACAACGGCGACCTCTCCCAGGCCGACGCCGCGCGCCTGGTCGCCGGCCTCGCCTGGCGCGGCATCGGCGGCTACCCCAAGACCGACTGATCCCGCGCGGATCCCACTCGAAGTTTCCGCTCGTAGCGCAACGACGGGGTTCCTCACCTTCTGTGTGAGAGGATTCCGAAGCATTGATCGACCCATCGCAAGGAGGACCCGTGGAGGTCAAGATCGGCGTCCAGCAGGCCGCCCGTGAGCTCGTCGTAGAGACCGAGGAGTCCAGCGAGTCGGTGGAGAAGCTCATCGCCGATGCCCTCGGCGGCGGCGCTGTGCTCGCATTGACCGACAGCAAGGGCCGCAAGGTCATCGTCCCGACCGAGAAGCTCGCCTACATCGAGATCGGCCCGGCCAAGGTCGGCAAGGTCGGTTTCGCCGGCTGAGCCGCACCGGGCTGCAACTAGTCAGGGATCGCCCTGATTCCGGCGGAAAACGTCCGGATTCCGTCGGTGATGTCCGTGCAATGCCGTCTCAACAGGTGCACTATCGAGGAATAGGCGCATTCTTCGCGCCCATCACAACCTGAAGGGACAAGGGCATGATCGGGACCATTCTCGTCACCCTCATCGGTGGTGTCGTCATCGGTTTGCTTGGCAAGTGGCTTGCGCCAGGCGACAAGGACAACATCCCGCTCTGGTTGACGGTCGTCTGCGGCATCGTCGGCATGATCGTCGGCAGTCTGCTGTACTGGGTCATCTTCGGCCAGAACAACGCGGCCTTCGATGGCCACAAAGCCACCTGGGACAACGCCACGAACGGCGTCGACTGGTGGCGTCACATCTGGCAGGTCGTCGTGGCCGCAGTCGCGGTCGTCGTCGCGTCTGGCATCACCGGAAAGTCCAAGGCCTGAGTCTCACCCAGGTCATCTGAAGCGGTCCCGCCCCTCTGGGGCTGGGCCGTTTCTGCGTCACCAGTTCGGCTGCCCTGGAGGCTTCGGGGGCACCACGTCCGGGTGCCGGACGACGTAGACGATCCGCCCGGAGCGGGCCCAGGCGCGGTCGAGCTCCCCGAGGTCGTACGTCGTCCGCACCGCCTCGTCGCTGGCGATCTTGTGGGAGGCTGGGTCGTGGACGACGGGACGGCCGTCCTCCCCGAAACCGGTCAGCACGAGCAGATGTCCGTTGGTGACGTACCCGGCGCCGGTCAACTCGCCCTCCTGGTGGGAGACGGCCAGCACGAGCGGGATCCCGGCCTCGACGAAGCGGGCGGCCTCGGCGAAGGAACGGAGCCTGGTGACGTACGCGACCAGCCCCCGAGCGCCCGCATAGGCGGTGTTGAAGGCCCAGTTGCCGGCGCCACGGAAGGACTCGTCGTAGACCTCCCGGACGGTGAACGGCACCTGTGGGTCGAGGGTCTCGTAGTCCACCCAGGCCGTCTCGGCGTAGGTGGGCCCGACCCCCCAGAAGTCGGCGATCATCGCCGTCGAGGCGGCGCTGCACCACGACTGCCCGCCACCGTCCCAGTGCGGGTAGCGGTCACGATGGAGCTGCTGCGAATAGGCCGGTACGCCCTCCACGACCGTCCCGCTGGCCACCGTCCCCGGCGCGGGCGCCGAGTCCCGGGCGTCGGCCGAGACCATCGCCCCGAGCAGGCTCGCCCGCGGCAGGCTCCCGTCGGGGCCGTGCAGGCTAAGCCGCAACAAGAACGCCGTGAACCGGCACCCGTCCCGCCCCAGGATGGTGTCGTCGGCCGCGACCGCGACCGGGTCGTCCTGACCGGAGACGGAGGTGGACGTGAAAGCCGGGTCCGATGACCAGCGAGCCAGCACCAGCCAGCCGCTGCGCTCCCCCGACTCGGCGACGACCTGGGCGGCGACCTCCACCCAGGTGCCGGGCGGTGTCACCACGTTCCAGGAGGCGACCAGCTCGTCGAAGGAGAACCCGGGGCTGACCTCGGGAGACGTCCACACACCGGCTTCGGGGACGATCTGTGTCCCTGACCAGCCGGTGAAGCGGATATCAGTGCTCAAGCCCGAGCTTGCCCATTCTCTCGACGTGACGCTGGGTGAGCCGGGTGAGCATCTCGCCGATGGTGCCGAGGTCGAGACCAGAGAGGTGGCCACCGGCGATCAGCTCGCTGAGCCCCTCGCGGGTGGCCGCGACCTGCTGCGCCTGGGTGATCGCCTCGCCCATGAGGCGACGGCCCCACAGCGCCAGGCGTCCGCCGATGAGGTGATCGGCCTCGATGCCGGCCCGCACCCGGTCGACGATGAAGTCGGCCCGCCCGGCGTCCTCGAGGGTGGTGACCACGAGCTTGTGGGTGTCCTCGTCGAGGAAGCCCGCGACCTCGCGGTAGAAGTCGTTGGCGAGCCCGTCACCGACGTACGCCTTGACCAGCGACTCCCACCAGTCGGCGGGCTTGGTGTGGACGTGGAACTCGTCGAAGCCCGCGCGCAACGGCTCCATGGCCGCGTAGGGGTCGGCCCCGAGCTCCTCCAGCCGGTCCAGAACCGGCTGGATCTTGGCGTGCTGTGCGGCCGCCATCGCGAGCAGGGCCGTCTTGTCCTCCAGTGACGGCGCCATCTTGGCGTCGTCGGTCAGCCGCTCGACAGCCGAGACCTCGCCATAGGCGACCGCTCCGAGAAGGTCGATGACGGCAGCCTTGTAAACAGGATCACCGAACGGATCCTGGGGACCCGTGAACTCTGACGATGCAACCACGGGAGAACCCTACCGATAGAATGCCTTTTGACCGACCCAGCACCGCTGATATTCACCTTCATATCGCAGTGGCCTGGATCCCGTATGTGCGCGGCGTGGCACTCGCTTGGCAAGCTCGAGACACCCGTGAGTCGCTCGCCGCATTCGATGAGACAAGCGAGTAGCGACGAAATCATGACAACGTTCAAGGACCTCGGGGTTCATCCCGAGATCTGCGCTCCGCTCGAGCGCAGAGGCATCACCACCCCCTTCGCCATCCAGGAGATGACCCTCTCGGTCGCCCTGCAGGGCACCGACCTGATCGGCCAGGCCCGCACCGGCTCCGGCAAGACGCTGGCCTTCGGCATCCCCGTCGTGCAGCGCAGCGTCGCGCCGAAGGACCCCGACTACCCGGAGATCCCCCAGGGCAAGCCGCAGGCTCTGATCGTGGCCCCGACCCGCGAGCTGGCCATGCAGGTCTCCGCCGAGATCTCGCTGATCTCCGAGGACCGCGGCCTCCGTGTGCTGACCGTCTACGGCGGCGCGGGCTACGACCCCCAGATCGACGCGCTGGAGAAGGGCGTCGACATCGTGGTCGGCACCCCCGGCCGCCTGATCGACCTGGCCAACCGGAAGGTCCTCGACCTCTCCCACGTGCACGCCCTCGTCCTCGACGAGGCCGACGAGATGCTCGACCTCGGGTTCCTGCCCGACGTGGAGAAGCTGGTCACGCTCACCCCGGAGACCCGCCAGACGCTGCTGTTCTCGGCCACCATGCCGGGCGCGATCGTGGCCCTGGCCCGCTCCTACATGCGCCACCCGATGAACATCCGCGCCGAGTCCTCGAGCGAGCGCGAGACGGTGCCCGCCACCGCGCAGTTCGTCTACCAGGCCCACGACCTCGACAAGCCCGAGATGATCGGCCGCCTGCTGCAGTGCGAGGACCACGACAAGGTCGTCGTCTTCGCCCGCACCAAGCGCCAGGCACAGCGCGTGGCCGACGACCTCGCCGAGCGCGGCTTCCCTGCCTCTCCTCTGCACGGCGACATGCAGCAGGCCGCCCGCGAGCGGGTGATGCAGAAGTTCCGTGACGGCAAGGTCGAGGTCCTGGTGGCCACCGACGTCGCCGCCCGCGGCATCGACGTCACCGGCGTCTCCCACGTGGTCAACTACACGACCCCCGACGACGAGAAGACCTACGTCCACCGCATCGGCCGCACCGGCCGCGCCGGCGCCTCCGGCGTCGCGGTCACGCTGGTCGACTGGGCCGACCTGCACAAGTGGAAGATGATCAACAAGGCTCTCGACCTTCCGTTCGACGAGCCGCAGGAGACCTACTCCTCCTCGGAGCACTTCCTCCACGACATGGGCATCCCGAAGGGCACCAAGGGCCGGATCAAAAAGGCCGCGCCCGAGAAGCCGAAGGACAAGGACGCCGGGTCGGACGGCGAGAAGCGCGAGCGCGCTCCCCGCAACCGCAACCGTCAGCGCACCCGGTCCCGCGGCGGCCAGGTCGTCGAGAAGTCCGCCGAGTCCGCCGAGTCTCCCGAGTCCACCGAGCCCGCCGCCGAGGTCGCGTCCGAGGGCTCCGCGCCCCGTCGTCGCCGTCGCCGCCGTTCGTCGGGCTCGAGCGGCACCGCCCCGAAGGCCGACGCCTGAGCGTCGGCTGACCGGGCTACGGTGTCACGACCACCTTGGTGCCGAGCCGCGCGAAGCGCCACATCGCCTTCGCGTCCGGCTCGGCCTGGCGGATGCACCCGTGCGAGAGGGGTGTGCCGAGCTGGGCGCGGGTCTGCACGCGCTTGCCCTTGTCGACCGGGATGTTGTGGAACCCGATCGCGGCCCTGGGGCCGTTGGTGAAGCGTACGAACCACTGCATCGTGCCCGAGTCGTCGATCCCCTTCGCGTGCTTGGAGCGGGAGAAGACTCTGTAGGTGCCGGGCTCGAGGTTGTCGTAGACGCTGCCCGAGACCGGATACGTACGCCGCGTCTTGCCGGCAGCAGACACGATCCAGACCCGCTGGCGGCTGATCGAGAAGACCGCCCGGCGACCGGTGCCGGAGTCGGCGGGGAGCGCCTTCTCCTCGGCCTCCGTCCGAGCGTCGACGTGGCGGTTCATTCCTGCTTCACGCTGGGCGTCGTGCGGCCACAGCGGGGTGCGGGCCTCGTCGCCCACGCCCACCTTCTGGCCGCTGTCGGCCACGCTGGTCAGGCCGTCGGCCTCCGGTTCGGCGACGATCTCGATTCCGCCGTACAGACCGGCCGAGGTCAGCAAGGACGCGGCGAAGAGCATCTTGGTGCGCTGGAGAGGCCGGGACACCGTCCGGTGTCGCCCACCGCGGCTCACTTCTCCATCACGTGCCCGAGCCCGCCTGCGAAGTCCACGTCGAACATCATCCAAACTCCCATCACCGCAAGTCAACTGTCACACGACAGACAGAAACCGTGATTCCGCCGCTGAACCGACGGGCCGGCACTCGAGTCCCCTCTCGTCCGGTGGTGGCAGGATTGCCTCATGTCGAACCCCACCTCCCTGATCACCGGCGCGACCGCCGGCATCGGACTCGCCTTCGCGCGGCAGCTCGCCGCCCGCGGTCACCACCTCGTCCTCGTCGCTCGTGACGAGGAGCGCCTGAACGGCGTCGCGAAGGACCTGACGGACGCTCACGGCATCGGCGTCGAGGTGCTCCGCGCCGACCTGACCGACAGCGCCGATCTGGCCCGGGTCGAGGCCCGTCTGGCCGACGCCGAGCACCCGGTCGACCTGCTGGTCAACAATGCCGGCCACGGCCTCAAGCACCGCTTCCTCGACAACACCGCCGACGAGGAGACCGCGATGGCGGAGGTGCTCGTCATCGCCCCGCTGCGCCTGTCCCACGCCGCGCTGGGCGCCCAGGTCGCCCGCGGCCACGGCGGCATCATCAACGTCGGCTCCGTCGCGTCCTATCTGCCTCGCGGCACCTACTCCGCCGCCAAGGCGTGGATCAACTCCTTCACCGAGTGGGCCCATAACGAGTACGCCGGCCGGGGCATCAAGGTCATGGCCCTGCTGCCGGGGTTCACCAAGACCGAGTTCCACGAGCGTCTCGGCTCCGGCTACGACTCGGCCCCCGCCTGGATGTGGCTCGACGTCAACGACCTCGTCCGCGAGGCGCTCGAGGACTACGAGGCCGACAAGACCTTCTCGATCCCGAGCAAGCGCTACAAGGCCCTCGCCACGGCAGCGCGTGTGGTCCCCACCGGCGTCCTCCAGAAGTTCCAGTCCCTGGGCCGCAGGTAGCCGGTAGTCCGAGACGTTCTGGCCCATTACCGCCCGGTAGACGGGCCGAAACGTCTCGGACTATGCAGCCCGCGGTCTCAGGTAGCGCTCGCGCTGCCAGTCCGCCAGCGCACGGCGCATCTCGACGGTGTGGGTAGGGGTCCACCAGCCTGGCGGGTCGATCGTCCATTGTCGGTCGGCCACCGGTGTCCGGTGTGCCCGCGCCCGCGCCTCGTGCGCTCTTCTGATGAAGTCGGCAGGGTCGCGGCGATCGGCGGCCACCATGGTGACGTACTCCAGGCCGACCCGTCGGAAGGCACCCTCACGCCGCAGGTCCTTGGCACGCTGCTTGCCTGCCAGGTGCAGGGCACCGTCGTACTCCGCAACCACCCCTCGCTCCAGATCGAGGATGTCCGGAGTGCCGATGTGACGACCATGGAGGTCGAAGACCGGACGGTTGCTGACCACGCCGGCAATCCCCATCCTCACCGAGAAGGTGAGTCGCAGATCGGTCTCCGATGGCGACCACACGTTCTCGTCTGCCAGTGCGATCGCTCGCCGGAGGTGGTCGATACCCGTCCATCCGCTGAGCGTCTCGGCATAGGCAGCCATCTCTGCCAGCGAGATCAGGTCGCTGGCGGCGACGAGATCGAGCCACCGTACGGCCGACAACGGTGTCGCTGCCCTCCGGACCTCGAAGGCCGTCGACCGATGAGGATCGGTGAGCACCACCCCATCCAAGATCTGACGCGTTCGTGGGAGCAGGCGCTCCTTGCTCACCTCGATCCCGGCCTGCGCGCGTGCCTGCGATCCCGGGGTGAGGATGGTCACCGGCAACTGGCTGCCGTCCGTGTCGCACCCGTCCACCCAGCGCACGCGCTGCCATGCCAGAGCGGCCCAGCCCGTGACCGCACCGTCCGCAGGCAGCACGGCGGCGGCCTCGAGCACCCGCTGCTGCGGCGAGACGGGGACGTCAGCAGGCACGTAGAACCCCCGCGACGAACGCCGCCACGCGCGCCCCCTCGCCTGCTTCGGCGTCGGGCCGCGGACACCCGAAGGATCCGTCCGCACAGGACGCACCAGCCCGGGCCGCCCGAGCACATCGGGTGGCCTGAAGTGAGGCGAGCGGGAGGTCACGTCCCCCATGATCTCCGTGACCACCGACATCTCGCCGACAGCCGGGTAGTCCGAGACGTTCGGGCCCATTACCGGCCGGTAGACGGGCCGAAACGTCTCGGACTACCAGGACTCAGGCGTTGGCGATGAAGGTCTTGACCGCGTCGGCGACCATCTGGACGGCGATCGCGGAGAGGAGGAGACCGGCGATCCTGGTGATGAGCAGGACGCCGGACTCCTTGAGGACCTTGAGGATCGGGACGGAGAAGATCATCCCGAGGAGCAGGGTGAGGTGCACGACGACCAGGCCGAGGCCGAGCCCGAAGCCGGTCGCGACGGAGTCGACCTGCTGGGTGAAGACCATCGTGGCGACGATCGCGCCGGGGCCGGCCAGGAGCGGGGTGCCGAGCGGCACCATGGCCACGTTGGCTCCCGCGGCGGCGACCGGGTCGTCGAAGTTGTCGGTGAGCAGCTCGAGGGCGACCAGCAGCAGGAGCAGGCCGCCGGCGCACTGCAGCGCCTCCAGCGAGATGTGCAGGTAGTGCAGGATCGCCTGTCCGAACAGCGCGAAGATCGTGATCACCAGGAACGAGACGGCGACCGCGAGGACCGCCGCGCGACGCTGTTTGCCAGGCGACTGGCCGGCGGTCAGCGAGAGGAAGACCGGGATCGTGCCGACCGGGTCCATGATCACGAAGAGCGTCACCAGCGAGGAGACGAAGATCTCGGTCAACGTACGACCTCGGGGGTGGCTCGTCCGGAGGCGGCCGAGGCTGCGGCCGCGCGCTCCAGCAGCCGCTCGTACTCGGCGGGTGCGGTGGTGTTCACTCCCAGATGGTGACCCACCTTCCCGGTGCCGTGGTAATCGCTGGATCCGGTCACCACGAGGTCGAGGTTGCGGGCGATCACCCGCAGTTTGTCGCGCACTTCCGGGGTGTGGTCCTGGTGGTCGACCTCCAGCCCGGACAGGCCCGCGTCGACCAGCTCGGACAGCGCCGCCTCGTCGGGCTGCTCGTGCCCGGACCGGCCCCACGGGTGGGCGATCACGGTGACTCCGCCGGCCGCGGCGACAGTACGGATCATCGGCTCGAGCGGGGCCGCGTAGCGATGGACGTGGGCAGGCTTGCCGGCGCCGAGATAGCGGTTGAACGCCTCGTCACGGTTGCGTACGTAGCCCTTGGCGACGAGCGCGTCGGCCAGGTGCGGTCGCCCCGAGGCGGCGGCGTCGCCCGAGACGGCGGCGACGTCCTCGAGGGACACCTCGATGCCGAGACGAGCCAGCCGGTCCAGCATCAGCGGCAGCCGTCCGTCGCGGCCGGCGAGGACGCGGCCGAGCTCCTCGACCAGCGGCGGGTAGGTCCGGTCGGGGAGGTAGGCCAGCAGGTGTACGCCGTGGCCGTGGTGGTCGGCGCTGATCTCCATGCCCCGCACCAGCTCGATCCCGGCCTCGGCGGCAGCGACGGCCGCCTCGTCCCAGCTCGCGGCGGTGTCGTGGTCGGTGATCGCGACGACATCGAGCCCCGCGGCCAACGCCGCCTGGACCAGCTCGGTGGGCGAATCGGTCCCGTCGCTCACTCGCGAGTGAGTGTGGAGGTCGATGCGCACCCGCCCATCCTAGAGGCCTCTGCTCGCGGAGACCTCTACGGCGGCTCTCACCAAGATTCACCGGGCTTGCCGAAGGGCAGCTCGACCATCTGTACGCCCAGGTCGCCGACCTGGCGCAGATGCCAGCCGTCCTGGAGCATCAGCATCGCGGTGGCCGGGCGGAAGATCAGCCACAGCCAGCGCCCGGCGGCCTCGCCGACCATCACCGACCGCTCCCACTCCTCGGCGCCGTTGGTCCACTGGGTGATCGGCCACAGCGGCACCAGCTGCCCGCCGACGCGAACCCTCGTCGTGGGCGGGCCGGTGCAGGCGTCGACGCCCGGGTCCGGCCCATGCGTATGCGCGCACCTGGCGCCCAGCCCGACGCCGGCCTCCTCGGTCACGACGGTCATCTCGACCGGTCCGTCGTCGGGGGTCACGCCGCTCAGGGTGACCAGCGTCGCTGATCCCCTGACCTCGTCGCCGACCACGGCTAGGTCGGCGATCGACCAGCCGGACTCGACCGGCCAGGGAACGTAGGTGGGCACGTCACCGGCCAGCGCGAGGACCTGCACCAGGTCCTCGTAGGAGGCCATGTCCGTATGCCACACCGGCGTCACCACACCGTGCTCGGGGCACGATCTGCTGCCACCGGCGCCGATGCTCGCCACCGGCGTCGCGCAGCGTGGACAGCCAACCGCAAGAGCCACCCCACAACGGTGACCCGTGCCATCCGTCTGGTCAAGCGGTTCGGGCAAGCGTCGGCCGCCAGTTTTTCGGCGGACTCGTCGGTCCGACTAGGTGTTCCACTGCTTGACGACCGGCTGCCCGTGATGTTCGTCCAGCATCGAGACGGTCGCGGTGTCCAGCCGGAAGAGCCGTCCGTCGGTGACCGGGAACCCCAGCCAGACGGCTGCGAGGGCACACAGCGCGTGTCCGTGGGAGAAGACCAGGGTGTCGCCGTCGCGCTCGCGGGCGGCCGACACGACCCGGCCCAGCCGCTCCTGGACGGAGGCCGCTGCCTCTCCCCCGGGCGTCGCTGCGGTCCACAGGCTCCAGCCGGGGTCGGTGCGGTGGATCTCGTCGGTCGTGATGCCCTCGTAGTCGCCGTAGTCCCACTCGACCAGGTCGTCGGTGACGACGGCGTCGGGGAAGCCCGCGAGCTCAGCCGTACGCAGCGCCCGCTGTCGCGGGGAGGTCAGGACCGCGGCGTACTTCTGGTCCTGGAGCCGCGACGCGAGCAGCTTGGCACCCTCCTCCCCCTCAGGCAGGAGGGGAAGGTCGGTGCGGGAGGTGTGCCGGCCGTTGAGGGACCACTCGGTGGTGCCGTGCCTGACGAGGTAGAGCGCCATGCCCCCATCCAACCAGCCATCGGCCCGGCCGACGCCTCACGCCCGAGTGATGAACCGGTTGACCTCGCGGACGACCACGTTGGGGGCGAGGTCGGCGGCCGTCGAGAGCGCCCGGGCCGGCAACCCGACGGTCGTGTGCACCTTCGGCACTCGCCCGCGCAGCCCCTTGCGCGGCTTCGCCATCTCCCAGACCTGGTCGGCGACGTCCTCGACAGTGAGCCGGATGCCCAGGGTCTGGTGGGAGGAGGCGACGTTGCCGTCGAGCAGCGCGGTCTTCACCCACAGCGGCCAGACCGCCTGCACCCGGATCCCCTCCTTGCGCCATTCCAGCTCCAACGCCTCGGTGAGTCCGCGCACGGCGTACTTGGACGCGCTGTAGGAGGCGATCTCCGGCTGTCCGTAGATCGCACTGGCGCTGCAGACGTTGATGACGCCCGAGCCGGGGGTGGCCCGGAGGTAGGGGTAGGCCGTGTGGCAGCCGTTGATCACACCGTTGACGTTGATCTCGATGGTCTGGTGGTGCTGGGCCAGGTCGACGTCGGCCAGACGGCCGGCACGCAGGATGCCGGCGTTGTTGACCAGCAGGTCGAGCCGGCCGCCGGCGGCGGTGGCGAACTCCTCCAGCGCCGCCTTCCAGGAGGCCGGGTCGGTGACGTCTAGCGCGCCGCCGATCGCGTTGTCGCTGCCGAGGATCGCCGCGACGTCCCGGGCGAGCTCGGCGTCGATGTCGTAGACACCGACGAACCAGCCCTCGGCCGCGAACTTCTCGACGATCGCCTTGCCGATCCCCTGGGCGGAGCCGGAGACAAGGAGAGCCTTTTTCACTGCCATGACGTGATCCTTACACAGGAATGAGCGCCCAGTAGTCGAGGTCGAGCAGCACCCCGGGGGCGTACTTGCCGTCATCGCCGCGCAGGGTCATCGACTCGTCGCGACCCTTGGTGGCGACCAGCCGCAGCCGGAGGGCACCGACGCCCGGGGCGTCGGTCTCGGCCTTGTCGAGCACCTCGGACCAGGCGTAGACGGTGTCACCCGCGAAGGCCGGCGACGTGTGCGCGCCGGCGTTGATCGCGGCGATGAGCTGGGCGTTGGCGAGGCCGTTGAACGACAGTGCCCGGGCCAGGGAGATGATGTGGCCGCCGTAGACGAGGTTGCGCCCGTCGGGCCGCGCCTCGACGTTGAAGTGCACCTTCGCGGTGTTCTGCCACAGCCGGGTGGCCTGCTGGTGCTCGGAGGCGGTCAGGGTCACCCCGTCGACGTGGTCGATCTTCTCGCCGACCTCGTAGTCGGCGAGGCGGTGCGGCTCGCCGGCGGCGATGAAGTCGTAGGAGGTGAAGTCCAGGCCCTTCGGCACGATCAGGTTCTTCGCGTCGACCGCCGTCGCCAGCTCCGGGATCACGGTCTCCGGCGCCTCGACGGACTGGTCACGCTTGTGCACCATCACCCAGCGCGCCCAGTCGATGGCTACCTCGCCGCGCTGGTTGGTGGCGGTGGAGCGTACGTAGACGACGCCGGACTTGCCGTTGGAGTTCTGCTTGAGGCCGATGACCTCCGACGTCGTCGAGAGCGTGTCGCCCGGCACCACCGGCTGGTGGAAGCGGCACTCGGCGTAGCCGAGGTTGGCGACCGCGTTCAGCGACACGTCCGGGACCGTCTTGCCGAAGGCGATGTGGAAGCCGATCAGCTCCTCCACCGGGTGCACGCCCAGGCCGACGGAGGCCGCGAAGGCAGCGCTCGACGGCACCGCGAAGCGGGTCGGGTAGAGCGAGCCGTACGCAGCCCGGTCGCCCTCGGTCACCGTGCGCGGGGTCGCGTGCTCGATGACCTGGCCGACCTGAAAGTCCTCGAAGAAGTTGCCGGGGTTCGTCTTGCTCATCTGCGGCCTCTCGTCGGTGAGTCTGGCGATGCGTGGATTACCGGAGGGTAACCTAGCTCAGACGATCCCGTGGAGGCGTTCCGGGATGCGTAGCAGCGGCTGGTTGCGGAGGTTGTCGATGTGGCCCGCACCGACGGCGCGGTGCACGCCGTCCTCCTCGCGCACCAGCCTGGCCGGCAGCACCGAGGTCGGGTCGAACTCCTCGAGGTGCACATCCACCGAGGTGGTTGCCGCGGTCAGCAGGTCGGCGAGGTCGTCGCCCGAGCGCCCCCACGAGCTGCCCTTGCCGCGGCCCACCGACTTGGCGAGCTCGTTGCGGCGATCCGCCTGTCGCCGGAGCAGATCCACGTCGGCGAACTTCATGTGGACCATGAACAGCCCGGGATCCGGCATGTAGGGCGCCTTGATCCCGTGGGAGGCGGACGTCCAGGCGGCCGGCACCCGCTTGACCGACGGCTTGCACATCAACGGCGCGAACTGGGCGTACGCCCGCTGACCGAGGATCGGCTTGCCGCTGATCAGCGGCCCCTCGACGGCGGTGTGGTGGATGACGTTGAGGGCGAACGGGGCGATCACCCGCTCGGGCCGCCTGGCGAGGTAGTCCGGGAGGTCGGCGTACCTCTCCGGGTCGGGGATGAGGAACTCGTCGACGTCGGTGAAGATCACCACGTCGTAGACGCCCAGGAGACCTTGGGCCACCCCGCTGGCCAGGCCCATCCGGCCGGCCTCGAAGTTGCCCTTCCGGAAGCCGGGCAGGTGCTGGACCGTGCACGCCAGGTCGTCGGTGGAACCGTCGGTCGAGCCGTCGTCGAAGACGATCAGGTTCTCGTGACCCGCCTGCCGGCCGTAGTGGTCGACCCAGCGGGCGAGCATCTCGCCCTCGTCGCGGGCGATCGTGAGCACCGCGATCCGCGGCGACGCGACCATGGTGTCGCCCGCCTCTTCGGCGAGTCTGCGCCGACGGCGCAGGCTCCAGCTGCTTGACAAAGAACTCCCCCGATTATGTGTGTTGTGGCCCTACGTGCGGACCAGCTCCTCTCGCCGCACGGACCACTCCACGAGGTCGGCCAGGGCGGAGACGGCGCGCGCCGGAGCCTTGCGGCCCTCCCCCGGGTCGATGGCCTCACCAGGAATGGTCGGATCGGCGAGCTTCTTGTCGAGTTCCGTACGCAGCGCCGCACAGGAAGCGACGGCGGCGTCTCGGACCTGTTTGTCGGTGACCTTGCGCGGGTCGATCCCGCGTACGTCCACAGGGGACAGGTCGTCGAGATCCCCGTGGATGGTCGCGTCCAGACCACGCAGCTCCGCGGCCTGGTCGCGGGTGAAGGACTGCGTCCAGCGCGGCGACTGGAGCCCGATGCGCGGGTCGTCGGTCGTCAGCGCCGGCATCAGGCGCTTGCCGAGGGTGTGCTTGCGCAGGCCCATCGCCGCCGGATAGGCCAGGCCGCGCCGGTCCAGCTCGGCGTTGAGACTCCGCAGCACCTCGACGGTCGCGGCGCCGAGGGAGGTGTTCTTCGGCGGCGGGCTCTTCATCCCCTCGGGGTCGAAGCCCATCGCCGCGCCGAAACGCTCCAGCAGCAGCGTCGCCGGGCTGCCCGGAGGCGGCACCGTGACCAGGTGAAGCGGACCTGCCTGACCCCAGCGCCGGGCGATGGCGACCATGTCCTGCTCGGACCAGAACCGCTTGCCCGGCTTGGAGTGGCGGCGCTCGGGAGAGCCTGGACGGCTCTTGTTGACCGCGGTGAGGAACTCCGCCCAGGTCCAGTCCATGCCGTTCTGGATGAGCTCCTGCCACATCGACGGGATCTGCCGGTTGATGTCGCGCAGCGAGAGCACGATCTCGGGCGTCACGCCCTGGAAGCTCGTCGCCACCCGCTCGACCGTCTCCGGGCCGACGGGCGCGAGCAGCTCGACCGAGATCAGCGCGGTGCCGTCCCACGCGTCGACCTCGGCGACCAGGCGGTCCCAGGCTCCGGTGACCGAGTCACCCTCCGGGTGCGTCCGGCGGCCCTTCACATCGAGGACGGCCTCGATCTGCTGGCGCCAGCGCGCGCCGGGGACCAGGAAACCACGCTCCGCGAGGAGTGCCTTGTTCTTGTACAGGGCACCCTGCAGGTACGTCGTCCCCGACTTCATCGCCCCGACATGGAGCACTACGCGGCGCGCCAACTTCTCGTTACCTCTCGACCAGACCGACCCGACACCCCCGGAGGGGGCATCGTAGCGTCAGGACCCGCCGCCACCCGCCTTGCGGCGGTGCATCTTCGGTGCGCCACCGACGACCTCGGACCCGTGTGCCTTCTCCTTGGCCCCGGCGCTCTCCGCATGTGCGTGGTCGTTGTTGTTCTTCTTCTCCAGCGCCTCGCGCATCTTGGCCTTGAGATCGTCGTTGGTCATCGCTCCCCCTGGTCTCGTGTTCCTCGGTCGTTGCACGGGTAACGACCAACCTACGACAACGACCCTGGCGAAACCATCGGTTTCGCCAGGGTCGGCCGGGATCTCGGCAGGCTCAGCTCTTGTAGTCCTTGAGCAGCGAGCGGCCGATGATCATCTTCTGGATGTCGCTGGTGCCCTCACCGATGAGCATGAACTTGACCTCGCGCATGAGCCGCTCGATCTCGTACTCCTTCGAGTAGCCGTAGCCGCCGTGGATGCGGAAGGAGTCCTCGACGACCTCGTTGGCGTACTCGGAGGCGACCATCTTGGCCATGCCGGCCTCGACGTCCATCCGCTTGCCGGTGTCCTTCAGCCGCGCGGCGCGGACCATCATGTTGTGGGAGACCTCGACCTTGGTGCCCATCTCCGCGAGACGGAACAGGATGGCCTGGTGCTCGGCGATCTTCTTGCCGAAGGTCTGGCGCTGCTGGGAGTAGGCGATGCCGAGCTCGAAGCCACGGATCGCCAGGCCGCAGGCGCGGGCGGCGACGTTGACTCGGCCGACCTCGACACCGTCCATCATCTGGAAGAAGCCCTTGCCGGGCACGCCACCAAGGATCTGGTCGGCCGAGATCTTGTGACCCTCGAAGATCATCTCGGTCGTGTCGATGCCCTTGTAGCCCATCTTGTCGATCTTGCCGGGCACGGTCACGCCCTGGGCGGTCTCGCCGAAGCCCGGGGTCTTCTCCACCAGGAAGGTGGTCATGTTCTTGTAGACGCTCTCGGCGCCCTCGTCGGTCTTGGTCAGCACCGCGACCAGCGTGGAGGAGCCACCGTTGGTCAGCCACATCTTCTGACCGGTGATGCTGTAGGACCCGTCCTCGAGCTTGGTCGCCTTGGTGGAGACCGCGGACACGTCGGAGCCCAGACCCGGCTCGGACATCGAGAACGCGCCACGCACCTCACCGGTGGCCATCTTCGGCAGGTACTTCTGCTTCTGCTCCTCAGTGCCGTGCTGCATCAGCATGTAGGCCACGATGAAGTGGGTGTTGATGACACCCGAGACCGACATCCAGCCGCGCGCGATCTCCTCGACACACAGCGCGTACGTCAGCAGGGACTCACCCAGGCCGCCGTACTCCTCCGGGATCATCAGGCCGAAGATGCCGAGCTCCTTGAGACCCTCCACGATCTCGGTCGGATACTCGTCGGCGTGCTCCAGCTCCTGGGCCACCGGGATGACCTTCTCGTCCACGAACTGACGGACGGTCTTCAGGATCTCTTCCTGAATGTCGGTGAGACCCTCGGTCTCGGCAAGGCGACCCATGCTCAACTCCTAATCTCGGTGGCCTGTCGAGGCCACCACGACGTCACTGGGGCAGGTTACCAATCGGTAACCATCAGTGACAGGTGACACCCGCCACATCGCGATCCTACGACGCTCAGACCTGCCGTCCGACAGCCGAGAAGAACGGCTTGAAGAGCTTGTCGTACGAGGCCTTGGTGACGCTGATGTAGCCCGATCGCTTCCCGGTCCCGGCCGAGGCCGACATCTGGGTGCTGGAGCTGAACGCGAACGCCGGCGTGGCACCGGTCCTGCTGACCAGCAGCACCGTCGCACTGAGACCGGCGCGGTCGTAGCCGCTCGGGCGCCGCACGGCCCAGCTGGCCTTGTGCACGTCCTTGCCGAGGACCCGCTGCAGCGAGCGCATCTGGTCGGTCGTGGTCTGCTCGGCGGTGACGACCTGGACGTCCACCCCGCGGGACTTGGCTCGCTTCAGCGCCCGGAGGACCCTGCCGTGAGTCAGGGCGCGGGTGGCCAGGTGGACGACGTGACCGCGTCCGGCACTGTTGATCGACTTCAGGACCGTACGCAGCACGCTCTGCTCATCGGCGGCGCTCAGTCCGGGGTCGGTGACCACGACACCCGGCCCGAACCTGGTCCGCGCCGACCCCTCGGTCGAGGTGACCGGCAGCGGCGAGAAGTCGACGCGTACGGCGTTGTGGTCCGACTCGAGGCCGAAGGCGCGCTGGTTGCCGGTGGCGAACCGCGCGATCCCACGGGCCAGCACATAGTCGATGGTCGAGGCCTGGCCGTGCGTGACCGGCGTCTGCTGGGTGACGTCGAAGGTCGGGACCAGATGCTGCGCGTCGAAGATGTCACGGGGGTAGCGCGAGCCGTCGTACTGCACGTTCAGGTCGCCGCCGACCATCACCGGGCCGCGGCGGGCCAGTGCCTCGACGAGCACGTTCAGCGCGCGGGCGGAGGGCCGGACCAGATCGCCGTAGTACTTCGACTTCGGGGCGAAGTGCACCGCGACCACCGAGACGTTCCGGCCGGTCGCGCGGTTCTCGAGGGTGACCCAGTTGGCATACCTGATCCCCCAGTGCAGCCGCTGGTCGGCGGACTTGCCGCGCTTGTTGCTGATCTGGTGGATGCCCTTGGAGGCGGCGGCCCACTTGTCGTTGTCCCAGGCCACCGCCGTCGCCGACCTGTACGGGTCGCCGCCCTTGCGCCACACCCGGTAGCGCCCCGGCTCGAGATCCGCGGTCCGACGGCCGTTCACCTCGTTGTAGGTGATGAAGTCGGGCGCGGTGCCGACGACCTCGCGTACGTCCTTCTTGAACCTGGCCGTGCCCATGCTGGCCTTGATGTTGGCCTGGACCATCCGGTAGCGCGGCGGCGAGTAGGCAACCTTCTCCAGGTCAGCCGGGGCCGGCGCCGTCGAGTCGCGCACGGCGACGAGCCCGCCACCGAAGAGGCCGAGGACCAGTCCCGTGGTGAGCACGGCCTTGACCGCCAGGACCGCGCGAGACGTGACAGGAGAGTGCGTACGCATCTGTTCGGACCCCTTTCGAAGCGGTGGCGACCGCTCACTGGTCACATAGACCACTTGTGTAACACACGCCCCACCCGAATCCCGGTTCCCGCTCCCGCACGGGTTCAGATAGCTCATCTGACTCCCCGTTCTGCGCCACCGCATGAGCGCCGAAGCGAACTGCTGGGCCGCATGTCATAACGTGGGGTCGTGAGCGAGCGTCAGCGAGTGAACCAGAGGTCCATCGCGCCGCCATGCCCGTACTCTGGCGCCTGCGCTACGGGGGTGGCGGCGTGAGCAGCTCGCCCAACCGCGTCTATGCGGCACGCCTGGTCGGCCTTCCGATCTTCGACCCGCTCGGTGAGCAGGTCGGCAAGGTGCGAGATCTCGTGGTCACGGTCAGGTCCGACGCCCGGCAGCCGCGCGTGCTGGGCCTCGTCGTCGAGGTCTTCGGGCGCCGGCGCATCTTCGTGCCGATGACCCGGGTGACCAGCATCGACTCCGGTCAGATCTACACGACCGGCCTGCTCAACATGCGCCGCTTCCAGCAGCGGTCGACCGAGACCCTGGTCATCGGCCAGATGTTCGACCGACAGGTCACGATCCGCACCACCGGTGTGTCCGGGACCGTCTACGACGTCGGTATGGAGCAGGCGCGCAACCGCGACTGGCTGCTGTCCCGGGTCGCCGTGCAGGAGCCCGCCAAGGGCTTGCGCCGCCGCGGCCAGACGCACGTGATCGAGTGGGACGACGTCGAGGGCCTGGCCCGCCGCTCCCCCACCCAGGCCGCGACCCATCTGGTCCAGGCGATCCAGGAGATGCGCCCGGCCGATGCCGCGACGATGATCCACGAGCTGCCTCCCGAGCGTCAGCGGCAGGTCATCGCCGCCCTCGACGACGAGCGTCTCGCCGAGGTGCTCGAGGAGCTGCCCGAGGACGACCAGGTCGCCATCGTGCGCGCTCTGGACTCCGAGCGTGCCGCCGACGTGCTCGAGGAGATGTCGCCCGACGACGCCGCCGACCTCATCGCCGAGCTGCCCGAGGAGACCGCGACCCTGCTGCTCGACCTGATGCAGCCCGAGGACGCGAAGGATGTCCTCCGACTGATGTCCTACGAGGAGGACACCGCCGGCTCGATGATGACCCCCGAGCCGGTCATCGTCGGCCCCGACGCGACCATCGCCGACGCGCTCGCGCTCGTACGCAACCCCGACCTCACCCCGGCCGAGGCGTCCGTCGTCTACGTGTGCCGTCCGCCGTTGGAGACCCCGACCGGCAAGTTCCTCGGCATCGCCCACATCCAGCGGCTGCTGCGCGAGCCACCGTCGACGCTGGTCGCGGGTGCTCTCGACGAGTCGCTGGAGCCGCTGCGCCCCGAGGACAGCACCGAGCAGGTCGCGGCCCACCTGGCGACGTACAACCTGGTCGCCGCGCCTGTCGTCGACGAGAACGGCCACCTCGCCGGCGCCGTCACCGTCGACGACCTGCTCGACCATCTGCTCCCGGAGAACTGGCGCGAGAAGCTCGCCCGCCAGGAGTCGGCCACCGAGCCACGTCCCGACACCCGTCCCGACACCCGCCCGAACAAGGTGATCACCCCCGACATGGTGCGCCGTGGCTGACGCACGCGCCGCCCGCGGACGCCTCGACACCCCGCGGGAGCTGCGCCGTCCCCTGGTCAGGCGTCCCACCTTCCGGGCCGACGCCTTCGGCTCGTTCGCCGAGGCCTTCGCCCGCTACATGGGCACCGCCCGGTTCATCGCCTGGATGACGATGGTCGTGGTCATCTGGGTCGCCTGGAACCTCCTCGTCCCGAAGGAATGGCGCTTCGACGAGTTCCCGTTCATCTTCCTGACCCTGGCGCTGAGCCTGCAGGCCTCCTACGCCGCCCCGCTCATCCTGCTCGCCCAGAACCGCCAGGAGGACCGCGACCGCGCGATCGCCGAACAGGACCGACGCATCGCCTCCCAGTCCAAGGCCGACATGGAGTTCCTCGCCCGCGAGACCGCGGCGCTGCGGATGGCCCTCGGCGAGGTCGCCACCCGCGACTACCTCCGCTCCGAGCTCCGGCTGCTCCTCGAGGAGCTGGATGAACGTGACCGTCATCGTGGTCCGATCGACCAGCCCTCGGTCGATGCGGGAGAGTCCCCACGCACGACGTAGGCTTGCATACCGTGAGTAGCCCGCTTCTCGACCGTGTCAACGCAGCTCTGGCGACCGTGCAGGACCCGGAGATCAAACGTCCCATCACCGAGCTGGGGATGGTCGACTCCGTATCGATCGACGACGCCGGTGTCGTCAGCGTCAAGGTGCTGCTCACCGTCGCCGGCTGCCCGCTCAAGGACACCATCAACCGCGACACCACCGCGGCGCTCGAAAAGGTCGACGGCGTCACCGGCGTCGACCTCGAGCTGGGTGTGATGACCAACGAGCAGCGCACCGAGATGCGCAACGGGCTCACCGGCGGCCAGGCGCAGCGGGAGATCCCCTTCGCCAAGTCGGGCTCGCTGACCAAGGTCTTCGCGATCGCCTCGGGCAAGGGCGGTGTCGGCAAGTCGTCGGTCACGGTCAACCTGGCCGTCGCGCTCGCCCAGCAGGGCCTCAAGGTCGGCATCGTCGACGCCGACATCTACGGCCACTCGGTGCCCGCGATGCTGGGTGTGGCCGACTCCCGTCCGACCCAGGTCGACGACCTGATCATGCCGGTCCCGACCGCCTCGGGCGTCTCGGTGATCTCGATCGGGATGCTCAAGCCGCGTCGCGACCAGGTCGTCGCCTGGCGCGGTCCGATGCTCGACCGGGCGCTGGTCCAGATGCTCTCCGACGTCTACTGGGGCGACCTCGACGCGCTGCTGCTCGACCTGCCCCCGGGCACCGGCGACGTGGCGATCTCGCTGGGTCAGCACCTGCCCAACGCCGAGATCGTCGTGGTCACCACCCCGCAGGAGGCCGCCGCCGAGGTGGCCGAGCGGGCCGGCACGATGGCCGAGATGATGCACCAGCGCGTCGTCGGCGTCGTGGAGAACATGTCCTGGCTCGTGCTGCCCGACGGCTCCAAGATGGAGCTCTTCGGCTCCGGCGGCGGTCAGCGGGTCGCCGACACCCTCTCCCAGCGCTTCGGCTCGAAGGTGCCGCTGCTCGGCCAGGTGCCGCTGGAGCAGACCCTGCGCGAGGCCGGCGACGCCGGCAAGCCGATCGTCGAGTCCGACCCGACGGCCGAGTCGGCCAAGGTGCTGGCCGAGGTGGCGCGTACGATCTCGGGCCGCGGGCGCGGGCTCGCGGGCATGCAGCTGGGCCTCACTCCCACCTCCAAGCTCTGAGCCTGTAGGTTCACCTCCGTGTTCGGCATCGGCTTCGCGGAGCTTGCCGTCATCGTCGTGATCGCCATCCTGGTCTTCGGGCCGGACAAGATCCCCGACATGGCACGGCAGATCGCCCGCCTCCTCCACCAGGTGCGCAACCTGGCCAACAACGCGCGAGACGACCTGCGCGGAGAGCTCGGGCCCGCCTACCAGGATCTCGAGCTGCGTGACCTCGACCCCCGTCGCATCGTCAGCAGGCAGATCCAGGAAGCCCTCGCCGAGATCGAGGAGGAAGAGGCGCGCGCCAAGGCGCCCAGGCCTCTCCTGGCCGGCGAGAAGCCGCCGTACGACGACCAGGCAACCTAAAGCGCTGGCCACTCGAGTCTCCTTTTGTCACAGCAGAACCTTTTCGTTACCCGCCGGTTTAGAGCGACACATAACGGGTAAGAGGGGGTTGCCTGCGTAGAAAGGAGTTTGCGCCCATGAGCGCTCTACCATCTCGGGAACCTGATCCTTCAGCGGAGCCGAATCCGCAACGCCCTGCCGACGTGCCCCTGGCCGATGTCCAGGGCATGCTCTCCTTCGAGCTACAGCCACGCCTGGACCCGCCGCAGCCGGACCGGAGCGGGCAGGACGACGGTCTGCTGGCCGAGCCGATCCCGATCGTCCCCGCCCGCGGTCATCTGAAGGCGTGGATCCCGCAGTTCGCCCAGAAGATCGCCGAGGTCGTCGGCGGCGACCGTCCGGCGAGCCAGCTGGTCCGCTGGACGACCAAGGACGTCGTCGCCGACCTGCGATACCGCGCCGCCCTGACGGCCCGCAGCGGGGCGTACGAGCCCGGCCTGGGGCGCCACCAGCCGGTCCGCCCTCGGGTCTACCGCTGGCGCCTCCACGTCGTCACCGAGACCATCGTCGAAGCGACCGCCACGATCAAGTACGGCCACGGCTACCGCGCGATGGCCCTCCGCTTCGAGCAGAGCGGCGAGAACTGGATCTGCACGGTCCTCAACTTCGGGCCGTACGAGTGACCCTGTGGAGCGCTGTACTTACCACGCGCGTATGGCGCTCCACACCCTCAGACCCGAGTCAGGTCACAGCCGTCCCTGCACCGTTGCACCGCACCTTGCCATCCACCACGGACCAGGATCTTTCCGATGCGGGCGGCCGTACGGCACGGAGTGTCGAACACCTGGTGCCAGCGCAACCGTGCAGTGACGGAGCCGACCCGGGCGAGGTCGTCGAGGTCGCGGTCGGCGTCACGACCCTGGTCCCGCCACGACTCGTGGCCTAGTGCGCCGTCCAGCTCGACCACGAGTCCGTACGCCACGTACTCGACGTCACGGAACTGGTTGCCGTTCGGCGCAGCTCGCTGAACCTGCCGCTTCCCGGTCGGCAGCCCGTGCGGCCGCTCGACCTTGGTTAGGTAGCCGTGCTCGAGAACCGAGTGAGTGCCTGCCTCCAGGTCATCGATCATCGCGGCGATGAGCGAGCGGCGGCGCAGCGATGGATAGCGCGCCAAGGCGCCCCGCAGCGAGTCGGCGGTGACATAGGACCTGCTCGCGACCTGCGCGAACGCCGCGATCGCGTCGATATCCCTGCGCGCCTCGTGGGCCATCAGCAGGGCGTTGTCCTCGAAGTTGAGCCTGGGCGGCGTGCCGCCGTACGTCCGCGGCGCCAGGTCGGCCAGGCGATGGATCACCAAGCCGTCCTGCGGTCGTACGCGACGTGACCTTTGGATGGCGACGTGGATCGGGTCGCCAAGGTCACGGCCCTTCGGCTGCTCGACGCTGGTCAAGCACAGGAAGGCAGGTTCCGCGTAGAGCACCGCCCGCAGCTGCGAGGCAAGCAGCCCAGCGGCATGGACCCGGTTGCGCTCGGTATCCGGATCGTCGACGGCATCACTCACTCAAGCACAGTAAACCGGTGGAGCGCTGTACGCACCTGGTGCGTACAGCGCTCCACCGGTTGGTGCCCGAGAAGGGCGTCAGCCGTTGACGCGGGTGGTCAGGCCGGTCGGGCCGCCGGGACGGCCGTGGCACTGCTTGAACTTCTTGCCCGAGCCGCAGGGGCACTGCTCGTTGCGGCCGACCTTGGCGTACGGGTCGTCAGCGTTGGTGACCGTGTTGCCCAGCGCCTCGGCCTGGCCCTGCTCGTCCGGGCCGGAGAAGGCCAGGTGCTTGGGCGCGGCAGGCTTCTGCAGGCCCGGAGCGACGATGTGGGGCGAGGCGCTCGGGGCCCGGTCGGCGGCCTGCGACTTCAGGGCCGCGGAGATGTCCTGGAGGCCACCAGCCTGCCCGACACCGACCGGCGGCTCGGCGAGCGCACCCTCGTGCATCGGACCGGCGTGACGGGTGCCGTCGGGGTGGTAGTGGAACTCGGCGCTCCCGGCCTCAGGCGCAGCCTGCTCGACCTGGACCTCCAGGTTGAACAGGTAGCCGACCGCGGCCTCCTTGATGCCGTCCATCATCGCGGTGAACATGTCGAAGCCCTCGCGCTGGTATTCCACCAGCGGGTCACGCTGGGAGTAGGCCCGCAGCCCGATGCCCTCGCGCAGGTAGTCCATCTCGTAGAGGTGCTCGCGCCACTTGCGGTCCAGGACCGAGAGCACGACCTGGCGCTCGACCTCGCGCATGCCCTCGGAGCCGATCTCCTCCTCGCGGCGGTCGTACGCCTCCTGAGCATCCTTCTTGAGGATCTCGATGAGCTCCTGGCGGTCGAGGTCGTCCTTGCTACCGCCGGCGTCGGCGATCAGCTTCTTGGGCTCGACCGAGACCGGCCAGATCTGCTTGAGGTCGGTCCAGAGCTGGTCGAGGTCCCATTCCTCGGCGTAGTCCTGGGTCGCTCCGGTGACGACGCCCTCGACGACGTCGTCGATGAAGGTGCGGATCTGCTCCTCGAGGTCGGCGCCCTCGAGGACCTCGCGGCGCTCGGCGTAGATCACCTTGCGCTGGCGGTCCATGACGTCGTCGTACTTGAGGACGTTCTTGCGGGACTCGAAGTTCTGGCCCTCGACCTGGGTCTGCGCGTTGGCGATCGACTTGGTCACCGACTTGGCCTCGATCGGCACGTCGTCGGGGATCTTCAGCGTGGTCAGGATGCGGTCGACCCACTCGCCCTTGAACAGGCGCATCAGGTCGTCCTCCAGCGACAGGTAGAAGCGGGACTCGCCCGGGTCACCCTGACGGCCGGAACGACCACGCAGCTGGTTGTCGATGCGGCGGGACTCGTGGCGCTCGGTGCCGAGGACGTAGAGACCACCCAGCTTGGTGACCTCCTCGTGCTCGGCCTTGACCTGCTCCTTGATCCGCTCGACGGTCGGCGCCCACGCCTGCTCGTACGCCTCGGCGGTCTCGCCGGTGGGCTCCAGGCCCTGCTTACGAAGCTCCTGGTCGGCCAGGAAGTCGACGGACCCACCGAGCATGATGTCGGTGCCTCGGCCGGCCATGTTGGTGGCGACCGTGACGGCGCCCTTGTGGCCGGCCAACGCGACGATCTTGGCCTCGTCGGCGTGGTACTTCGCGTTGAGGACGGTGTGCGGGACGCCGCGCTTCTTGAGGATGTTGCCGAGATACTCGGACTTCTCCACCGAGACCGTGCCGACCAGCACCGGCTGGCCCTTCTTGTGACGCTCGACCAGGTCGTCGGCGACGGCCTCGTACTTCGCCACCTCGGTCCGGTAGACGAGATCGGGCTGGTCCTTGCGGATCATCGGCTTGTTGGTCGGGATCGGGACCACACCGAGCTTGTAGATCTTGTCGAACTCCGACTCCTCGGTCATCGCCGTACCGGTCATGCCGGAGAGCTTCTCGTAGAGGCGGAAGTAGTTCTGCAGGGTGATGCTCGCGAGGGTCTGGTATTCCTCGCGGACCTTCACCCCCTCCTTGGCCTCGATCGCCTGGTGCAGACCGTCGTTGTAGCGACGGCCGGCGAGCATGCGGCCGGTGTGCTCGTCGACGATCAGGACCTCGTCGTTGGCGACGACGTACTCCTTGTCGCGGCGGAAGAGCTCCTTGGCCTTGATCGAGTTGTTCATGAACGAGATCAGCGGGGTGTTGACCGCCTCGTAGAGGTTCTCGATGCCGAGGTGGTCCTCGACCCGGGTGATGCCCCGCTCGAGAACGGCGATGGTGCGCTTCTTCTCGTCGACCTCGTAGTCGACGTCCCTGGTCAGGTTCTTGGCGATCGTGGCGAACTCGTCGTACCACTTCACATCGTCCTCGGTCGGACCCGAGATGATCAGCGGGGTCCGGGCCTCGTCGATGAGGATCGAGTCGACCTCGTCGACGATCGCGAAGAAGTGGCCGCGCTGGACCAGGTCCCCCATGGAGGAGGCCATGTTGTCGCGCAGGTAGTCGAAGCCGAGCTCGTTGTTGGTGCCGTAGGTGATGTCGCAGTTGTAGGCCGCGCGGCGCTGCGCCGGGGTCATCTGCGGCAGGATCACACCGACGCTGAGGCCGAGGAAGCCGTAGATGCGGCCCATCACCTCGGACTGGTACTTGGCCAGGTAGTCGTTGACCGTGACGACGTGGACGCCCTTGCCGGCCAGCGCGTTGAGGTAGGCCGGGAGCACCGCGGTCTGGGTCTTGCCCTCACCGGTCTTCATCTCGGCGATGTTGCCGAGGTGGAGCGCCGCGCCGCCCTGGATCTGGACGTCGTAGTGACGCTGGCCCAGAACGCGCTTGGTGACCTCACGGACGGTGGCGAACGCCTCGGCCATGATGTCGTCGAGGTCCTCGCCGTTCTCCAGGCGTTGCTTGAACTCGTCGGTCATCCCGCGCAGCTCGTCATCGCTCATCGCGACGAACTCGTCCTCGATCGCGTTGACGGCCTTCGAGATGGCCTCGAGCTCGCGAAGGATCTTGCCTTCGCCGAGGCGAAGGATCTTGTCGAGAATTGCCACGGTGGCGGGCTCCTACTAGCGGCAGACAGATAGCACGCTCACTCTACCCACCTGCCGGTCGCCTGCTCACACCAACGGCGCAAGGAGCGGCGCCAGGTCGCCCCTGGGATCGACCTCGATGGCGTCCAGACCCAACCAGCCGGCGAGCCGCTCGAGCTCGGCCGCCAGCTCGACGGCGGTCTCCAGGGGGGCGTTGGGCTCTGCGTACGCGCCCTTGACCTGGAGGGTCCCGCTCTTCCGATCGGCCTTCAGGTCGACCCGGCCGACGATGTGCTCACCGAGGAGGAACGGGAGCACGTAGTAGCCGTGGATCCGCTTCGGCGCCGGCGTGTAGATCTCGATCCGGTAGAAGAAGTCGAAGAGCGCCTCGGTGCGTTCCCGCTCCCAGACCAGCGGGTCGAACGGGCTCAGCAACGCCCGGGCCTCGACGCGCCTCGGGAGGCGGGACCCTACGATGAGGTACGCCTGCTTGCGGATGCCCTCGACCATGACCGGCTCGACCTCGCCCGCCTCGATGAGCGCGCCGAGCGCGCGTGTCGTGTCGTCGACGCGCATCCGGAAGTAGTCGGCGATGTCCTTGGCGGTGCCGACCCCGTGGGACCTGGCGGCGCGGCGTACGAGCTCGAGGTGGGCCTCCTCCTTCGTCGGCGTCGGGGTCTCGAGGTGGACCCGCGGGATGACGCGCTCGGGCAGGTCGTAGGCGACCTCGAACTGGTCGTTGCGGCCTGCGATGGCCAGCTCGCCGAACATGTAGAGGATGTCGAGGGTCTTGCGCGAGTCGGACCAGTTCCAGCCCCAGTGGTCCTTGGTCTGCGGGCCGGCGTCGTCGAGCGCCTTGGCCGCCTCGCGTGCGGTGAGCGCCCCCTGCTCGGCCACCAGCGCGAGCACCTTCTCCTTCATCCCGTCCGGCACGCTCCCCCACCACTTGGAGCCCTTCTGGGCGCGGTAGTGGTCCATCCGCCACTGCATGTGCGGCCACAGCTCGACCGGCATGAACGCCTGCACGTGCGCCCAGTACTCGACCATCCGCCGGTCCTTCCGCCCCTTGCTGGCGCGGTGCAGCAGCCCGGTGTCGTACGCCCCCATCCGGCTGTAGAGCGGCATGTAGTGCGCGCGTTGCAGGACATTGACCGAGTCGACCTGGAGGACTCCGGTGCGCTCGAGAGTGCGCTGGAACGTACGCATCGTCGGCGTGGTGTGGGGCTTGTCGGCGAACCCCTGCGCCGCCAGCGCGATCCGGCGGGCCTGGGAGCGGCTGAGTGTCTGAGAGCGAGGCACGAGTCCGACTCTAGAGCCGGTTCCGGACGTTATCCGACCTGATCCGGGTCAGCGATACCTCCCCAGGAGCCGACCCCGCGGCTGCTGTGACGGAGGATCTCACCAAGTTCAAGACGTCAGTGCGAGACCATGAACCCGTGGCACCCCCGACGGAGAGCTCGAGCCCGACCGACCATCAGGCCGTCGTCGCGCTCGCCGAACGCCTTGAGACGCTTCCATGGGTGCTCGGTCTGTACGTCGCCGGGTCACTCGCCACCCGCGACTACGTTCCAGGTGTGAGCGATCTCGACCTGGTCGCGCTCACCGACGGGACTCCGGACGTCCAGGTGCTCTCGTCGATCCACCGTGAGCTCGATGCCGGTGTCGCAGCGGGCGCCGACCTCGGGTGTGCCTATGTCGCCGCCGATCGACGCGACGATCACGCGGCGCCGCATCCCACCTGGACGCACGGCCGGCTGGTTCACCGACCGCTGACGACCATCCCTCGCGCGGAGCTGGCCATCCACGGCCTGTCGGTGTTCGGCGAGGACGTACGGGCAGCGTTTCCGGAGGTCACCGCCGACAACATCCGGAAAGCGTCACGTGCCGAGGTCTGCGGCTACTGGGCCGATGCGCTCAAGCATCCGCACTGGTGGATCCTCGAACCGGAGATCGCCGAGCTGAGCCTGACCGCGATGGCCCGCGGTCGGTACGCGGCCGAGCACGGCCGGCTGCTCACCAAGACGGCTGCGATCGAGCAGGTCGATGCACCGGCCTGGCTTCGTGATCGGCTCCGCGCGCGGCGCCGAGGCGACCCGGCGCCGCTCCCCCGCCTGCGTACGGCGTGGTTCGCGTGGCACGACGTCCGCCGGACGGTCGCCTCACTCAGACCCAGAGGTCCGAGGACGCATCCCCCGCGGCTGCGACAGAGGCGCCTAGGCTCGGATTCATGACGACGCGGTTCGGGATCAAGCTCAGCCAGGCAGCTCCGATCGAGGACTACCTGCGGGTGTGGCGCACGGCCGACGAGGCGGGGTTCGATCACGTCTGGGTGATGGACCACATCGCCAGCCTGGGCGAGAGTCCGAACGAGCCGATCTTCGACGGCTGGGCGATGCAGGCGGCGATGGCGGTCGCGACGAAGCGGGTGCGGATCGGCTGCATGGTCACCGGCAACACCTACCGCCACCCCGGGATGCTCGCCAAGCTCGCCACCACCGTCGACCACCTCTCCGGCGGCCGACTGGAGTTCGGCATCGGCGCAGGCTGGGCGGAGCGCGAGCACACCATGTACGGCCTCGAGTTCGGCACCTTCCGCGAACGCTTCGACCGCCTGGAGGAAGCGCTCCAGGTGATCCGCTCACTCTGGACCGAGCCCACCACGACCTTCACCGGCACGCGCTACCAGCTCGTCGAGGCCGTCGCGGAGCCCAAGCCCGTCCAGCGTCCGCACCCGCCCATCTGGATCGGCGGCAGCGGCCCGAAGCGGACCCTGAGAATGGTCGCGCAGTACGCCGACGCCTGGAACGCCACGGGTGAGACCCCTGAGGAGTACGCCCGGCTCGGCTCGATCCTCGACCAGCACTGCGCCACGGTGGACCGGGATCCGAACACGATCCGCCGCACCGTTCAGCTCCGCCTCGGTGACGCCGGCGACCTCGCACGTCTCGTCGCGGACTTCCGCACTGCGGGCGCGACCGAGTTTATCCTCGTTCTCCCCCGCAGCGGCGATCACCTGGCCGCCCTCGACCGGGCCGCCGCCGACCTCGACACGCTCCGCGACGCCGCCGCCTGACGGCGGGCACCGCGCCCTGGGAGCGCCAGGCGCACCAGACACGCCTCACGCTCCCAGGGTCCGATTCACAGCGGACCGAACACCGCCCCGACGTCCGCGTCCAACGCGACGGCGTCGAGCACGCCGAGCAGCTTGCGCTCCTCGAAGCGGAAGTGGGACTCCATGATCGCCGCGATGCCTTCCAGGTGTTTCCGGAGGTCCTCGGGGGTCGCAGCCCGATCGACGGCTGCCTGGAGACCACCGAGGAGGTGGCCGATCATGGAGTGGTCCTGCTCGAGATAGCGGATCGTCTCGCGCAGCTCGGGGTGGGCTCGGGCGATCACCGGGAACAGCGAGCGGTCCTCACCCTCGTGGTGGCCGGCCAGGGCCGCACAGAACCCGTGACAGAACAGCAGCAGGTCACGGGCCGCGGGCTCGGCGGGATCCCCCGCGGCGATGGCCTCCTGCGTCACCCGCAGTGCCTTGCGCAGCCGGTCGTGGACCCGCCGCATCTCATCTGCCCAGGCGATCAGCCTGGTCTTCTCGCCCTCAGTCACGTGAGGGCGAAGGGGACGACAACATCAGTCGTGCTCCTTCGTGTCCGGCGCCTCCATGCCTGACACGGTCTGTCACCGGCACGCGACGCTGACCCGAGCCTAGTCCACGTTGAGGAGCTTCTGGCGCACGGCGTACATGACCGCCTCCATGCGCGAGTGGGCCTGGAGCTTCTCCAGGATGTTGCGTACGTGGTTCTTGACCGTGTTCTCGGAGATGAACAGCCGCTTGGCGATCTCGCGGTTGTTGAGGCCCTTGGCGACCAGGCCGAGGACCTCGAGCTCGCGGTCGGTGAGCTTGGGGCCAGGGACCGGGGATCGGTCCGGCCGGGACATCTGCTTGAACTCCTCCATCAGCTTCACCGCCATGGCGGGGCTGATCAGGGACTGGCCGTCGGCGACGACCCGGATCGCCTGGGCGACCTGGTCGATCGAGGAGTCCTTGAGGAGGTAGCCCATCGCGCCGGCCTTGACCGCGTCGTAGAGATCGGCCTCCTCGTCGGAGACGGTCAGCATGATGATGTTGGCCGAGGGAACGGCCTCCTTGATGGCGACGCAGGCCTCCAGGCCGGTCTGCTTGGGCATGCGTACGTCGAGCAGCACGACGTCCGGAGCCGAAGCCGCGGCACGCTCGGTGCCCTCGATGCCGTTGGTCGCCTCGCCGATGACCTCGATGCCGGGCTCACTCGCCAGCAGCGCGACCAGACCCCTTCGAAAGAGCTCCTGGTCGTCGACAACCAAAACGCGGACCGGCTCACGATCGGCACCAGATGTAGATGACACGAATGCATCATGGCACGTAACTCATGATGACAAAGGGAATGGCCGGGACTCCTCCATCTGAGGGATGGAAAAGTCCCGGCCGTTGTGCTTGGGCCTGCGGTCAGACGAGGTCCGCGCGGTTGAGCGCGATCACCCCGTAGTCATACCCCCTGCGGCGGTAGACGACCGACGGCCTCATCGAGTCCTTGTCGATGTAGAGGTAGAAGTCGTGTCCGACCAGCTCCATCTCGTAGAGGGCCTGGTCGAGCGTCATCGGCTCCGCGGTGTGCGTCTTCTCCCGGACCACCAAGGGCCCCTCCCCCGTCACGGTGATCGGACCGACCTGGTGCTCCCGGACGGTGTCCTCCTCGAGGTCCCCGGCCCCGGACGTCGGGGCCAGCCCGTCGGGCTCGATGCCCGCCAGCGCCTGCCCCACGGATACCGGCGTACGACGGCCGCGGTGAACCCTGCGGCGGTCTGCGGCGCGGCGCATCTGGGATGCCATCTTGTCGACAGCCAGGTCCAGCGCCCCCATCTTGTCCTCGGCACACGCCTCGGCCCGGATGACCGGACCCTTCGAGTACGCGGTGAGCTCGACGTGTACGGCGCCCTTGTGCTGGCGCGGGTTGGGCTCGTTGTCGACCTCCACGTTGATCCTGATGATGCGGTGGTCGTGCTTCTCGAGCTTCGCGAGCTTCTCTGCTACGTGAGCGCGATAGCGGTCTGAGACCTCGGCGTTGCGGGCCGTGACGACAACTTCCATGGGTACCTCCCGGTGTTTCGGGGTTGGCGGAATCCCGGATGGTCAGCGCATGTGACCTCCGGGGTACGGAGTCCGCCCGGCCGACCTGGTCTTCGACCCCACAATCGCCTGCTGAGGCTTAGCGGCTTGGTGCCACTCCACCTTCTCCCTGCCGGTTCCCGTATCTGACGGGAGGGCAAGGGCAGGACTTATTTCTAAGCCGCACCGTGATCCCCTTGCCCCAGAATCTGGGACAGCAGGGTTACGTGGACCGTTTCGCCTGCGACTGGCATCGGCTTGCCGCTCGGATGCCCGCAATGCGGACCTCTCTGCGACGCAACCACGGACCCAGGCGGACTCCATGTAGCGACGGTAGTTCGCCGATCTGCCCCACGAAAGCCCTTCAACAGAATTACATGCCGGTTTCCTACATTTGAACGTGAGGCCGACGTTGGGTGGCCGCCACGGTCGCGATCGCCGTGACCCTCAGACCGACCGATTCCAGCGCTCGTTGAGCCTCGCGGGCGGTCGCGCCGGTGGTGATCACGTCGTCGCAGACGATGAACCTCGCTCGCGGGATCGACCTCGCAAGTGTCCGGATGCCGGACGTGGGGCAGGTGATCGAACCGTCCAGGTTGGCCTGCCGCTGCCGGGAGTCGAGACCGGCCTGGTCCGCGACGCCCGGTCTGGTGCGGAGCAGCTGGTGATGACGTACGCCGACCCCGCGCTGCCTCAGCATCGCGGCCGCTCGGCTCGTGATCGCCGCGGTGCTGTCCAGGCCGCGCTCGCGCACGGAGGCCGGCCGGGAAGGGACCGGGACGAGGACCGTCGGGCCGGGACCGGTCCTCGCCATCGCCTCGAGGACGGAGAGCGCGAGCAGGCCGGCCAGGGGCCTACGGAGGCCGAGGAGCTGATGCTCCTTGAGCCCGATGACGAGCTGCTTGAGGATGCCCTCGTAGGGCCCGGCCGCGAAGGCCGGGACGATGCCCGGCGGCGCCGGGGTCGGCGGGCTCGGTCGGGCTCTCTGCGGCAGCTCGGCGTGGCAGCCGCGGCAGAGGAGCCGGCCCGGTCGCTCGCAGCCGACGCAGCGGCCGCCGACGATCAGGTCGTGCCAGGCGTCGGCGAGATCGCCTCGAAGACTCATGCTCCCGAGTCGACCAGGGTGAGTGCCCGGGGGCAACCGACAACCGATCGCCTGTGGATAAGGCTGTGGAGAGTCAGCCCTGGTAGGTGATGTCCGAGAGATCGGAGGGAAGTTCGAGGTCGAACCGGTCGAGAGGGTCCAGGAGGGTCCAGCCGGACATCGCGTAGAGGCGGGCCGAGGCCACCGGGGAGCCGACGACGCCGGTGACCCGATCGCTGAGGGTGTAGCGCTCCCCGCTGGGGGCACCGTCGAGCGAGACCGACTGGAACAGCGCGGTCGAGCTGATCTGCTGGACCGCGACGATCGTGGTCGGCGAGGTCCAGGCGACGTCGGTGACCTGCATCGTGGCGGCATCCGGATGCGGCAGCAGGACCGCCGAGGTCGCGGTCGTGATCTCGCCCTTCGAGCTGGCCCGCAGGCGGCTGACCACGATGCGGTCCGAGAACTCGCCACCGATCACCGCGACGAACCGGGTGCCGTCGCGCGAGACCAGGAACCGCTTCACGTTCTCCCCCGTCACCCCGGGGATGGCGACGCGGACGCGGCGGTCGCCGTCGACGTACATCACCCGGGCGCCCGTCGAGTCCTTGTCGACCAGCCACAGTCGGCCGGCGAGGTCCCAGGAGGGCCGCAGCAGCCGGGTGCCCGTCACCCGAGCCTTGGCGAGCTCGCCGTCGCTGGTCAGCTCGCCGACGACGACGCCGGTGCGGTCGGCGGTCACGGCGGCGGCGGTCGAACCGTCGGCGTCGACGGCGACATCGACCACGCCGTGCGACTTCGCCCAGCCGCCGAGCACCGGCACCCATGGGTCGCCGTTCTCGCCGGTGCTGGTCACCAGCGCGCCGCCGCGCAGCGCGTAGAGGTCGACCCGCGCGGAGGTGCCGTTGGGGTCGTAGCCACCGCCGTTGTCGGCGCTGAACGTGTCCCCGTAGCCCGGCAGCACCACCGGCTCGCCGTCGATCGTGAGCCGGATGCGTTCCACGCTGGCGTCCTGGCGCAGGGTCCAGGCCAGCTGGGCGCCCATCAGCTGAAGCTCCTCGGAGCTGTGATCACCCAGGTCACCGGCCAGGTCGACCTCGGCCACGCCGTCGCGTACGTCCACCGAGCGGGGCTCGTTCGCCGTGGTCGGGAGCGCGCTGCGGATGACGCCCTGTGCCTCCTCTCCCGGGCCGCTCAGCAGGCTGGAGACGAGGGTGGCGGCGTAGGAGGTGCCCTTGGGGGCGAAGATCGGCTCCGGCACCAGGGTGTGCCCCGTCGGTTCGACGTAGTAGAGGTTGCTGCGAGCGAAGTGGGTCAGGAACCAGTCCTCCTCGACCACCAGGGCGTTCGGCGCCGAGCTGATCCGCCACTCGCCCTCGGTGCGGGTCAGCTCGAAGTCGAGGATCGCCTGCGAGGAGGCCAGCGCACCACGCCAGACGCCACGCTCGTCGAGCCAGCCGGCATCCTCCAGCTCGACCGAGACCCGCGGCGACGAGCTGACGTGGCTGCCGAGCTCGCCGTAGACCAGCGTGCGGCCGGCGGGCGCCCAGTTCATCGCGGCATCTCTGGTGAGGTAGCGGCGGGCGTAGGCCGTGCTCATCGGGGTGGCCTTCATGGCGTCGAGGAAGCCGTCGACGATCTCGCCCGGGGACGCGCCCGCGCGGGGGGCGCCGGGGTTGTAGGGGATGACCTCCTCCTGTGCGGCTGGCGCGGCCAGGTCGACGCGCTGGACGGGCCCGGAGTCGGGCACGCTCGAGCACGCCGAGGCGAGGAGTGCGACCCCGGTCAGCACGGCGGCGAGTGCGGATCTCACGACGCCTCCAGGGTGTCGCGGGCGTCGGCCGGGACGAGCGGGAGCGGGCTGTGCCGCAGCGCGGCCCCGGCGTAGCGGGGAAGCGTGAGCCGGAACTGGGCCCCCTGGTCGGGGCGTCCCCAGGCCTGCAGCCAACCGCCGTGGAGGTGGGCGTCTTCGAGGGAGATCGACAGGCCCAGACCGGTGCCGCCGCTGGAGCGGTCGCGGGCGGGGTCGGCGCGCCAGAACCGGTTGAAGACCAGGGCGGTCTCCCCCGGCGCCAGCCCGACGCCGTGGTCGCGCACGGTCAGTGCGGCCGCGTGCTCGTCGCTGTCGATGCGGATGGTGACGGTCTGGCCCACGAGGGCGTGGTCGGTGGCGTTGGCCACCAGGTTGCGTACGATCCGCTCGACCCGGCGGTGGTCGACCTGGGCCGTGCACGGATGGCCGGGAGCGACGACCTTCAGCTCGATGTCGCGCTTGGCGGCGAGTGGTTCGTACGCCTCGACGACGGCGTGGGCCAGCGCGGTCAGGTCGGTGTCGTAGAGGTCGAGCACGGCCGCTCCGGCGTCGAAGCGACTGATCTCGAGCAGGTCGCTCAGGAGCGTCTCGAAGCGGTCCAGCTCGGTCTGCAGCAGCTCGGCCGCCCGGGCCGTCGGGGCGTCGAAGCTGTCCCGGGCCTCGTGGAGGACGTCGCTGGCCATGCGGACGGTGGTGAGCGGCGTACGCAGCTCGTGGGAGACGTCGGAGCTGAACCGGCGCTGGACGCGGGAGAGGTGCTCGAGCTGTCGGATCTGGTTCTGCAGACCGCTGGCCATCTGGTTGAACGAGATCGCCAGACCGGTGAGGTCGTCCTCGCCGTGGACGACCATCCGCTCCTCGAGGCGTCCGGCGGCGAGCCGTTCCGCGGTCCGGCGGGCGATCCGGATGGGCGTGACCACATGGCGGGTCACGATCCAGCTGCCGACGCCGATCAGCAGGATCAGGATCGCGCCGGCCGCCAGCAGTCCGCGGGTGATGACGCCGAGCGTCTCCTGCTCCTGGTCCATCGGGAAGAGGAAGTAGACGTTGTACGTGTCGTCGTGCAGCTCCACCTGCGACCCGATCACGATGCCGGGTGTGGGGGACCGCTCGCCGTCGTCGTAGGAGATCCGGGTGTAGGTCCAGGCCGACTCGGCGCGGATCGACTGGAACCGGTCCTCGAGCGTGCGCGGGACGCTGCGTACGTCCACACCCGGTGTCCACTCGACACCGTCATCGCTGATCCGGCCCGACGTCGACGTCACCGGACCCGCCATGACCACGCCGTAGCCGCGCGAGAGACTGCGCTGGATGATCGGGTCGCCCAGGTCGTTGCGCTGCAGCGGGGTGCCACCGTTGTCTCCCGAGGTCTCCGCGATGCTCGAACGGGCCGCGGAGAGCTCCTCGGAGGCCTCTGCCTTCGCCGAGGCGACGCGGTCCTGGACCAGCTCGTCGCCGATCTGCTCGAGCAGGATCAGCCCGACCAGGCTGACGGCGGCCGCGGTGAGCAGCACGGTGTAGACCACGACGCGGGTCTGGATCGAGCGGCGCCACGTGGTCAGGAGCTTCTTGGGCGTCCGTGATGCTGCGCGGACGACCTGCTGGAGTGTCACACGGGCCCTGCCTTGTAGCCGACGCCACGGACGGTGACGACGATCTCGGGGTTCTCCGGGTCGTGCTCGACCTTGGACCGCAGTCGCTGGACATGCACGTTGACCAGCCGCGTGTCGGCGGCATGGCGGTAGCCCCACACCTGCTCCAGCAGCACCTCGCGGGAGAAGACCTGATGGGGCTTGCGGGCCAGGCACTCCAGCAGGTCGAACTCGAGCGGCGTGAGCTGGATCTGCTCGCCGTCACGGGTGACCTGGTGGCCGGCCACGTCGATGGTGAGGTCGCCGATCTCCAGCACCTCGGGGACGGCGTCGCCGTGCCTGCGTACGCGTGCCCGGATCCTGGCGATCAGCTCCTTGGGCTTGAACGGCTTCACCACGTAGTCGTCGGCCCCGGACTCGAGCCCGACCACCACGTCGACCGTGTCGCCCTTCGCGGTGAGCATGACGATCGGCACACCCGACTCCTTGCGGATCAGCTTGCACACCTCGATGCCGTCCATCCCGGGAAGCATCAGGTCGAGCAGCACCACGTCGGGCTTGTAGTCGTGGAAGGCATGGATCGCCAGGTCACCGCGGGCCACCAGCTGAGAGTCGAAGCCTTCCTGTCTCAGCACGATCGCCAGCATCTCGCTCAGCGAGGCATCATCATCGACGACGAGGACCTTTCCCTTGGCGGGCTGGTCGGGAGCGCTGCGATCGGCCATGTGTCCGATTCTGTCACCCTGTGCGTGCGAGGCATCACATGAGCCACCCCACAACGCGCGAGTCGGCGCGTCTGCCCCGGTGTTGCGGGGTGGACGCGCCGACTCGGACGGTGATCAGTAGCGGTAGTGGTCCGCCTTGTAGGGACCCTCGACCGGGACGCCGAGGTAGTCGGCCTGAGCCTGGTTGAGCTCGGTCAGCTCGACGCCGAGGGCGTCGAGGTGGAGGCGGGCGACCTCCTCGTCGAGCGCCTTGGGCAGGACGTAGACGCCGATCGGGTAGTCGTCGGTCTTGGTGAAGAGCTCGATCTGGGCCAGCGTCTGGTTGGTGAACGAGTTCGACATCACGAAGCTCGGGTGACCGGTGGCGTTGCCCAGGTTGAGCAGGCGGCCCTCGGACAGCACGATGATCTTCTTGCCGTCGGGGAAGATCCACTGGTGGACCTGCGGCTTGATCTCGTCCTTGACGATGCCCGGGATCTTGGCGAGACCGGCCATGTCGATCTCGTTGTCGAAGTGGCCGATGTTGCCGACGATGGCCTGGTTCTTCATCTTCTCGAAGTGCTCGACCCGGATGATGTCGAAGTTGCCGGTCGTGGTGATGAAGATGTCGGCGGTCTCGATGACCGACTCCAGGCGGCGGACCTCGTAGCCGTCCATCGCGGCCTGCAGCGCGCAGATCGGGTCGATCTCGGTGACGATGACGCGAGCGCCCTGGCCACGCAGCGACTCGGCCGAGCCCTTGCCGACGTCGCCGTAACCGCACACGACCGCGACCTTGCCGCCGATCATGACGTCGGTGGCGCGGTTGATGCCGTCGATGAGCGAGTGGCGGCAGCCGTACTTGTTGTCGAACTTCGACTTGGTGACCGAGTCGTTGACGTTGATCGCCGGGAAGAGGAGCGAGCCCTCCTTGAACCGGTCATAGAGGCGCAGGACACCGGTGGTGGTCTCCTCGGTGACGCCCTTGATGCCTCCTGCGATGTTGGTCCAGCGCGTAGGGTCGTTCTTCAGGCTCCGGTCGAGGACGCGGAGGACCTCCTTGAACTCCTCGTTGTCGGTGGAGTCCTGGCCCGGCACGGCGCCGGCCTTCTCGAACTCGACACCCTTGTGGACGAGCAGCGTGATGTCGCCGCCGTCGTCGAGGAGCATGTTCGGACCGACCTTGTTGCCGGCCTCGTCGGTGAAGTCGAAGACCTTCTCGGCCTCGTCCCAGTACTCGGCCAGGGTCTCGCCCTTCCAGGCGAAGACCGGGGTGCCGTTGGGCTCCTCGGGGGTGCCGGTGCCGACGACGACGGCCGCGGCGGCGTGGTCCTGGGTGGAGAAGATGTTGCAGGTGGCCCAGCGCACGTCGGCGCCGAGGGCGGTCAGCGTCTCGATGAGCACGCCGGTCTGGATGGTCATGTGCAGCGAGCCGGCGATGCGGGCGCCCTTGAGCGGCTGGTCCTTGCCGTAGCGCTCGCGCATGGCCATCAGGCCCGGCATCTCGTGCTCGGCGAGGGTGAGCTCCTTGCGGCCGAACTCGGCCAGGCTCAGGTCGGCAACCTTGTAGTCCATGGTTATTCCTTACCGAATGTAATGCGGGCCTGCGTCGCGCATCTGCGCACCAGCGGGATCTCCCACGCAGGGTCTCCCCAGACTACAAGCGGCCCTCGGCGTCCGCGGTAATCCTGGGCGGCAAACGCCAGGCCAACATCAATGGACCAGCATCAGGTGACACCGACCGCGCTCAGTGCTTCTTCGGGAAAGGCAGCAGATGGAGTACGCCGACCACGACTGCACCGACGATGAGCCCGACGACCGCGGAGAAGAAGGTGTTGACCAGCCATCCGGCGGCCGCACCGACGGCACCGAGGGCGTGGTGGACCTCTTCCTCGAGGTGGTGGACGGTGTCGTAGGGCCACGACCAGCCGGGGTGGCCGGCGGCGAGCCCGTTGACGTCGTGGAGACCGACCAGGATCAGGTGGCCACCGACCCAGAGCATCGCCACGGTGCCGACGATCGAGATCACGGTGAGCACCTTCGGCATGGCCGAGACCATGCCCAGCCCGAGCCGCTGGGCGAAGGCGCCGGGGCGCTGGGACAGCGCCAGCCCGGTGTCGTCCATCTTCACGATCAGGGCGACCACGCCGTAGACCACGATCGTGATCAGGAACGCGACCGCCACCAGCGCGCCGAGGCGCAGCCAGAAGCTCTGGTCGATGACCTCGTTGAGCGCGATCACCATGATCTCGGTGGAGAGGATGAGGTCGGTGCGTACGGCCCCCGCGATCATCGTCTTCTCGGCCTCGGGGCCCTCCTCGACGACCGGCGTGTCGTGGGTCTCGGCGTGCGGTCGCACCCACTCCAGGACCTTCTCGACACCCTCGAAGGCGAGGAAGGCGCCGCCGAGCATCAGGATCGGGGTGATCGCCCATGGCGCCCACTGCGCCAGGATCAGCGCGACCGGCAGGATGATCAGCAGTTTGTTGCGCAGCGAGCCGAAGGCGATCTTCTTGATGATCGGCACCTCGCGCTCGGCGGCGATGCCGTGGACGTACTGCGGCGTCACCGCGGTGTCGTCGATGACGACACCGGCGGCCTTGGCCGAGGCCTTGCCGGCGGCAGCGCCGACATCGTCGACGGACGCAGCCGCCAGCTTGGCGATGGCGGCTACGTCGTCGAGCAGTGCGAAGAGTCCGGCGCTCATGCCGTCGCCTCCGTAGCGAAGGGCGAATAGTACGGAGGCGACGGCCTGAGGCTCACTGTCGCTCGCTGACGCTCGCTCATGATCCGAACCCTATCGGGTGGATCGGGCTACTCGACGCCCTGCTCCCGGAACAGCTCCGAGAGCGGGTACTCCTCGAAGTAGTCGGTCTTGATCCGCAGCCAGGTCCCGTCGAGGATCATCTCGTCGATCGCGTCGTCGGCCTGGTCCCTGAGTCCGTCGCCCTTGCGGAAGACGAAGGCGATCGGGGCCTTGTCGGACGGAAAGACGATCCGCTCCTCCATCGGGATCGGGGCGTGCTTGATCAGCCCTTTGGTGAACGGAGCGTCGTAGAAGAACGAGTCCGCCTTGCCCGCGGCGACCGCCTCGAGCGCGGCCGCCTCGTTCTTCCGCTTCACGATCTCGGCCTTGGGGAACCGCGCCTTGAGAATGCCCTCCTGCGCGGTGCCGTCCACGATGGCGACCCGGGTGCCGTTGATGTCCTTGAGCTTTCGGATCGGGGAGTCCTTCGGGGTCGTGAAGGACAGGTACGTGACGAAGTAGGGGTGCGAGAAGTCGTAGGCCTCCTCGCGCTCCTCGGTCACGCTCACCTGGGAGGCGATCATGTCGATGTCGCCCGCATCGAGCGCGGTGAACAGGTCGGCGAAGTCCATCGGTACGAACGAGGGCTTGATGCCGAGCGACTTGGTGACGCCGAGGGCCATCTCGTAGTCGAAGCCCTTGGCGCCGGACCCTTCGGTGTAATACACCGGCGCGCTGTTCAGCACACCGATCCTGAGCTGGCCGTCATCGGCCGCACTGCTGCGCCGGGCAGAGGACGGGCCGGTCGTCTCAACCGTGTTGGAGACCACGATCAGGATCACCAGGAGGGTGACCGCGCCCGCAAGGATGAATTTCAAGGATTTCATACGACGTCCTGGGTGGGGGGAGGGGTGCGCCGAGACGCTGTGACCTGGGCTGAGCCGGGCCAGCGGGCATCGTAGGCTACTGGACTTCAGGCGCCCCGAAGTGGGCGAGCGTCGTCAGGCTCAGGCGCCCTTGTCCTTGAAGACCTCCGAGAGCGGGTACTCCTTGAAGTACTCCTTCTTGATCTTCAGCCAGTCCCCATCGAGGATCATCTGCTCGAGAACCCCATCGACCTGCTCCTTGCGCTCGTCACCCTTCTGCATGACGAACCCGATCGGGGCGTCGTCGGCCGGGTAGACGATCGCCTCCTTCAGGGGGATCGGCGCCCGGTTGATGATCGGCGCGGTGTAGGGAGCGTCGTAGAAGAAGGCGTCGGCCTCGCCGCTCTGGATCGCCTTCACCGCGGAGTCCTCGTCCTTGACCTTGATGATGTTGACGCCCTCGTACTGCTCCTCGAGGTAGCGCTCCTGGATCGTGCCCTCGACGATCGCGATGTTCTTGCCGTTGACGTCGTCGCGCGTCTTGATGGTCGAGTCCTCCGGGGTGAGGAAGGACAGGTACGTCACGAAGTAGGGCGCGCTGAAGTCGAAGTCCTGCTTCCGCTCCGCGGTCTCGGTGACCTGGGCGCCGATCATGTCGATGTCGCCGGTCTCGAGCGCGGTGAAGAGATCGCTGAAGTCCATCACGACGAACTCCGGCTTGGCGCCCATGCCTTCGGCGACACCGAGTGCCATCTCGTAGTCGAAGCCCTTGGTCACGCCGTCGATCTTGTAGTAGGCCGGCTCGGTGCCGTCGACACCGATCCGCAGCGTGCCGCCTGCGGACGCACTCTTCTCCTCGGTCGCCTTCGGGGCCGGGTCGGCGTAATAGCCGCCGATGACCAGGACCCCCAAGAGGGCCAGGGCGCCGGCGACGACAAACTTGATCTGGTTCATGCAAAAGTCCTGTATTTCCGGGATGGTGGGGGCATGCCCGTCACGTCGGCGCCGAGAATCCGAGACGTGCTGGCCAAGGGTGGCCGGTTGATGTTGCATCAAACACCTGACTGCTCCCCCACGTCCAGGTCTTCGACAGTCCTCGTCACGTTCCGTAACCGAACTTTCACCGTGGCGCGTGATACGCATCACGCGCTATGTTCGCCAAACCGGACCCTCACCAGACGAGCAGACACAAACGCGTTCTTGTGAACATCAGGCGCCCTTTTCACGGAAGACCTCGGAGAGCGGGGCCGCCTCGAAGTAGTCGGTCTTGATCTTCATCCACTCCCCGTTGAGGACCATGTCCTCGATGACCCCGTCGATCTGCTCCTTGCGCTCGTCACCCTCGCGGACCACGAAGCCGATGGGCGCGTCCTCGGCCTGGTAGACGATCGGCTCCGTCAGCGGGATGGGTGCGCTCCTGATGATCGATTCGGAGTAGGGAGCGCCGTAGAAGAACGCGTCGGCCTCGCCTCGCTGCATCGACCTGACCGCCTCGTCGGCGTTCGGCGCCTCGATGATGTTGACGTCCTGGTACTGCTCTTCGAGGTAGCGCTTCTGCACCGTGCCCTCGACGACCGCGATGTTCTTGCCATCGACATCGCGGCGGGTCCGGATGGGCGAGCCCTTGGGAGCGAGGAACGACACGTACGTCACGAAGTAGGGAGTGCTGAAGTCGAATTCGCGCTCCTGCTCCGCGGTCTTGGTCACCTGGGCCCCGATCATGTCGATCTTGCCCGCCCGCAGAGCCGGGAAGAGCTCGTTGAGATCCATCTCCACGAACTCAGGCTCGGCACCCATGCCCTCGGCGACGCTGCGCGCCATCTGGTAGTCGAAGCCCTTGGTCACGCCGTCGACCTTGTAGTAGGCCGGCTCGGCGCCGTCGACGCCGATCCGAAGAGTGCCACCGACAGCAGCGCTCGCCTCGTCGGTCGCGGACGGGGCCGACTCGGAGAGCCGTCCGCTGAAGACGACGGCGCCCAGGAGCGCCAGGGCACCGGCGACGACGAACTTGGTCTGGTTCATGGGAGGGGGATCCTGTTCCAGGGTGGGGGATGCGGCCTTGATGTGACCGATTTGTTGCCAAATAAAACAACGGCCCACTCTCCGGCGTCCAGGGGTCTCACATCGTGACTACGCTCCGCCAACGAACCTGACCGCAAGACATGACGCAGATCACATGGATCTGTCCATCATGCGGAATTAAACATCGTTAACCAAACCCAAACGAAGATACTCCGCGGAGTATGTTCCCTGGAGCAGCAGCGACGCATAGCGGGCGACCTCGGTGCTCGCGTTCGCCTCGACGACCTCCACCCGTACGCCGCGCGTGTCCGCGGCCTCGGTGAGGGAGCGTCGCTGCTCGACCATGATCGGATCGGTCGCGCCGTCGTCGAGGATGACCAGGACGGGACGTACGGATGCCTGCTCCTCGGCGAACGGGTCGTCGAAGACGTTGCGGGGCCGGGCTGCCTCGAGGACCGGGAGCAGGTCGTCGGCGTCACCGGCGATGGCACCGCGGCCGCTGGCGCGTCGCAGGCCCTCGGCGACACGACGGGCAGCACGGGCGGCCAGGACGGAGCCGCCCCACACGACCGGGAGCGAGTCGGCCAGCGAGATCGCCAGGATCTTGCCCGGGTTGACCGAGATGTCGCGATGCGGCGAGCAGGCCGTGGCGACGTCGTCGAGGGCATCGGCCACCTTGCCCGCGTCGGCCTCGGGACCGAGACCGATCGAGTTGAGGTAGGTGAGCATCAGGATCGCCATCGCGAGCGTGTCGCCACCCTCGACCGGGAGCAAGGTGCTGTCGCGGCCCTCGGCATGCTGGGCGACCAGCGACTTCTCCGGCGCGGCCACGACCAGCTGGGCGCCACGACGGACGGCCTCGGCGGCGGCCGAGGCCTCACCCGGATCGGAGCCGGTGGGCGCCAGCACGACCACGAGGTCGAGGCTCCCGGCCCAGCCCGGCAGACCCGGGGCCGGCCAGGCGACGAACGGGACCGGACAGAACGGCTCGAGGACCGCGCGCAGCAGGCGCGAGTCGGGACCGGCGGCGACCACGGCCCGCGGTCGCCCGGTCTCTGCGGCGCGGCGTACGGCCTCCTGCAGGGGCTCTGCGGCACGCGCAGCCTCGCGGCGGACCCGGGCACCGGACTCGGCCAGCGAACGCAGCAGCAGGTCGATGCCGGCCAGCGCCCGCTCGTCGTCCAGCCTCGACTCGTCGAACCAGGTCATCGGAGTCACTCGCCCTTGGTCGGACGGGCCTCGTCGATGAGCAGGACGGGGATGCCGTCGCGTACGGGATAGGCCAGGCCACACTCCCCCTGGCAGACCAGCTCACTGTCCGCCTCGACGGGCAGCAGGTCGCCGTGGCACTGCGGGCAGACGATGATCTCGAGCAGCTTCTCGCTCAAACCTAGGGCGCTCATGCGGGACCCCGCCTTTCATTGGGTTCAGTCTTTCGGATGATGGCGAGCGCTTCGTCGCGCACGCGCTCCATGGTGAGTATGTCCTTGCCCTCCGCGTTGAGCCGCAGCAGCGGCTCGGTGTTGGAGGCGCGGACGTTGAACGTCCAGTCGGCGTGGGAGAGGGTCAGGCCGTCGAGCTTGTCGACGGTGACACCGTCGCGCCCGGCGTACGCCTTCTCGATCTCGGCCACGGTGGCGGCCTGGTCGGGCACGGTCGAGTTGATCTCACCGCTCATCGGATAGCGGTCGTACGCCGCCAGCAGCTCGCTCAGCGGCTTGTCGGTCTCGGCGAGGGCGCCGAGCACGTGCAGCGCGGCGAGCATGCCGGAGTCGGCGCGCCAGAAGTCGCGGAAGTAGAAGTGGCCGCTGTGCTCGCCGCCGAAGGCCGCCTTCGACTCGGCCATCACGGCCTTGATGTAGGAGTGGCCCACGCGGGTGCGTACCGGGGTGCCGCCGAGCTCGGTGACGATCTCGGGGACGGCGCGGGAGGTGATCAGGTTGTGGATGATCGTCGCGCCCGGCTCCTTGGCCAGGGCACGCTCGGCGATCAGGGCGGTGATCGCGCTCGGGCTGACCAGGTCGCCCTTCTCATCGACCAGGAAGCAGCGGTCGGCGTCGCCGTCGAAGGCGAGACCGGCGTCGGCACCCGTCTCGCGCACGCGCGCCTGCAGGTCGACCAGCGTGGTCGAGTCGAGCGGGTTGGCCTCGTGGTTGGGGAAGGTGCCGTCGAGCTCGAAGTACATCGGGATCAGCTCGACGGCGTCGGTGCCGAGGCGGCCGAAGACCGCAGGGGCGGTGTGGCCGGCCATGCCGTTGCCGGCGTCGGCGACGACGGTGAGCTTGCGACCCTTGACCGGGGCCAGACCGAGCAGATGCGCGGCGTACGCCTCCAGCACGTCGGTCTCGCTGATGCTGCCCGCGACGTCGACGACGGGGGCCTCACCGGAGATGACCAGGTCGCGGATCTCGTTGAGCCCGCTCTCCGCGCCGACCGGGACCGCGTTGGCCCGGCACAGCTTGATGCCGTTGTACTGCGCCGGGTTGTGGCTGGCGGTGAACATCGCGCCCGGCAGGCCGAGATGGCCGGAGGCGAAGTAGAGCTCGTCGGTCGAGGCCAGCCCGATGATGGTGACGTCAGCGCCTGCCTCGGTCGCACCCTCCGCGAAGGCTCCCGAGAGCGACGGAGAGCTGGGGCGCATGTCGTGGCCCACGACGATCTCCCCACCCCGCGCACCGACGACGTGCACGAAGGCCCGCCCGGCGAGTCGGGCGAGGTTCTCGTCGATCTGGTCAGGGACGGTGCCACGGACGTCGTACGCCTTGAAGACGGCGTTGGCGATGTCGGGGTCGACTCTCTCCGGCATGTCCGGAACTCTAGTGCCCTACTCCGAGGTCAGCACGCGGAGGTGGCCGCGACGGGTGCCGCCGGGGCGCGGCTGGCCGTCGTTCGTCACGGGCTCGTCGGGGTCGCCCTGCCCGGGGGCGACGGCGGGGCCTCGGGGCGCGGGTGCCGGCGGCCTCGCGGCCTCCCGGACGGCATCGGCCAGCGCGAGCAGGTCATCGCCCTTGGGCTGCGGGTCGACCGGCTCTCGGGCCAGTCTGACGACCTCCCAGCCACGGGGCGCGGAGAGGCGCTCGGCGTGCTCCTCGCACAGGTCGTAGGCATGCGGCTCGGCATAGGTCGCCAGCGGGCCGAGAACGGCCGTCTGGTCGGCGTACACATAGGTGAGCGTGCAGACGGCTTGGCGCTGGCAGGCGGTACGCGAACAACGACGAGCAGTCACGGGTGAACCGTACTCCCCTGAGGCCAGCCGCGCAGTTAGGCTCGCGTACATGACCAGGCACAGGGATCGGCACGGCCGTGGCAGACGCGGACCGATGGCCGTCCCGACCGACCCGAAGGTCCCGGTCCTGCGTACCCGTCGAGAACGCTTCGACGACATCGCGCTCGGGATCGTCACCGAGATCGACGGGCGCTGGCAGTCACGTCTGGGCCTGATCGAGTACGCGGTCGAGGAGTCGCCGGACATCCCCAAGGACTGGGCCGTCGAGGACCACATCCCGCTCGGATCGCTCGAGCGCGGCTCGGGCGCGAAGCCGGCGCGGCTGGTGATCTACCGGCGTCCGATCGAGCACCGCTGCCACACTCGTGCCGAGGTCGAGGCGATGGTGCTCATGGTCGTGGTCGAGCAGGTTGCCGATCTGCTCGGGATCGACGCTGAGGATGTGGATCCGCGCTATCAGCCCTGAGGCTCGGTCTGTCATCTAAGGGCACTTCGGTGCTGAGACTTCGGGGCTGGTCTGGGCCGCCGACCCTGTCCTCGAGTGTTTCTCGCCCTGCTCCGGAGTAAAGGACGGCCTGCGGCCGCCGGCTTCGCCGGTCGCCTTCGGCGATCCTTGACACCGGACCACGTCGAGAAAGACTTGGCTGGCTATCAGGGGCGGCGGCCCCAGTGTGGCCGCAGGCCGGTCGCTCCTCGGGAGGTAGACGCCCCGCATGAACGAAAATTCATTCACCCCTACGGAAGCAGACGCTCCCGTGGGTGAACGAAAATTCGTTCATCCCGCCGACCCCACCCAGCCGAAGCCCCACCCCGTATGTGAACGAAAATTCGTTCACCGCCATGCCCCAAGCCCGTGCCCAACCCCGATCGCCGCGCCAAACCCCTGCCGCCGACCCGATAGCCAGCCAAAATTTCTCCCGTAACGGGTCGGCGGCAAACACCAACCACAAAACGGACCAACCCGCCGGCGCGCAGCGCCAATGACTCAGGGCTCCAACGGCAACGGCAGCCCAGGCGCGACACCGGCGGTGCGTACCTCCGAGCGCAGCGGATGGAACGGTACGACCGCATCGCCGTCGCCGCTCAGCACCACGGCCGCATTGACCTGGACACCCTCGGGGACGAGCTGGATCAGCGCGGTTTCCGCGGGCACCTCGATCTCGGCGCCCAGCCCCGGGCCGACCTTGACGGACTTGGCCTTGAGCGCCTTGCCCTTCGCGGTCATCGGGACCACCTTGACGGTGCCGCTGCTGCCGGTCTTGGCGACGGGGCCGGAGATCACGACCCGCTTCTTGCCGACGCCGGCCCCGGCCGGGACGACGACGGCGGTCGGCTTCGAGATGGTCTCGGTGGCGGTGGTGATCGCGACGTCGCCGCCGCCGACCGAGCGCATCGCGGTGGTGACCGGGCCGGAGGCGACGATCTCGACGCCGTACGCGTCACCGGCGCTGTCCTTGCCGAGCAGCTTGGTCAGGTCGACCTGTGTCTGCCCGTTGGGCGGCACCTTGATCTCCGGAGCGCCCTCGGGGGTGAGCACGTTCTTCGGCGTGAGCAGGCGCAACTCCGCGCTCACCTGGGTGTCGCCGGGATTGGCGACGGTCAGCGTGCGGCGCGAGGAGCTGTTGGGATAGCCCACCAGCAAGTTGGTCTCAGCCGGCGTCGACTGGCCCGGGAAGTAGTCCTCGGACGTCGCCCCGCTCTCGAGCGCGATGGCTCGGTCGCGAACCATCACCCCGGCCTGGCCGCGTACGACCGTGGTCTTCAGGGACAGCTCGCCCTTGCGCGGGATCACGTGCAGCAGGTCGAAGGTGCGGGTGGTGTTGCCGGGGATCGCGACGCCGCGCAGGTCCTCGGGGACCGCCACCGCACCCTTGTCGTCGTAGAGCGAGATGTCGACCGTGGCCGCACCGCTGTTGGGGTTGGTGAGCTCGAGGACCGAGTTGTGGGTGGCACCGGCACCGACCCCGGGGAACCAGGCCTCGGCCTGCGGAGCCAGGCAGCCGGTCGCGGCGAGCGGCTTGGTCGTCGAGCGTCCCGCGACCAGGCCGGGCGCGACCTCCTTGCCGGCCTTGACCACGACCGAGCCGGGCTTGACCGACGCGCCGGTGACCTTGCCGGACCCTACGGTGGCCTGGGTTCCCTTGCCCGCACCCGGACCGCTCAGCGTGACCTCGCCGGACCCGTCGGCGGCGTTCGTGACGGTGACCTGGTCGGTGCCCTTCCTGGCCTTGCCGGGGCACACCACGGTGGCCGCGGCCGGTGCGCTGCTGTCGGCGGCCAGCTTCGGCTGCTCCCACTGGTGGGGCCGGTTGAGCAGGAGGGCGACGGCCATCACGGCGATCAGGCCCAGTGCCACCAGAGCGGTGTTGTCGAGCCGTCGGCTGCGCTGCTTGCGTACGCGGCGCAGCCGGGGTCGCGCCGCGGCAGCGGCCGCGGCCGCCGCCGCCATCCGTCCGCCCCTGGCACGCTCGGGCTCGGCCTCCGGCTCCTCCCCCGCCCGCATCTCCTCGGAGGTCGGCCAGGCCTCGAACTCCGGCTCCGGCTCGGGCTCGTACGGGGCCTGGAACTCACCGGTCCGGTAGTCGCCCTCGTAGGGCGGCGGATAGCCCGTCTGGGCGAGCATCTGACCGGTCTCCGGACCAGGCACGTAAGGCTCCTGGGCATAGAGCTGCTCCGGGGTGTAGCCCTCCGGCGGGTTCTGGGCCGTCTGCCCTGCGTACGGGTCGGCGTAGGGGTCCAGCATCCACGGCTCCTGGCCGTAGACGTCGTCGGCCTGCGGCTCGTGCGAGCGGTCGTAGGGGTCCCGTGAGTGACTCATGCCGACTCCCTCCTCTGGATCAGCGTCGGCAGGCACAGGACCAGGACCACGAACAGCCCGATCCCGGCCAGGACCAACAGGATCGTACGGATGATGGACTGCGACTCGGTCACGCCCGGATCGCTCGGCTCGGAGTCGAGCAGCCAGGCGCGCGTCGAGCGCTCGACGGTGCTCGCCTGGGTCACCGACCCGGAGGCGTCGATGCCCTCGGCGACCGAGGAGTCGGCCGGACCCGGCATCACGATGTAGGCGACGCCCTGGGCGGCCAGGTCGCCGATCACCGCGTCGTCGGGGTCGGCCGCCAGGCGGCGTACGACGCCGGTGAGCTCGTCGGAGCCGCCGGCGACCTGCGCGATCTCGTCCTCGCCGAGGGTGATCCCGTCGTTGCGGAGGACGGAGTAGCGGATGCCCTCGTCGACCGAGCCGCGCAGCACGAGGACGCCGTCCTCCGGGCCGAGGGTGGTCGAGGTCGGGTCGAGCATGTAGGAGGGCACCCCGGTGTGGCCGAGGGCCCGGGTGTTGTCGGTGAGGTCGCCGGAGCCTGCGTAGACGAACCAGCCGAGGCTGCCGATCACCCCGACCGCGGCGACCGTGGCCGCCGCACCGACCATGATCTTCCGCAGCCCGCTCAGACCGTCGAGGATGGCACCCTGGGCCCCCAGCACGGCTGCGACCACGGCGAGGCCCTGGATGGCGACCAGCGGGAAGCCCCAGCCGACCCGGGCGATGCCGGCGTCGAGGTGGATCGGGATCCAGGACAGCAGCATCGTGACGACGGCCGTCGCGACCGCGCCGATCCAGCAGACCATGACCGGGATCCGGGTGCGGCTCGGGATCAGGGCGAGGACCGCCAGCAGCGGCAGCGCCAGGCCCAGCCACCACGGGGCGCCGAGGTCGGCGCCGTCGAGACCGGTCAGACGGCCCACGAGCAGGTCGAACCCACCGGCTGCCGGCGCCGGCAGCCGGCCCGGGTCGAGCAGCAGCCCGGCCCAGCCGCCGGAGAAGATCGACGGCAGCCACCACGGCAGCAGCAGGCCGACCGGCGTCGCGATGGCCGCCGTCGGCGGACCCCACTGGTCGCGGTCGCTGAGCACGGCAGGCATCAGCCGGCGGGCGACGATGAAGATGACCGCCGCGAAGACGGCAGCGACGAGAAACGCCATCGGCGCGAAGGCGGTGATGATGGTCAGCAGCAGACCGGTGCGCCACCCGGCGCGCCAGCGGCGGTCGGCGACGGGGTCGCCGAAGCCGAGCGCGGCGTGCGCGAGCCAGGGCAGCAGCGCGCCGACGACGACCGCACCGATCCGGCCGTCACCGAAGGCGCCGCTGACGTAGGGCACCAGCGCGTACGCCGTCGCACCCCACAGCAGCAGCCAGCGCGGGGCGCCGAGGTGGCTGATCAGCCGGCCCGCGACCCGCAGCAGGCGCCACGCGCCGCCGAGCGCGATCGGGAAGCTGAGCAGCATGACGGCGGTGACCGCCAGGCTCGGGTTGCCGCCCAGGAACGTCGCGAGCACCGCCAGCGGGAAGACGTGTGGCGGCGCGGGCACTCCGGTGCCCTGCGAGATGGCGTGCCAGGACTCGAACTGCAGCCGCCACCAGTCGCCCACGGTCTGGGGCGTCGGCCCGAGGCCGCTGCCGGCCACGCCACCGAGCGCCGCACGTGCGCCGATGACGCCGAGGATGCCGACGACGACGAGGAGCACGGCGACCGGGTTGGTGAACAGCCGTACCAGCCACCCGGTCTCGGCCGGGATCTCGTCCTCCTCCAGCTGGGCCCGCTCGGCCTGCCGTTTGGCGGCGAAGGAGGCCGGATCGGCCTCGGCCTGCGCCATCTGGCGCCGCTCGGCGATGTCGGAGGCCTGCAGGGTGACCGCGGTGGCCACGTCGGAGACGAAGTCCAGACCGTGGCGGTAGGGCAGCCACGGCGGAGGCAGCAGCGCCTTGACGACGTCCTTGTCGGCGTGCGCCTGCTTCCGGCGCCGCCTCTTGGCGACCATGATCTGGCCGGTGTGGCCGTAGATCCAGCCCAACGCGGCCAGGTCGTCGAGCGCCATCCCAGGGTCGCGCACCAGGATGAAGCCGAGCATCCGCCACAGGGTCTGGAAGAAGAACCTGACCATCGTGAACGGGAGCGTCCCCGGCCGGCCGTTGACCAGCAGGGTGTAGAGCGCGGCCCGTCGCTCCTGATAGTGGATCCGGCGCCCGGTCAGCTGCGTCTTGCGTACGCCGCGGTGGGCCGCCTCCACGTGGAAGACGACCGCGTCCGGGACGGCGATGGTCGTGAAGCCGGCGTTGGCGGCCCGCCAGCCGAGGTCCATGTCGGTGCCGAGGACGGGGAGGTGCTTGTCGAAGCCGCCCAGGTATTCGAGGACCTCGCGCCGGATCAGCATGCCGGCGGTGTTGACGGCCAGGACGCGGCGTACCTCGTCGTGCTGACCCTGGTCGTACTCGCCGCGCTCCAGGCCGGTCTCCCGGTTGCCGGTGACCGAGATCGAGACGCCGAGCTCGAGCATCCGGCGCAACGAGGGCCATTCCCGGATCTTGGGGCCGAGGATGTCGGCCTCCGGGTATTCCTCGGCGGCGTTGAGCAGCGTCGCGAGCGCGTGCGGGTCCGGGGTGGAGTCGTCGTGCAGGAACCAGATCCACTCGGGCGGCTGCGCCGCCTGGTGGAGGATCGCGAGGGCCTCGTTGGCCGCATCCGCGAACGTCGTCGACGCCGGGAGCTTGACCACCTGGGCGAAGGTCTCCTCCAGGATCTCGACCGACCTGTCGGTCGAGCCCGTGTCGATCGTGACGGCAAAGCTCACCGGAGCCTGCTGGTTCCTGATCCCGTCGATGACGGTCGGAAGCCAGCCGGCGCCGTTATGAGAGACGAGGACGAGAGCGACCGACGCTTGCACGATCGGCAACCCTAGTGCCCAACTGGTGATAGACCGAATGGACCTGTCGGGCGATCGGCGATATCCCCATGGGCATGAGCGGCGCCCCATCGGCTCCGCGGCGTGGATTGCGAAGCAATCGGCAAACAAGCGCGGATTGCGAAGCAATCGGCAGAACAAGACAGCAGGCCCGGACCTTGACGGTCCGGGCCTTGCTGGCTCGTGCTTGGTTATTGCCTCAGACTGCGCGCTTCTTCAGCTTGCGGCGCTCCCGCTCGGAGAGTCCACCCCAGATCCCGAAGCGCTCGTCGTTGCCCAGAGCAGACTCAAGGCAGTCCTGGCGCACCTCGCAGGTCTGGCAGACCTTCTTGGCCTCCCGAGTCGATCCACCCTTCTCAGGGAAGAACGCCTCCGGATCCGTCTGCGCGCACAGAGCGCGCTCCTGCCAGCCCCCTTCGTCGGTGTCCGGCTCGAGGAGAAACAGCTCTCTCATCGTCTTTCCGACCTTTCGACCCTATTCAGCTTGTTTTCGGGACCGTGACCCCATCTTGGGCCAGTCACCTCCACGCCATCGGCAGGTAACCGATCCCCCCGTTTTTGCGGGAACTGCCTCTTGTTACGACCGAGGTCGTCATTTTGATGCACTTCCCTGCCGAAATCTTTCCCGAGATTTTCAGGCGCTGTCCCCAGCGCTGTCGGTCCCCGGTTCAGTTTCGAATCACACTGATGAAATTACATGCCTGTCGGTGCCACAAGTCAACCCTCAAATCTGCTAGGGCCCCGCTGACACGGGCTTTGCGCACCGGCTGGAGCAGGGGTGCTGGCCCTCGTCTGAGAGGCTAGGACCATGCGTGACATCACCGTTCTCTCCGGCGGCCATGGTGGCTCGAAGTTCATCTCCGGGCTCCTCCACGGCATCTCTACCGGCCGCGTCCCAGGCATTAGGGAAGATGCCCGGGTCACCGTGATCGCCAATACCGCCGACGATCTCTGGATGCACGGCGTCAAGGTCTGCCCCGACCTCGACACGGTGATGTACACCCTTGGCAACGGATTCGACCATGAGCGTGGCTGGGGCCGCAAGGCCGAGACGTGGTCGGTCAAGGAGGAGCTCGAGGCCTACGGCGTGCCCGGCACCTGGTTCGGGCTCGGCGACCGCGACATCGCCACCCATCTCGTGCGCACCCAGATGCTCGAGGCCGGCTTCCCGTTGTCGCAGGTCACCGCCGCGTTGTGCGAACGCTGGCTGAAGCCTGTATGGGGCGACCGGGTGCAGCTGCTGCCGATGACCGACGACCGGGTCGAGACCCATGTGGCGGTCAAGGACGAAAATTCACCCAGCGGTCTCTCGGTCGTTCACTTCCAGGAATACTGGGTACGCCTCCGAGCCGGCGTTCCCGTCGAGAAGCTGATCTTCGTGGGGCAGGACGAGTCGAAGCCGGGTCCGGGCGTGATGGACGCGCTGCTGAAGTCCGACCTGGTGATCGTGCCGCCCTCCAACCCGGTCGTCTCGATCGGGACCATCCTCGGCGTGCCCGGGATCCGGGAGGGCCTGGTCGCCACCTCGGCCCCCGTGGTCGGGATCTCTCCGATCATCAGCGGCCATCACGTACGCGGCATGGCGGAGCAGATGCTGGCCGCCATCGGCGTCGACGCGACCGCCGCCGGCGTCGGTCTGCACTATGGGACGCGGGGCTCCGGCGGGATCCTCGACGGCTGGCTGGTCGACACCGCCGACGCCGCTGCCGTCGCCTCCCTCACCGAGTCCGGGCTGAAGGCGGCCGCGGTCCCGCTGTGGATGTCCTCCGAGGACGCGACCGCCGACATCGCCGCCGCCGCGGTCGGGCTGGTCGCCCGATGACCGGCATCACCGTCACCGCCCCCGACGGCGTACCGGAGGTGCGTAAGGGTGACGACCTCGCCGCCCTGCTCCTCACTGCGCTCGACTCTGGCCTCGCGTCGCCGCTGGCCGACGGCGACATCGTCGTGGTCACCTCGAAGGTGGTCTCCAAGGCCGAAGGGCAGGTCCGCGAGGGCAACCGGGACGACGCGCTCCCTGGCGAGACGACGCGGGTGGTGGCCCGGCGCGGGCCGACCCAGATCGTGCGCAGCCGGCTCGGGCTCACGATGGCCGCGGCCGGGATCGACGCCTCCAACGTCGAGGCCGGCCACATCGTGCTGCTGCCGCTCGACCCCGACGCCTCCGCGCGCGCCCTGCGCGCGACGCTGCGCGACCGCACCGGCGCGAACGTCGGGGTGATCATCACCGACACCGCCGGCCGCGCCTGGCGCGACGGCCAGACCGACATCGCGATCGGCGCGGCCGGGCTCGAGGTGCTGGAGAGCTTCGCCGGCCAGGTCGACGCCTACGGCAACGACCTCGTCGTCACCGCCCCCGCCGTCGTCGACGAGATCGCCTCGGCGGCCGAGATCTCCCAGGGCAAGCTGGGCGCACGGCCGTTCGCGGTCCTGCGCGGCCGCGCCGACCTGGTCCGCGAGCCCGGCGACGACGGGCCGGGAGCCAGCACGCTCATCCGCCCCGAGGGGTCGGACTTCTTCGGCTTCGGCGCCCGGGAAGCCGTCGTACGCGCCCTGAAGGGTGCCGTCGCGGACCAGGCCCCGTTCGGCGCCCCGGCGAGCGTCGAGGAGCTCTCGGCAGCCGTCGTGGAGGTGATCGGGACCGCTCCCGTTCCGCACGAGGGCGGGCTCCGGGTGGCGGGAGCCGACCCGGCGGTGGTCGCCGCGCTGGCCTTCGCCCATGGCTGGCGATGCGAGCGCGAGGAGAACAATCGCGGGGCAACTTCCCTACTGCTACCACTGACCACCTAGAATCTGCGCGTCCCGACAAAAGACCCGAGGTACGCCGAACCGTGGCCAACAAGTCGCTCAACAAAGACCGCCGTGCGGTCATCAACGACATCCGCAAGAAGCAGGGCCGCGCCGAGCGCGTCCGTGGTGCGGCGATCGTCGGTGTCTGCGTCGCCATCGCCCTCGTGATCGTGGGTGCCGCCGCGTGGGGCCCGATCACCGGCTTCTTCAAGGACCGTGAATACAACGACGTCGCGCTGCAGGACATCGGCAAGAGCCCCAAGGCCGCCGGCTGTCAGAAGGTGACCGAGATGGCGGCCGACGGCAACCAGAACCACATCGCCACCGGCACCCAGCAGACCTACACCACTGCTCCCCCGGCCTTCGGTCCGCACTGGAACGAGGCCAACGTCGCCCCGGCCGACATGTCGCGCAAGTTCTACACCGCCGCGGACCGTCCGGAGCTCGAGGCGCTGGTGCACAACCTCGAGCACGGCTACACGATCGTGTGGTACGACGAGACCGTCTCCAAGGACGAGCAGGACCTGCTCTACGCCATCGGGAAGAAGTTCTCCGGCACCTCGAACTTCCGCTACAAGTTCATCGCGGCCCCGTGGACCGCTGCCGACGCCAAGGAGACTGCGGTCGCCGGCGACAAGAAGACCGAGTTCCCCTCGGGCACCCACATCGCCCTCACCCACTGGTACGCGGACCCGGCCAACCCGACCGAGGCCTCCACCCAGAAGGGCGCCTTCCAGTACTGCGCAGACGTCTCCGGCGAGGCGATCAAGGACTTCATGCAGAAGTTCCCCTACACCGCCAGCCCCGAGGCCCAGGCCATGTGAGGTCCTCGCGTTCGCCCGGCGCTTGCGCCGGGCGAACGCGAGGAGATCGAGCGAGCCCCGCGACCGCGAGCCTGCGAGCGGTCGCGACGGGCGGGTCGAGATCCAGTCGAGAGTGGAGGCAGTCCCATGAGGGGGCTGCCGCCACTCTCTTTTAGGTGAGGTCGGTGCGATCGGAGTCCTTGAGGGCGGCGACGATCTTCTTGACCTGCTGGGCATGACTGCGGGTGGTGACCAGGACGGCGTCGTCGGTGTCGACGACGACGATGTCCTCGAGGCCGATCAGGGCGATCATGCGACCGGAGTGGGGCACCACCAGGCCGGTCGAGTCGAGGGCGTGGACGAGGGTGTCGTCGCCGAGGATCGTGGGCCCCTCCGGTGAGGCGGTCGCGGCGGCCTGGAGCAGCGTCGCGAGCGAGTCGAAGTCACCGATGTCGTCCCAGCCGAGATCGGCGGGCACCGTGGCCACCTTGCCGGCGGCCGCGGCCGGCTCCGCGACTGCATGGTCGACGGCGATCTTCGGCAGCGTCTCCCACAGCTCCTCGAGCCGTGACGGCTCGGCGGCGATGGCCCGCAGCCGCTCGGTGAAGCCGGGGTCCGACTCCGCGAGCAGCTCGAGGAGGACGGTGGGACGGACGACGAACATCCCGGCGTTCCAGCGGTAGCGGCCGGTTGCAAGGTAGCCGGCCGCGACCTCGGCCGACGGCTTCTCGACGAACTCGTCGACCAGGAAGGCCCCCGGGTGGCCGGCCAACGGCTTGCCCTCGGCGATGTAGCCGAACGCGGTCGAGGCGAAGGTCGGCGAGATCCCGATCGTGACCAGCCAGCCGTCCGCGGCGATCGCCGCGGCGCGGCGTACGGTCTCGTGGAAGTTGTCGACGTTGCGGATCACGTGGTCGGCGGCGAAGGAGCCCATCACCGCATCCGGGTCGCGGCGCTCCAGGAAGGCCGCGGCCAGACCGATCGCGGCCATCGAGTCGCGCCCGCTCGGCTCGGCCAGGATCGCATCGTGCGGCACCTCGGGCAGCTGCTCGCACACCGCCCGCTCGTGGACCGCACCGGTCACCACCATGATGCCGTCCGAGACAGGCTCCAGCCGGTCGTAGGTCTCCTGCAGGAGCGTACGTCCGTGGCCGGTGAGGTCGCGGAGGAACTTCGGCTCCGAGGAGCGCGAGAGCGGCCACAGCCGGGTGCCTGCGCCGCCGGCGGGGATCACTGCCCAGAAGGTCATGCGGCACACCTTAGAGTTTCGGGGTGACCAGCTTTCCCGAGACCCTCGCCCGAGCCCTGCGGAACAACCCCGGCGGTCCGTTCGTGACGTTCTACGACGACGCCAGCGGCGAGCGCCAGGAGCTGTCGACCACGACCTACGCCAACTGGGTGGCCAAGGCGTCCGGCCTGCTCGTCGACGAGCACGGTCTCGAGCGCGGCGACAGCATCCGGATCGATCTGCCGGCCCACTGGCTGGCCACGGTGTTCCTCGGTGCCGCCTGGAACACCGGGCTCGTGGTGACCGACTCCGAGAGCCCCGACGCAGTCGTCTGCGGCCCCGACTCCCTGGAGACCTGGGCGGACGAGGCCGGGAAGCGACCGACCCTGGCGTGCTCCCTGCTGCCCTTCGGCGTACGTTTCGCCGACCCGCTCCCCCAGGGCGTCCACGACGTCGGCATCGAGGTCTGGGGACAGCCGGACGGGTTCATCCCCGTGGACCCGCCCGCCGCGGACGACGCGGCCACGTCGTGGGCCGGCGCCGAGACGAGCCACACGGACCTGTTCGGGGGCGACGGGAACAGCGCGCGGCTGCTCTCGACCGTCGCGTCGGCCTCACCGGAAGGTGCCGAGCTCTTGGCCGCCCTGCTCGCCGGGGGCGGCTCGCTGGTGCTGATCACCAACGCGAGCGCAGACCGGCTGACTGTCGTCGCTTCCAGCGAGCGCGCGACGCAATTCCCGCATCAATCGTCCTGATATTTCAATACCGCAAGGATATCGGAGCGCTCGACGATTCGCGTCTCGGCAACGGAAATCATCCGTCCGAATCTTCCCTCTTGCACTCAGAGAATTGGGTCGGTGCTGGCCCCGTATTCGTAATCCGGAACCAGCACCGACAGGACGCTTACGGACGCGGCGCAACGGCGCTCCACGACCCCAGAGGAAGAGGTCAACTGTCCTGAGTGTCGTGGCCGATCGGGAAGCTCCGCCCACCATGCCGCGCGGCGTCGTGGGCGGGCCTACAGCATGTTCAGAACAGCGATCACTGCCTGGATAATCGTGTCGATGATGCCGCTTGACATAGCAGACTCCTTTCTAAGCACCCGAGGAACCCTAGAAAGCGAGGAAACCACCGGTTAGAAGCGCGCAAAACGCCCTCCCCTGTCGCAAACTCGCTGAAAACACAGTAAGCACATGTCGTCAGCAGTGTCCACGTAATCCTCGGAATTACCGCGATATCGAAACCACAAAACCTATGAGTTTCGAGAAGTCGACTCGTCGGATTCCGGTGCTATCCGAACTGGTCGTAACCCCGCACGACGCCCATCTGGGTCTTCCGGTCCCAGCCGCCGCTCTGGTTGTGCTCGTAGGCGAACCACATCCCGTCGGACCTGCGACGCAGCAGCAGGTCGCCGCCGGTGGAGGCGCCGCGCAGGTCCTTGGTCGCGAGGATGAAGTCGAAGACGCTGGTGTCGATACCGGGGTCGGAGTAGGTGGTCAGGCCACCAGGGCCGTTCGTGCGGAAGATCAGCAGCTTGCCGGAGACCTTGAAGATCGCCTCCGGCGAGCCGTCGTCGGCGTAGAACCGGCCGGCGCCGATGACCTGGCTCGACCCGCTCACCGCGCTGCGCATCCGGTAGGACGCACCCAGCGCGTTGGTCCCGTGGCCGGGCCAGACCCGGATCTCGCCGGTGGAGTGTTTGCCCAGGATGTCGGGCCAACCGTCTCCGGTGATGTCACTGACGACGTCGATGACGGAGACGGACTCGAAGTTGCGCCCGATGATGACGCCGGTGGCGAACGTCTCGGTGCCGTTGCCCCGGTTGACCCGGATCGTGCCGTCCGTGTGGCGGATCAGGATGTCGCCGTCACCGTCGCGGTCCCAGTCACCGGCGTTCATCAGCGTGGCCGAGGTGCCGCCGATCAGGTTGGTCGCCCGCGGCGTACCGAAGTGGGCGGTGCCGTCGGTGCGGAGCACGACGATCCGCTTGTCGCTGGCCCGCCGGGCGACGAGGTCGGGGTAGCCGCGGCCGCTGATCTGCGACTGCAGCTCACGCGCGGCCCATCCGGCCTGCTTCGAGCCGGCCTGCGAACGGATCGTGCTCAGCTTGGCGTAGAGGTAGCGGCCCGGGCACGCGGTGGAACCGGCGTCACGATGGCCCATGATCGCGTGCGAGAAGGTGTGGTCGCCCATGCGGGTCGAGCCCTTGTCACCCCGGACGCCGTGCAGCGACAGCTTCCACGCGAACAGCGTGCCGAACGCGTTGACCAGCTCCGTGGAGGGCGCGACGTTGTCGAAGTTGCCGATCGCGGACGCGCCGAAGCTGTAGCTGTTGTAGCCCGAGGTGTGGGCGCCCACGACGGGACGGTCGACACCGCCGTAGCGGCCCTCCCAGATCCGGCCGAACTTGTCGATCAGGAAGTTGTAGCCGATGTCGCGCCAGCCGCGACTCTGCACGTGGTAGAGGTAGATGCTCCGGATGATCCCGGGCACCTGGTCCCTGGTGTAGGAGTTGGTGTTGACCGTGTGGTGCACGAACCCACCGCGGACCTCGTTGTAGTCGGGCGGCCCCGACTCACGCACGCTCTCGTCGGCGCCCCACTGGCGACGGCTGTAGATGCTGGGCTTGGGGGTGTACGCAGCAGCCGACAGCGTAGCCGCCTCCCCCTCCTCGGCGCTCTCGACGTCCTCGGCCCCCTCGGCCGGCTGCGGGGCGTCGTCGGCTCCGGTCTCGATCTCGGGCGACTCGCTGCGCGTCGACTCCGCCTCGCCAGGGGTGATCACCGCCAGCCTGAGGTCGGCCGGCACCTGCGCACCGGTCAGCCGCAGCCGGGTCTGCACCTGGTCGACCTCGCCGACGACCGCCTCCATGGTGCCCGGGCGCGCCCCGTCGGCCTCCGCGGATCCTGGGTCGGGAGCATGGTCGTCGAGATGGACGTCCATCGCCTGCCAGTCGCTCCAGGTCCCGTCCGCCAACGTGCGTACGTCGGCCCCGACCGCCTCCTCAGGGACGACCGCGCCGGGCGCCCAGGTGAGCCCGACCGTCCCGAAGCCGTCCACCGGCTGCGGAAGGCTGGTGACGGTCACCGTGTCGCCCCGAGAGCTGGCCTTCTCGGCCTGGGCGGTGAGCCGGCCGATGACCCCGCGACCGGACTGACGGTCCTTCGCGAGGGGTGCGGTGAGCGAGATCTCCGCCAGGTGGGCGTCGACCGGGGCGGCGGGCACCCGCGCCGCCGACCGCGCGGCCACCTCGCTCCCTGAGATCGAGGCATCCCCGGGCCGGACCACCTTCAGGTCGACGACGGTGCTCGCCGGCACCAGCGCGGCCAGGACGACCCCGAGCACGAGCAGCTGCTGGGTCGAGGCGACATAGCGCGACCGAACGCGCCGAACGTCGCTCGACTCCTGTTGCCCGGCCTGCGAAATCATGCGTGGATCCCCCTGGTTCCGTAACACCAGGGAACATCTTTCACATCAGCAACACAGGTTGGGAAGAGCCCGCAAAGAACTACAAACCTGTAATTCCTCGCGGGCTCTCGCCGTGCTGGACAGCCTCAGACCTCCGCGCCGAGGGCGCTGTCGGCGGCCTCGAGCTGCTTGAGCTTGGCCGACCCCTTGGCGTCGTCCTCACCGTAGTGGAGGTACTCGATGCCCTCGTCGACGTCGCCGTCGAAGACCAGGCGGCCCTTCTCCAGGCAGATCACGCGGTCGCACATCCGCTTGACCGAGCCGGCGGCGTGGCTGACGTAGACCACGGTGCGGCCGCTGTCGCGGATCTCCTCCATCTTCTCCATGCACTTCTTCTTGAAGGGCTTGTCACCGACGGCGAGGACCTCGTCGGCGAGGAAGATGTCGGAGTCGATGTGGACGGCGACGGAGAACCCGAGGCGCGAGTACTGCCCCGAGGAGTAGTTGCCGACCGGCGAGTTGAGGTGGTCGCCGAGCTCGGCGAACCGCACCACGTCGTCGTAGATCGCGGCGGTCTCGTCCTCGGAGAGCCCGTAGATCGCCGCGTTGAGGAAGATGTTCTCCCGCCCGGACAGCTGCGGGTGGAAGCCCGCACCCGTCGCGATCAGGCCGGCGATCTGGCCGCGCGTCTTCACGACACCCTGGTCAGGGCGCATCACGCCGCTGATCAGCTTGAGCAGCGTCGACTTGCCCGAGCCGTTCAGACCCATCAGGCCGACCGACTCGCCCTGCTTGATCGTGAAGCTGACGTCGTCCAGCGCCTTGAAGGTGTTGGAGACGGCCCGGCCCTTGATCTTGGCGACGGTGATGTCCTTGATGCTGCGGTGGTAGCGGAGCGTGAAGTTCTTGGTGACCCCGTCCACCACGATCGAGTCGGCGGTCATGTCAGACGCTCCGGAATCTTGTTCTCGTGCTTGCTGAAGATCAGCTGGGCAATCACCAGCAGGACCAGCGAGACGCCGAAAGCGCCCAGCCCGAACAGCCACAGATGCTCGGGGAGATGCTTGGCCGCGGTGAGCTCGGGATTCGGGGTCACCCCGACCCAGAAGGCCTGCTGGAAGAGCAGCACCGCGTCCGCGATCGGGTTGAGCAGGTAGATCCAGGCCTTGTCCCCGAGCGCACCCTCGATCATCGAGAACGGATACATCATCGGGACGCCGAACCGGATGTAGTTGGTCAGGATGTTGACCGCGCTGCCGAAGTCACGGAAGAAGACGTTGGCCAGGCTGAAGACCAGCGCCAGGGCGGTGCCCAGCGACATCACGATGCCGAGAGCCAGCAGGAGGGACGGCACCGCCGCCCAGGTCGGTGTCCATCCGCTGAACAGACAGACGACAAGGAGGATGAGGGCCGCCGGCACCAGGTGGTAGAGCGAGACCAGCATCGAGGCGACCGGGAACATCTCCTTCGGCATCGCCATCTTCTTCAGCAGACCCTTGTTGCTGAGCAGGGAGCGGGTCCCGGCTCCGAAGGTCTCGGTGAAGAAGTGCACGATGACGAGCCCGGCGAAGAGGTGGACCGGGTAGTTGTCCATCCCATGGTCGGCGCCCATGATCTTGCCCATGAAGATCCAGTAGACGAGGAACTGCGTCAGCGGGTTGATGTAGGACCAGAAGACACCGAGCATCGAGTTGGAGTAGCGACCGCTGATCTCCCGCTGCACGAGCAGCTTGAGGAGGTAGCGGCGCTTGAAGACCGAGAGCAGCCCGAGGTTCTCCGCGGGAGGTGCCAGCGGCGCATCGACGATCCGTACGGGGCGTTCATCAACTCCGGTTGCCATCGGTCCCCTTCTCCTCAGCGACCTTCCACGGTTCGAAGGTCTTCTCCCAGGCCTCGGGCGAGGTGAACTCGCTCAGCTTGGAGCGGTACTCCTCGGCCAGCTTGGGCCACTGGCGCTTGAGCCGGCGGTGCACCTTGATGGTGTCCTTCAGCATCTGGTTGAAGAGCTTCTTGTCGCGGCGGTAGAAGGCAGCGCCCTGCTGGTCGTTCATCGACACGATGGCGCTGTCGTACTTGGTGATCCGGTACCACTGGTTGTCCATCGCCGCGAGCTCGGCCTCGGGGAACTCCGTGGAGAGCTTGCGCGGCTTCATGAGCTGCCGGATCGGCGCCTTGAGCGCGGCCAGCTTGACCTCGCGGTTGGTCGGGACCTCGGTGTCCTCCTTGCCCTTGCGCGGCGGCTTGTGGCGGCGCACGGGCGGGAACTCGTCACGGTCGGCCTTGAGCTGCGCGTCCGGGTAGTCCTTGACCATCTCGCGTACGGCGGGGAGCTGGGTCGCGAGGGTCTCGTGGAGCTTCTCGGGGCCGGCGAGCACGTCGAGCAGCGCCTGGTGGCGCAGCAGGACCGTCGAGTACTGCATCGAGACCAGGTGCTTGATCTGGTGGGAGAACGACTCGGTGACCATCCGGCCGCCGTCGTCGTAGATCGAGTGCAGGAGCGCGGCGACGAAGCGGTTGCGCTGGTGGAAGTAGGACTGCCAGTCGAGGGCGTCGTTCTTGTCGGTCCACGGGACGTGCCACACGGCCGCACCCGGGAAGGAGACAGTCGGGAAGCCGGCCGCCTTCGCACGCAGGCCGTACTCGGAGTCGTCCCACTTGATGAAGACCGGCAGCGAGAGCCCGATCTCCTCGATCACCTTGCGCGGGATCAGGCACATGAACCAGCCGTTGAAGTCCACGTCGACGCGCTTGTGCAGCCAGCGGGTCGAGCGCAGGTTGCGGGCGCCGAAGTCCCAGTCGCCGTAGACGCCGGGCGCCGACTGCCACCAGAACCGCCACGGCTGGACGATCTCGCCGTAGGAGTGCAGGCGCGACTTGGCGTAGAGCGAGAACATGTGGCCACCGACGATGGTCGGCCGCTTGGCGAGGTCACCGAAGGTGATCGCGCGGATGATGCCCTCAGGCTCGCAGACGACGTCGTCGTCCATCATCAGGGCGTACGTCGCGGTGCCCTTGCGCAGCGACTCGAGCTGACCGCGCGCGTAGCCGCCGGAGCCACCCAGGTTGCCCTGCTCGATGATGTGCAGCAGGTCGCCCAGAGCCTTCTCGGCCGCCGGGAACTCGACGTCGTCGGCGACCTTCTTGGTGCCCTGCTCCATCACGAAGACGGTGTCGAGGTAGGGGCGCAGCTGCTCGTCCTCACCCATCTGCGCGAGCAGCTTGGCGCAGAAGTCGGGCTTGTTCATCGTGGTGACGCAGATGTCGACGGTGCCGTGCTCGGCACGGTCGTCGGGGACCTCCGCGGTCCACTCCGCCGAGGTGATGACGGCGTCCTCGTCGGAGGCGACCACGTCGTACCAGTACCAGCCGCCGTCGACGAACGGCTTCAGCGGCAGGTCGAAGGTGAAGGTGCCCTCGGGGTTGGTGCCGGTGTCGGCGGCGTCGACGCGCTGGGAGCGGCCGTTGGCCATCGACTTGTAGACGATGACGCTCGCGCCGCGACCCTGCAGGGCGACGGTCAGCTTCACGCTGTCGACCACGGTGTGTCGGCGCCAGTAGCTGGCCGGGAACGCGTTGAAGTAGGTGCCGAGCGAGAGCCGCTCGCTCTTCAGGATCCGCAGCGCCGTACGCGACTCGATCTGGTCGGGGTGGATCTGGGTGCCGTCGTTGATCGACTGGCGGATCTGGGCGTTGTTGAGCGCCTGGGCCGTCTTGTCGGAGCCGACCTCGTACTTGTCGGCGTCGAGGATGGCAGCCTGGTTGTCGACGTAGAGCGGGAGTACGTCGGAGTCACGGTCCAGGGGCAGGATCTGCCGCTGGAGCAGTCGGGTCACGCTCATTCGTCAACGCCTCCGGAGGTGAGCGGGGTGCCGTCCTCGAAGTGGGGACGGAGCTTGTTCTCGAACATGGTGAGCGCGGACGCGATCGCCATGTGCATGTCCAGGTACTTGTAGGTGCCGAGGCGGCCGCCGAAGAGCACCATCGGCTCCTTCTTGGCCAGGTCGCGGTAGACCAGGATCTTCTCGCGGTTGTCGGCGGTGTTGATCGGGTAGTACGGCTCGTCGCCCTCCTGGGCGAAGCGGCTGTACTCCTTCACCACGATCGTCTTGCCGGGCTTGTAGCGGTCGGCACGCTCGGGGTGGAGGTGCTTGAACTCGAGCTCGCGGGTGAACGGGACCTCGGGGTCGTTGGCGTTCACCACGCCGGTGCCCTGGTAGTCGTCCACGTCGAGGATCTCGGACTCGAGGTCCACGGTGCGCCAGGAGAGCTTGCCGGCGGAGAAGCCGAAGTATTCGTCGACCGGACCGGTGTAGACGATCGGGACCTTGCCCTTGTAGTCGTCGACGACCGTGAAGAAGTCGGTGTCGAGCATGACCGTGATGTTCGGGTGGTCGGCCATCCGCTCCAGCCACGCGGTGTAGCCGTCGACCGGCAGACCCTCGTACTTGTCGTTGAAGTAGCGGTTGTCGAAGGTGTAGCGGACCGGGAGGCGCGTGATGATGTCGGGCGACAGCTCCTTGGGGTCCTTCTCCCACTGCTTGGCGGTGTAGCCCTTGATGAACGCCTCGTAGAGCGGGCGGCCGATCAGCGAGATCGCCTTCTCCTCGAGGTTCTGGGCATCCTCGGTCTTGAACTCGCTGGCCTGCTCGGCGATCAGCGCGCGCGCCTCGTCGGGGGTGTGCGACTTCCCGAAGAACTGGTTGATCAGCGCCAGGTTCATCGGCAGGGAGTAGACCTGCCCCTTGTACTTCCCGAAGACCTTGTGCTTGTAGTCGGTGAAGTCGGTGAACTTCCGCACGTAGTTCCACACCTTCTCGTTGGAGGTGTGGAAGAGATGGGTGCCGTACTTGTGCACCTCGATGCCGGTCTCCTCGTCGAACTCGGAGTAGGCGTTGCCACCGATGTGGGGGCGGCGCTCGATGATGAGCACCTTCTTGTCCAGCTCGGAGGCGGCGCGCTCGGCGATGGTCAGGCCGAACAGGCCGGAGCCGACGATGACGAGGTCAGGAGTGGTTTCAGGGGAGGACACGATCGCTCAGTCTAGGTCTCTGTGGGTAAGGGGTCGGTCAGGAGGAGGTGGAGGGTGCTGAAGTAGGCAGCGTTCGCATACCCCGCGCGGCGCGCAGGGCCTTGATCACGTTGACGGCTTCGTGCTTGCCGCCCCGCATCGGGCTGAGGAGGACCACAGCCGCGGTGATGAGCCAGGGCTTGAGACGTACGAGGACGTTCTCGCCGTAGCGGAGGTGGACGACGAAGAGGTTGCGGTACATGTAGAAGCCCTTCCAGCCGGCCAGGTCGTGCTGCTGGCTGAAGTCGAGCTGTCGCACGAGCACCGCGTCGCGTACGGCCCAGATGGTGCGGCCGGCGCGGCGGGCGCGGATCGCGAGATCCACGTCGTCGTAGAAGATGAAGTAGGAGGGGTCGGGGAGCCCGATCTCCTCCAGGACGGTGCGGCGGATCATGAAGCCCTCGAAGGCGACGTTCTCCACCGGAACACGCTCCGGCATGGCGTCGCGGGTCGGGTAGGTGTCCATGACCGCGGCGGTCTTGGGCTTGATCGCGAGCGGGTTGCGCAGATCGAACTTCAGGGCGGCCAGCTCGATCAGCTTGCCGTTACGGTCCTCACGCACCGAGAAGAGGCAGTCCTCGTCCTGGGCGAGCAGCACCTCGAGGCAGTCGTGGGCCGGGACGACGTCGTCGTCGATCAGGTAGAGCCGGTCCCAGCCCTGCTCGACCGCCGCCTTGGTGCCGAGGTGGAAGCCGCCGGCGCCGCCGAGGTTCTCCGGGCTGTCGATGACCTGCAGGTTGGGCGTGACCGCCTCGGCGAGGACCTGCGCGGTGTGGTCCGTGGAGGCGTTGTTGACGACGATCACGGCATCGGCGGGCTGGTCGAGCTTGGTGAGCCCGTCGAGCAGCCCGCGCAGCATGTCGGCGCGGTTGTAGGTGACGACGACGATCGCGACCGTCTCACGGGTGGTGCTCAACGAAGGAACCTCTCGTGTCCACTGAAGTCCCCCCGGACAGCCGCCCACCACGCCTGCACCGACAGCCGGATCCGGCTCGGCTGCGGCTTGGTGAGCAGGTAGAACCATAGAGTCTTCGCCACGAAAGCCAAAGCGAAGGGCCACCCTCGGTAGTCGCGCAGGTTGAGCAGGTTGTTGCGCGCCATGCAGTAGTGCTTCAGGTCGCTGGGCGTGTGGTTGTACGTCGCCCTCCCCCATGCCATCGGGGTGCCGAGATCGCCCACGGCCGGGTGGCGCACCTGAGCACCGACGACGGTCGCGATCCGGGCCCCCGCCTGCTCGGCCCGGAGCCGGTATTCGTGGTCGTCGCCCCAGATGAAGTACTCCGCCCGGGGGTAGCCGATCCGCTCCACCAGGTCGCGGGTGACCAGGACCCCGTTGAACGGGATCACGATGTCCTTGATCAGGCCGTCGGTGGCGGCCGCCTCGACATCGGCGAGCTGGTGCACGACCTTGGAGCGGCCCGGGAGCCGGATCGGGAAGACCAGACGGCCGGGGTCGTTCTCGTCGACGACGAGCGGCCCCCAGAAGTCGAGGTCGGTCTGCTTGAGCAGCAGCGCCAGACAGTCGGCGTCGGGCAGGCCGTCGTCGTCCATCAGCCAGACCAGGTCGGCGCCGCGCTCCATCGCCAGCTCCAGACCGTCGTGGAAGCCGCCGGCGCCACCGCTGTTGCGCTCCAGGGTGCGGGCCACCACCGGGACCTGGCGCTGACCCGGCTCCTCGGCACCGTCGAGCTCGGCGAGCCACCGGGACGTACCGTCGGTCGAGGCGTTGTCGATGACGATCACCTCGTCGAGGCCGTCGACCACGTCGAGCCGCTCCAGCAGTCGCTGCAGCAGCTCGAGACGGTTGAAGGTCACCACGACGGCGGCGACACGATTGCTCCCTGGCACGGATCCAGACTAGCCGCGACCGCCGGGTATCCCGGGAATCAGCGAGTCGCCGTGACACCTCGTTAACGCGCTGTTCAACACGCTGTTCGGCACGGTGCTCAGCATGCCGAGGCGAGGTCGTCGGTCGCGTTGGCCTGATAACCCTTGTTGCGAGAGCCCAGGGAGCCGCCGGTGACGGGGCCGCTCTTGTCGGAGTCGCCGGAGGTCTTGGGCTTGTTCCCCGCGGCGGGCGCCTTGGTCTCGCCGTCGTCGCCGGTGCCGGGCGAGGCGAAGACTTCTTCCTTCTTCGGGGTCGCCTTCTTCACCGCCTTGCGCACCTCGGCGTGGATGTCGGACATGTCCGGGTCGGCGGTGTTGACCAGCGGCGGCACCAGCGAGAGCGTCGAGATCTTCTGCGACTTCGCCTTCAGCGCCAGCGCCGAGAACCGCTCGATCTCGCTCGGCGGGACCGTGGTGGTGATCGTGGAGCCGGTCGCCTTCGCGACGTCCTGGTAGTGGCGTACGACGTCGGCCGGGCTGGTCTGCTGCAGGATCGCGTTCAGGACGCACTTCTGACGGGCCATCCGGGAGTAGTCGTCGGAGTCCTGACGGGCCCGGGCGTACCAGAGGGTCTCCCAGCCGTCGAGCTTCTTCACCCCCGGCTGGATGTGCGTGTAGAACTTGTCGGAGGGGAGACCGACCGGGATCGGCTGGCGTACGTTCAACGTGACTCCCCCGATGGCGTCCACGATCTCCTGGAAGCCGTTGAGGTCGACGATGGCGTAGTAGCTGATCTGCAGGTCGGTGATGCCCTCGACGGCGTCGACCGTGGCGGCCATGCCGGGGTGGTCCTCGCCCTTGTAGAGCTCCTTGTGGTCCTCCGCCCAGGTGCTCACGCCGTTGAGGTAGCAGCCGTCGCAGTCGAAGCCGCGCGGGAACTCCTTGTCCATCGGGGAACCCTTGGCGAAGGTGAAGTTCTGCATGTTGCGCGGCAGCCCGATGAGGACGGTACGACCGGTGACCGCGTCGATCGAGGCGACCGTGAGCGAGTCGGGGCGCAGGCCCCAGCGGGTCTTCCCGCCGTCGGAGTCGGCACCGGCCAGCAGGACGTTGAAGCGGCCGTTGTGGGCCTCGGCGGCCTCCGCACCGGCGAATATCGCCTCGACCATGCCCTTGTGCACACCGACCAGGTGGGCACCGAAGAGCAGGGTCGCGGCGACCGAGAAGGCGAGCGCGCCGTTGATCGCGACCACGATCCGGCGCTGCTTGAGGTCGAGCTCGAGCGGGCGTCCCAGGCGCCAGGCGTCCACGAAGAGAGCGGCCCAGGCGATGGCACCTGCGATGAGCCCGATGCGGATCAGGCCCAGCAGCCACGGCCTGGTGCCGAGCTGGAAGATCAGGCCGTGCCACAGCAGGGAGATCCCGAAGACCAGGCCGACGGTGACCGCCAGGCCGATCACCGTCCAGATCGCGATCCGACCGACCCGGCGGTTGCCCGCGACCAGCTGCGCGGACCCCGGCAGGAGCAGCGTGATCAGCAGCAGCGCCATGGCGCGGCGGAACCGCACGCGGGAGGCGCGCTCGGCGGCCGTACGCTGAGGCCGGTAGTTCTGGTCAGCCATCTGTGGTCCCTCGAGTGAAGAGTTTGCACCGCCAGTATCACTAGTCACATGAGTAACACGGTGGTGCGACGCGCCGACTAACTCTAGCCGCGCAGCACGGTACCTTTGAGCGCATGCCAAACCCCCGCTCTCCTGGCAACCCGAACGATCCCCGGTCGCAGCAGTACGGCTGGGCGTACGGCAGTGGCCAGCCTGCTCAGTCCTCGGGACCGGAGCCGACCAACGTCATGCCGACCGTCCGGCGTCCGTCCGCTGGCCCGCCGCCTCCGGCGCCGCAGCGTGGCGGCTACGACCGGCCGCTGCCGCAGCCGGGGCAGATCGCGCCGACCCCCGGCCAGGGCGGCTGGAACGACCAGGGGTACAACCAGGGCTACAACCAGGGCTGGAGCCAGCCGAGGGAGTACGGCGGCGGCAACGGTGGCTACGGGGGCCCGGACGACGGCTACGGCGGCGGTCGCGGGGGCCGCCGACCGAGGCCGAAGAAGCGCCATCCGTTCCGCAACTTCGTCATCATCTTGATGATCCCGATCCTGATCGTGGTCGGCTCGGTGGCCTGGATCGGCATCTCGGCCTGGAACAAGGTCGACAAGGTGGCCTACGAGCCGACCGCGGGTGAGCGTCCCGCGGACCAGCCCGGCACGACCTACCTCATCGTCGCCAGCGACTCGCGTGAGGGCCTGACCGCCGAGGAGAAGAAGAAGCTCTCGACCGGCGACGCGGCCGGCAGCCGCACCGACACCATCAAGCTGCTGCACACCGGCAAGGGGAAGTCGATCGTCGTCACCCTGCCACGCGACTCCCTGGTGCCGATCCCCGGCCACGGGACGACCAAGATCAACGCGGCCTTCGCCTACGGGGGCCCGGAGCTGCTGGTGCAGACGATCGAGCAGAACACCGGCGTACGCATCGACGGCTACGTCGAGATCGGTATGGGTGGTCTCGCCCGGCTGGTCGACGGCGTCGGCGGTATCGAGATCTGCCCGAAGCAGGACATGAAGGACAAGCTGGCCGGGCTGGACATCGAGAAGGGCTGCCAGGAGGTCGACGGCGCGACCGCCCTGGCCTACGCCCGCTCGCGCCACGTGGAGAGCACCGGCGACTTCGCCCGTGGCGTCAATCAGACCGAGGTCATCTCCGGCATCGGCAAGAAGATGACCAACCCCGGAACCATCCTCAACCCGTTCAAGCTCGCTGAGATGGGCAAGGGCGCCGCGGGGATCAAGGTCGGCAAGGGGATGAGCGTCATCGGCGGCGCCAAGTTCGCCTGGGCGTTCAAGGCGCTCGCCGACGGCTCGGCGCTGACCTGCGGCGTTCCGGCGGCGGACATGGCGATCCACTGGCGCAAGGAGGACGCGTTGACGATGTTCGGCCACATCAAGGACGACACCGTCGACGACATCCCGGCCGACATCTGCACGCCGACCGGCCTGCCGAAGAGCGTCACCGGCTGAGTCTCGGACCAGCCTCGGCCGTCCCTACTGACTTTCGTCGGTAGGGACGGCTGCTTTTCGTCCACTGTGCCCGGGCGCGTACGTCCCTAGGTTCGACGGCATGATCACTCTGGACCACCTGACCAAGAGATACGGCGCGACCACCGCGGTCGACGATCTCACCCTGCGGATACAGCCCGGCCGGGTCACCGGCTTCCTCGGCCCCAACGGCGCCGGGAAGTCCACCACGATGCGGATGATCCTCGGCTTGGACCGGCCGACGTCGGGGACCGCCACGATCGGCGGCCGTCCGTACGCCTCGCTGCGGCGTCCGCTGCGCGAGGTTGGTGCGCTGCTGGACGCCAAGGCGGTGCACCCCGGTCGCCGGGTGCGTACGCATCTGGTGGCGATGGCGCGGGGCAACTCGATCCCGGTGGCCCGGGTCGACGAGGTGCTCGAGCGGGTCGGCCTGGCCGGGGTCGCCCGGCGGCGGGCAGGCAACCTGTCGCTGGGGATGAGCCAGCGGCTCGGGATCGCGGGCGTGCTGCTCGGGGACCCGCGGGTGATGCTGTTCGACGAGCCGGTCAACGGGCTCGACCCCGACGGGGTGCTGTGGATCCGCAAGCTGCTCAGGTCGCTCGCCGCGGAGGGGCGTACGGTCCTCGTCTCCAGCCACCTGATGAGCGAGATGCAGCAGACCGCCGACCACCTGGTCATCCTCGGCCGCGGGCGGCTGCTCGCGGACTCCTCGATGGCCTCGTTCGTCGCCGGACACGGATCGTTGGAAGAGGCCTACTTCCGGCTGACCGCCGGGAGCGTCGAGTACACCGGGACGGAGGTGGCCTGATGCTTGCCTCGATCTCGTCCGAATGGACCAAGCTCTGGTCGGTCCGATCGACCTGGTGGTGCCTGATCGGCGCGGCCGCGCTGATGGCGCTCTACTCGGTGCCGCTGGGCTTCGACGCCGCCGAGCCCAACCCGGAGCTGTCCCATGCCGACCAGCTGCTCCATGTCGAGGAGGTCGCCACCGCGGGGCTGCTGTTCACCCAGTTCGCGCTGATCGCGCTGGCCCTGCTGACCGTGACCTCGGAGTACGCCTCCGGCAGCATGCGTACGACCCTCCAGTGCGAGCCCCGGCGCGGCCGGGTGCTGGTCGCGAAGCTCGTCGTCGTGGAGGTCGTCGCGCTCGTCTCCGGGGCGCTGCTCGCCCTCCTGGGCGCCGGGCTCGGCTACCTCACGGCGGGCGACTACGGGGTCTTCGACGTCTCCTCGGTGGCCACGGTGGCTGGCAAGGTCAGCGTCTACCTGGGCGTGGTCGTCGCGCTGGCCATCGGGCTCGCGGTCGGTCTGCGCAGCACTGCGGGGGCGCTGGTCGTGGCCTTCCTGGCGCTCTTCCTGCTGCCGATGGTGCTGATGATGAGCGGGATGGACCTGATGACCGACGTGTCCTACTACCTGCCGGGCACAGCCGGCACGGAGTATCTCGGCATCGGGATCGCGACCCTCTTCGGGCTCTCCGACGGGCTCCCCTACGACGGCAACGGCGGTCTCGGGCTCCTCGCCGCCTGGTCGGCGGTCACGCTGCTGGCGGGCTACCTGGTGTTCCGCAGGCGCGACGCCTGAGAGTTCTGCCCGAACCCGTCTAGCGGTCCTCGCTCACGAGCCCGGCCTCGTGGGCGAGGACCGCTGCCTGCACCCGGTTGCGTACGCCGAGGCGACCGAACGCGCTGCTCAGATAGGCCTTCACGGTCCCCTCCACGAGATGGAGACGGCGGCCGATCTCGGCGTTGGAGAGCCCGGCACCGACCAGCGCCATCACGTCGCGCTCGCGGTCGGTGAGGCCCGCGACCTTGGCCCGTGCCTCGGCGGTCCGCGACATCCGGTCGCCGGCCCCGACGCCGAGCTCGGCGATGACCCGCTGGGCGACCCGCGGGGAGAGGAACGCGGCACCGTCGGCGACCGCGTGCACGCCCGCGAGCAGCTCGCGCGGGTCGCCCGACTTGAGCAGGAAACCGCTCGCGCCGTCGCCGAGCGCCCGGGCGATGTAGGCGTCCTCGGAGAACGTGGTCAGCATGACCCGCGCCGTCTCGGGAGTGGTCCGGGCGATCTCGGCCCCGGCCGCCAGGCCGTCCATCCGCGGCATCCTGACGTCGAGCAGCGCGACATCGGGCCGGTGCCGCTGGGCGGCCTCGACCGCCTCGCGTCCGTCGGCGGCCTCGGCGACCACCTCGATCCGCTCGTCGGTCTCCAGGATCGCGCGTACGCCGGCCCGCACCATCGCCTCGTCGTCGGCCAGCAGCACCCGGATCACAGCACGACCTCTCGCCGATGGTGAGCAGGCAGGTCGGCGACCACCTCGAAGCCACCGCCGGTGACCGGGCCGTGGCGCAGCGTGCCGCCGGCGGCACGCGCCGCCTCCTCGAGCCCGGCCAGCCCCAGGCCGCTCGTCGCTCCGGCTCGCGGCGGGAGGGTGGCGCGGCCGTTGCTCACCGAGAGGCGTACGCCGGACGCGCCGGTGTCCACCGAGACCGTCACCGCCGACCCCGGAGCGTGTCGGGCCGCGTTGGTCAGTGCCTCCTGCACGATCCGGTGCGCGGCGGCGTCCCGCACCGGCGTGGCTCCGGAGCCCTCCTCGAGCGAGCCCTCCAGGCGTACGTCCATCCCCGACTCACGCGCGCGCTCGACCAGGCCACCGATCCCGGCCGCGGCGGGGGCCAACGGCGCCTCCTCGGCCGCGGGGCGGAGGACACCGACGATCTCGCCGAGCCGCTCGGTGGCCCCGGCGGCGGCTGTGCGGATCGCACCGGCCGCCAGCTGATGCCGCTCCGAGAGCCCGGGAGCCACCTCGAGCGCCCCGGCGCGCAGCGCGATCAGGCTGAGCTCGTGGCCCAGCGAGTCGTGCATCTCCTGGGCGATCCGGGCCCGCTCGGTGAGCTGGGCCTGCTCGATCTCGGTCGAGTGGCTGAGGGCGACCTGGCGCAGATAGCGGCCACTGAGCCAGGGCAGCGCCATGAAGATGATCATGTTGCCGGCCATCGCCACCTGCACCCCGCCGTCGTTGACGACGGCGTCCAGCACCGTCAACGTCACCACGGCGACCGCCGCCACGACCGCGGGCGGCCACACCTGCTCGGCCCATCTGCCGACCAGGAAGCTCACCACGACGGCGAACGCGACGTAGCTGATCAGGATCCAGCCGTCGTTGACCACCACCGTGCCGCCGACCAGCGCGGACACGAGCGCCACCGCGACCGCCGGATGCCGCGGGCGGACCCACATCGCGAGCGCCACCCCCAGCACACCCACCAACGCCGACCAGCCCGACCACTGCGGGTGACCGGCACCGCTCATGTAGAGGTGCTCGGCCCCGACCGCCACGACCAGAAGGCCCGCCAGGATCGACTCGAGGGCCCGGGGCCGGCGCAGCAGACTCACGCCCACCACGGTAGTTGCCGCCCAGTCGAGGATGTACTGACTTTCGACAGTACCCAAAGGTCACCGCTGGACCCACCCTTCCGCAGACGAACGCAGTCGATACAGACTGTGACCCATGGCTTACGAGACGCTGACCTTCGATGTCGACGCAGACGGCATCGCGCTGCTGACCCTCAACCGCCCGGACGCGCTCAACTCGTTCACGGTGACGATGGCCCGCGAGCTGGAGGAGGTCTTCACCACCGACGCGATGGCCGACGAGGTGCGCGCGGTGGTCGTGACCGGCGCCGGACGGGCCTTCTGCGCGGGGATGGACCTCTCGGCCGAGGGCAACGTGTTCGGCCTCGACGAGTCCCTGCACCCGACGCCCGAGAGGCTCGCCGAGCACCTGGCCGACCCGGCCAAGCACCCCGAGTACGCCGAGGGCGTACGCGACACCGGCGGCAAGGTCACCCTCGCCATCCACGCGCTCCCCAAGCCGGTGATCGCCGCGGTCAACGGTCCGGCGGTCGGGATCGGCGCCACGATGCTGTGCGCGATGGACGCGCGCCTGGCTTCCTCCAAGGCGAAGATCGGCTTCGTCTTCGGCAAGCTCGGCATCGTCCCGGAGGCCTGCTCCTCCTATTTCCTGCCGCGGGTGGTGGGCGTCCCGCGGGCGCTGGAGTGGCTCTACACCGCCGAGATCCTCGACCCCGACCAGGCTCTCGACGGCGGTCTGATCCGCAGCATCCACCTGCCCGACGAGCTGCTGCCCGCCGCCATCGACCTGGCCCGGAGGTTCACCAAGAACCGGTCGCCGGTCGGCACCGCGCTCGTCCGCCAGCTGATCACCCGCAACGCCTCCGCCCGGCACCCGGTCGAGGCGCACCTGTCCGACTCGCTGGCGATGTTCTACGCCTCGATCGGCGACGGCAAGGAGGGCGTCGCGGCGTTCCTGGAGAAGCGGGCCCCGGAGTTCACCTCGAAGGCGTCCGAGGTTCCGGACGTCTTTTTACGCTCTGACCTGCAGCGATAGCCGATCCCCCCTGTACCTCAGGGGGGATCCTGGGCTACCGTCGAAAGTGGGCCCGCCCGCTGGTCCCTCACCCGGGTGTGGCCGCGGCCGGCACGCAGTGCCCAACCCGAGATGGGCGCGTGTCGGCCGCCTCTCGGCGCTAGGCCCCGACCCGGCGTGCGTACTCCTCGACGATCGCGTCGACCGGCTGGTCGACGTCGATGGCGATCCCGGCCTCGTCCGGCTCGAGCGGCTCGAGCGTGCGGAACTGGCTGTCCAGGAGCGAGGCCGGCATGAAGTGGCCGGGCCGGCTCGCCTGACGCCTCGCGATCACCTCGCGGGTGCCCTCCAGGTGGAGGAAGGTCACCTCCGCGCAGTGCCGGCGGAGCTGGTCGCGATACTTCCGCTTCAGCGCCGAGCAGCTCATCACCCCGCCGCGGTCCGCGTGCCTGGCGAGCCACTCCCCGACGGCCTCCAGCCACGGGTAGCGGTCATCGTCGTCGAGCGCGATCCCGGCGGTCATCTTGTCGATGTTGGCCTGCGGGTGCAGGTCGTCGGCATCCTCGAACGGAACCCGCAGCCTGCCCGCGATCGCGGCCCCGATGGTCGACTTCCCCGAGCCCGAGACACCCATCACGACCAGCACCGGTCCAGCGATCGATCCAGCCATCACGCCATCGTACGGGCGTAGAGGGCCTCGAGATCGGCGAAGTGCCGCTCCGCTCCGGCCTCCTGGTAGGAGGAGGTGTCCGCCATCGTGTAGCCGTGCGGGGCGTCGGGATAGATGTGGTTGGTGGAGACGACCCCGGCCTCGTCGAGCGCCCTGCCGAGCTCGGCGACGTTCTCCGGCGTCATGGAACGGTCGTGGTCGGCATGGCCGAAGTAGTACTCCGCCCTCGTCCCGGCGATGCAGGTGTGCGGTGAGGCCTCGTCCGTGGTGGCCAGCCCGCCGCCGTGGAACCCGCCGACCGCGACGAACTCGTCGGGGAACCGCCCCGCGGTCCGCACCGCGATCCGCGCGCCCATGCAGTAGCCGTGAGTCGCAAGCGGGCCGGAGACGTACGACCGGAGGGTCTGGACGTACGCCGAGATGTCGACCGCCAGCCGAGCCACAGTGAGGCTGCGGACCCGGGCCATCGCGCCGTCCGCGAAGAACGCATCCCTCGCCACCGGATCGCGCAGGTCGGCGGTCGGCGCCAGCTCGGCCACGCTGCCGTCGCGGTAGAACGCGTTGGGCGCGAGCACGACGTAGCCCCAGGAGGCGACCCGCTCGACCATCTCGGCCAGCTGGGGCCGCAGACCGATGGCGTCCATGTAGACGAGAACACCGCCCTTCGGCTCGCCCTCGGGCCGGGCCAGATATGCCTCGGCGATGCCGTCCGATGTCTCGATCTCGATCTGCTCAACCACGGCGATCACGCTACTGCCATGCTCGTAGGCATGACCCAGCACCCAGAAGCGCTGCATCTCGAGTCCTCCCGGGCGGTCCCGGTCGCCTACGAGACCGCTCTTGCCCGCGTCCTCCCGGCCCCGCTCCCGAAGCTCTTCGATCGCCGGTACGCCGCCATCGGCCCGATCGCCGAGGTCCGCGACCAGGCCGGCGCCTGGGACGCCGCCGGGCAGACCCGCACGATCGTCCTCGCCGACGGCGCGAGCATGCGCGAGACCCTGACGGCAGTCGACGCCCCGACCTCGTTCTCCTACGAGATCACCCCGCTCTCCGGCCCGCTCAAGCTCCTTGTCGGTCACGCCGCCGGACGCTGGTCCTTCGCTCCCGCCGGCACGGGCACCAGGATCACCTGGTCGTGGGATGTCACCCCCACCTCTGCTGCCGCCTCGTTCGCCATGCCTGTGTTCGGGTGGATGTGGAAGGGGTACGCGCGGCAGAGCCTGGAGTCGCTCGAGGACCTGTTGGTCGACGCCTGAGGTCTGCGGTTCTCTGTTCTTGCACGCCGGCGGGTCGGTGTGTTTTGTGGTTGGTGTTTGCCGCCGACCCGTTACGGGAGGGTGTTCTCAGCGGCGTCCGGAGTCAAGGACGGCCTGCGGCCGCCGGCTTCGCCGGCCGCTTCGCGGTCCTTGACACCGGCCGTCGCTGAGAATTTTTGGCTGGCTATCGGGTCGGCGGCAGGGGTCTGGCGCGGTGATGTGGGTTGGGTAGGGGCTTGTGGTCCGTTGGGTGAACGAATTTTCGTTCAGGTGTGGACGGCTCCGGCTTGGTGGAGTTGGCGGGTGAATGAATTTTCGTTCACGCGCGGCCGGGGCTGCTCGGAGTGGCGGGTGAATGAATTTTCGTTCACCCCACGGAACAGCCCTCGCCCGTGAAGTCACTGTTCCGCGGCCACATCGGGGCCGCCGCCCCGATAGCCAGCCAAGTTTTTCTCGACGTGGTCCGGTGTCAAGGATCGCCGAAGGCGACCGGCGAAGCCGGCGGCCGCAGGCCGTCCTTTACTCCGGATCAGGTCGAGAAGACCCTCGAGATCGGGTCGGCGGCCCACAGTCGCGCAAAACGCAGTCGCGACAAACGATGAACCTACTCAACCCCATGCCGCTTGATGAACGACAGGATCTGCTCGGAGAGCTCAGGACGACACACGATCACATCAGGCAGGTAGACGTCGTCCTGGTTGTAGCGCAGCGGCGAGCCGTCGATGCGGGAGGTGAACAGCCCGGCAGCGGCAGCGACCGCCACGGGAGCGGCCGAGTCCCACTCGTACTGCCCACCCGCGTGGACGTACGCGTCGGAGATGTCACGCACGACCGACATCATCTTCACGCCGGCCGATCCCATCGGCACCAGCTCGGCGCCGAGCTCCTCGGCCAGCGCCTCGACGAACGCCGGCGGGCGGCTGCGGGAGACCGCGATCCGGGGGCGGGGCGAGGTCGAGGGCGGCACGACGGGGGCCGCACCGGTGTGGAAGGTGCTCTGCAGGGACGCGTCCGCGAGCGCCGGCTGCGCGACCGCACCGGCGATCAGTTCGCCGCCGTTGGAGGAGGCCCACAGGGCCACGTGCACGGCCCAGTCGTCGCGCGGGGGCTCGGAGAACTCGCGGGTGCCGTCGAGCGGGTCGATGATCCAGACCCGGTCCTGGGTGAGCCGCTCCTTGGAGTCCTTGCCCTCCTCGGACAGGACTCCGTCCTCCGGCCGGTGCTCGGCGACGAGCTCCATCAGCAGCTCGTGGGCGGCCAGGTCACCGGCGTCCTTGAGCTCCTTGCCCTCGAGGCCGGAGGTGGCGCGCACCTCGAGCAGCCGTCGGCCGGCGGTCTCGGCCAGCCAGGCGGCGAGCAGGTGGTCGGAGGCGAGGATCTCGGGCGTGGGCACTCCTGCTTCGAAAGTCACCCGCGGCACTCTATCGAGAGACCCGCCGGCTCCGAGAAAGGCCCAGCCCGACTCCGAGCCCGATCGCGGCGACCAGCGCCACCCCGGTGAGCACCGCACGCAGGATCAGCCCGGTCTTGGCACGCTCGTGCTCGTCGGTGACTGCGTCGGCCATCGTCTCGGTCGACGCCAGGATGACCTCGCGAAGGCTCTGGATGTACTCCACGGCGCCGTCGGACCAGGTGCGGACGATCGGCTCGCCCTTCGACGACGCCCGCAGCTCCTTGTCGACCGCGTCGATGCTGCCCTTGGCGGCGACGTCGCGGACCGTACGCTGCACCATCGTCGCGCCGGAGCCCTTGTCGAAGGTGCCGTCCGAGACCCGGTCGAGGTCGGCCTGCAGCTCGGGTGAGGCACCCGAGTAGAACGCCGATGACGCCTTCACCCAGGCGGCCTCGGCATCGGTGAGCTCCTTGACCGACTTGGTGTCGATCTCGCCCTCGGACAGCGCCACCACCATGAGCTCGCGCTCGATGCTGAACGCGTCCGCGGCCGCCCTCAGGTTGCTGAGGTTGCGGAGCTGGTCGCCGGTCTGGTCGTCCTCCAGCTCCGGCACCTGGGCCGCGAGCATCAGCAGGTTGTCGGCCAGGCCGGTGTAGACCTCGCGGGCGGCGTCCTGGGCGGCCCGGTCACCCTCCTGCATCTCGACCCGGTAGAGCTCGAAGTCCTTGAGCACCTCGGTGATGTCGTGGTGGAGCGTGCGCAGCCCGGGGTCACCGTCGACGTCGATCTCGGCCGCGGCCGTCTGCCACTCCTCGACCGCGACGTCGGTGGTGTGCAGGTAGGTGGAGCGTACGTTGACCGGCGCCTGCGCGACCGGCTCCAGGGCGTCGCGTTCGAAGATCACGTCGACGGCGAGCTCGACGGTTTCCGGCAGCGCCTCGCTGAGCGCGGCGGCGCGGGCCGTCTCGCCGGACCTCCCGAAGGCGGCGAACGTCATCCAGCCACCGACCGCGACCCCGAGCAGGGCCACCGCGAGCAGGACGCTCAGCGTGCGGTTGGCGCCGGAGGGCTTCGCCGCCCGCGCCCCACCCGTCGGGATCGGGCCGCTCGCGCCGATCCTCGAGAACCCGCCGGTCGACCCGGTGGCACCGGCCGCGGGGAACGAGCCGCTCCCGGCGTACGCATTGAAGGCACCCGAAGTGCTGATCGGACCGGACGCGTGCGTCGTGCGCGGCGTGGGCACCTGCGCGTCGAAGACCGGCAGCGGACCCGAGCCGGTGAGCACCGCGACGACGTCCTGCGCGCTCGGCCGCTGCCTGGGCTCCTTGGCCATCATCATCGCGACCAGGTCATCGATGATCCCCGGCACCTGGACCACGCCGCTGACCCGCGGGATCGGTGCGGTGGCGTGCTGGTAGACCATCGTCGCCGGAGCACCGCCGGAGTAGGGCGTGCGACCGGTGAGCATCTCGTAGAAGACACAGCCCAGCGAGTAGATGTCGCTCGGCGGCCCGACCTCGCCACCCGAGCCACGCTCGGGCGAAAGGTAGCCGAGGCTCCCGACGACGTCGTGGGTGGAGGTCAGCCGCTGGTCGCCCAGCCGGGCGAGCTGAGCGATCCCGAAGTCGACGATCCGGATCCGGCGGTCGGCGTCGTAGACGAGGTTCGACGGCTTGATGTCGCGGTGGACGATGCCCTGGCCGTGCACCGCAGCGAGCGTACGCGCGGCCTGCACGATGACCTCGCCGGCCTCCCGGGCGATCAGCGGGCCGCGCGAGCGGAGGCGTTCGCCGAGGTCGGGGCCGGCCAGCAGCTCCATGACGAGGAAGGCCATCGGCCCGTTGCCGGTGCGTTCGATCCCGGCGTCGTGGACCTGCACGGTTCCGGGGTGGCTGGCGGCCGCGGTGGAGAGCGACTCGCGCCGGAACCGCTCGATCATCGTCGGGTCGGCCGATGTCCTCACGACCTTGACCGCGACCCAGCGCTGCAAGGTGAGGTCCATCGCCTGCCATACCTCGCCCATACCGCCTCGCCCGATCAGGCGGTGCAGCTCATAACGGCCGGCAATCATGGGGTGGGGGGAGGTTTGCATGGGGGACGTTCCCGTCGAGGATCCAGTTGTTCATTCGTGTTGGGTTGCTCACACACAACGGCCTGGGAGTGTAGGGGTTACTCCCTAGTAGGCACCAGATCCACGCACAACAGCCTTTACCGTACGAACGACGATCCCGAAGTCTCGCAGAAGTGTCCAGTTGTCGACGTAGTCCAGGTCCAGCCGGACCGTGTCCTCCCAGGAGAGGTCCGAACGCCCCGAGACCTGCCACAGCCCGGTCAGACCGGGAGCAACTGCGAGTCGGCGATGAGAATCCCGATCGTACATCGCCACCTCGCTCGGCAGCCCAGGCCGGGGCCCGACCAGCGACATCTGGCCCAGCACGATGTTGAACAGCTGCGGCAGCTCGTCGAGGGAGTACTTCCGCAGCACACGTCCCACCCGGGTCACCCGCGGGTCCGCACGGAGCTTGAAGAGGACGTGGCCGGGCCGGTGGTCGAGCGTACGCAGCAGCGACTCGGCGTCGACGACCATGGTGCGGAACTTCCAGATCCGGAACTGCTTGCCGTTGCGGCCCACCCGCACCTGCCGGAAGAAGACCGGGCCCGAGGAGTCGAGCTTGATCACGATCGCCACGACGACGAAGACCGGGACGAGCACCGCTACGGCGGCCGCCGCGGCCAGCCACTCCCACACGTACTTGGCCACCCGGGTCAGCCGCGCCCGAAGGGCCTCGTCGACGTAGAGGAGGGTCATCGAGCCGAGCCGCATCGAGGACGTACGCTGCGGGGTCACGTCCTGCATCCGGGTGCTGACCAGGAGCGGCAGGCCGAAGGACTCGCTCGTCCAGGCCAGCCGCTGGATCTCGCGGCCGGCCAGGTCGGGCCCGGGAACGACCAGCACGGCGTCAGGCTCGGCCGAGGCGATCGCTCCCGAGAGCCCGTCGGCGCGGCAGACCGCCGCCGCCTCCATCAGGCCGCCGCTGAGCCGGTGGGTCCATTCCGGGATCACCCCGTGGTCATGCGCCGCCTCCACGACGACGACTCGCAGCGGCGTGCGCGGCCGCGAGCTGAAGATGTAGCCCACCACCCGGAACGCGAGCGCGGTCACCAGGCCGAGGATCGTCTGCACGACCAGCTGCCCTTGCGGCAGATCGATCACCGCACCCAGGAGCCAGGTCGCCATGCTCATCGCCATGAACGCCTTGAAGACCCCCGAGACCGTCGCTCGCAGGCGCTCGGCGCCGGGCAGGATCTTCGGCGCGGTGATCCTGGTTGCCAGACCCCAGAGCAGTCCCCACACAAGCGCGTGGACGACCTCCTGTCCCACGATCAGCGGAGCGAGGATCATCAGCGCGAGTCCGTCGACCATCGAGGCCTGCAACCGAAGAGAGGGTGCCTTGGCGGACACCCTCCGGCGGTTGATGTCGAGCGGGACTACTGTCTCCACCGACGCCAGCTCTATCGTCATTCATCTCCCCCATGGCTGCTGGGCGCCCGGACGCTAGTTCATGCCAGAACAATGCGGGAAGAAAGCGGTCGTTGGGGACCGATCGGGGTCCGGTTAGACCAAATGAGGGAACCGGAGCCCGGTGGTCCAGACCAGTCGGCTCACTCCAGCGACTGCGGGGAGCGCCAGCCGAGACGGTGGGCCAGACCCACCGCCGCGATCTGGGAGGTGACCTGGAGCTTGGCGAGGATGGACTTCACCTGGGTGCGCACGGTCGCCTCGGAGACCACGCCGATGACGGCGATCTCGTGGACGGTGCGGCCGAGCATCAGGTGGCCGAGCACCTGCGACTCGCGCTTGGTGAGCAGCTCGATGCGGCGGCTCAGCTCGGCGACCTCGTGCTGGCGCTCGAACCAGATCCGGATCAGCCGCTCGCGGTCGTTCACCGCGAGCACGCAGGCGCCCTGGTAGAGCCGCCGGACGGTGCCGAGGATCTCGCCGAGCGGGCGCGACTTGGACAGCACCGTGCGGGCGCCGTTGCGCAGCGCCTGGCCCCAGCGCGCCTCCTCGATCGCACCGGTCACCACGACGACGTCGACGCCGGCCTTGGCGAGCGGCTCGATGAGCCGTACGCCGTCCCCGTAGCGCCCCAGGTCGAGGTCGAGGAGCACGACCTTCGGCTTGTTGCGGAGCACGACGGAGACCATGGTGGCGGTGGAGACGGGCTCGCTGGGCATCGGGATCCGACGTACGTCGTATCCCTCCATCGAGACGGCGAGCTCGAGCGACTCGGCGAAGAGGACGTGGTCCTCGACGATGACGACTCGATACTGGCTACGCGGCGACAACGTCATTGGAGGCGCCTTCCTGCTCAGCCCCGGTCTCGGAGCGTTCGATGACTGCACTGGGAAGAGTGACCACGAAGGTCGTACGTTCCGCGGCGGCGAGACGGAGCGAGCCGCCCATCCGCTCAGCGACGGTGCGGGCCTCGTTGAGACCGATCCCCTGGCCGGCCGAGTCCGGCCCGCGGACGCCCCACTCGAAGATTCGGTCACGGACCTCGGGGGCGATCCCTGCGCCGTCGTCCGAGACCTCGATGACGACCAGGTGACCGGACTCGCCCGGCTCGTGCCGGACCGTGACGTCGACAGCGCCGGCGCCGTGCTTGGCCGCGTTGTCGAGAAGAATGTTGACGATCTCCGAGGCCGCGTCCGAGCTGCCGGCGGCGAGCGCGTTGCTGGGCTCGTGGATGACCGTCGTGCCGCCCGCTTCATAGGCCAGGGCGAGGTTGTGGATCACCGCGTCGACGTCGATCACTCCGGTGTCGATCGGCATCGTGTCGGCGCCGTTGCGGTGGGCCCGGACGAGGCGCTCCAGGCGTCTGAGCTCGCTGCCCATCATGGTCAACATCGCGACGCGACGCTCCGGGTCGAGCGTGTCGGAGTTGCACAGCAGCTCGCTGGCCGAGCGAACACCGGCGAGGGTCGAGGTCACTTCGTGCATCCGGGCCCGATGGAGACGCTGCGTCTCCCGCGCGCTGAGCAGGTCGAGGTAGATCTCGTCGGCCGCCTTCGCCTCTGCCGCGCACACGCGCCGGTAGATGCGCACGCCACCGAGCAGGAGAGCGGCGGCGGCCGCGAGCGAGGTGGCGATGACGATGACCGTGAGGAGGACCCAGAGGATTGCTCCGTGGGTATGGAAGGAGACCCAAGGGCCCTGAAGGACCGCGATCAGAAAGCTCTGGACGCCGATGAACACGGCGGTGGTGGTTGCATAGGCGGTGGTTAACCAACCCGAGTTGACCCGCGTGAAAATGGACGTAGACATACTGCTCCCCAGGACGGGTCGGCCAGTGAGGTATGAGTCCCGAGACGGGCCGTGTCCAGACCCTGCTCCCCCAGCCCGAGCTTGTCGGGCCGTCCCAATTTGAATGTTGTGACCAAACGTTCACTAATGGCAACGTAATGAGCACCGTATCGCCTCGTGACCCCATTCCAGGCCAATACCGAGAATTGAGGAGTCAAAGAATTTCGAGGTCGTCCACAACCTACATTGCGGGAAGCGTTGTCCCAGGTCATCCCCAAACTTGGGGCAGTGTAGAACAGGTTCCCGACCCCCGCCTGTGACCAGCCAGAATGTCGATACCCTCCGGGAGATCTGGCGGGGCCCCGGACGACCGAACGGCGCGGCAGACATGACAGGCTCGACCGCACGACTCAGGGTCGCTGTCTCAGCGGACGAGACGATGACCCTCGATGCGGTGACGGTAGCGCTCGACGAGCGTGGCATCACCGTGACGGCGACCGCTGCCACCGACGCGGACCCGGCCGACCTGCTCCTCGGTGACCCGGCGACCTGGCTGGTGGTCACCGACCTCGACGACTGGCCACATCTCGACCGGGTGTGTGCGCTCGTGCGCGGCGTACGCCTGCCCGGGGTGGCCCTCACCACGGCTGCGCGCGGCGGGCTGTGGGGTGCGCTGATCGAGGCCGGCGCGGTCGAGGTGCTGCCCGCCGACACCGACTCCGACACCATCGAGGCCTCGCTTCGCGACGCCGCCGAGGGACGCCCGGGGCACTCCCCGTCGGAGGTCGAGGGCCTGATCGCGCAGTGGCATCTGATGCGGGACGAGCGCGAGCGGATGCGCCACCTCGTCGCCTCGCTGACCGTGCGCGAGCACGAAGTGCTCGAGCTCCTCTACGACGGGGCGAGCGTCGCCGAGATCGCGGCTCGCTTCGGGGTCGCCCAGACGACTGTGCGGACGCAGGTGAAGGCGATCCTGCGGAAGTTCGGGGTCGGCTCCCAGCTGGCCGCGGTCGCGGCGTACGACCGGTATCTGCGGCCGCACCAGTCCTACATCAGTCCTAGGAGTTGAACTTCTGCTGGGTCTTCTCCAGGCCCTCGGTGATCAGCGTCTCGATCGCGTCGGCGGCCGTGTCGACCACGAACGGCAGCACCTTGCGCTCGGTGCTGGAGAAGTTGGAGAGCACGAAGTCGTGCACCTCCTGGCGCCCGGGCGGGCGGCCGATGCCGACGCGCACCCGGTGGAAGTCGCCGGTGCCCAAGGAGGACCGCATCGACTTGAGGCCGTTGTGGCCGTTGTCGCCCCCGCCCAGCTTGACCCGCATCGTGTCGAAGGCGATGTCGAGCTCGTCGTGGATGGCGATGACGTGGTCGGGCTGGACCTTGTAGAAGGTCGCGAGCGCCTTGACCGGCCCGCCGGACTCGTTCATGTAGGTCCGCGAACGGGCGAGCACGACGCGTGGTCCGGGCACCCCCGGGGTCGTACCCCGGAGGCGCCCTTCCACGACGTCAGCACGGCCGGACTTGTGGGCACGCCACTTGCCGTCCAGCCGGTTGGCCAGCTCGTCGGTGACGAGATAGCCGATGTTGTGACGGTGACCGGCATAGGTCGGCCCGGGGTTTCCCAGGCCGACGACCAGCCAGACGCCGTCGGTCACCGAGTCCGAAGTCACTCGGCGCCGGCGGCCTCAGCCTCGGCGGACTCCCCGGTCTCGCCCTCGGCGGCCTCGTCAGCGGCGGGCTCCTCGATGGTGCGGGCCTCGGTGATGTTGACGACCAGGGTCTCCGGGTCGGTCACCAGCGTGGTGCCCTTGGGCAGCTCGACCTGGCCGGCGAGGATCTGGGTGCCGGCCTCGAGACCCTCGATGCTGACCTCGATGCTCTCGGGCACGTGGGTGGCCTCGGCCTCGACGGTCAGGGTGTTGGCGTCGGTGACGACCATGGTGCCGGAGATGGCGTCGCCGGTGACGTGGACGGTGATGTCGACGGTGACCTTCTCGCCGGCGCGGACGGCGACGAAGTCGACGTGCTCGATGACGCGGCGGACGTCGTCGACCTGGACCTGCTTGGTCATCGCGAGCTGCGTCTTGCCGTCGATGTCGAGCTCCAGCAGCGCGTTGGCACCGTGGTTCTTGAGCGCCATCATGGTGGCGTGGCCCGGCAGGGTCAGGTGGATCGGGTCGGCGCCGTGGCCGTAGACGACCGCCGGAATCTTGTTCTCACGGCGGATGCGGCGAGCGGCACCCTTGCCGAACTCGGTGCGCTTCTCGGCGACGATCTTCTCGCTGGACATGCGTTGAACTCCTCGATGAGTGGTGCTGACGTCAATGGCGCCCGGCAGGTCCAACGAAGGCCGTGCGACGAAGGCACGGCGTCTCTGCGAAGAGACGTCCACCTTGTCGATCACGGAGCGCGAGGCGCTCCCTCGCCGAGGCAACTGCCACAGACTATCCCCGGATCACGCTCACAGCGAAATGCGCGCGCGTGCTGACCTGCGACGACGTACGTTGGAGGTCGTGTCCCTCACACTCGACGAGGCCCGCGCCCGGGCCGGCGTGCTCAGCGCCGTCTCCTACTCCCTCGATCTCGACCTCACCGGTCTCGAGACCTTCCGGAGCCACACCCGGGTCCGGTTCCGTTCCTCGGCGCCCGAGACGTTCCTGGAGCTGAAGGGCGCGCTCTCGGTGTCGCTGATCGTCAACGGGGAGGTGGTCGAGGCCGCGTACGACGGGGGGCGGGTGAGCCTCGCCGGGCTGCTTTCCGACGAGAAGGTCAACGAGGTGGAGGTGACCGCGACACTGCCCTACACGACCGACGGCGACGGGATGCACACCTTCACCGACCCCGCCGACGGGTCGCGCTATGCGGCGGCCTATCTGGGCATGGACAACGCCTCGAAGGTCTTCGCCTGCTTCGACCAGAACGACCTGAAGGCTTCGTTCGCGGTCGCGGTCACCGCTTCTCCCGAGGACACCGTTCTCGGCAACGGCGCGGTCGTGTCCCACGACGCGGGTCGCTGGGTCTTCGCGGCCACTCCCCCGATCCCGCCGGCGCTGCTGGTCGTCGCCGCCGGGCCGTGGCACTCGGTGCGGTGGACCCATGCTGGGCTCGACTTCGGCTGGCATGCCCGGCGCTCGCTGGCAGCCGAGCTGGATCGGGACGCGGCCGAGCTGCGGCGTACGACCGAGGCGTGCTTCGACCACTACGCCGACCTCATCGACGAGCCCTACCCCTTCGACTCCTACGACCAGGTCTTCGTGCCCGGTCTCAACTGGGGCGCCCAGGAGATGCCGGGGTGCGTGACCTACCGCGACGAGCTGCTGCCGCGCGGGGCGATCACCGACACCCAGCGCGCGATCCGCGCGGTGATCATCGCCCACGAGATGTCGCACATGTGGTTCGGCGACTCGATGACGATGACCTGGTGGGAGGACACCTGGCTGCAGGAGTCGTTCGCCGACTACATGGGCTACCGGGTCGCCGAGGCCGGCGCCGGCTTCTCGGACCTGCGGGTCGAGGTGGAGATCGGGAGCAAGCCGTGGGGCTACCGCTCCGATGCCCGCCGCTCGACCCATCCGGTCGCCCCGCTGGCCGTCGACGTACCCGACGTGGACACCGCCGCCACCATCTTCGACGGCATCTCCTACGCAAAGGGCGGCGCCTGCTTGGTGCAGCTCGCCTTCTGGCTCGGTGACGAGGAGTTCATGGCCGGGGTCAACCGTCACCTGACCCGCTTCCGTTTCGCCAACGCGACCCTCGCCGACTTCGTCGGGTCGCTCGCGGCGAGCTCGTCGAAGGACGTACGCGGCTGGGTGGACGCCTGGCTGCGGCAGCCCGGCTTCGACACGGTGTCCGTGCGGCGCGACGGGGACGTACCGGTCCTGGAGCGCGAGGGCAGCCGGCCGCACGCGTTCACGGTCGCCGCCTACGACTCCTCGCTCCGGCTCGTGGGGCGCAAGCGGGTCGAGCTGGGCGCCGAGCCCGTGCCGCTGCCGGAGTTCGCCGGTCTCGTCATCGTGCCCAACGCCGGCGGCGAGACCTTCGCCGCGCTGCGGCTCGACGCCGGGTCGTGGGAGGCGCTCTCCGGTGGGCTGTCCCGGCTCGAGGACCCGCTCGTACGCGCCGTGCTCTGGTCCGCAGCCGCCCGCCGGGTGCGATCGCGGGACCTCTCGGCCCAAGACTTCCTCGACCTGGTCGAGACCCACCTGCCCGAGGAGACCCGGGCGGACATCATCGAGGGCGTGCTCTCGGAGACCCGGTCCGTGGTGATCCCGCAGCGGATTCCGGCCTCGCGCGCGGCCGGAGCGGTCGCGCGGGTCGCCGCTGCGGCCGCCGCGGGCCTGGCGGCCTCCGGCGACGACGAGCAGCGGGCTCTCGCCTGGGCGTCGGTCCTGGCCGCGACCAGCGCCGATGCCCAGATGCTGCGCGACTGGCTGGACACCGACCGGGTCGCGATCGGTGTCCCGCTGCTGCCGACCACACGCTGGGAGGCGGTCGTACGTCTCGCCTCGCTCGGTGAGGCCGACGCGCGCTTCATCGCCGCCGAGCGCGACCGGGACGGCACCGTCGAAGGCGACCTCGGCGCGCTCCGGGCCCTCGCCGCCCGCCCTTCGACCATCGCCAAGGACGCCGCCTGGGAGGCGATGCTCGCCACCGGCGTCGACAACCGTCGTTTCGGGGCACTGGCATCGGGGATGTGGATCGCCGAGCAGGCCCATCTGCTGCGTCCCTACGTCGCTGCCTACCTCACCGAGGCGCCGGCCCTGGCCACACGCGGTCAGGCCTTCGCCCTCGAGGTCGGGCGCGCCTTCCCGCGGATCGCTCTCGATTCCGAGCAGCTCGACGGGCTGCGTGCGGCCCTGGCCAATGGCGTACCGACGATCCTGCGGCGCTCCTGGGAGGACCACTTCGACGACCGCGAGTAGCGACCACTAGCCTCTATCCGCCCTCGACCCCCACCTCTGAGGACGGCCATGAAGAAGTCGCGCATCTGGCTCGGCATCGGGATCGCGTTCGTCGTGCTCGTCGGTGCCGTCACCGGCACCGGGTGGTATCTCGCCCACCGGCTCGACGAGCAGGTCCGGAGCGTCGATGTCTTCGCCGGGCTCGAGGAGCGTCCCGAGGCGGCCGGCGACGCTGCGGGTGCGCTGAACATCCTGCTCCTCGGCACCGACGGGCGCACCGGCGGCGAGGCGACCACCGGCAGCGAGGCCACCGCGTCCTGGACGCCCGGTGAGCAGCGGGCGGACACGATGATGCTGCTCCATCTCAGCGCGGACCGCCGCTCGGCCTCGGTCGTCTCGATCCCACGGGACTCGTGGGTGCGGATCCCCGGCCACGGCAAGGCCAAGGTCAACGCCGCGTTCTCCCAGGGTGGGCCGCGGCTCAGCGTGCAGACGGTCGAGAAGCTCACCGGCGTACGCATCGACCACGTCGCCTGGGTCGACTGGGCCGGCTTCGAGGAGATCGGCGACCTCCTCGGCGGCGTCGAGGTCTACATCCCCGAGACCGTCCACGACTCCGCGCGCCACCGCACCTGGACCAAGGGCACCCACCTGCTCAGCGGCGAGGAGGCCCTCCTCTACGTTCGCCAGCGCTACGGCCTCCCCGGCGGCGACCTGGACCGGGTGAAGCGCCAGCAGTACGTCCTGCGCTCGATCCTCCGCGGCCTGCGCCAGAGCGTCGACCCGAAGAACCCCAAGAAGGCCTACGACCTCCTCGACATCATCACCCGCCACCTGACCGTCGACTCCGGCTTCTCCGGCGGCGACCTCCGCGGGCTGGCTCTCGACCTGGCTCGGATGCCCTCCGAGGACCTCACGTTCTTCACGGCTCCCGTCGCCGGACTGGGCCGGGAGGGGAAGCAGAGTGTCGTCCACCTCGACGTCCGCAAGGGGCGCCAGCTGTGGACTGCGATGCGCGAGGACGAGATGAACGCGTGGTTGGCGGAGAACCCCGAGGTTGTGACTGGTCGGACGGTCAGCTGAGGTTCTTCGGGGCTGATGACCGCCGACCCGTTACGGAGGGTGTTCTCGGTCTGGCCCGGAATCCTTGGGTCGCGCAGGTGCTTGGGATCTCGGGCCTGCCGAGACGTCACTCGCGTCGGCCGAGTGGGCACTTGATTGCCAGCTCGGCCGACGCGGGTGACGTCTCGGCCGACGTACCTGACGTCTCGGCCGACGCGGGTGACGTCTCGGCCGACGTGCCTGACGCCTCGGCCGACGTGCCTGACGTCTCGGCCGACGCGGGTGACGTTTCGGCCGACGTACGTCGCCTGATCGACTGACCGGAGCAGCGGTCCGAGAAGGAGTCGCGCGAGCGGGCGGTCCACCAGCAATCAGCGCACCGAGCTCTGGTGCCATCTGATGGTGTCGGATCAGCCCAGGGTCGCCCAACACCTCAGCCAGGCCAGCAACGTCAGCAGCCCAGCGGACCGCTCTGAATCAGCCCGTGCGGGCAGCCCTGGTGAACCGGATCCGTCCGTCCGAGAGCCGCTCATAGGTGTAGTCGGGATCGTGGATGCGGCGATGATCTCTGGGACACAACAAGACCATGTTGGCCACGTTCGTTTGGCCGCCTTGGGACCAGGGTTTGAGGTGGTGGGCTTCGGTCCAGGTGGCTGTCGCGATTTGAAAATCGCCGAGTCGGGTCCGTGATGGTTGGCGTGTGCTGCGAAATACTTCGGTATGGCTCGCACTTATCGTCCGGT